>CAVREL010000104.1:0-140379 GCA_963720105.1 uncultured Acidobacteriota bacterium | reverse complement strand
CCGAACATCACAAGTCCGCCAGTCGCGGTAGCCCTGGCCTGAGCGTCGTCGCCGTCGCCGTCTTGGCCCTGGTCGTGTACGTCGTCGCCCGCGTGGTCCTGGTGGTCGTCCGCTTCATCGAGGCGTGGTGGTGGGTGCCCGCGCTGGTGCTCGCCGCCGCGGTGGTGGTGCTGGCCGTCCGGCTGGTCATCCGGCGCCGGGCAAATTCCGCACGTGTGCGGGAAGTCGGAACACGTTCCGAGTTTCCCGACCATGGTCGGGATTCCAAACGCGTTTGGAAAACTCCGTGGCTGCGTCACCTTCCCCGGGCGCTGTGGGCCGCTATCCGCTGGCATCACCTGGCCCGTAACCTCGGCCTGGCCGCGCCGGACCAGCATCTAAAGGGCGTCGTACGACATCCGCGGGCGAAGATCCACCCGACCCAGCACGGCGTTACCGCCCGCGTCCGCACCGTCCCCGGCACCGGCCGCGCCGAGCTGGAGAAGGCGGCCGAGCACATCGCCAACTCCTGGCGGTGCTCGCGCGTGTCGGTGTCCCAGCCCAAGCCCGGCCGCCTGGTCGTCCGGGGCCTGCGCCGTGACCCGCTGCTCGAGGTGATCGGCATGGACGGCATCCCGACTTTCTCTGACAGAGTTAGTCGCCTTTACCTCGGCCGCGACGAGCATGGCAGTCACCGGTTCGCCGACCTGGCCAACGTGCCGGGTATCTGCGTCGGAGGGATGCCGGGCGCCGGTAAGTCGACGGAGCTGACGTCGTGGATTACCCAGCTGGCCCCGTCGCCTGCCGTTCAGTTCGCGCTGGCCGATGGCAAGAACGCGGGCGAGTTCGATGACTTCGCTGACCGCGCCTACATCATGGCGGGTGATGACCTCGATGAGGTGATCGATCTGCTGGAGCGCCAGCACACGCTGATGACCGATCGCCTGGCTTCCGTCCGGCAGCTGCTCGGCGTCAAGAACGCGTGGCACGTCGGGCCGTCCGAGGCGTGGCCGCTGGCGGTGACGATCCTCGATGAGTGCCAGGCGTACCTCGACCTGGCTGCCGTCAAGGGTGACAAGCAGCTGGAGGCCAAGGTGCGCCGGATCATCTTCCTGGTGTCGTCGCTGATCCGCCGTGGCCGGTCGGTAATGATGCTCACCGTTCCCGCAACCCAGAAGCCGACGACGGACAGCCTGCCCAGCTCGATCCGCGACAACTGCCCGATCTCGCTGTGCTTCGGCGTCAAGACGATCGACGCCGCGGCCGCCACGCTCGGGACCTCGATCCGGGACTACCCGAGTTACAGCCCGGTCACCCTGGCCGACCCTGCCTATGCGGGCTGCTGCACCGTGACCCTCAAGACCGGGCAGGACCCGTTCACCCGTCTCCGGGGCCCGTACGTCACTGAGGACCAGGCCGCCGAGGTCGCCCGGGCCAGCGCGCAGCTGCGCCGTGACCCGCGCGCTGTGCTGCCCGTCGTGGTGCCCGATGACGCCTCGGAACTGGTGAGGTCCAGATGACCGGCTACCGGGTGCTGGCCGTCATGCTGACCACGCTGGCCGAGTGGGCTGATGACCAGCTGGCCGTGCATTGGCCGCCCGTGTGGATCGCGCAGCAGATGATCGGGTTGTGCCGTTATGCCGTCCAGCTGGCCCGGATCGCCGACGCTGGCGGGCAGATCGACGTGCCGGAACTCCAGCTGCCGGACGCGCCATGACCCCCGACGAAGACGACGACTGGTCCGACGAGTGGGACGACGAGATCTCGACCACGTACCACGATCGCGTTGAAGGACCCCTCGCACCTCCCCCATCCAACCGATAGCTGCCAACGCACGTAGCCCGCAGGACAGGTGTCAAGCCCGGATTCGCGTGTACGTCGACCAACGGCACTTCCCCGGTCATTGGTTGCCCTGCCTGCACATCCGGGCTTGACGCATGGCCGGAGGGTGACGATCATCCGGCGGCTGCTGGATGGGGTACGGCCCGCACCAGGGCCATTTAGAGAAGCCGGCCGATATCGCCGGCTGCCGGCATTTGCGCCGGCGTGTCTTCCCGGCCGCGGCTGACGTCGCCGATAACGTGCCGGACAGATTGACCCCGCCTGGTCCCGCAGTTAACAGCTGCGAGGGGCGGGGTCGGCCACGAACGCCATCTGCCTAAGGACTCCGCTCGTGACGGACTCAACGTACGACATGCGCCCGGCTGCTGGCAAGAATGCCGCCCTTGCGCCTTTTGTCACCCTGCCGCGCCGCGCGGGGTCGCGTAGCGGCCAGAGCGCGGCGCCCGGCCCTGGGCTTGTTACATATGCCACAACGGGCCGTCCGGATCTTGAAGCGGTACCGGATCACCCGCCGACCGTGCGGGACGTCTGGGGTCCGGAGTTCCCTCCTGCCGACCTGGTGACGGTCGCCGCTGGCCAGTTCGCTCCGCTCCCGGCGTGGCGTGGCGAGGAAGGTCCGCGGTTCCGGATCGTCGTCTCTCCTGGCGCGCTGGCCGTCGAGTCCCGGGACCTGGCCAAGGCTGAGCGCACCTGGGAGCGTCAGGAAGCCGCGCGGCAACTCGACGTCGAGATGACCGCCGCCTACATCGCCGAGCACGGCGAGCCGCCGCCCGAGGCGCTACCGGGCCGCGAGATCACCGAGTGGTCGCGCAAGTCTCGGTCCCGGATGTTCCGCGCGTTCTGTGAGCTCGACTACGGGCCGCTCCTGGAGCGGAGCGGTATCCCGGCCATGGTGACGCTCACCTACCCCGGTGACTGGCTGACGGTCGCCCCGGACGGCAAGACGGTCAAGAAGCACATGAAGGCCTTCCGGAAGCGCTGGGAGCGTGTGTGGGGCCTGCCGGTGCTGGCCATCTGGAAGCTGGAGTTCCAGGCTCGCGGGGCGCCGCACGTGGCGTTCTACACGGTGGTTCCCGATGGCCGGACCTCGGAGGGAAGGCAGTTCCGCGAGTGGGTGTCGGAGGCATGGGCCGAGGTGGTCGATCATCCGGATCCGGAGGAGCGCCGACGGCACGAGCTGGCCGGGACCGGCGTCGACTACGCCGCTGGACTCCGCGCCCGTGATCCGCGCCGGATCGCGGTCTACTTCTCCAAGCATGGCCTGTACGCCGCGAAGGAGTACCAGAACCAGGTACCCGCCGAGTGGTGCGACCGCGGCAAGGGTCCTGGCCGGTTCTGGGGCGTGTGGGGCCTCCAGCGCTGCGCCAGGGCCGTGGAGGTCACCCCGCAGGCCGCCACGATGGCCGCCCGGGTCATGCGGCGGTGGGCTGCCGCTCAGGACGTGACCCGCGAGGTTCGGCCGCCTCGGTATGACGGCGGCCATCACCTTGAGTCGGCCTATCCCGACGTGATCGGGCTGGCCGGTGCGCAGCTGGTGAAGGCGTACCGGCCGAGGCAGTACCGGAAGGTCCGCAGACGGGCCAAACGCCTGCCGCGCGGGCTGGGCTGGATCAGCCTGAACGACGGCCCGGCGTTCGCGCTGGAGGTGGCCAGATACCTTAACCAAGTAACTTAGGTACGGTACTTAACTACTGCACTTAATTACGGTACGCTGGTGGCATGGCTAAGAACACCTGCGGAACCTGCGGCGGCGGCGGCATCGCCCCGGCCAGCAACTGCAACTGCAAGGGGCCGCACACCTGCACCCCGCGTACCTGCCCGTCGTGCGGAGGGAGTGGTCAGCGATGACCGATATGAAGCTGACCTCAACTGAGGTTGTCTACGTGCTCGTGGAAGCGAAGGCGGTCGGCAGCCTCACCGTGTCGGGCGATGACCCCGTGGTGATCACCGGCCTGCACACAGACAGGCACCGCGCCCGGCGGGTCCTGAAGGGCCACGGGCTCACCTTCGAGTCGTACCCGGACCGCGATGAGTGGTTGCGCCGGTGAGCCCGGCCAGGCGGCCGACCGCCGCTGAGCTGATGACCGGCAAGGCCCGGCCCGGGCAGGCCAGCACGCCGCGTCCGGCGCCGAGGGCCGATCCCGCGCCGCCTCCCGAGGCCGAAATCCGAACAGGCCGTTCGGATTTGCCGTCCCGGCCGCCCAAGCGGCCGAGCGCCGTCAGCGGCCTGCAGCGCGGTATCGGCGCCAACCAGGCTGAGCCAGCCACACCTGAAATCCGTCTGGCGCAGACGGATTTGCATCCCCGGCCGGAGAAGCCGGTCAGGTTCACGCTCGACCTCGACCGCGAGCGCCATGCGTACCTGAAGAGCTTCGGCGTCATCTGGCCGGGCGTCGCCGGTTCCGACATCATCCGCGCGCTGCTGGACGAGCTGCGGGACGACCCGGAGCTTGTCTCGCGGGTTGATCGCCGGGTCGTCGCTAACCTGATGCGGTCAGCGAAGCGGTAGCTACCGGGACGCCTGAGTCAGAAGCCGAGCGCGATATCGGTGCAGCGCCACTTGGTGGCCGCCGCGTTGTAGACGAACGTGAGCTTGTCCGTCGCGCCGAGCGTGGTGGTCAGCGTCGGCGAGGCGTAAGTGGTCCCGAACTTGTACTGAGACCCGTAACTGAGGGTGTTGCTACCGGATCCGCCCTGGATCACGTCGAGGACGAACGTCATCCCGTCGATGGCGTTGCTCGGGTTGCCGAGCGTGTGACCGCTGGCGGCGAGCGTCACGGTGAAGTAGTTGCCCTTCGACGCGTCGACCAGGATGGTGGACGCGTCGGTGAGGGTGTACGCGGCGAAGAACAGCGGGTGGGTGATGGGCTTCGCTAGTGCCGACATGATCGCTTCCTGTTCATTGAGGAGTTGAGCAAGGGGTCACGGCCCGCCACCCGTCAACTGGGATAGAACCGGGTGGCGGGCCGTCCCATGCACACCGGCCGCGGCCCTAGAGGAGATGACGGAGCCGGTGGCACATCTAATCTCCAGCCGTCGTCCCCGGCGGCTATGGACCGTGGCAGGCCGGAGCCCGGCTCGTTCCACTTGTTCCGGGGCCCCGTCCAGGCCGGCCTGGCGTCATACCCGATCTGGTCGCCCCACTGCCCGGTCAGGCGCTCCATGCCGTCCCGGACGGGGCCGCTTGTGTCGGTCAGCCCGGACCTGGCGCGGTCGGTGGCGCTCCAGAGCACGCGCCGCACCATCATCCGCTCGTCGGCGTCCAGGCGGGCAACCTTCACCGTGACCGCCCCGGGCGCCGCGGTGATCTTACCGGCGATGGCGTCGATGAGACTGCCGACCAGCTCGCCGAGCGGAGTGTGTACCGTGGCCGTCCGGCTGGCAGTTTCGTGTAGATAGTCGGCGATCGCCTTCCGGTCGGCCCCGTCTAGCCCGCATTCGAGTGTGATCGTGTTGGCCATCGGCTTGACCTCCGGTGCTGGCGGGTGAGTTACCGACCTCCAGGCCTCGGCCTGGTCGGCCATCGCCGCGGTGAAGGCGTCGACGGCGCTCACCAGTCCACCGGCTGTTCCGCCGTCCGGCCGTCCTGCTCGATCATCGCCCGCTTCGCGTCGGCCGCGGCCGACCGGTTCATGGCGACGATGGAGCTGGGGGCCATCTCGTGCAACGAGGTGAGCCACGCCAGCGCCTGCTGAGTCGTCGGCATCGACGTACCGGACTCCCAGCTGTAGATCTGTTCGGCGGTACAGCCCGCCGCCTTCCCGATGGAGCTGGCGCTGAGGCCCCGCTGCTGCCGCAGGAGCGCGGCGTGGCCGCCCTGGACCTGCCGGACCAAGATCGCGGTAAGGCGAGTGATGTCGTCTGCAACTGCCATGCCACACACCCTATAGGGGTATGAGGTATCAGGCAGGGTAGGCGCGCGAACGTGTTCCAATCCGGTGTTCCATCTCGCCCCCAGCGGGGTCACTTGGAACACCCGGATGGAACAGCCGGATTAGTCCAGGCCGTACAGCTGACGGATCATCGGTGACGGGCCGCCCGGCCGCGCGCTGTTCAGCATCAGCAGCCGGTCGGGTAGCTCCTGCTGGTCGATCTCGCCGCGGTAGTAGGCGGATCGGAGCTCGTTCTCGGCCTCGGCCCGGTGAGCGGCTTTCACCAGCTCGTAGTTCTCGTACACGGCCCTCTTGAACGCCGCGGGCACCGGCCTGCCGTCCGGGAAACGTCCCTGCACCCGCCTGCCGCGTGCCGGTAGCGGTGCTGGCGGTGCAGCTGGCCGCGCGACCGCGCCGGACACCGCGTTGGCGAGTTGCGCGACCGGATCGAGGGGATGGGTCTTCAACCACGCCTGGCGCATCGCCTCGCAGTCGCGCTCAAACTGGTCGTCGCCCGCTGCCCGCATCCTGGCCCACCTGGCCCGCATCCCGTTCGGTTCTAGACCGAGTTGCTTGCGAACTGTTGATGCGAACCGTTAGCTCGAGCGGAGATTTCATGAGTGGACTTCCGACCCGCGGTAATTTGCCAATGAGAGTGACGAACCATCCAATAAACGCACTTCCGCAGCCCAGAGGGTTGCGGTTGTTAGTTGCAGGAGAAGTTATCCTTGATCGATATGTATCGGGCGAGGTCGAGCGCGTTTCCCCTGAAGCTCCCGTTCCCGTATTGAAGGTGCGCAAACGCGAAGAAAGACCTGGAAACGCTGGCTTCGTGATGTGCGGACTTCGGGCCCTGGGTGCTTCACCGATAGCACTTAGCGTCGTTGGTGCGGACAGGAGCGGCCAACTGTTGTGCCAAATGCTAAACGCGCTGAGATCGATACCCTATCAATAGTTATCGATCCCTTACGGCCAACGACGGTAAAGGAACGCTTCTTAGGATCCGTTCAATCAGCCAATCGAGCGACCCAGCAGTTACTCAGAGTCGACGAGGAGGAAGCTCGTCCTTTGGCATTCGCCGCTGAACAGTCATTAATAGATCGACTGGAGGTGGAAGTCGAGCGAGTGGATGGCGTACTGGTATCGGACATTAACAAGGGTGTGCTTACCCCAAGGCTCCTACGAGCTTTGATCGAACGCGCCGGCGATCGCGGAACACCGGTAGTCGTCGATCCGCGCCTCACCGACGATTTCTCAATATATCGAGGCGCAACCGTCATCACGCCCAATCGTTTCGAAACCGAGAGGGCTACTGGAATCCGCCTCGATGGCGAAGCGGGCTGGCATGCGGCCGCGAGCTGTTAGTCGAACAACTAGACCTTAAAGCATGCCTGATAACGCTCGATCGCGACGGTATGTATCTTTTGGAACGCGACGGTCAAGGACATCATGTTCCTACGACTCCCCGCGATGTGTATGACGTGACCGGAGCTGGCGATGTAGTCTTACTGTATTCGGTTTCTTTGCCTCTGCGGGCGAGTCCCTCCTTTCGGCTGCCTTCTTTGCCAACGCCGCGGCCGGCATCGAGGTATCACTTCACGGTGCGGAAGTGATCTCGCGTGCGGCTCTCGAGCGATCCCTCGCCGCGCGAAGATATATTTGAGCGAAAAATACTGCCGATCGCGGAGCTCGGTCGACGCCGTCGATCGTGATCGAATGCGTGGACGACGGATCGCTTTCACCAATGGATGTTTCGATCTGTTGCATACCGGCCATCTGCAAACGCTAAGCTTCGCACGCTCTCAAGCCGACGTTCTGGTCGTCGCGCTGAACAGCGACGAGAGTGTTCGCCAGCTCAAAGGTCCGGAACGCCCGGTATGCAAAGCCGCTGAAAGGGCGCGCCTTCTCGCAGCGTTGGAGATAGTAGATTACGTTGTCGTTTTCGATGGTTTTCGCGCAGAGGACACTATTCGAGCAGTGCGCCCTGACTATCCTGGTCAAGGGTGAGGACTTCCTCAACTCGACGGTCGATGGACAAGAGTTCGTCGAGGCATACGGCGGACGCGTCGTCTACTCGCCGATGCTCGATGGACAAAGCACAACTCGAATGATCGAGCGAGTCCGCAACGGCGATACACCATTCCCTTCCTACCCGCCCGCCGGAGCCGCAAGGTAAACCTCGTAGCCGCCCCACCCCTCACCCCCCTTCCCTAAGTCACAACGGGCCTCTTCCCCGCAAGACTGAGCCGGCTACCTTGCAGACTCTAGGGTAGGTGTGCGGCGGCCATCGTGCCGCCTCCCGAACCGTCGGTGCTCAAGGAAATCACGACCTGCCCGATTCCGGCCCCACTGGCCGGTGAGGTACCTGTAACGCAAGTACAGCCGGCCCCTCTTGCGCATCCAGAACTAGGATTGAGTCCGGCGAAGAAAACCTTCTGCAGACTTACCCACGGGCCAGAACCGCCGCAGATACTGGAAGGCCTCAATGTCTATCGTACTGCGAACGTTCGTAATTCCCGTATCGCTCTGAATCAGACCGCCGCTAAGGTCGATGAATGTCCAAGCGTTACATCCACCCTCGATCTCCAGCGGCGAAGTCTTGATCGGTGCGAAATACTCGATGTGTGTATTGTAGACCCTCACGGCTCCATTGAGATTTATGATGGCTGCGTCACTTAGTCCGTCGATGGACATACCGTCGATGTTCAGCTCGCCACCGTTGTTCCTAAACCCTACCCTGAGCTCCGAAAAGATGCTGCCGCCTTGAAAAGTAATATTCTCGCCGCCATTTCCGCCAGGTCCGGATGGAAAATTAACGGCAGTGCTACAGTTCCAGCCAGCGGACACGCCTATTTCGTATCCCACCCGAGCGCCGATCCGAATGAGCTGGAATACTTTGTCTCCACATTCGACATCGCCACACTGGCGACTCCCGGGCCGTCCCTGGACCTTTACCAGGTGGAAGGAATACCACAGCATCTGGTCCACTGGAACAACTCGATCGATGGAACCAGCGGGCTCGCGTTCACCACCAGGAAGTTCAACTGCCTGTACTCGCCATGCAATGTCGGCGACGGAAGACTGTACGTGATCGACTTGCCCTTGTAAGAAGGAACCTGATCCCGTCGAGGCCGCTGGAAAGTTCTTTGTCCCGGAACATCATTGGCTCCTGTCAGACCCGGTATGATCGGGCAAACTATTTCCGGGCGCCGCGCGTTCCGCCCGGGGAAGGCCATCTCCATCTCAGGAGTTTCACCGTGTTGCAACGGTTTCTGATCGTCGCTGCCTTGTGCGCTATGCCGGCGCTTGCAGCTGCACAAGCCGTCTACTCCGCCGAGGCTGCGCCGGATGCACTCACCCTCAGCGGTTCCTACAGCTACTTCGACGCTGCCTATAGCGGATACAAGCTGATGGGAGCCGTCGGACAAGTCAATTTCGCGCCCCTCATCTGGGACCGCGTGGCCGGCCAGATTGAGGGCCGCTGGCTCACCTTGAATGCGTCGCGCGGCTTCGCCGAATACAACTACCTTGCCGGTCCCGTGTATCGAATCACGTTGTTAGCTCACCCCCGGCTGCATCCATATGTGAAGGGGTTGATTGGTGAGGGCATCGTGGAGTTTCCCAACCACCTCGCTTACGGGCGCTATTTCGTGCTGGCCCCCGGTGGCGGGGCGGACCTGACGCTCACGTCGCGCTGGCGGCTGCGCGCCGACTACGAATATCAGATTTGGCCTCAGGCCTCGGGCATACCGGGCGCCTCCGGCATGATGAAGCCAAACGGGGTCAGCGTGGGCTTCACATATCGGGTTTTTTAGCAGGTCCGCCAATGTAAGATCAGCTAAAAGGATTTCAAAAGAGGTAGCGTTCCTTGACTTCCCCAAACCTCGTGGAATCCGGCCGCACGGCGCCTGCGCACGTTGATGTGAAGGCCAACGTGGCGCGGGTTCTTCTGGATGCTCTATCGACCCGGTGCAAGTCGTATTGCATCCTCGCCGGCTACGAGCGCCTGCCTGACAGCTTCGATACTGACATCGACTTCATGGTCGGCCAGGAAGACTTCGACCGCATGCCGCGGATCATCGAGCAGGTCGCCCGCCAGACCGGCACGCGGCTCTTCCAGGTCATCGATCACGAACTGACCGGGCGCGCCTACTTTCTCGGCTCGCTCCTCGGGCAGGCGCTCACCATCGTCCAGCCCGACTGCGCGGCCGACTACCGCCATTTCGGCCGCCGCTGGCTGCCGGCCAAGGAAGTCCTGGCCGCACGGCGTCTCCATCCCAGCGGATTCTATATTCCTTCCACCGCGCACGAGTTCGCCTATTCGCTCATCAAGCGGCTGAATAAGCGCAGCTTCGACCGCGAGCACGGCTACCGCCTGCACCGGCTTTACATCGAGGACCGCATCGAGTGCGGCCGCATGATTGCCCGTTTCTGCCGCGGTCCGGAGGGATCGGCGATCGTCCGCATGGCGTCGTCCAACGACTGGGCGGAGATGTACCACTCCATCGAGCCGTTTCGCGCCGCCATGCTGCGCAGCCGCAGAGAAGGATTTGCGGAAAGGCTCAAGGCTTTTCCAGGCAATGCGTTCCATGTGCTAAGGCGCATCGTGCAGCCCACCGGCTGCTGGATTGCCTTAATAGGTCCCGATGGCGCGGGCAAATCCATGCTCCTGAACGCCGTGGCGCGCGAGTTTGCCCCCTCATTCCGCACCGTTCGCTGTTTTCATCTGCGTCCCCGCCTGATCGGCCGCCGGCCGTTGAACCAGGGGCCCGTGACAGACCCGCATGGCCTGCCGCCGCGCGGAACTGTGGCTTCCGTCGCCAAGGTTCTCGACCTCTGGCTCGATTACCTGCTCGGCTACGTGGCTCGGATTCTGCCCGGCGTCATCCGTACAGAACTGGTGCTCTTCGATCGCTGTTTATACGATCTGCTGGTCGATAGCAAGCGCATCCGCTATGGAGGGCCGCCCGGGCTGCTTCGTGCGGCCGCGCGCCTCTCGCCGAGACCTGACCTGGTCATCCTTCTGGATGCGCCTCCTGAGGTGCTGCGGTCGCGCAAAAAGGAAGTGCCGCCGGCCGAAGCCGCCCGCCAGCGAACCGCATATCTCGAACTGGCGCGCACCCTTCCCTCGGCGGTGGTGGTAAATGCAGCCCAGCCCGCCGAGCACGTCATCCACGATGTGTTGGCCGCCATCCTCGAACACCTTGGCCGCCGGGTGCCCCACCTTCCCGAGACCGAAAGGTCGAGCTAAGGTGGGAATGTCGGCTTGGCATGTCCCAGGCGTCCGCCGCATCAAAACAGCCATGGTAAGCAGGCGCGAAACATCCGGTTCCCTCACGGTGGCCGAGGTGCTCGCCAAAGCGTTTCCGTCGAGTGGCGGCGCACCGGGCCGGATCGATATCCAGGTCTGCGTCATCCCCCAGGGAACCGAGCCCCGCTGGATCGTGATCGGCGATCCCAAGCCCGCGGCTACGATGCTCAGTAGCTGGCGTCCCTTCAAGATAAGCACCCGGCTGCGCTGGAGCGCGGTGGTCAAGGCGTCCGCCCTCGGCGCGCTCTCCCGGCTCCCGGGCGTGATCGGCAGTCGCGTGCCCATCAATTTTTTGTATTGGCGGCAACGTCTCGCAGGTTTCGAACCGGGCCGGACGCTCGTTCTGCACGTCGGCAATCCGTCGCACAGCCGGAAGGCGACGATCTTTTTCGGCGCCGATCGGCAATGCAGCGCGGCTGCGAAGGTCCCGCTCGGCGAGGGTGGAAGGCAGGCCATTCTTAATGAAGCCGAAGTCCTGGGGCAGTTGGGCGAAGGTGTTTACCATCCCCGGACCCTTTTTCGGGATGAAGACCGCGGCATCGCTGCCCAGACGTGGCTCGAGGGCGAGCCCGTCGGCCGGGCGATGACCCCGGCGCATATGGATATGCTTTCCAGTCTCGCCGTGCCCGGGGCCACGGTTCGGGTCCTCGGCCACCGCCCGTCGATCGCTGCCGAACTTGAGACCTCCGATCTGCCGTTCGACCGGGAGATCCTCGGCCGCGCGCTGGAGTTCCTCGATTATGATCGGCCCCTTCCCGCGTTCGTCGAGCACCGCGACTTCGCCCCCTGGAACCTGAAACGCCTGCCCGGCGGCCGCACCGGCGCTATTGACTGGGAGTGGGCAGTGCTGCGCAGCCTGCCTTGCCAGGACGTCTTCCGCTACTTCTATATTCAGGACGCTCTGTTCAACGGCCCGGGTAATGTGTGGCAGACGCTGAAAAGCCATCCTCTGGTCCAGGCGCACTGTCGCCGGTTCGAGATTCCCCCCGATGCTCTGCCGGCTCTGGCCATGTACTATCAGCTTCGCGTTCTGGCAATGGATTGGAAAAGCGGCAACACCGGCCTGGCCGAATACGCCTTCAACCAGATCCGCTCGCTCCTTTCCCTCAAGTTCTCAGGATTAAAAATGTCCGCGTAAGAAACAAAAACTCCGTGCCCCGTCTTCGCGATTTTCTTCTGTCGCGAAGGCGGGAAACCACGAACCCGACGGTGCCATCTTTCGTTGCCGGCTGTAACCGTCAAGGCTGGCTCAGTTCCCATCTACTCCTGATGCGCCAGCCTGGTCATTCATGCCGCAACGCCACCATGGGATGGACGCGCGCGGCCCGCAACGCGGGAATCATCGACGCCGCCAGCGCAACCACCGTCAACACCGCGGCGGTCGCGCCGTAGGTTGCCACGTCCCGAGCTGCAACTTCATACAGCAACCCTGACAGCACCTTTCCCAGCGCGATGGCGCCCAGCAGCCCAACCGCAATTCCTGCCACGGTCACGCGCAGCGCCTCCCCGGCGATGAGTCGCAGAACATCGGCGGGCGTGGCTCCCAGCGCCATGCGCAAACCGATCTCGGTCGTCCGCTGGCTTACTGAATACGCAAGAACGCCATAGATTCCTATCGAAGCGATCAGCAACGCAATCGCCGCGAAGACCGAAAGCAGCACGGTATTCAGACGCGGCTGCGCGGCGCTGTTCGTCACCCATTCGTCCATGGTGCGGATGTTGGCCAGCGCGAGCTGGGGATCGAGCTCGGCGATTTTCTGGCGAACGGCGGGCAGAAGCGATCCGGGTGATTGATCGGTCCGCACGACGACGTCGGTAAGTGCAGAGGCTCGCGCGGCCAGGGGATAGTACATCTCCGGCGCCTCCTGGTTGAGAGCCGTATCGCGTACGTCGCCCACCACGCCGATGACGGTGAACGGAGTTTTGGGATCGGCGGAGCGGTTCAACGTTCGGCCGATGGGATCAGCGTCGCCCCAGAATGCTTTTGCCGTGCCCTGGCTGATGATGAGGACGTGGGGCGCCTTGTCATCATCCGCATCGGTAAAGTCGCGGCCGCGAAGCAGCGGAATGTTCATGGTTTTGAAGTAGCCGGGACTGACGGTGCGCCAATCCACCGGAATCAGAGTGGAGGGCGGCAGGATGGACGGCCCGGTGGTGAACATCGGATGGGTGCTGTAACCCCCCGCTCCAAACGGGATGCCGCTGGAAGTGGACGCGCCCTTCACGCCGGGGATGGATTGGAGCGAGTCGAGCAGGCTGCGATAGAACCGCGGCGCTTTCCCGATCACCGGATACTTTGCGGTTGGCGGGCTGAGCTGAAACGTGATCAGGCCGTGGGAGGAGAAGCCGAGGGACACGCTTTCCAGTTTGCCCAGGCTGCGGATGAGGAGGCCGGCGCCGATAAGCAGCACCGTGGCCAGGGCGAGTTCGAAGGCGGCGAGCGTGTTGCGAAGGCGTGTGCTGCCGCCGGCAACGCCCCGTCCGCCTTGCCGGATCAGGTGCGACACATCGCCGTGAGAGCCTTGCCAGGCCGGGGCGAGACCGAACAGAACTCCCGTGATCAGGGTAATCGCGACCGCGAAGGCGGCAATGCGCGGGTCCATGTCGACCACGGGAAGGGGCAGCGTGGTGGGAGGCAGCATGCGATTCAGTAACCGGATTGCGGGGATGGAAATGAGCAGGCCCGCGAGGCCGCCCACGGAACAGAGGACCAGGCTTTCGGTGAGCATCTGGCGGATGAGGCGCCGGCGGGTGGCGCCCATGGCTCTGCGCATGCCGATTTCCGCGCGCCGCGACACGGACCGCGACAGGAGAATGTTGGCGATATTCGCGCAGGCGATCAGCAGCACGAACATCACGGCGGCGAGAAGGATAAGCAGGCCGGTTTTCAATTGCGGGCTGACGAACGTCTCGTTGAGGGTGATCAGGCGGATTCCCCAGTCGCGAATCTCCGGGTGCTGGAGTCCCATGCGGGCGGACACCGCGTTCATCTCCGCCTGGGCTTGATTGAACGAGACGCGTGGCTTGAGCCGCCCGAACGTGATCACGACATGATTGAGGCGGATCTCGTTGGCGGGATCGATGGTCAGGGGCGTGTACACGTCGCCGCCGGAGATCAGATTCAGGCTGGCCGGCGCGATGCCCACAACGGTGGTGGCGGTGCCGTTCAGAGTGATGGTGCGTCCGATCAGCGCGGGGTCGGAGGCAAAGCGCTGCTTCCACAGGCCCTCGCCAATCATGGCCACGGGTGCTCCGCCGGGCTTCTCTTCGCTGTCGTTGAAGGCGCGTCCGGCGATGGGCGTTATGCCCAGCGCGCGGATCAGCGCGGGGCTGATGGGATTTCCCGTAATCTGCTCGGGATCGCCCGATCCGGTAAGCGTGTAGGTGCCGAATCCGAGCGCTCCCAGCTCCTGGAAGGACTGGGCCTGCTCGCGCCAGTCAAGGAAGTTCAGGACTGAGGAGCCGAAGCTGGGCAGGTGCAGCTTGTCGTTCTTCTCCGATACCTGGACGATGCGGTCAGCGCCGCGGAAGGGGAGGGGGCGCAGGATCACCGCATTCACCACGCTGAACATGGTGATGTTGGCGCCGATCGCAAGAGCCATCGTCAGCGCCACGGTAAGGGTGAAGAGTGGGGACCTGCGCATCATGCGCAGGGAATAGCTGAAATCGTTCATGGCGGGGACCTGAAGAAGCCGGACAGCAGTTATTAGACGGAACTGCCAGCCCCATGATCGGGTCGATGGTGAACAGCTGCAACCGGGAAGTGACGAACGGGTCACTCCGGGGTGCCCCACCTTCGCGACGTCCGGGGTCCCCACGGACAGGTCTTCTTCCTTGGGGTGGCCGTCTTTGTTTTTGTCCTCTAAGGTGGGAAGTCCTGCAACAAGGTTTCCGTGCCCCGTCTTCGCGACTTTTTTCTGTCGCGAAGGCGGGAAACCACGAACCCCTCGGGGTGCACCACCTTCGCGGACGGTTTTGTCCTCTAAGGTGGGATGGACTTACAGATGCGCCGGCACCCGCGCCGCAAGCCTGCTCCCCCAGAACGCGTAATATCCCACGCACAGGTAGCACGCCAGCGGCACCAGCATGGCCAGGGCCATGCTTTTTGTTTCCCGGAACACCAGCCCCAGCGCCAGCGTGAACAGGGCGCCCCCGATAATCGACATCACCAGCAGCGATGCCCCCAGCTTGGTATTCGGCCCCAGGTCGCGCAATCCAAGTGCGAAAATGGTAGGGAACATCAGCGACATGAAGAAGCTGGTCAGAAAGATGGACCACATGCCCACCCAGCCCGGCAATACGATTCCGGTCGTCACCAGGAACACGTTGATAATCGCGAACAAGCCCATGAACGTTCCCGGATGAACCCGCTTCATGGCCCAGCTTGAAAAGAACCGTCCCACCCCGAAGCCGGCCAGGCTCCCGGTGAGAAGATACCCCGCCGTCTTTTCCGGCAGGTGCGTATAGTCCTGTACGTATTGGATGAAGTAGCTCCAGGTGCTCACCTGGGCCCCCACGTAGCAGCACTCGGCCAGCACCGCCAGCAGGAAGTGCGGATAGTGGAGCAGGTTGCGGAAACTCCCCTGCGGCTCGCCCGAGTCCGAGCGGCTTACGGCCACCGCCGGAAACTGGGTGCGCCAGATCAGGAAGGCCCAAAACAGCACCACCGCACCGATCACCATGTAAGGCGGAACCACGCGAAGCGTCTCAGTGCGCAGGTAGGCCGCGTAGGTCCCCTCCAGCTTCTTCTGCGCGATCTGGGAGCCCGTCAATTCGACGCCCGAAAAGATGAACACCGTCCCGATGAGCACCCCGCCGACCGAGCCGAACGGATTGAATGCCTGGGAAAAGTTGAGCCGGCGCACCGAGCTCTCCGGTTCGCCCATCTGGGCGATCAGGGGATTCGACCCCGTCTCCAGGAACCCCAGGCCGCTGGCAATTACAAACAGCGCAATCAAAAAGAGCCAGTAGCTGCCCACCATGGCGGCGGGCCAAAACAGAAACGTTCCTGCCCCGTAGAGCAGCAGGCCGGTGACCAGCCCACTCTTGTAACCGAATCGGCGCATGGTGAGGGCGGCGGGGATGGAAAACACAAAATAACCGATGTAAAACGCAAATTGCACCAGGCCCGCCTGCAAGCGGCTGATCTCAAATGACTTCATGAATTGCCGGATGAGGATGTCATTGAGATTGTTGGCGATTCCCCACAGGAAAAACAGTCCCGTCACCAGCAGAAAGGCCGCCATGTTGTGCTTGGGAAAAAGGGGAGTGCTGTCGTCCTGACCCGTCTTGGGCGGCGCCACCGCAAAAGCCATCCCATTTGCTCCTTTGTGTTCAGGCCCGTGGCCATCCAGCCCCGGAACCAGCAAGCATCATCGCATACCCGGCGCGTCCCTGGCCCCGCCGTTTCGAGGCTCGTTCCCGGTTCACATTACGAGATGCCGGATCCAGCCGCATCTTCTAAGCCATTTATTTTCATCAGCCGGTTAGGCCCGGGATTCTCTGCTCACGATTACGCTTGGGAAGCGTATTGACGAACTAGTATCCTGTAAGTGAAGGTGCAGGCGACGGTATCCGCTGGGTCCGGTGTCCGCACCGGGGATGGGCTGAACCGGAAATCCAGAAGCAGGACTTCCCGGCTGCTGCTCCCTTCCGGGGTTCACTTTTTCGCGTTCCCAAGCGCTGTGCAGGTAGGTTGAGTTGAACGCGGAACTGGGTACGTCTTTTGGGAAAGACGTAAAACGATAATCCAAAAGGGTTAAATACGAGCGTGGAATTCCTGCGCTTGCTCTCATCGATACCGTTACTCATACGGCAACTTGATTACGCAAATTCCAAGGAGACCTAAAGAAAATGGCAGAAAAGACAAAGTCAGCGACCACCGCCCCCAAGCCGCGTAAGACCGCAGCCAAAAAGAAGGCCGCCGACACCCCCTCGAACGTTACCGAGATCACGGTGACGCGCGAGCAGTTGACGGTGAACCGCGAAATCTCCCGCGAAGAGGTTGCGCGGCTTGCTCATCAGCTGTGGAATGATCGTGGACGGCAGCATGGACATGACGCCGAGGATTGGTTCCAGGCCGAGCAGGCCCTGCGCGGCAAAGCCTCGTAAATAGCAACAAGGGCAAAGTTCGATACCGCGTCGCACCGATCCAAAGCGCTCTTCTGGACGAAGAGTTCGTAAGGCCCCGGACCATTGGCCGGGGTTGGGCGCGCCATGCAACTACGCCACTGGTTGGCATTGCGCGCCGCGTCGGCCAGGTTGCGCACTGAAAGGTGTGAAAACGTTAACCGGGCGTCGCCATCCCAGGATTTCTCACCCTTTTTCATCATCCGGCTAAATCATCGGCCTGAATTTCTCTCCTTGCCAAGATCGCAGCGCGGACTATACTTGGGCGCACGAAGGAGGTCCCCTATGGCCCCAGTAGTTTCAGAAAAGACCACTGCCCCCGATCCGCTCGCGATCGATCCCCACCACTACTCCGTTGAATTCGAAAACGAGAAGGTCAGGGTGCTTCGCATTCGATATGGACCGCATGAGAAATCACCCATGCACCGCCACCCGCCTCTGGTGGGCATATTCCTTTCTCCGCATCACAGCCGGCATGTCCTCGCCGATGGTCAAGCGATTGAAATGGAGGGCAAGATCGGGGACGTCCGATACATGGACAGCATCGAGCACGCCCCCGAAAACCTGAGCAACTCGCCGTTTGAATTAATCGCCGTAGAGTTGAAGTCCTAGTGGTGTCCGCCGCACAGATGGTCGTTTATGTTTTGAAAGGGCACGACTTCACAGGCTGCGGAAAAACGCCGTGTGTTGGGCGGTTTTGAAAGGGCACGACTTCAGTCGTGCCGTAAAACGGCCCGAAATGAGCCGGGCTTTAGCCCCTGAGGCACGCCTCTTCTTCAAATTCAACCCAACTGCGGGGCATGAGTAAATGACCCTATTAGCGGCGGCCTGCACTAGCAAGATACAAACACTCCCGTTGCCCCATCCTCGCGACTTTCCGGCGCCCCCACGGACAGGTCTTCGTCCGTGAGGTGGTCGGTCGCGAGGGTGGGAAACCACTCAGGCATCCGCTACTGCACCGGTACGCCGTCCAGCGAGAGAAGCCGGCCGACAGGATACTCTCCCACCCGGTTCGCAAGTCCCCACGGCGAGCGGTCGTAGAAAAATTCCAGGCGCGCCCGGGGGCTGCCGGCGAATCGCGGATCGGCTTGGACACGGTGTTCGAATTCCGTCTTGAGCGCCTGGTCTTTGGCCAGATTCTCGCGTGCCAGCTTCTCCAGCACGTACGCCTCGCCATACTCGCGTTGCTCGAAGATGGAATCGAACCAGCCCCAGCGGACCGCCGAGTCAGGCGCCTCGGGCTCCAGCCAGTGAATAGCGACCTTCGACAGGCGCTGATTGAGCGAGACGACCACCGAGCCCGCCGGGAAGGTCATCTCTTCGGTGGCCAGCGTGCATTGGCCGAAGCGGCCCGGTTCGCCGCCCGCGCCTTCGCCCGCAAAGATGGGATGGCGGCCTTCGAACGGCGGTCCCTGCCATTCCATTCCGCTGCACCGGTAGCGCTCCACCTTGCCGGTCCACGGCGCGGTGGTCCGGCGCATCGCCACATCGTGCGCGGCCAGCACGTCGATCACGTGCGTCCATTGCGGCGGGATGATGTAAGCCGCGGGAGGGGTCGTCGTGGTCACGACTTTATCGGCGCTGGCGAGCGGAAGAGTGACATTCCATGAATCGTGGGTGAAGCTGATCCACATGGTGCCGGAGATTTCGCTCAGCGCCCGGGTGAACTGGTACCCATGAAACACCACCGGCGTGGTGTCGTTGCTCATGCCCAGCGCGAGCGGAAACTTCTCGTTGCTCAGCGGATGGGCGCCCAGCCGGGCGGCTGCCGCATCGGCTTCCTTGTTCAGGGCGATCAGCTTCGCCGCGTCGCGGTTCAGGACTTCCAGCAGCGCGCGCAGAATTTCATAGTTGCCGGTCACGCGCGTCTTGTAGTCCTTGAGCATATGAATCTCGACCAGCAGGCCGGGACGGTTCTCGAGGATCATCTGGCCGGTGGAAAAGCGCGGCGGGTTGCCGAACGCAACCAGGCCCTTGGCCGGATCGGTTTCGTCCTTGAGGTCGATTAGCGACGGAAAAGCGAGATGCCCGGCCGCGTCAACCTGCCGCTCCAGCTCGGGTGAAACTTCGTCGCCCAGCCAATGCGCGATGCCCGGGTTCACGTCGGGCGTCGCGTCGGCGTAGAACGTGACATCGTACTGGAAATCCGCTCCATCCGTGACATGGTCGTCGACAAAAAAGTCAGGCATCCAGCGGTGGAACATCTTCAGGAACGCCCGCGTCTCGGGCGTATCGGCCTTCATGTAGTCGCGATTCAGATTGTTGTTGGTGCCGTTGCCGCGCCAGCCCGCGATCTCCGGCCCATTCTGGTTGATGCGGTTATAGGCCGAGCGCCGCTCGTGGCCGTCGATGTTGTACACCGGGATGAAGACGAAAACGACATGATCCAGCAGCGCGGCCCGGGTCTTGGTAATAACGATATCGCGCAGCAGCGCGAGGCACGAATCCTTGCCATCCATTTCGCCCGCATGAATCGCGTTCTGCACCAGCAGAATGGCGCGCCCCGAGGTGTGAATCGCAGCCGGATCGAACACGCCGTCCTTGGAAGCGATCACGATCTTCAAGTCCCGCCCTTCACCCGTCTTCCCGAAGTTCTCGATGCGCACCTGTCCAGGCGCCGCGGCGGCGATCCGCTCCAGGTACACCACCGTCGCGGCATAGTCCGGCGTGGTGCGGTAATCGCTGATTTCCGCCGGCGTGCGCCAGTCCGGGGATTGAGAACTTCCTGTATGGGGTGCAATGCAGAACAATCCGAGGACTAATACTGCAGGCGAGCGCCGGATCATCCAATGTCTCCGATCAAGCAGGGTTCAGACTTGAGATTCAGAATGAGGCGGACAGATTCGATCTCCAAGCGGTTGCCTGCCATCTGCGCGGCAGCAGAAATCCACAATGTTGAGGCGCGGAGGCTCTGATCACTAACCACTGATCACTGATCACTGACCACTGCTTTTACGTGATGTCCTCGGTATCGTACACCGTCACGATTTTCTTCTTCGGCACGCCGTGCACCGAAGCCAACAGGTCGTCGACCACGTCTTCGAGCTGGCGCTGGCTTTCGACGATGGCGCTCATGCTCTTCAGGTCCTCTTCGTCGAGGGCGTGCTCCACCAGGGCCACAGCGTGGCACTGGGCCACATGGTCGAGTCCCAGGCCTTCGGGCGTCTTGGCCTTGATGCTTACCTGGTCCAGGTCGACATCCAGGAGCTCGGCGACGCGGGAGCGCATCTCGCCGGCCATGGGCCCGATCCTGGGCGCCACCAGGACCAGCGTGCAGTCGATATTCACGATCTGGTAGCCGGCATGCTTCAGTTCTTCGCGGGCCAGCTTGATGAAGATGGCGGAGTCGGCATCCTTCCAGCGCGGGTCGCCGGGCGGGAAAAAGGTTCCGATATCGCCGGCGGCGATGGAGCCCAGCAGGGCATCGGTCACCGCGTGCAGCAACACGTCGCCATCGGAGTGGCCGGCCAGCCCCTCCGGGTGGTTGATGCGTCATGCCGCCGATGCGCAGCGGGACGCCCGCCTTGAACGCATGCGAGTCCCAGCCGAATCCGATCCGTGTATCCATTCGTCGATTTGCCTGTACCTGATCAGCTTACCCCAGGTTGGGGCTTTACCCCAGATTCCGCGCTCCGGCGGGGACACGCTGCCGCAGATAGAACTCGGCCAGCTCCAGGTCTCCCGGTTGGGTAATCTTCAGGTTCAACCTGCGAACCGGTACCACGGCGACCGGATGCCCGGCGCGTTCCACCACCGACGCCTCATCGGTGCCCACGAACCCGTCCGCCGTGGCCTCGGCGAACGCGCTCTCCAGCAGCCCGTAGCGGAATCCCTGCGGCGTCTGCGCCAGCACGATGAACTCCCGCGGAATGGTCGACGTGATCAGCGCGCCGTGCGCGGTCCGCTCCACCTGCTTGATGGTGTCCACGGCGGGCAGCCCCACGATCGCCGCGCCGTGCTCGATCACCGCGTCGATGGTGCGCTCGATCGTGGCCGCGTCGATCAGCGGCCGCACCGCGTCGTGGACCAGCACGATGTCGTCCGGTTCGGCGGGCAGCGCTGACAGCGCATGGGCGACCGACTCCTGGCGCTTGTCGCCCCCTTCCACCACCTGCACCCGGTCGGCAAACCCATACTCAGCCACCTGGGCCTGCACGCGCTCCATCTCCGGCTTGCGAACCGCAACCCAGATCCCGGTCACCCGCCGCACTTCGGCAAAGGCCCGCAGGGAGTGAATGAGGATGGGCAAGCCATCAAGGAAAAGAAACTGTTTCGGTTGCGGACCGGCCATCCGTGTGCCCAGGCCCGCTGCGGGGAGAATCGCAAACACTTGCATACCCGGGAGAGTATACATCGCGCCACGAGACTAGCGGCGCTCAGCGGAGCTAGCCCGGATCCGTCAGGAGCATCTCATTCGTGCTCCGAAAACCCAGAGACTCATAGAGAGGCCGTCCTTCCTTCGAAGCGTGCAGCGAGATAACCCGAAGTTTGCGCCGCCCCGCCTCGGCCAGGCAGAGCGCGACCAGTTCGCGCGCCAGGCCGCCGCGGCGGTATTGGGGCTCGACAAAGACGTTGAGCAGATATGCGCGATATTCACCGGTTGGATCGAGAGGATGTGGCGGCCAATCGAGGATCAGGAGGCCTGCCGATGCGATCGGCCTCTGGTCGTCTAAAAGAATCCATCCGAGATACTTGCCTTCGCCCATCATCCTGGCTGTCCACGGCTCCGACGCCCGCTGCACCCGGTCGAGCGCCGGTGGATCGAAGCCACCCATCGAGGCGAACATCGCTCGGCGATGAGACGCGATCAGACCTGCATCAGCCAAAGTCGCAGTACGTGTTTCCCGCATGGGGTGAGTATAGAAGGCGCCCGCTCGCCATTGCGGACCTACCGCGATAACCGGAGGCTCCCGTCCTCCGCGATCGAGAAGAACGGATTCCAGGCCACCTCCCAGGCGAAGTTGTCGGGATCGGCAAAATATCCGGAGTAACCGCCCCAGAAAGCTTCTTGCGCCGGTTTCACAATTCGGGCGCCCGCGGCCTGGGCTTCGGCCATCACGGCTTCCACTTCCTCACGGCTGCGAGCGTTGTAAGCAATGGTGATTCCCGAAAAGCCCGTGCCCTCCGGCGCCACGTTGGCGTCTTTAGCCAACTCCGCACGCGGATAGAGAGCGACGGCCACTCCTCCGGCCTGGAAAAATATGATGGCCTCGTTGCTGGCTGCCGACGGGGTCCATCCGAGACGCTGGTAGAAGTCGCGGCTGCGGCCCAGATCTGCGACACCGAGGGTCACGATACTGATGCGTTGTTCCATGGCTGCCCCTTGCGGCTTCGTGACCGCCGAATCGATTGCAGTCCGGAATGAGTCTCATCCGGAGTGGAGCTATGATCCTCTAGTGCGCGCTCCCAACCTGGCTCTCGATACGACCATGCTAAGCCCGGGGCTCCGCCTGGCCGTGGGCCTTTCCGGCGGCGCGGACTCCGTCGCCCTGCTGCGTGCCTTGACCGAGCGGAGCAGCGAACTGGGTCTGGTGCTGCACGCGGCCCATCTGCATCATGGCCTGCGCGGAGCGGAAGCCGACGCAGACCGGGACTTTTGTTTTGAGCTGGCCGAGCGCCTCGGCTTGCCGTTTCACCAGGCCCGCGTGGACACAGCTGCAGCCTCCCAACCCGATCCGTCCACTGGCAAGCCGGTGGAGACCATCGAAGAGGCCGCGCGGCGGCTGCGCTATGGCTGGTTTCGCGAACTCATGGCTTCCGGCGCGGTGGACGCGGTGGCCACGGCCCACACCCGCGACGACCAGTCCGAAACGGTGCTGGCGAAGTTCCTGCGCGGCGCCTGGACTCGGGGGCTTTCCGGGATTCACCCCATCATCCGTTTCCCCGAGGGGCCGATTCTGCGCCCGCTGCTCGGGACCACCCGCACCGGGATCGAAGCTTACCTGGGCGCGCTCGGCCAAACCTGGAGGGAGGACTCCTCCAACCGGCATCTCACCTTTACCCGCAACCGCATCCGCCATGAACTGCTTCCCCATCTGGAGGGGTGGAATACGCGCTTGCGCGAGCATCTGGCCCAGATGGCCGACCTGGCTCGCGAGGAGGAAACCTGGTGGGAGGGAGAAATGGCCCGGTTGGCGGGCCAGGTGATCCTTCCCGGCCGGCCCGTCCGTGGTGGGGGAAGAGCGGCGGGCGAGGGGGTGGCGATAGAAGTGGCGCGGTTGGCGGAACTGCCGGTCGCGCTCCAGAGGCGGATCGTACGCTTCGCAGCCGAGCGCCTGGGCGCCGCGCCCGATTTCGAAGCAACCGAAGCGCTACGCAACCTGGCGCTCGCCGGCCGGGCCGGCCAGAAATGCCAGCTCGCCTCCCTCGATGGAGAGCGAACCCATCGGGAACTGCGATTGAGCATCAGCGGAGCAGGCTCGGGCAGATCGGAAATGGCTTTTGAATATGGCATCGATATTCCCGGTGAGGTCGACGCTCCGAAATGGGGGATTCGCGTCCGGATCTTGGTTTCGGACGTTCCCGGACTCTCACCTGGTTCCCGAAAGGCCCTGCTCCGTCCCTGGAAGCCCGGCGACCGGGTGCGATTGCGCTATTCCAGCGGGCCGCGCAAGGTCAAGGAAGTGCTGGAAAGGATGCATGTTACGGGTTCGGCACGGGTCGCGTGGCCGGTCCTCGAACTGGATGGGCGCATTGTTTGGATGCAGGGCGTCCAGGCGGAGCCGGAGCCGGGAATCGAAGTCTCCGTCAACCCCTTGATCTAAACCGGCCAGCAGCCTCGCAAGGCGTGCACCAGCGTTAATCGAAACCGGCTAGCAGCCCCCAAAGCGGGCGTAAGACGGTAGCCCCAGGCGCGAGCCTGGGGGAAGCTGCCAAACCACAAATGCCCAGTTCCGTAGGGGCGTAAGAACCCCTGCCGGCAACTTCTTTGCTCTACGGGAGAATCAATTGGCGATGCGGTACATTGGTCATCCCCGCGCCTCGCCATCCCCATCGCGCGAATCATTCCGATTCGGATCGGTTGGGTACATTTTTCTCCGCGGATTCCCCCTCGGTGGATATCCGTTTGGCTTCCCCCGGAGTACAATCGAATCTACTGCTCATCCTGGGCGGGCAGGATTCTTGTTCGCCAAGAGCGCCATCTGCACTTTCTGTGACCTAAAGAGAAGTGCGGGCGTCTTAATAGGATGGTGCGGGCGGTGGGATTCTCCCCCGCCGGCAATAGAGGAGTGCTGGTGAATTCAACCGTTAAAACGATCTTGTTCTGGGTCTTCATCCTCATCTGTCTCATGCTTCTGTGGGGTGTCGTCTCCCATGGCACGAACATGGGGAAGGAGCAGGAGTACTCCTACTCTGAACTGCTGGACAAGGTCCAGGCAGGTCAGGTGAACGACGTCACTATTCAGGGCACCGAACTGCATGGCCACCTCAAGGCGTCCCTCAAAGACCAGTTCCACACCACGATTCCGCAGAACACCGATTCGCTCACCAAGGAGCTGACCTCCGCCAAGGTCAATACCAACTTTAAGGACCCGCAGAGCAACCTGCTCCTGCCCATCCTGTTCAACGTCGGCCCCTTCGTGCTCATCGGTGCCATCTGGTTCTTCATGCTGCGCCAGATGCAGTCGGGCGGAAACAAGGCGCTCTCAGCTTCGGCAAGAGCCGCGCGCGCCTGCTCTCGCATGCAGCAGAAGAAGGTCACGTTCAAGGACGTGGCCGGCGTGGATGAAGCCAAGGAAGAGCTGAAGGAAATCATCGAGTACCTGCGCGAGCCGCAGAAGTTCCAGAAGCTGGGCGGGCGCATTCCCAAGGGCGTGCTGCTCGTCGGACCTCCGGGAACCGGCAAGACCCTGCTGGCCCGCGCTGTGGCCGGCGAAGCCAACGTGCCGTTCTTCTCCATCTCCGGTTCGGATTTTGTGGAGATGTTTGTCGGCGTGGGCGCCAGCCGCGTGCGCGACCTGTTCGAACAGGGCAAGAAGAACGCCCCCTGCATCATCTTCATCGACGAAATCGACGCGGTCGGCCGCCATCGCGGCGCCGGCCTGGGCGGCGGCCACGACGAACGCGAGCAGACCCTGAACCAGCTGCTCGTCGAAATGGACGGCTTCGAATCGAACGACGGCGTGATTCTCGTCGCCGCCACCAACCGGCCCGACGTGCTCGATCCGGCGCTTCTGCGCCCCGGGCGCTTCGACCGCCGCGTGGTTGTCGGCCTGCCCGATGTCCGCGGCCGCGAGGAAGTTCTTCGCGTTCACGTCAAGAAGGTTCCCGTCGCCGACGACGTCAATCTCAATGTCCTGGCCCGCGGCACACCGGGCTTCAGCGGGGCCGACCTGGCCAACATGGTGAACGAGGCGGCGCTGAACGCGGCGCGCCTCAATCGCAAGCAGGTCACCATGTACGACTTCGAACTGGCCAAGGACAAGGTCCTGATGGGCGCGGAACGCAAGTCGATGCTGCTGACCGACGAAGAGAAGCGGGTGACCGCCTATCACGAGGCCGGCCACGCGCTGGTGTCGTACATGCGCGACCACTCCGACCCCATCCACAAGGTCACCATCATTCCGCGCGGCATGGCCCTGGGCGTCACCGTGTACCTGCCCGACGACCGGCACAACTACACCCGCGAGTACCTCGAAACCCGCCTGGCGACGGCGTACGGCGGACGCGTGGCCGAGGAAATCTTCCTCAACCAGATGTCCACCGGCGCGGGCAGCGATATCGAGAGCGCCACCGATCTTGCCCGCCGCATGGTGTGCGAGTACGGCATGAGCCGCCTGGGACCGCTGACCTTCGGCAAGAAGGAAGAGCAGATCTTCCTGGGCCGCGAGATCGCGCAGCATCGCGACTTCAGCGAGGAAACGGCGCGGCAGATCGACCTTGAAGTTCGGCGCCTGATCGACGAGGCGTACCAGTCGGCCAACACCATCATTAATGCCAACCAGGACGCGATGCACCGCATTGCCGCGGCGCTGCTGGAGCGCGAGACCATCGACGCCGAGGAAGTGAAGATGCTGATCGAAGGCAGGACGCTTCCAGCCATGAAGTCCTCGCTGGCGGCGCCCAGCGACGGCGGCGGCAGCGTGCAGCAGGTGCTCAAGCCCGACACCTCGCGCGGCGGCCCCATCCACGGAGAAGGCACGCCCTCGCCGGCGTAAAAATCGGCGGATAGTGATTAGTGATCAGAAGGGCCGCTCCCAGGAGCGGCCCTTCTGTATTTATTACGCCACCAACTCCCAGAAGAATGTCCACCTTGTTCGCCTCGCTGCCGGGTGCCCCAGGTCTCGATTCTGAGACCTGGGATGACTCAGTCCCCTGAACCCATCTCACCCCTCACAGCGACCGCAAAAAATCAATGATGTCCTGCTGCTCCTCCACCCTCAGCCGGTTGAAGTGCTCGATCACCTTGTTCGCCTCGCTGCCGTGGCTCTTGTGCGCGCGGATCGCCTCCACCAGGTTGCTGGTCCGTCCGTCATGCAGGAAGAACACCCGTTGCCCCACTCCCCACAAAGGCGCGGTGCGGAACTCGTCGGGCCCCGCGTTGCCCTGCGTGATCCCGTCCTCTAGACCCTTCCCCATGTGATGCAGCAGAAGGTCCGAGAACAGGTTCACCGGCTGGTTGGAAAGCGCCGCGCTGGGTGTTGTCGACGATCCACTGGCAATCATCTTTCCCGTGGTCATCGACGGCGTGTGGCACAGCGCACAGCCGATCTTCGCAAACTTGTCGCGCCCCTTCTGGGTGGCCGGCGTCGGAGGCGCCGGCGTGGGCGGGGCCAGGAAGCGCATGAAATTGGCAAACGCCTCGATGTCCGATATCACCGCCGCATTCGAGGTCTTCCCGCCAGGCCCGGGACCTGGTGAGAAGTTGAGCGTGTCTTCCGGAGTGGCGTTGAATATGCAGCCCGGTGTTTCGTCCCGCTCCTGCGGAAAGATCTGATTGGTTACGCCCATCTCCACGTTGTAGGCCTCGCCCGCGAACATCAGCAGGGACTTGTTCTGCGCCTTCCATCCAAACCGGGTGATAGTCCCGTCGTTGCCGCTGCGGTTGGCGTTCCCGCTCAGGTGCGCGTTGACGTGCCCGGCGATGTGCATCGACGACTTTGTGGCTTGATCCGCCGCCATGTTGGCAAGAATAGCCGAATCCGGAATGGCCTCGATGAGTCCCGCGCCAAACACGGGCGTGGGAATACGGAAGATGATGTTCCGGTTTCCGCCGCGGCCGGTGAGGGAATCGCCCGCAGGGGTGAAATCAGGCTGCGACATGTTGCAGCCGGCGGCGTCTGTCCTCCCCGTGATCACGAACAAATCGTGGACCTCGCCGTCGTTCGCTCCGTGGGAATCCTTCTTGAATCGCGCTTCCCTGACCGGTCCGTTGCCAACCACGAACCAGGGCACGCTATTCCTGGCGCCGTTGAGGGTGGCAATCGCGACCTGCGGGTTTTGCGCCGGGCTCGATCCGCCGGGGTTCGGCTGCGAGTGGCAGGATAGGCACTGGTTGGAATTTAATCGCGGCCCCAGGCCGTTGTTGGTGCCGCCGGTCACGACTTCGATGTCGGCGAACCGCCCTTGTCCATCTTCGAAGAACGCGGTCTCGTCCGACGTAAGCCCGTTCAACGGAGTCCCGGCGCCCGCCGCTCCTCCGCGCACCCCGGGGTCGACCGCACCGTGCCTGGCTTGTCCTCCCGCGAAAAGAGACATGGCCAAAACCACCGCAACTGTGGCGCAGAATGCTCGGAAAGCAGCTTTTTGATGCATCATGGGGATTTGATCCTCGCTCATAGGAATGTCCGCCATTGTACATCGGTCCAACTGCTATTCAGGTACGTCCTACCGGGCCCGTTCAATAATCATCGCGCCGGTCGACAGTTCGGGAAGCCGGAAATTCGGAATTTCCAACCCAACTTGCGAGCGTCGAATATCTCCATACGTGGTGAATATCACCGGCGATCCGGGACACAGTTGCCGGGGTATAGGACTCTCGCCTTGGTGGTAATCCGGCCACGCGTTCGAGAGGTTCAGCGAATAGCTCCAGACCGACGTGATCCCGAACTCGGCTGGATCGGTGCTTAATGAGCCTGTCCATCCCGCACCGGGTCTGGGCGACGAGGCGCCGGGTTGCGGCGATGCACACTCCCCTTCGGTCCATTGCACGGTGACATACGTGAGTGGAGGCTGGCGCATCGCCCAGCGGCAATCGATTGCGGTAATCTCTTTTGGCTTTAGCCACCACCTCGTACCCGGGGTGCAAATTCCAATCCCGTTCACACGGAACTCGGTCGCAGGCAGCGAAATCCGCTGCGTGGATACCGCCCGCACCCGCTCAATCGCAATGGCCAGCCGCAGCTTTACCGGCGTGGACTTGAAGCGCTCGAAGACGTCTCGCCGGATGCGGAAATGAATCGTCGCATCCGTGACTCCAGGCAGATAGCGCTCGTTGTACATGGTCTGCCAGGGAGACTGCCAGCTTCCTTCGCCGCTATCAATGCCGGCCTGGACGGCAACCGGAAGGACGGCGGTTCCGTCCGCCACTCCTGAGATCTTGAGGGGGAGCATGATTTCCAGAATGTTGCTGCTCTTGTCTGTGCCGTGCGCCATGGGCTGAACCATGGCCGTAGGCGCGAACTCGAACTCCGCCGGAGCCGCGGCCCCGGACGATACGGGATAGTGCCCCTGCATCAGCGCCTGGTCGGGACTGACAAACGCCACAGTCGTGAGCAGAAGCACAATGCCGCAGAATGTGATCCATGCTGTGCGCGTGCGTCTCCCGGCATATTGCTGCAGCACGACACTTGCGCATCCCGCGACAAAAAGGAAGCCTGCGATGTCGCCGGCGAGAATGTCGGGAGTGCTTCCCATGGTCGGCAGGCTGGCGTTCAAAACTGCGACGGCCGCAATGTAAACCAGCACGCCCAGCATCGCCAGCGTCATGCGCGCGAAGCCGGACGTGAGGGTCGAAAGCGCCAGGATCGGAAGAACCAGGATCATCGTGACGAGCAGAAGACCGAACAGCAGACCGCCCAGGTGCGAGAGCGGAGCAAATCCCGCCGCGCTGAGCAGCAGGCATTGCGCAACGAGAAGCGGGAGATAAAGAAAGGCGCCCAGGAACAGGAGTTTCGCAACCAGCAGCACGGGCCACGCATACGGCCGCGTCAGCCAGAACTGCGTGCTGCCGACCAGCCGCTCGATATGCACCAGGTGCGTGATCAGCACCCACCACCCGATGGGGATCAGCACCACGATGCATCCGGCGAGAAAGCCTTCACTGCCATCCACCCCGGCCATCGCCAACCCGGGGAACCGGCTGAAACTTACGGCGTCTGAGTGAGACATCGTACGCCATGTGCCGGGATAGATCGCGACCAGGGCGGCGAGGAGAGCCAGCGACACGAGTAGCTCGGGCCAGAGGCGGCGGGCATCCTTGATGAAGATGGCGACAATCTGTTTCATGCCTGGATCTCCTTCTCCTGCGCCGCAACCACGGCGGATGCGGAGTGCGAATTCTTGGAGCGGGCGATGGCCAGAAATATCGAGCGCAGCGACATGGGATTGACGATGATGTTGCGCGCCGCCGGGAACGCTGCAGCCAGTTCCTCCGGGGCGCGCTCGCGATCGTATTCGCTATGCACGAAACGCAATACGGAATCGACTGCTTCGTATTGCAGCCATGATCCGGCCGGCACAGCCGGCGGGCCGTCGAGTGTCACGGTCACTTCGCGAAACCGGTCCGTCAAAGCTGTCATCTCTTCGGAGAAGAGAAGGCGCCCCTGGTCGAGGAACCCGATGTGGCTGGAGAAAGCTTCGATCTCGGCCAGATCGTGCGACGAGAGGAAGATCGTCGTTTCCGGCGCGCGCTCCAGCAGCCCTTCGATCAATTCATCGCGCACCAGCGGATCGAGACCGGAGAACGGCTCGTCGAGCACGATCAGCGCCGGACGATACGCGAGCGAGCTGGCAAGCGATGCCTTCATCCGCATTCCGCGCGACATGTGCTTGAGCTTGCGGTTCAGCGGCAGGTCGAATTGACGCACCAGCTGCCGCTCCAGCTCGCGATCCCACTCAGGGTAGAAGTTGCGAAAGTAGGCGAGCATCCCGCCGGCCGTCATCCAGTCCGGTAGCTCCTGGTTTTCCGAAACGTAGCCGATCCGCGCGAAGCTCTTGCCCCCCAGCTTGCGCGAGTCCGTGCCCAGAACGCTGGCCGTGCCGCTGGTGGCGCCAATGATGTTCATCAGCACTTTGATCAGCGTGGTTTTGCCCGCGCCGTTGGGACCCACGAGCGTGTAAATCGCTCCCGGCGGCACTTCCAGATCGATGCCGTCCAGCGCAACCATTCCACCGAATCTGCGCGTTAATCCTTGCGTCCTGATGGCGGCTGTCATGCGTTCTTTCCTCTCCCATCTTTCGCGTCGCTTGAGGGGCGGGCCGCACGCCCGGGCTCCCTGGCGCTGAAGCGTTTCCAGTGAGCGGAGAACGAGGCCTGCATCTCCTCCAGCTCGATACCCAGGCGCTTGGCCTCCACCACCAGCTCCTCCATTTCGTGTCCCAGCAGTTGCGTGCGCTCCTTGCGCGTGGAATCGGGCAGCTCGGCAACCACCGTGCCGATGCCGGGCCGGGTCTCGAGCAGTCCTTCGCTCACCAGGGCCGTCACCACCTTGTGCGCCGTGTTGGGGTTGATCTTGAGTTCCTTGCTCAGGGCGCGAACGGAAGGGAATAGGTCGCCGGGACGCAGCAGGCCCGAGATCATAGCCTTCTTCGAGGCGTAGACGATCTGTTCAAAGATCGGAACGCCGGCCCGAAACTCGACGCGGAATGGAATCACACGTGTACTATAACACATAGTACACTAATCGCAAATCGCCGGTGATCAATCGGGTGCCGGGTGCCCCAGGTCTCGCTTCTGAGACCTGGGATATCGAAAGTTATGCCTGATCCGGAAACAAAGCCCGCAAAGCGGGCGAGAGACAGTAGCCCCAGGCGTGAGCCTGGGGATAAGCTGGCAAAGCCCAGCCCCCGCAGGGGGCGTAAGAAGCGGCTGCTCCACCTATGGCGGGTGCCCCAGGTCCCCGGTCTTGGGACCTGGGATCGGACACCCGCAAGAAACCTAACTACCCGCCGCCACCTGCGCCTTCGACAAATCCGCATGTTCCAGCAGCTTCTTCACGATCTCCCGACCGATGACCAGCGATGCCGTGGCCGCCGGCGAAGGCACGTTGCAAACGTGCAGGATCCGATCCTGATACACAAAATAGAAATCATCGAGTAGCCTTCCGGAGCCGTCGAGCGCCTGCGCGCGTACGCCGGACCCGCCAGGCTCCAGATCCTTTTCCTCCAGCGAAGGGACCAACTCGCGCGCGGCCGCCGTGAACGCACGCTTGCTCAACGAGCGGTACTGTTCCGCCAGTCCGCTCCTCCAGTACCGCGCCGCCATTCTCCAGAAACCCGGGAACAGCGCCGCCGAGACCATGTCGCCAAAATCAAATGCCGTTCGCGAGTATCCTTCGCGCTTGAACGCAAACACGGCGTTGGGTCCGGCATCCAGCCCTCCGCCGACTCGCCGCGTGAAGTGCACGCCCAGAAAGGGAAATCGTGGATCGGCGACTGGATAAATGAGCGTCTTTACCAAGTGCTCCTTTGCCGCCCCAACTTTGTAGTACTCGCCGCGAAAGGGAATGATGCGCAATCCGAAACGGGCTCCCGCCATCCTCGCGACGAGATCGCTTTGCAGGCCCGCGCAATTCACAGCGAAGCGCGCGCGCACCGTGCCCGAAGCCGTCTCCAGAACCACCGCGTTCTGATCATGCGCGATCTGCTGGACTCCGTGACCGGTGAGGACCGCGCCACCCGCGCCCTCGATCAGTTCCCCATATTTCCGCGCCACCCGTCTGAAATCCGTTATGCCAGTGGAGGGCACATGGATCCCGCGCACGCCCGCCGCATTTGGCTCAATCTCGCGGATCTCGCCGGCGTCGAGCTCCCGCAGCCCTTCCAGTCCGTTGGCCCGTCCGCGGCGAAGCAACTCGCTCAGGCTCGCAAGCTGGCGCTCTTCCGTGGCCACCACCAGCTTGCCGCAGACCTCGTGCGGCAGCCCGTATTCGCGGCAGAAGCGCACCATGGCGGCCGCGCCTTCCACGCACAGCCGGGCCTTGAGCGACCCGGGCTTGTAGTACAGGCCGGAGTGGATCACTCCGCTGTTATGCCCCGTCTGGTGCGCGGCGACTTCGCTCTCCTTGTCGAGAATGAGAAGTTTTGTCCCCGGGACCCGGCGCACGAGATGCAGACCCACCGCCAGGCCGACAATTCCCGCGCCGATGATCGCCACATCGCATTGTTTGTCGCTTGTGGGCACGGATCCTCTCGAGGAAAAGGGTACCGCATCCGGCTTTAAGCCCATTTCGCTCGGCTTCAAAAGCCGTCAACCGTGTGGCGTCACCCGCCCATGTCGTTTCTCCCTTCGCGCTGTCATCCTGAGCGGAGCGCAGCGGAGTCGAAGGATCTGCGGTTGCTTTCGTTATGTCCAAGCGGCGGTCAAACGCCCCGTAATCGCGATCGGCAGAGTTTCCATGGGAGTAGAATACGCACAAACCTCATGAGACTCCGTTGGAAATGCTTTCTTCTTGCTTGGGTATTCTGCGCGGCAGCTGGCACAATCAGCAGCCAGCACGATCGCTACGGTCGGTATACAGGGACGGAGTCGCTCGGGACTTACAGGCATGACCACCCGATAACGATTAAATCATTTCTGGCGCCCTTCGGGACGGTTCCTTCGCGGCGCGACACCTACTGCATAGCCGATGAACATCACAGGCTGTTCCTACACGCTAGTATTGATGCCGAACATGACCGCGAACATGTGGGCGTAGTTTTTCTAAGCTCTTTCCCGAACTGCAAGCATCTTTCCGTAGTGACCGCGACGATTGATCCGGCAGCTTGGAGGACTCCAGAAGGGGTCGGTATAGGCAGCACAAAACAAGCTGTTCTGAACGCATACGGCCAACCACAATTCAGTCACAACGAAGCTTTGAAACCTGGTCCCGACGAGATAGCAGGCATGAGAGACTCCGATCAGATTCAGATCGATCTCGGCGATTCGTCTTACGTCTATAGTTGCATGATCGACGAAAAGCATGGCTGCGATGATCTTCGCGCGGCACAATTCGGATTCAAGCGTGGCAGAGTGATCTGGATTTCAATCTCCGATTCTGAGTGACCTGCCGGTTGAAATTGCCAGAAGCAACCGCAGATCCTTCGACTGGGCCGCGCGTTGCGTGGCTCCGCTCAGGATGACAGCGCTTCTGGGGTAGCAGGGTGTGAGATCAGACACCGCAGCTCCTCAGAACACCCGGTACGCCATGCCCACGCTGCCGCCATAGGGATGAATATTGAAACCGGGCAGGAACTTCGGCCAATCCTGGAACTCGAAGTCTCCCCGCACGCTCACTTTCCGTGAGAGCCTGTAGTCGATGCCGCCGCCGAACGCCAGGGCGGTAAAGGTCCCGTAGCCGTAATGGTTGGGGAACGTCATCCTGCCCAAGCCGATCATGGCCTTGCCATACACTTGCGCCCGTGCGAATTGGATCACCGGCACCTTGGGCCCGATCAGGTAGGTGTCCTGATGTTCGCCGGAGTACTCATGAAAGCGCAGCCAGTGCGCTTCCCCTTCCACCTGGATCCAGTGGGTGAAATGAAAATCGACATAGGTTCCAGGCCCGGCCAGGTAGTTGGTACCCGTGCCCCACACCGGGTGGCTTCCGCCACCGGGCCTGAACGCGGATACGGTACCCCCCGCAGTGATGCCGAACTGGCGGGCAGTGGCTGATTCCGCTGCCTGGGCGCCGGCATTGATGCCCGCAGCGAAACAAAGCAGGAACAGGAGGGAAAAAACAAAAGCAGATCGTCTCATATGCAAGATTCCGATCCAGTCTAACGCTGGTTGGGGCCCTGACCGTGACAAGGGGGTACACCTGAATAAGCGTTGGCCGGGATGAGCAAGCTCATCCCGGCCAAAAGAACTAACTCCGCGTTTTATTCTAACGGTTCTGCGGGGCCGGTGCCGGCGGTTGCTGCTGTTGCGCCGACGATTCCGTGGGCACCTGCTGCTGCGCCGATGGAGGAGCCGTCGTCTGGCTCGGCGCGCCCGCCGGGGCGTTCGGATCGTTGCTGTTGGTCGGCTGTTCCGGAGCGGTGTTGCTGGCCGGCTGCATGTTGCTTGCGCTGTACCGCTGCAGCTTGAAGTACACCGGGGTCACTTCCAGCGGCATCTTGTCGCGCGGGTTCATGGGCGCGTACGTCTTGGCGTTCAACCGGTGCACGCGGTCATCCCACGGATCGGTCTTGAGCCAGCTTCCCAGCGGCAGTGCCGGACTCTGCGCCATGTCGTCCCAGTTAAGTTTGGGCGCCGAATGCGCCACCGCCAGCATCCATGGTGTGCCGTCCGGGCGCAGCAGCGAGTCACCCAGTTTGGGCGTGTTCAGCGCCTTCAGCACCCGGCCGCGATCCGCCAGCTGTTCCCAGAACAGGCCGGCCGTGTTGAGCTGGTCCTTGTACATCGAGGCTTGCAGGTAATCCTGCGCCTTCTTGACCGCCTCCTCGTTGTCGTGGTTGGAGTGGTACATGTCGATGCGCTGGAAGGTGGATTCGTCAGGGAACAGCAGCCGGTCGTTGAAGGCGTACCGCGTATCGATGTGGTGCCCCAGGGCGATGTGCGCCAGCTCCATGGAGATCACCGACGCGATGGTCGCCTCGCTGAACGGCATGGTGTCGATCAGCCCCTTGCTTATCAGAATCGTGTTGCCTACCGTGGTGGTCTCCACCGTGTCGGTCAGCAGGATACGGCAATGGATCGGGCTGGAGAACGCCAGGTTATTGGGAACCGCGAGGTTCGTCACGATCTGATCGAGCACCGTTTGTCTCAAAGCCGTTGGGCGTGAGCGGAGCTACCAGCCCGGCTTCCACCAGGCGATCGATCACGTTGTTCTCGGCCTGCGTCACCCATTCACGCGACGCCTGCAGCGGGCTCACGTCCGGCCGAGTCGTCGCTCTTGTCCACCGCGTCTTCCACCTTGACGCTCACGTTCTCGCTGTCCCGCGTGGGCAGCTTGAGCGAGTAGCCCCAGAAGTGCGTCTGCGCCTTCAGTCCGACGGTCTTGTTGCCTTCGGCCCGCTGCGTCTCTTCCACGTACACCGCCACCGGCAGCCAGATGCCCGGCTGCACATTCATGCGCCAGCTGTCGAAGTGGAAGTAGTACTTCGACGAATCCTCGTTCGTGGGCGGCGTGAACGTGCCATTGAAGCGCACGATATTGCCCGTCCTCGTCCTCGATCCACACCCGGCCGTAGAAACGGCCCATGCCCGCGACCTTGGGATGAACGTCATACACCCAGGTGCGCACCGAGCCCAGAAATTCACGGCGCACATATCCGAAGATGTAGTGCTGCTCATCGAACCCCGACGGGTCGAGGAACATCATCTCCGTGAAGCCGAGCGGATTATAGGTGAACTTGGTATCCAGGCCCAGCGCCTTGGTCAGGCTGGTAATGGACGCCAGTGATCCCTTGAACCAGCCGCCCTTCTTTGACGAGGTGCCGCGCGGCTCATAGCTCTTGTCGAAGAAGCCCTTGCCGAAATCCACGCGGCTCAGCATGTATTGGTCCGACACCGGGACCTGGTAGAGCTTCACGTCCGGACGGGTGTCCTGTATATATGTCTCCACCAGCGGCGTACGCTGCTGGATGTTCTTGATGAGAACCTTCTCGCGCCCGATCGCCTTGGTTACCAATGCGTGCTGCTCGGGGGTGAGCGGGTGGACTGCCTCATACTTGGGCTGCTTCTTGGCATATCCGAAAGTCGCAGTCAAAGCGATCAGCAGGAAGGTGGTCGGAATCTTCCGAAAGTTCATGTTAACTCCTGTTTAATTCATGTTCTCGGGGCATTCGACGGAGGAGTCCAACCATATCAATGTGTGAGGTCGGCATAAGCAACTCCGGTTTACTCCGATATTTCTTTTCAAATTTCCTTGTTCGTTCGTTTGTTCTGTTGGATCTTAAGCCAGCTGAAAAGTAATCGTTATATTCGTGGTTGTATCCACGGCCTGTCCGTTACGCGTGGCCGGATGGAAGCGAATCTGCTCCGCCACGCGGCGGGCTTCTTCGTCCAGTCCGTGGCCCAGGCCATGAACAACACCCTGGACCAGCACCTGGCCGGCAGCCGTAAAGGTCACGCGGAGAACTACATCGCCCTGCACCCGCAAGGCCCGCGCTTCACTGGTATATTGCACCGATGGCTTCGAGATGACCTCCAGATTGGTGGATCGAATCACCTGCGGAACCGCCGGGGCTGGCGCTACTGCGGCCTGCATCTGCGGAATTCCAGCCGTAGCCACCTTCCCCGTGTAACCCGTGGGCGCCGTTCCTGTGCCGCCGGGGACTCCTGCTGACGCCACCTTGCCCACTACGCCGGCGTTTGAGCCTGACCTGGTGCCATTACCGATCCCTAGAGAACCCACCACCCCGCGCGGCGCCACAGCCGGTCCCTGCATCCCGCCATACGGATTGCCGATCGCGGCCACGGTCGCCGGTCTCGTTGCATTGGGATTGGGCGTCACGCCAAACGTTTCACCCAGATGTACCGGTGTCGTCGAAGGATGAGCCTGCGGAACCTGCGCCGGAGCCGCCGCCGTCAGCACGGCCTTGGGCTGCGGGGCGAGAATGACCGCCGGCTTGGCGGCCTTTATTTCCGGAAGCGCTTGTTTGGCTTCCAACTTGATCGCCTTCGGCTCGGGCTGCTTCTCGATCTTCGGCATGTTGATTTTGGGAGCTTCCAGCTTCACTTCTGGCAGCTTGGGCAGCTCCACCTTCGGCGGCGGAGGCGTCTTGATCTTCAGCGGCTCAGGCGGCGGTGTTGTGGGGAAGATCAGCTGCGTGTGCTCGAATTTCTGCTGTATGACGTGCCGGGCGGTCATACCCACGTAAAGCATTACCCCAAGAACCGTCAGGTTGATCACCGCGCTGGTGATCAATGACGCGGGACTCTTCTCCGGGTCCGGAAGCAGGCCGAAGCTGGCAGGCACCGGACGCCGATTGATGGGCACCGGCCCGGTCGACTCGACGGGCAGATCAAAGTTGGCTCGAATTGGATAACGGTTCCCCGACATAAATTCCTATTCCTCGAATTGGGCCAATAACGAGATTAGGCTTCCCGGTTCCGATTAAGGAGTACCCGCGAAGTTTAAAGCCTTGTAAATGTAAAGCGAAGAGCCCTCACGCGTGCTTGCTTTCTGCCTTTGTGGAAAAAAGAAGACCGGCTTTGAGCAAGAGCGGTACACGTCCATCCCCCGCCAAGTATCTCTTTGAAGTAGTCCGTCCGCCGTTGTAAAAAAATGGGAGGAGACGCGGCTTTCGTGAAATCTCCGGGCCCCGAATGACAATTCCCCAACCTCTTGGGATGGAAAAAACCGACAAACTGTTGCCATTATTGTAATAGACGTGCGGAAAAAGAACCTTGCGTACAAGCAAACTGCCCTTCGCCAGTTAACATGCCTTGACTGCCCTTTGACTGCTTGTGTGCCGCTCATAAGGCGCTCCAGTCTCTCATCGGGATGCAGCCAAGGGAAAAGCCACTGCAAACGGGCGGCAGGTGATGCTTGCTGTTCATTATGGGCCCCAGATGACTTCTATGTGTGAGACAGCCGCCCCCGCGGTTGAATGGGATGTGTAATCACCCCTAAGTTTGTAATTGATGCTATGGGCTCAGAATAATCCAAAGTCCTCTAGAATTGGAGTTACTTTCGTGGTGGTTCTCATTACCGGAGGTGGAGGGTACATTGGCGGCACCGTGGCGGCCTTGCTCGCTTCCCGCGGTCACCAGCCCGTGATTTTCGACAACCTCAGCCATAGCCGTCGCGACTTAGTTCCTGAAGGGATTGAGTTTATCCACGGAGAACTGGCCGACCGCGCTTTGCTCGAGGACCTGTTCAAAGCCGCTAAATCGCGAGGCGCACCTTTTGATGCCGTCATGCACTTCGCCGCGCTCATCGAAGCCGGCGAATCGATGGTCCGCCCGGAGACGTTCTTTCGCAACAACACCGCCTCCACGCTTGTCGCTGCTTGGAGGCCATGCTGGCCGCATGGCCCCCGCCGGCTGGTATTCTCCTCCACCGCCGCCGTGTACGGTGAACCGGAACGCGTGCCCATCCTCGAGGATGCGCGGCTCCAGCCCACCAACGCCTACGGGGAGTCGAAGCTGCTCGTCGAGCACATGCTGCGCTGGTTCAACCAGATCCACGGCCTGCGCTATGCCTCGCTCCGCTACTTCAACGTGGCCGGCGCGCCCGAGGGGCCGGACGGCATTACCCGCGGCGAGGCCCACGACCCAGAATCTCACCTCATTCCATTGGTTCTAGACGTCGCCCTCGGCCGCCGCTCCGCCATCCGTATGTTACGGCGACGACTACCCCACCCCGGACGGCACCTGCATCCGCGACTACATCCACGTCTCCGACCTCGCCGATGCCCATCTGCTGGCGCTGGAGAAGCTCGAGACCGAGAGCCGCCTGATCTACAACCTCGGCAACGGGCACGGCTTCAGCGTGCGCGAGGTCATCGAATCCGCCCGCCGCGTCACCGGCCACCCCATTCCGGCGGAAGTCCACCCCCGCCGCCCCGGCGATCCGGCTGTCTTGGTGGCCAGTTCGGAAAAGGCCATCCGCGAGCTGGGCTGGAAGCCCCGGTATACGAAGCTGGACGACATCGTACGCACGGCGTGGGTTTGGCACCAGAAGCGGTATAGAGGCTAGCGAAGCGCAGGCGAAGCCGGCGAAACTTCCGTGTTACGCATGGGTCTTCGACCCACCCATATGAATGAAACCATGAGTTTCGACGGCGGTCATCCTCCCGCTTCGAACTCCCACTCGCGCTGTCATCCTGACGCTGAGCGCAGCGAAGCGGAAGGATCCAGATCCTCGGCTTTCACCCGTGCAGGCTGCCGCACCCATTTTCATCCTTTCTGGGTGCGGCAACGAACCATCTCCGACTGCCCTGAAAATTGGCTTCCTAAACCACACTGTTCAAACTGAGCACGCACTGAGTTCCCGGAGGGAACGTAAGAGAATAGCCCAGGGTGAAACCCTGGGATAGCGCACCATATGAACCCCAGTCCCATAGGGACGTAAGAACGGACCCATTTTCATGTTTTCTGGGTGCCGCAACGCGCCATATTTGACTGCGGTGGGGCGTTCGAAACTTCCTGATAGGCGGTAATTCACTCGGAATGCCGCGAATTGCGCTAAAATCACTCCCGAACTTCGAGTAGGCACGCGCTATGAAGGCATTTAAACTTGCCCTTTCATTGGGAATTCTGAGCTTGGTATCCGGTGCTGCGGGACAGGTCATCACTTTAAAAAAGGTGGGGGATAAAACGATTGGGTGTTGGCGCAGCGGATTGTCTAATGGCGGCCTCAACGACTGTGGTTTTCATTCCGACAGGTACACATACGTTTTTGTCGGCAAGATTTCTGCCGTCACCGCTTTCGAGCATGACGAGCAGCGGATTCAGATCATCCCGCAAGAGGTATTCGCGGGCAAACCGAAAAAGATGAATGTTGTCACCTCGCAGGGGCTATGCCTACCAAAGCTGGTTGTCGGAGATCAATGGTTGTTTTATCTGCGGAGAGATGGATCGAAGCCAATTGTGTTGGATTACTACGGAAATGACAGTCTGCCGTTGTCCGAAGCAAGCGAAAAGGTAACCATCCTTCGCCGTCTGAAAACCATGAAGCACTCTGGGATCTTGCGCGGCAAAGTATGGAATGGCGACAAGCCAACCCCGAGTGTCCCGGTATTTGCCGTGCGGTCGGATGGTAGGCGCTTCACCACAACCACCGAACCAGATGGGCGCTATGAATTCCCGGCCATTCTCCCCGGAGAGTACAAGGTGAGCACTCAGGCCACAGCGGCATATCAGCGGGGTAAGCGGGGTACGGGAGAGTTTGAGATCGAACCACAATCTTGTTGGGATTTGGAGTTATCAGCAGCACGATGAAACTATTTGTCTCCGAGTTGTGGACAAACCGGAAGTAACGGTGATTTGGATCACAGTTGGTTCCGGGTAGGCGGTGACTCGCCCAGAACCCGGAACCGTCATCTCCAGCAGTCGTCGGTAGAGCTACTTGTGATGACTCCCTGATCAAGAATGTGGCCGCCGAAACGCTCTGCGTCGTTCACCACCTTCGGCCCATCCGCAAGCAACAGTTCATCTACTGATCGGACGTTATATCCGCGCTCGATTCCGAAATCCTTAAAGATGTTGATCTGCATCGACACCGTTGTGCGTTGATCGTTGGCCAGACGGTCACGCAGTTCCTTTGACTTAAAAGCCACGTAGCAGTAGCCATCCCCCACGCGTCGGTACAACACGGTCGGCTTCATCGCATCGTCCCATTCAGGGCCAACTGTTCCCCACGGTGCGCCTCCATCGAGTGAAACGTTCACCTGATATGAGCGGACGACTACCTTGTTCGTGAAGAAACGATCTGCGAGGAGGGATGCGCAGAGAAAGCCTAAGGATAGCGTCAGCGGTATGCCGATGCGCCCTGATTCCTTTGCTGCAACAGCAGTGCAAAGTAGAGCAGTCAACAAGCCGCCGAGAGTGAAGGCCAGCCATGCACCCGAGAGATGGTGAAGAAGCACTGCGACGCTGATCAGTGGTCCGATACTGAGGGCAGCGCCTGTACGAGGTCGCCAAGCCCAGACGCATGCTAGAAGGGGAAAGCTGTAAAAGCAAGGAATATACCAAAAGCTCGGCGGACCAAGAGCGGCCAATAGGATCAGGCAGACTCCTCCGACGCCAAACACGACAGGAGCCACGACGCGCACAATGGTCCAACGAAGATGAGCGGAATCCACGCAACGAGCTTACCAAGACTGGCTCCGATCTCGCGGAATCGAAGTTCCGAGCCTATCGTGGCCAATTCGGAAGTAATGCCGCTCTGCAGCTCGCAGAAGCAACCGCAGACCCTTCCCCTTCCCCTTCGCAGGCTCAGGGTCAGCGTCAGGATGACAACATTCTGTGGTAGAGGGGTCGTATGTTATGGCGAGCCGGATCACTTGCCGTCCCTACCCCGGCCTCGATAGAGTGGACATCCACGGCAGCGATTGACGGTGCGGGTCTGCCCGTCTCCGTTCCTGATCTCCTTTCTTGAAGGATGAACTCATGTCTTCCATTCCGGTAGCCGGCGTTTCCTCGCAGGATCTGGATTCCACTCTTCGCGAAAACCGCGTTTTTCCTCCTCCGCCGGACTTCAGCCGTAACGCCTGCAGCAAGAGCCTCGAAGAATACGAGGCGATGTACAAGCGCTCCATCGACGATCCGGAAGCCTTCTGGGCCGACGCGGCCCATGAACTCCACTGGTTCACGCCCTGGGACAAAGTGCTGGAGTGGAACCTGCCCTCCGCAAAGTGGTTCGTCGGCGGCAAGCTGAATCTCTGCTACAACTGCGTGGACCGCCATGCTCTCGGCCAGCGACGCGACAAGCCCGCCATCATCTGGGAGAGCGAACCGGGCGAAGTCCGCCGCCTGACCTACGGCGAGCTGCACGCCCAGGTGCAGCGCCTGGCCAGCGGCCTTAAGGCGCTGGGGATTCGCAAAGGCGATCGCGTCGCCATCTACATGGGCATGACCCCCGAGCTGGCGATCGCGCTGCTGGCCTGCGCGCGCATCGGGGCGATCCATTCCGTCATCTTCGGCGGGTTCGCCGCCAACGCCATTGCCGACCGCGTCAACGATGCCGGCTGCGTGGCCGTTATCACCCAGGACAGCAGCTATCGCCGCGGCAACGAGATCCCCCTCAAGCGCACTGTCGACGAAGCCATGAAAGCCTGCCACACGGTCAAGCACGTGGTCGTCTATCGGCGCTCGGGAACCCCGGTCCACATGGTCGAAGGGCGCGACCGCTGGTGGCACGAGTTGCTGGCCAACGCGCCCGCTGAATGTCTCGCGGAGCCGATGGATGCCGAAGACGTCCTCTACATCCTGTACACCTCCGGCACCACCGGCAAGCCCAAAGGCCTGGTGCACACCACCGGTGGCTACGCGGTGCAGACCTACCTGACCACAAAATACGTTTTCGACCTGAAAGAGGACGACATCTACTGGTGCACGGCCGACATCGGATGGGTCACCGGTCACTCCTACATCGTCTATGGGCCGCTGCAGTGCGGCGCGACCGTGATGATGTACGAGGGCGCACCCAACTGGCCCGATTTCTCGCGCTTCTGGAAGATCATCGACGATCACCGGGTGACCATCTTCTACACCGCGCCCACCGCCATCCGCGCGTTCATCAAGTGGGGCGACCAGCACGTCGACAAGCACAAACTCGATTCCTTGCGCCTGCTGGGCACGGTGGGCGAGCCCATCAATCCCGAGGCCTGGATGTGGTATCGCGAGAAGATCGGGCACAACCGCTGCCCCATCGTCGATACCTGGTGGCAGACGGAAACCGGGAGCATCATGATCACCCCGCTTCCGGGAGCCGTCCCCACCAAGCCGGGTTCCGCTACGCGGCCGTTTTTCGGCATTCAGCCCGAGGTGGTGACCCGCGAAGGCAATCCTGTCCCCGCGGGACACGGTGGCCTGCTGGTGATTCGCAAGCCCTGGCCCTCCATGGCAAGGACCATCTATGGTGATCCGGAACGCTTCCAGAAAACCTACTGGAGCGACGTGCCGGGCTGCTACTTCACCGGCGACGGCGCGCGCATGGATGCTGACGGCTACTTCTGGCTGATGGGCCGCGTCGACGACGTCATCAACGTGAGCGGCCACCGCCTGGGAACCATGGAAGTGGAATCGGCGCTGGTGGCGCATGGCAAGGTGGCCGAGGCCGCGGTCGTCGGCCGCCCCGACGAACTCAAAGGCCAGGCCATCGCCGCTTTCGTCACCCTGGAGAGCGGCAACCAGCCCAGCCCGGAGCTGAAAGATGAACTGCGCGCCTGGGTAGCCAAGGAGATCGGCTCCCTGGCCCGCCCCGACGACATCCGCTTCACCGAGGCCTTGCCCAAAACCCGCAGCGGCAAAATCATGCGCCGCCTGTTGAGAGAACTGGCCACCCACGGCGAGATCAAGGGCGACACCACCACCCTCGAAGATTTCACCGTGATCTCCAAACTGCGCGAGGCCGAAGAAGGCTGAGCACGACCCGCATTCATCCATGCTGCTTCTTCAAAGTGCCGTCATCCTGAGCGGAGTCGGTTGCGCTTTGCGCAACCGACGTAGTCGAAGGACCTGCATTTCCACCTTTGCTAACCCTAGTTGCTCCCGAATTGGTGCCGATCCGCCCCGAACTCGCAAAAGCGTACCTGATACATGGAAACCCTCTACGCCACGGGTGGACAGGAGAATAATTGTCAGGAATCCTGCCGATGAGACGTGACTGGCTAAATATGCGATTCGGCATTGAATTTGCCGCAATTGGCCTCGTTGCCGTTTGTGTTGGCGTTGCCCTCGTCGTATTTCACGACATTTGGTTTATGGCGACAGGAGCATCACCAGCAATATGGCTGTACGATAAAGTTCTGACTTATCTGACAGCTGCAGTCGCCGCTGCCTTTTCGGTTGCTAGTTTCTTCGTCTTCCGCCCCGGACTGGCGAAGTACGTAGCAGTGATTCTCGCGATCTCATTTGCTTTGTACGTTGTTCAGCCGCTTCTGCCCGTTCACGGCTATCGACAGGTAGCGATCCTTTGCGTCGCCAGGACGGTTGGCTTCTGTTCTCTCCTGCTGCTGGTGCGGGAATACGTTGTTGCCCTGATGGCGGGAAAAGTCGCCCGATGAAATGCGATAACAGATTCGGCTAATTGAAACGCACTTCTCCTGTTGTCTCGATAGAATGAGGTAATTGTTGTTTCAGGTGTGTCACGCCAACTCTTCAGTAACGAAATAGTGGGTAGCCTTGATGTTTTGAAGCGGCACAACGTGTACCCTGCGCGCACGCGCTATAATCCCGCCGCGACGTGAAATATCCGCGAACGGGGTGCAAGCGTGATACGGGCTTCGATCGCAGCCAGTTTTCTGCTTTCTGCCGGCGTTGTTTTGGCGCAGGGAAGGGGCGGCCACCCAGTCGCCGCCGTACCGCTGGTGCAGCATTGGCAGGTCTTCACCGACCCCAACGAGGGCGCCTTTGACCTGGAGATGCCCCAGGGCTGGAAGCTCTCCGGCGGTACGGCCCGCAGAACCGCGCTGCAATATCGCACCTGGGCCTCCGCCATCTCGCCCGACGGCGAAACCATCCTGGCCATCAACGACGCTGCAGAGGGAAGCTACATCACGCCATCGCCAATGCTTGAGGCTACGGGGTTCCGTCTGGGCAGCGTATACAACGGCGGCGGCGGAAACCTGTACTTGGTAGCGCCCTACCAAGGGGGCGCGCAGTTCGCGGCCGCGTGGGGACAGCGCAAACTGCCGGCCCTTTGCACGGCGATCAAGGTAACCGCCAGCCGCTCGCTTCCCGAACTTGCCCAGAAGATCAACCCCTATGTCGGGGCGTCGGGCATGAGCTACGACTACGGCGAGGCGCAGTTCTCCTGCGACAAGAACGGCATGACGATGGCCGCGTACGTCTTTGCCCGCACGGTCATGATCCGGACCGCCGGCCAGTTCGGCCTCTGGTACGCCGACTTTATCGAGGCGTTCCTGGCCCCCGCCCCGGTGGCGGGAGTGGCCGCGGGGCTGTTGGCGCACATGGTCAAAACGGCGCGCCTCAATCCCTCCTGGGTAAACCGCCAGTCGCAGACCAATATGGATGTGTCGCGGATCGCCACCCAGACCAACGCCGCCGTCTCCGATACCGTGATGCGTAGCTGGGAACAGAAGGGTGCGATCATCGATAGCGTAATGGAAAAGGGATCGCGGGAGCGGTTGGGGATCGATGTCTACGAGGACAACGCGACCGGAACCAGGTACGTTGTGGCCAATACCAGCAATACCTACTGGTTGGACGCGCATGGGAATATCCTGGGCAGCCAGACCACCGATGCTCCGCCGGGGGCCGTGAAACGCATTGACCACGTGCCGCCGAAATAGGCGAGAGCGCACGATTGTCAGGAGAGGAGATAATGAAGCGTTTGCGCTACAGCGTGGCGATGAGTCTGGACGGCTTCATCGCGGGCCCGAAGGGCGAATATGACTGGATCGTGATGGATCCCGGCTTCGACTGGAAGGCGCTGTACGATCAGTTCGACACCTTGGTCATGGGCCGGCGCAGCTACGAATCCATGCTCGAGCGCGGCATGTCGCCCAAAGGCATGGGCATGAAGGCCTTTGTGGTGTCGACGAAACTTCTTCCGGCCGACCATCCGGATGTGAACATCATCAACCGCCATGTGCCGCAGGCTATCGCCGCGGTGAAAGCCGAAGCCGAAAAGGACATCTGGCTTTCCGGCGGCGGAGTTCTTTTCCGCTCCCTCCTCGATGCCGGCCTGGTGGATGCCATCGATGTTGCCATCGTACCGGTGCTTTTAGGCAGCGGCGTGCCGCTGGTGCCGGAAGGCCAGCGTACCAAACTCAAGCTGGCCGGGTGCACGGCGCGGCCCAGCGGGATTGTATTGCTGAAGTACGAGGTGGCGTAAGGCAGTCCGGACGCAGGGTCAATCCCATGTTTGTTCTGCGGGCGTAGAATCATTCGAGAGGCGTCGGAATGGCCGCAACCACTACCCAGATTACCGTTGAGGACTACCTGAAGATGTCCTGCGACCCCGACTGCGAATACGTGGCAGGGGCAGTGGAGGAACGGCCGGTGGGCGAGTACGATCATTCGACTTGGCAGATCGCGTTGGCGGCCTTCTTTCTGATCCGCGAAAAGGAACTGAAGATCTTGTCCCGACCTGAGCTTCGCGTGCAGGTTGCGCTCGATTCGTTTCGGGTCCCCGATGTGACCCTTCTCAGTCGTGATGCCCCGCGGGAACAGATCATTACCCATCCGCCGTTAGCCGTTTTCGAGATACTCTCGCCGGAAGACAGTATGACCAAGATGCTCGACAAACTCTCCGATTATGAGCGGATGGGGATTGGCGGCATCTGGGTGATCGAGCCGAAGAAATGCATCTACTTTCGCTATCGACAGGGGCAACTGACGCCTGTGGCAGATTTTGAGCTGCAGGGGACGGAATTTAGGATTGCGTTTGCGGAGATTGCCGCGCGGATCGAATAGATTGCGTCCCCGTTGGACACCAAAGGAGGCGGGAATATGCCCCGCCACTGGTCATTCTGGCCCATCGTTCCCCATCAGAACCGGTAGGCAATGCCCACCGACGCCCGCGCGTTGGCGCGCATGTGCGGCGAGTAGCCAAGCTGCGCAGAGTTGTTGGTCAACGAGAACGAGGAGAGGATGTCGTCGCCGCCCAGGCGAATCAGCAGGCGCGGCGACATCACGTACTCCAATCCCCCGCCGAGGCCCCCGGCGAACGAGATCCGCGGCGTCATGCCCTCCCCGCCGGTGTGTTCCCCGCCCAGTAGCCCATGAAGGAAACCATTCACTTTGCCATACAGAGGCGCCCGCAATTCGGGTCCTCCCAGGATCATGTCCACGCTCGGCTTGCCGGGGTTCCCCGACGCATACGAAGTGGGAAAATAGGCCCCGTCTCCCACCAGGGCGAAATATCGCCCCCAGCTCCGCGATGCCTGAATGTCCACCCCGATGAGCCCGTAGCGCGACTGGTTCACCTGGTTGATGCTCGTGTAGGCGAACCCTGCATAAATCTGGTAGTTGTACGCGGGCTCACCGCGATCGGTGCGCGGCCCGCGATCGGGCGCAACCTGGGAAAAGAGTGCGGCCGGAACCAAGGCCAACACGCAAAGCAACCACGTCCTCTTCAATGCAAGTCTCCGACTATGATCTGGTACTCTCCTATGCTATCGTTTCGACCCCGCTTCCACGAAACGAGGGATAAGGGATTAGGGGTTAGGGCTGCGGTGTACTGCCCGTCCGTGCTGCCTGGCATCGAAGCTAATCCCTAATCCCCGTCGTCACTGCACCTCCACCGGATCCGGCAACGCCACCACTCCTCCTGCCTGATCTGACACTGTGACGGATTCCCCGCGTGGAAGGTAGCGGGCGATGATCTCGCTGTCGGTCCAGTCCAGCTTCCAACCGTCCGCGATCGCCACCACCGTGTACTGGCCGGCCGGCACATCGCGCAGGCTGAAGCTGCCGTCGGAGTCGGACTGATCCCGGCGGACCAGCGCCCGATACGCGGAGCGCTGCCGGGGTACCAGCACGATCATTGCCCCCGCCACTCCCTTGCCGTCGGCGCGGGCAAACCCCTGCACACGCGCCAGCGATGGACTCACGATCGCCACCACCGAAACCGGCCGTTCCCTGACCGTGAACTGGTTCCCCGCAATGGCCGCGCCTCCCGCCGACACCGCGATCACCGGCAAAGCGCTTTCCTGCGCGAAGGCCGACAGTGCCCAGGTTCCGGATGGGACAGCATCGAACCGGAACTCCCGCTTGCGGGCGTTCATTTGCATGGGCTGCTGATTGCCTCCGGAAGCCGGTTCGAGAATCACGTTGACGTTTTCAGGCACTGGGGTGCTCGTGCTGCGCAGCGTTCCCGTCACCGTCATGGCCGGCGCTCCGGCATTCGGATCCACCGCCTGGCTCGAAGTGGCGTCAATCTCGGCGATCCGCGGCGGGTCCCCTTGCACCAGTTCGTAGCGGCCCGGAGCAATGCTCTGAAACTCCAACACGCCGCTGCGAAGTGAGTCGACGCTGGCGCCCGTCTCCGCCGATACCTGCGTCCCGAATACCATGGTCCGCAGTTCGGGCTGGACAATATTCTCCCCTTTGCGCGGCGCGGCGACCTGCAGGCGCAACGCCGGAACAGCATGCAGAGAAATGTCCGCTTCCTGCCGCGCGCCCGCCTCCAGCACGACCGGCGTCGCCGAGGCCTCGTCGGTCGTTGAATCAAAGTACGTCACCGAGTAGGCCACATCCAGCGGGAAATCCGCATTGGACGCGGTCCGCGGCCCAGCCGGATGCACCGCATACCAGGGCGAGGTCACGACCGCAACATAGTATTCCCCGGGGGCCAGATTGCTGAATTCATACGCGCCCGTATCGTCCGTCGTGGCGCTGTCGCTCTGCTTGATCCCGCCCTCTCCGCCATGCGCAGAGCGGTCCTCGCGCTTGAACAAAATCACGCTCGCGTTTTCGGCCGGATCGCCGCCGTCATCTGTCACCACCCCGTGCAACACCGAGCCTGGCATCAGCCGGAAGACAAGGTGGGTGGTGTCCTGATCCGGTCCCGTCACGATCGCCGAGTTGTAGTCATCGTGCTCGTCATAGAAGGCGGTGCGGAAACCGCGCCGTGACGCGGTCAGCGGGTATTTGGCGGCCGGCAGATGATCGAGCGTGAACCGCCCGTCGGCATCCGTCTGAACCGATCGCACCATGTGACTGTCTTCCTCGGCCAGCGCGGCCACAGTGGCGCGCCGCACCGCTTCGCCTGTGGCCGCATTCACCACCCGCCCCGCGATGCTGTATGGGCCCGTAACCGGCGCCGCAGCGTTTTGCGCCGAGGAGAAACCAGGAACGATGAGCAATGCCGCGCCGATAAGAGTCAATGCTCCCGTGCCCCATCTTCGCGACTTCTTTCTGTCGCGAAGGTGGGAAACCACGAACCCCAACGCGCACCCAAACCGGAAACGAACCTCCGTGCCCGATCTTCGCGGCGTCTCGCGGTCGCGAGGATGGAAAACCACGAACGTCTTCCGGTCCAACATCACCGTCCCGCCGCCTCCACAACCAGGCTGCCCGACGCTCCCGGGGCCAGCGTGACCGCCTGGCCGGAATGCGACAACGCCGCCATGGCATCCGCACTGCGATACTCGAGCTGCACCGGGCTTGCAAAAGTGTACACGTGGTAGGACCCGGGCGTGAGGCCTTCCAGGGTGTACATTCCGCCCGACGACGGCCGCAGCACAATCGGTGTGACGTCTACGGTCGAATCAAAATCCGGAACAACGTACACGGTGTAGTAGCGCTCATCTCCAACTTCAGAAACATCCGCGCCGGGCGGCAGCGAGAGCTTCAGCGAAGCGCAGTCATCGCGCAGGGTGAGCGTCAGCGGAGCCGATGTCCCGGTCAGTGACAGCACCAGCGGCTCCCGTGCAAGGCTCGCTCCGCCGGCGGTAAACGAAGCCTCGCACAGCGTCTTCTGGGGGATGTTGGTGTGCACCCAGTACGCGCCGGGCCCCATGTTTGGCATGGCGTCAAGCGGGCCGGTGGGGTATCCCTCGGCGTAGCTGGTCACCATGCCGTCACTGATCGAACCGCTTGCAGGACTGACCATGATGATGATGGGCCCGCCCTGACCGGCCGTGTTCGTGCCCGGCTGGTTTCCCGATCGGATCAGCGACACCTGCACGATGTTGCCCCGTTCGGCGGCGAGGGGAATCTGGAGATGCGTCACCGGGTGCCCGGCGACCGAAAACTCCGCCTGCCCGATCAGTGGTCCCTCTCCAGCGCCGGTTCCGTCTCTTCGGTCGCTCATCACCGCCGCCCGTCCCTCGAAATGAGAGACCCGCGGAGCATTCATCACCATCACCTGTAACGCGTACGTCCCGTCCGGCAGGAAGGCCTGCGCGCTCTGGGTGGCCGGGTCATACTGGCCGGTATAAGGAAGCTGATGACCCTGCGCATCGAGAATGTTCACGGTCACATTGAGCGCTGCGCCGGCGGAAGCGTTTTGTCCACCTGGCACCCTCAGATTGGCGCGCACCAGGTGAAATGGTTCTTCGGGAAGCAGGAGATTGGCCTGGGCCTGCTCACCAGCGGCGATTTTGATCCTGCCCGCACCGGCCAGGTCGCGGGCATCGGGATAGAACACGCTCGGGTAGCCCGCGCGCGCCACGGCCTGGTCGGTTCCCGCCTCCACAAAAGCCGCGGGGATGTCGCTGTCCAAAGTCGGCTCGGTGAACACGGCATAGGTGCCGTCGGTGAGACCTGCAAACCGATATGCGCCTTCGCTGTTGGTCCGAACACTGGTCACCGGCTGCCATACCGCCCTGCCGTCCTGTACCACGCGGCGAAGAAGTATTACGGCAATGTTCTGCGCCGGATCGCCGCTTGAAAGTTCCACCTGCCCGCGGATGGCGTTGGTCGGCGCCAGCGTGAAAACCAGGCCAGGCATGTCGGCTACAACTTCAACGTTGTGCTCGGAATTGCTGTTGCCGTTCACCACCGTAGGCGGCCCGCCTCCGCCCTCCGCGCCCGGGTCGATGAATCCCGGTTTCATCACCTCGAACGCCTGTGGTCCCACCGGAATGTTGGCAATCTCGAAGCGCCCGTCGCCGTCGGTCAGCGCGCCCGCGAGCGCGTCGCCTTCCACGCGTATCAGCGCCCGGGGAAGCGGCTCCCCGGTGGCCGCGTTTTTCACCACGCCGTGCACGGTGGCGTGCGCGACATTGGCGAGCGGCAACGGCGCGGCCGGCTCCGCGGCGGTATTGGAGGAATCCGCCGGCTGTGGTTGGTCCGGAACGGGGACTTCCGGAGGCTGCTCCTGGGCCGCCGCCATCAAGCCTGCCCAACACGCGAGGGCAAGCAGCCACGCAGCCATCCAGGCCAGAGCGCGGCGCTTCGCAGGCCATGAACGGAACCGGGAACAGCCTTGCATCGGGTCGCTGCCACGCATCTCAAGAAGGTCCAACCTCTATTGTGACGGCCGCCGATGGGGAAAGGAAATCCGGCCATGCCTACAAAAGAATTTCGGTCGCAGGTCGGGCACCAATGGCGCCGACCCCTAGTCCCTAGTCCCTTAGTCCCTTAGTCCCTAGTCCCTTAGTCCCTAGTCGCGCTCCAAATACCACGGAATATTAATCACGATGATCCGGCGATTTCCTTTCAGCAGGAGAATCACCTTGAGCAGATCGGCCCGCCGGTTGTGCAGGAAATTCTCCCACCAGTGGCGCACCACCAGTTCCGGAACCAGCACGCAGATTTTGTGGAACTTCGATTCCCGCTCCACTTTCAGGACATAATCCACGACCGGCTGCACCACGTAGCGGAACGGTGACTGCAGAATCTCAAGCTTGGGCACGCATTTGCCCGCCTCGCGCAGCGGCGCGGCGATCTTTTCTTCAAATTCCTGGCAGATTGGGTCGGGAGTGTCACTGGTTTGCACGTGCAGGCAGCGGATGTCGTTCGACATCGAGAGCGCAAACGAAAGCGCCTTCTCCGAGATGCGGCTCCAGCGGTCGATGGGAACCACGACCACCGGCTCGGTGACGTCGGCGGGGCGAATAGGACGGTCGAGATCGACGTCCTTGTTCACTCGATCGTAGTGGTGGCGGATCCGGCGCATGAACAGGATCATCAGGCCCACCAGCAGCGTCGTGATCCACGCGCCTTCCACGAACTTTGCCACCAGCACCACCAGGACCGTAATGCCGGTAGCCACCGCGCCCAGCCCGTTGAGGAACATCTTCGTTCCGGCGCCCGCGCCGCCCTGGCGCTTCCAGTGCATCACCATGCCGGCCTGCGACAGCGTGAAAGCCAGAAATGCGCCGATGGCATAGAGCGGAATCAGCCGGTCCGTAACCCCGCGGAAGATCACCAGCAGCAGGGCGGTCAACGCCACCAGTACATAGATTCCCCACGAATAGAGCAGGCGCCTGCCGCGGATCAGAAAAATGTGCGGCATGTAGTTGTTCGTAGCGATGGCCCGCGTCAGCCGCGGGAAATCGGCAAATGCGGTGTTGGCCGACAGCGCCAGCACCAGCAGCACCGATCCGATGGTTACGTAGTAAAACCAGCCGTGGCCCATCACCGCCCGCGTAAGCTCTGAAAGCACGCTTTCGTAGCCGGGACCGTCGGGGTTGGTAGCGCCAATCTGGTAGGCGCGGCACAGGATTGCGATCCCGAGCAGCAGGATAGCGAGCAGGACGATGATGATCGTCAGCGCGGTCTTGGCATTTTTCTGGGTCGGATCGCGGAAAGCCATCACCCCGTTGCTCACCGCTTCCACGCCCGTCATCGCGGTGCAGCCCGAGGAGAACACTTTCAGAATGAGCCAGAAGCTGAATGCCGCGGTGGCCGGAGGTACCGCCGGAATGGGCATCACCGCCTGCGGATGGCCGCCGGCCTGGAGCGCATGGAAAACGCCCACCGCAATCACGATCAGCAGCGTGCCGGTGAACAAATACGTGGGAATCATGAAGGCCGCGCCGGTATCGTGCACGCCGCGCATGTTGATGATGGTGAGAATCAACAGCACACCCAGGCAGAGTTCAAGCGTGCGCGGCTGCAAGCTAGGCACGGCGGAGATCAGCGCGCCCACCCCGGCGGAGATACCCACCGCGGCGGTGAGAATGTAATCGATCATCAGAGCGGCGGCGGCCAGCAGGCCCGCGCCGTCGCCCAGGTTTTCGCTGGCCACCGTGTACGACCCGCCGCCTTGCGGATAGGCCTCAATGGTCTGCCGATAGCTGAAGAATACGATCGTCAGCAGGATGACGATGGCCGTGCTCACCGGAAGAATGTATTGAACCCCCACCACGCCCAGCGGAATCAGCAGCGTCAATGCGGCTTCGGGCCCGTATGCCGCCGAACTCAGCGCATCCAGTCCGAAGATGGGAATGCCGGCGATGGGGCCGATGTGCTCCGCGCGCTCTTCGCTGGTGGCCAGCGGCCGCCCAAACAGAAAATCCACGATGGTTCGAGTCAGAGCCATGTCAAATCCAGGGATCAGGGATCAGGGAATACCGCTGCAATGACGAAAAGTTCATTTTCGCTCACGGCGCCAAGCATACGACATCAAAATACACTGAGCAGGAAGCAGCGACGCGGAGGATTCTTCTTCGATGAGACTCAAGGTGCCGAAACTTTCATTGCGGATGCTGATTCTGGGTCTGCTGTTTCCCGTCGCGCTGGCGGCGCAGACGGTCACGCTCTCCGGGACAGCTACCGATGCCAAAGGCAAACCCATCGCTAATGCCACGGTGACTCTGAAGCCCGCCCAAGGATCGCCCATCGAGGTCCGCACCGATGGGGAAGGGAATTACACCATTCCCAATCTCAAGCCGGGAGACTACACAATTTCGGCCTCGGCCGAAGGACTCATCGCCAAGCCCATCCTGGTGACGATCTCCACCGTGTCCCACCAGACCGAAGACCTCCTGCTCGTGCCCGGGCCGGAGCCGCAACAACCGGGCCGGGAGCTTCCCAGCGCGCCAACCGCCGCGCCGCCCTCAACGCCGAACCAGCCGTCGCTTCAGGACCTGGGCTTCTCAGCGCAGCAAACCCAGGGCAACGCGCAGTTGCAGGCCACGCTCGAAAAGCGCACGCGAATGTTGAGAATCCATCAGAAACTCGGGCTGATTACGGCCATTCCCATAGCGGCCGCCGTAATCACCGGGCCTATGGCGAAGGCCAAGGGCAAAAACGGCGGAATCATCCGCGAGCCCACCACTGCGAATCTCGACTTCCATGCGGCGGTGGGCGGGTTGGCAACAGCCATGTACTTTACCACGGCCTACTACTCGATGTTCGCGCCGCGCGTACCGGGCAACCCCAAGCACGGAGGCATTCGTTGGCACGAGGCGCTGGCATTCGTTCACGGGCCGGGCATGGTCCTCACGCCCATCCTCGGCGTCATGGCTTACAACCAGGAGAACTCCGGCAAAAAAGCCAGTGGCATCGCCGCCCAGCACGGAACCGTGGCCTGGGTTACCACCGCTGCCTATGGCGCGTCCATTATCGCGGTTTCCTGGCCGATTCACTGGAAATTCTGGGAAAACAAATGATGGTCCCACAAAATCCCGCTAGACCCAACTTCCTGCTTGTCATCCTGAGCGAAGCGACGCATCGCGGCGCGGAGTCGAAGGATCTGCGGTTGTCTCTATCGCGCGCGGGAGGGGACTGGCTGTTGCGGCAACCAATTGCCGTTGCCACGAGGCATCCACGAATCGTCCACTTGCTGTTTTTGTTCGCCTGCCTTTTGCTTCCATTTTCATTGGCCGCCCAGACCGACACCCAATGGGTTCTCGATCAGTCCGCGTTGAGCTATCACATGTCGCACCCCATGCACCAGGTGGATGGCGTAAGCCACGCCGCCAAAGGAAAGGGCGCCTGCCACGCCGGCCAATGCAATTTCCTTATCGCCGCGCCCATCAAGTCATTCGACTCCGGCGATACCAATCGCGACCTGCACATGCTGGAGACCACGCGCGGCGCGCAATTCCCCATGGTCGTGGTGCGCACCAGCTTTCCCGAAGCGGAGACCTCGGCTGCCACCATCGACGCCGACCTCACCATCGAACTCGCCGGCCAGACCGCGCATTATCCCCACGTCGCCTTCCAGCGCACCACCCAGGGCAACCAGGTGCACATCTCCGGCACCATCCCCGCTACCTGTTCCGATTTCAAAATCGACCGCCCCACCTTCCTCACCGTCCCCATCAAAAACGAAATCCCCGTCAAGGTCGACATGACCTGGCACAAACAGTGATCTAATCTAAAGCGTCGTGAATCTCGGCGATGATGCCAGCACCCGGCCGAAAGCCCGCGAAGCGGGCGCAAGATAGTAGCCCCAAGCGCAAGCCTGGGGATTGCGGTCCAATGAAATAGCTCCAGCCCCCGCAGGGGGCGAAAGCTAAAAGCTGAAAGCTGAAAGCTGCTCTACTCCCCCGCCCCCGGAATGTACTTGTACTGAATCTCTTTCGGCCTCTGGACCGGGTCGCCGGTGATGTCGTGCATGTGCCACACCACGCTTTCCGCGGCAACCTCGGGGTGCTTGCCCAGAAACTCCAGCGCATATTCCGATGCCGTCGGATCGTCCTTCTGGTCGGCGAACTTCTCCGATTCAATGGCGGCCTTCTCCTTCTCGCCCAGGCGCCGATATAGAATTGCCAACTGGTAGTGTGCCGCCAGGTCGTCCGGGTCGATGGCCTGCAGCTTCTCATACATGTCGCGAGAATCGGCGTAATCGTGCTGCTGATAATAGCTGAAGCCCAATTCGCGCAATGCGTCCTTGGCGCGCGGATATTTTTCCAGAACGGCCTTGAAATCTTCGATGGCCTCTTTCACCTGTCCGGCATTGCGTTCCACGAAGGCGCGGTAATAAAGAGCGCGAGGATCGCCCGGCAGCAGCGAAAGCGCCTTGGCCAGGTGCGGCTTGGCGTCATCGTAGCGTTCCCACGAGATCTCCACCACCGCCATGTTCGTGTAGGCGTCCGCATAATCGGGCCTTAGATCGGCCACATGCTGGAAAGCCGCCACCGCTTCCTTGTACTGCTGCGCGTCCAGCAGCGCGATCCCGTAGTTATTCCAGCGCATCCACTCCTTGTTTTCTTCCGGGCCGGCCGCGACCGGGGCGTTATTGCCCGTGCACAGCGTGCGCGTCTCGGCGGCCATCTCGATCACCGGCATCGCGTAGTGCTTGCCGGCCGGCTGGTCCATGGCGAAATCGACAAAGTGCTGATTGAATCGCCGGTAATTCACGGTGGCCGTTAACGTGAACTGCCCCTTGTAGCCCTTGGGCAAGCGGAACCGATACCGCGCCACCTGCGAGCGGCCCGACTGGATGGTGTTGTTGTAGGCCAGCACGCGGTTATGCCAGATCTGGTGAATGTCGTTGAGCTCCCCCTTGATGTTGATAAGCCGGTTGGTGAACGAATGTGCCGAAGGGTCAAGCTCGCCATCCGGCTTGATGAAGCCGCTCTCGGCCAGCACTTTGCCGGCCGCATCCTTCACCGTGAAGTCGATCCACGCTTCGTAGAAGTCCCGCTGCTCGGGGATGAGCGAGTGCGCGATGCCCTTGTTCTGCACCACCACGTCGGCAATGTACGTGTCCCCCGCCGCTACCGAAAACGCCGTCATGCCCAACGGCGCTATGAGCGCCTTGTCCGCCGGGGCGTTCTCCCGCTCCAGCGCGAAGATGTCGACATTCAGCACGCCATTGCCGTCGAAGCCATGCTTGAGAAAGTTCACCAGCCTGTCAGCCTGCTCGTCGTACTTGTAGTAGGCCGGGATGAGGCTGTTGCCGCCCAGCCAGCGGTGCGAGGCCAGTTTGCCGTCCTTTGCGCCCGGGTCGTCGGCCCTCCCGGTAAGCGCCTCCCGCGGCATGTGGCATGTCTGGCACACCGAAACTGCGTCCTTGCGATAAAACGGCAGCGGCGACTGCTTCGTAAAGCTTGCCCCCTGCCACTCGTCATAGACCGTGAAGGCGCGCAGAAACTTGTATTCGTCCAGAGACGCCGGAATGGCCGCCTTGTGGCACGCTGCGCAGAACTCAGCCGTGTGCAGCAGCGGCCGCATCACCGCCTTCGAGTGCCGGTCGAGATGCGCCAGGATCTCCGCATCCGAAACGGACCGCGTAATCGGCGCACCGTCTTCATCCACCAGCACTGCTGGGATTCCCATCACGTAACTGCCCGTCCCGGTCGCATCGGTCGACACCATCGAATGGCACGTGGAGCAAGTCACGCCCTCATCTTCAAAGGGGCGCGTTTTGGGCATGCCCTGCGACAGGTCGCCCGACAGCAGCGCCACCGGGTTGTGGCAGCCCTCGCAATGCCGCGAAAACTGCACGCCCTTTTCGTCGATCAGCATGTTCACGTTCTTCAGGTACCACGGAGCCCGGAAGCTGTTCGAGTGCGCGGTCTGGCGCCACTGGTGGTAGGCCTCCTTGTGGCAATGACCGCAGTACTCCGCCGTGGGGAAGCTCTTCGGGCTCAGGAACTGTCCGTTCACCGACATGGCATTCGAGGGCAGGAACGGCGAGTCCTTGCCGAAGGCGTAGTTGTAACGGGACGCGACCGATTCATGGAACTGCGTCGGGGGGCCGGTCAGCTTGATCGCCGCCGTATACGACGCGCCGGCATTGGGCGGAGCTGTCGGCGCGGGGTTGGGGGTATCGGGATTTGATTCCGGTTCGGAGGTGGCCCGCACCGACAGCCCGAGACTCAGACAAGCGCCGGCGATCGCCGCCCAGAACAGCGGGCGGCGGAGCGCGGACTCGAATCGAGACGCGGACATTTGAGGAGACCCCCGGGGAAGGACTGCATGCCGGACAGCCGGATGGAATTCACGGCCATCGCGAGGACATTAAAACGGTAACAGGCTGGAGGGATGGCTTGTCTCCACCTAAAGTTGGAGGGGCCCTGGGACACCTGCGAAACTGTCCCACCCGTTCCGACGCCGGTGCACATTCCCCGTTAATTTGACAGCGGAGGAGAGAAAAATCCATGCGCAGACAGATGGCAGTTTTCGTAGTACTAACGGGATTGATGGGCGCAGCGGCAGCGCAGGCCGGGCAGCCCGACGTGGAATACGTGAGCGGGACGGTGATGGGATTGACGGAAGGCGCCACCGGAACCGTCGACATGTCTTCGCCCGAGTCTCTTGAATTCCATTCAGGTTCCGCTCACTTTTCCATTCCCTACACAGAGATCACGAACGTCAAGTGCCGGGAAGAAAACAGGTTTCGCCTGGGCGTGCTTCCGGCCATCGCGGTCGGCCTGCTCAAGGCCCGGTCAAAGCGGCATTTTGTCACCATCGAGTGGAAGCATGCCGATAACCCGATCGCGGTGGTGACCCTGGATGCCCCCAAACAGAAGGCCCGGGGAATAGCGGCCGTGTTGCGGGCCCGGGCGCCCGTTGCCTGCACGTCCGGCCTGTCCCAAACATGCGGCTTCGGCAACTAGCCTCATCCAGGCGGCGAGCGACGATCGCGGCCGGCGTCCTTTCGGGGACGCCGGTTTTGTTTTCTGCGCTGAAAGCGGCCCCTCATTTGCTGCTCCCTCGTTCCCTTGTTCCCTTGTTCCGTCATTCCCTTGTTCCCTGTTCCCTCGCCAACGGGCCCGCGTGTCCTTAGCCAAAGCCGGGGGCAAACTGCTACCTTTAATGAGAAAGACCTGTTCCCACAAGATGACATCAAGCCCTTATTTTTCTTTGGCGATCCTCTTCTTCGCCGCGCTCGCGTTCGGGCTGGCCCCGCTGGGGCTGGCGCGGCTCTGGGGCATCGTGTTTTCGCCCGCCAAGCCCAATCCGACCAAGAACGCGATCTACGAGTGCGGCCTGGAATCCAAGGGTGATGCCTGGGTGCAGTTCCGCTCCTCCTACTACCTCTACGCCATCATCTTTCTCATCTTCGACGTGGAGGCGGTGTTTCTCCTGCCCTTCGCCGTGGCCTTTACCGGTCTGGGCGTGGCGGCGTGCGTGTCCATGCTGGTGTTTGTCCTGCTGTTCATCGAGGGATTGGCCTGGGCCTGGGCAAAGGGCGTGTTGACGTGGCAGTGAAAGCAGAGATCAGAGAACAGGGGTCAGAGATCAGTTGGCCGCCGCAGGTCTCTGATCTCTGTTCTCTGGAGCGAGGCGACCAATGGCTGTCGACCAAAACTTGAAGATCGAACTCGGCAAGCAGGGGGTCTTCGTCACCACCATCGAAGAGCTCTACAACTGGGGCCGGCAGAGTTCTGTCTGGCCCATGCAGTTCGGGCTGGCGTGCTGCGCCATCGAGATGATCGCCACCACCATGGCCCGCTACGACATCGCCCGTTTCGGCGCCGAGGTGTTCCGCCCCTCGCCGCGCCAGGCAGATCTCATGATCATCTCCGGCACCGTGACCAAGAAGATGGCGCCCCAGGTGGTGCGCCTCTATAACCAGATGGGAGAACCCAGGTACGTCATCGCCATGGGCGCCTGCGCCATTTCCGGCGGCCCGTTCAAGCAGGGCTACAACGTTCTTAAGGGCATCGACCGCTACATCCCCGTGGATGTGCACATTCCCGGCTGCCCGCCGCGCCCCGAAGCCCTGCTGCAGGCCTTCATCACCTTGCAGAAGAAAATCCAGGCGCAGCCGTTGACCGGTGCTGGTCGCCCCCGTCATCTCGACCCTCAGGCGCCCGGCGAGTTCCCCGTACCGCACCAGGGTGAGCATGATCTCGAACCGCCTGCGAATCCGAATGTGTGGCAGCCCCCGCTGGTGGTGATCAAGTAACTGGGACCAAGGGACCAGGAAATCAGGGTTAGGGATTAGCCCGCGCAGCGGGCGGGAAGAAGGTAGCCCCAGGCGTAAGCCTGGGGAACGCAGGTGAATGTAGTTGGTCCAGCCCCCGCAGGGGGCGGAAGAAGCAGTTGCTGCCGCAGCCAAAAGATCATCGGTAGTCTGCACGACGAGCCACACTAGGAGCTGCAGTGAAGACAGTCGAGGAAATCAAAGCGGCCATCGAAGCGGCCGTGCCGGGCGCGGGGGTGAAGATTATCCCCAACGGCAGCCCGTCCGCCCAGCTCTCGCTGCTGCTCGACCCGCGCATGGCTACCGAGGTTGGACGCTTCCTGCGCGATGACCCCGAGCTGGCCCTCGACTTTCTCTCCAACGTCACCGGCGTCGACTACCTCGACAAGGAAGTTTCCGAGAAGGTCAAGATCACCCGCCCTGTTACAAAGACGGTCGACGGGATCGAGCAAACCACAGAGGAAACCGTCGAAGAAACACGCAAGCACATCGAGCCCGGCTATCTCGAAGCGGTTTATCACCTCTATTCCGTCGCGAAAAAGCACGGGCCGGTGATCCTGCGCATGCGCACCTCCAATCGCACCGACCAGGTGGAGTTGCCCTCATTCACGCCCATCTGGCGCTCGGCCGAATTCCAGGAGCGCGAGATCTTCGACCTGTTTGGCATTGTCTTCACCGATCATCCCGACCTGCGCCGCCTGCTGATGTGGGAAGGATTCAAAGACCACCCCATGCGCCGCGACTATGTCGAGCCCGACGACTTCGAATACGAGCCCACTGCCCACGACGAAGTGCTGGCACGGGCAAAAACTCATCGAGAAACACCGGGTCGGCAATGAAGTGAATACTCAAGTCAGCCACCGGCTTTGGACTGAGAACTGACAACTGACAACTGACAACTGAGAACTGGATGACAGTAGCGGATCAAAAAACGAAAGCTCCGGAAGACTGGAACCGCCCGCCGGTACTCGAGACCGAGGGCGAAGGCGAACTCCTCGAAGTCTCGATGGGGCCGCACCATCCCTCCACGCACGGCGTCTTCCGCATGGATGTGGTCCTGGACGGCGAACGCGTGATCAGGCTCAAGCCGGTATTCGGCTATCTGCACCGCAACCACGAGCAACTCGCGCAGAGCCAGAGCTACCTGGCCTCGATGCCCTATACCGACCGGCTCGACTATTTCTGCTCCTTGACCAACAACTGGGCTTATGCGCTGGCCGTGGAGAAACTCGTCGCCCAGCCCGTGCCGGAGCGCGCCGAGTACATCCGCGTGATTCTCGCCGAACTGACCCGCGTGCAGAATCACGCCTCATCCATCGGCTTCCTCATGCAGGAAATGGGTGCCAGCGGCACGCCATTGATGTATGCCTTCCGCGAGCGCGAAAAGATTCTCGACCTCTTCGAAAGCCTCACCGGCTCGCGCATGATGTGCAACTACATGCGCTTCGGCGGATGTCGCGTCGATGTCTCCGGAGCCTGGCTGGCCGCGGCGCGCAAGTTGGTGCTTGACATGCCGCGATTCGTCGATGAATTCGAAGCCCTACTCACCGGCAACGAAATCCTGATGGCGCGCACCCAGGGCGTCGGCGTTCTGCGGCCCCAACTGGCCGTGAACGCCGGCATCACCGGTCCCATGCTGCGCGGCTCCGGCGTGAACTACGACATTCGCAAGGTGGATCACTACGGCGTCTATGACCGCTTCAAGTTTCGCGTGCCGCTCGGTGAGCAGGGCGACATCTTCGACCGGTACATGGTCCGCATCCTCGAAATGCGCGAATCCATCGGCATCCTCAACCAGGCCCTCAAGGAAATACCCCCAGGGCCCATCATGGATCCAAAGGCCAAGATTCGCGGCTTCCGCCCCAAGCCCGGCGAAGCCTATGGCCGCATCGAAGCGCCGAAAGGCGAGCTGGGTTTTTACCTGATCAGCGACGGCAGCCCCAATCCGTACCGCTATCGCGTGCGCCCGCCCAGCCTCATCAATCTGACGGTACTGGAAGACATGTGCCTGGGCCACAACGTCGCCGACGTGGTCCTGATTTTTGGAAGCGTGGACATTGTGCTGGGGGAAGTGGACAGGTAGCTATTAGCTGTTAGCCATTAGCTTTTAGCTTGTATCTGTGGATCGAATTCTGAGGTTCGGCGCGAAAGCTCGCCGTACCTCAGACGAGCTAAGAGCTAATAGCTAAGAGCTAATAGCTTGCTTTTAAGGAGTTTTGCATTGCTTGGTGAAGGCATACTGAAGGGCTTGGCGGAGACGGCGAGAAACTTCGCCGGCAGCTTCGTCTCCAAGGAGCGGCTAACGACCGTGGAGTATCCGGAGGAGCGCCTGCCCCTGCCCGAGGCCTCGCGCAATTTCCCGTTTCTCGTCTACGACGGGACCGACTGGGAAAAGGGCATGCGCTGCGTGGCCTGCCAGATTTGCGAGAAAGAGTGCCCGCCCAAATGCATCTTCATCGAGAAGAGCAAGGATAAGAAGCCTGACTTCACCGGCAAGCCGCAGATCTATCCCACGCGCTTCGATATCGACATCTCCGTCTGCATGAGCTGCCAGATCTGTGTTGAGGTGTGCCCGTTCGAAGCCATCAAGATGGACACCGAATACGAGTTGTCCACCGACGACCGCTTCGGCGGCCTGCTTCTCGATCGCCACCAACTGGCCAAATCCAACGAGTACTACCACAAGATTCACCCCACCGAGGCAACGGAAGTCGACACCCGCCTCGCGGAAGAAAAGGCCAAGTCCGAAGCCAAAGCCAAAGCCGATGCGGCGGCCAAGGCCAAGGCGGCAGCCGATGCCGCCGCCAAAGCCGCCGCCACTCCCACTCCCAAAACAGAAGGAGGAGACTAGTCGATGGTCAGCACGCTGGACCAGGTATTTATTCTCCTCAAACATTGGATTGTGAGCCTTCTGCCTCCCGCCTTGCAGCCGCTGGTGGGCGTGCTGCTGAGCGTTGTTTGCATCATCGGCGTCTTTCCCGCACTTTTTGCCGTCTCGGTGCTTCTCGAGCGCAAGGGCCTGGGGCGTATGCAGAATCGCATTGGCCCCAATCGCGTCGGGCCGTTTGGAATCCTGCAGCCCGTTGCCGACGGTATCAAGGCGCTGACCAAGGAAGACATCGTCCCGGTAGCCGCAGACCACATTGTGCACTTCCTTGCCCCGGTGTCGATGGTGGCCGTCGTGTTCATGGGCTTTGCGGTGTTGCCGATGGGCCGCAACATGACCCTGGTGCACATGGACGCCGCACTCCTCTTTTACCTCGCCATGGGTGCGTCCACCGAACTTTCCGTGTTTATGGCCGGCTGGTCGAGCCGTAACAAGTATTCGCTCCTGGGCGCCATGCGCGCGGTCGCGCAAATGATCAGCTACGAAGTGCCGCTTCTGATCTCCAGCGTGGCGGTGGTCATGGCTAGCGGCTCTCTTTCACTCGACCAGATCGTCGAAGTGCAAAACCAATACACGTTCGGACTGCCGCACTGGTACATCTTTACCCCATGGGGACTGGCAGGGTTCGTACTGTACGCAATTGCCGCGACGGCCGAGACCAATCGCTCTCCCTTCGATTTGCCGGAGGGAGAATCGGAACTGGTGGCGGGCTACTTCATTGAGTACTCAGGCTTCAAGTTCGCCGAGTTCTTTCTCGCCGAGTACGTTGGCATGCTGTCCATCTCCGGCCTGGGCGCCACCCTCTTCCTGGGAGGATGGTCGGCGCCTTTTTCATTCCTCCAGTTCGTTCCCTCCTGGATCTGGTTTTTTGGGAAAGTGATGCTCTCCATCTGCGTCATGATCTGGCTGCGCGGGACGCTGCCCCGCCTCCGCCAGGACCAGTTGATGAATTTCGCCTGGAAATTCGTCATCCCCTTCACGCTTTTGAATCTTGTGGACGTAGCCGTATGGCGCTTCATCGGCCCCGGCTGGGCGCGCTGGATTGTGTGTTCCGCAATCCTGGTAATCGCATACGTCGCCATGGGCCGCATCGGCATGCGGAGCAGAAAGATCGCTCCCAGGAGCTACCGCTATGCCGACTAGCCCCTCCAGCCCCGCAGCTTGTCATCCTGAGCGCCGCGAAGGACCCGCTCTGAAAAAGCAATTCCCGAGTCAGACACTCAGACGCTTTGTAACAGGGCACGACTTCAGTCGTGCCGAAAAGGCTCCTAAAACGACCCGGGCTTTAGCCCCTGAGGGAAGCTCTCCAATTCCCCACTTCCATGTTCACCGGGTGGAACCCGTTCCATGCCGGCCCACGGTTGCGTTTATTCGCCAATGCCACCCAAGGACGGTCCACCCATGACCCCCGTCTTCTGGATCCTCTCCGCACTCACCGTGCTCGGCGCCTTCGCCGCCGTTACGCTCAAGAACACCGTGCACTGCGCGCTGGCCCTCACCGTCGCCTTCGCCGGCCTGGCTCTCCTCTACCTGCAACTCGACGCCCAGTTCGCCGGCTTCGCCCAAATCCTCATCTACATCGGCGCGGTCGCCATCCTGGTCGTCTTCGCCATTCTTCTCACCCGCGGATCGGAAACACCCAGGGAAGGCATCTTCAGCCGTTCCTGGTTCACCGGTACGACCATCGCGGCGGGAGTCTTTGCCGTCCTGGGCTGGGCGGTCATCCAGAGCATCCCGGTCCTGCCTCACAATGCTCCAGAGCCAAGCGTCACCGTCAACCAGATCGGCAACGCCCTGATGAGCCGTTACGTACTGCCGCTCGAAATCATCGCGCTCCTGCTCACCGCCGCGCTGGTGGGCGCCGTCATCGTCGCCATGCATGAAAAAGGAGAAGGCAAGTGACCCCGCTCGGTGGATATCTGTTGGTGGCCGCCCTCGTGTTTGCCATCGGGCTGGCCGGCGCTCTCACCCGCCGCAACGCCATCCTGGTGCTCATCGGAATCGAACTCATGCTCAATGCGGCCAACCTGAACCTCATCGCTTTCTGGCGCTACGGTCCGCACCCCGAGTTGCTGACCGGGATGATGTTTGCCGTGTTTTCCATTGCTGTGGCCGCGGCCGAAGCCGCGGTCGGATTGGGGCTGGTGATTTCCATTTATCGACACACACGCACCACCGATCTCGACGAGATGAACAGGATGAAAGGGTGAGCCGCCGATGCAAGAGAGTTTGGCCTTCACCCCGCAACTGACCCCGTCCTCCGTCGCGCAGATCCTGTGGCTGATCCCCGCCGTGCCCATCGTGGCTTCGGGCGTGATCGCGCTGCTCAAGCAGCCGGCGCGCAAGCTGGCCTCGACACTGGCCATCGGCTCCCTCGCCGTCTCGCTGCTCCTCGCTCTGGCTGCATTTGCCCACGTGCTCACCGGGTGGTCGCACGGGTTCTCGGTCCGCGAGACCGTCAAATTCACATGGCTGCAGATGGGCACGGGCACGGTCGACCTCGGATGGGTCCTCGATCCGCTTTCCGCCATCATGGCCGTCATGGTCACGCTCGTCGGCCTGCTCATCTTCATCTACTCCACCGGCTACATGGCCCACGACGAAAACTACACCCGCTTCTTCTGCTTCCTCTCGCTCTTTGCCGGGGCCATGCTCGGCGTAGTCATCGCCAACAGCCTGCTGCTCCTCTTCATGTCCTGGGAGATCGTTGGCCTCACGTCCTATCTGCTCATCGGCTTCTGGTACCAAAAGCCCTCCGCCGCCGCAGCGGCAAAGAAAGCCTTCGTCACCACCCGCGTCGGCGATATTTTCTTCCTCCTTGGAATCGTCTGGTTGTTCAGTGAATCAGGCACCTTGCTCTTCTACAACCACGGCGCCGGTGCGCTCGAACCCGACGCCATAGCCGCGATGCTCGCCGGTCACGCAGCACTGGGACTGAGCGCCGCCACCGTCATCGGCCTGCTGATTTTCGCCGGCGCGGCGGGCAAAAGCGGCCAGCTTCCCCTGCACGTCTGGCTCCCCGACGCCATGGAAGGCCCGACGCCGGTTTCGGCCTTGATCCACGCTGCCACCATGGTGGCCGCCGGCGTCTATCTCGTCGCCCGCGTCTATCCGTTGATGGCGGCGGGGGGCACGCTCTCGCAGGGTGGCGCCGCGGCGGGCACCACCACCACCACCCTCGCCGTGGTTACCTGGATCGGCGCCGCAACCGCCGTCTTCGCCGCCCTCATCGCCGTTGCGCAGAACGACATCAAGCGCATCCTCGCCTACTCCACCGTCTCCCAACTCGGCTACATGATGGCCGGCCTGGGCATGGGCGGCGTTGCCGTCGGCATGTTCCACCTCATCACCCACGCCTTCTTCAAAGCGCTGCTGTTCATGGGCGCGGGTTCGGTCATCCACGGCTGCCACGAAGAGCAGGACATCCGCCGCATGGGCGGCCTGCGCGGGCCCATGCCCGTCACGTTCGCCACCTACGCCATCGGCATGTTAGCCCTGGCCGGCTTCCCGCTGCTCTTTTCCGGCTTCTGGAGCAAGGATGCGATCCTCGCCTCCGCGCGCGACTGGTACGTGAGCCGCGGCCCCTTCTACCTTCTCGCCTTCGGCGCCCTGCTCACCGCGTTCTACATGACCCGCCAGGTCTGCTACGTGTTCTTCGGCGAGTACCGCGGTCACGGCCACGCGCACGAAAGCCCGCGCGTGATGACCGCGCCGCTCCGAATCCTCGCATTTTTCGCCATCGTGCTCGGCATCATCGGCACGCCCGCCTGGCCCTGGTTCCGCGCCTTCCTCGAAGATCACCCGGCAGCCCTCGAATTCGCCAGATTCAATGAGCCCGGCTTCTGGCCGCTCGTCCTCACCTCGACCATCATCGTTTTCCTCGGCCTCAGCCTCGGCTGGTGGCTCTACGGCAACAAGTCGCCTCGCGCTGAAGAACCCGATGCCCTCGAGAAAGCCGCGCCCACCGTCTGGGGCTGGCTGCGCGACAAACTCTACGTCGACGAACTCTACGGCGTCACGGTCATCGCGTTCTACGCCTGGTGGGCCCGCGTGGCCGACTGGTTCGACCGCCGCATCTGGGGTGGCCTGGTCGACGCCGTCACCCTCGCCTTTCGCGGCCTCGCTCATTTCGATCGCTTCTTCGATGAGCAATTCGTCGACGGCGGCTTCGACAAAGGCTGCGAAGAGGTCTACAGCGGTGGTGGCCTTCTGGCCCGGGTACAGACCGGCCGCGTGCAGCACTACCTGCGCTGGCTTGCCGTTGCCGTGGTTGCGCTCGCCGCCATCCTGATCTGGAGCAGCCGCCCATGAGCGAATTGTCGAGCCACTTTCCGATATTGACGCTCCTCATCGTGCTGCCCATCGCGGGCGCTGCCATCGTAATGTTCGCCGGCCGCCATGCCCGCGCCGTGGCCATGATTGCCGCGCTCGCATCCATGGCCGTTGCCCTCATCGTCTGGACCAACCTGCCGCCCGACGGCGCCATCGGGCTCGTGGAGCAACGAGCCTGGGCTCCTTCGCTCGGGATCGAGTACCATCTCGGCGTCGACGGCCTGGGCGCGCTGATGCTGGTGCTCTCCGCCATCGTGGTGCTGATGTCCATCGACGCCGCCCATCATGTTTACCGCCAACCGAACCTGTACTTTGCGCTCGTGCTTTTGCTCGAAGCCGGTCTCTTCGGCACCTTCACCGCGCTCAATTTCTATCACTGGTTCCTCTTCTGGGAACTTAGCCTGATCCCCGCATTCTTCCTCATCAAGCTGTGGGGCGGAGCCAGGCGCGGCCCCGCGGCGACGCAATTCTTCGTCTACACCATGGCCGGATCGGTCGCGTTGCTGATCGCATTCCTGGCCGTGTTCTTCTCCACCGCCGCCAGCGGCCAGCCCAGCATGGACTTCACCCACCTCAGCCTGCTTGCCTCTACCGGCGAACTCGAGCAGATCATCACCCAGCATCTCGCCTACCCTCACGTGATGCAGTGGCTGGCCCTCGGCGTGCTCGCCGGCTTTGCAGTCAAGGTGCCGCTCATGCCGTTCCACACCTGGCTGCCCGCCGCATACAGCGAAGCGCCTTCGCCCGTGACCATGCTGCTCACCGGCACTATGTCGAAGATGGGCGTGTACGGCCTGCTGCGCATCGCGCTGCCCATGTTCGGCCACGAAATCTCCCAGATGCGCACCCCGCTGCTGGTGCTCTCAGTGCTGACCGTGGTGATGGGCGCATGGGCCGCTGCCGCGCAGAAGGACCTGAAGCGCGTCTTCGCCTATTCCTCGGTCAATCACCTCGGCTATTGCCAGCTCGGCATCTTCGCGCTCGCCGTCCCCGCCACCAGCGCCGCTATGGAAACCAGCCAGGCCGCCGCCCTCAACGGCGTCATCCTGCAGATGTTCAATCACGGCATCACTGCCGCCGCGCTGTTCTGGTTCATCGCCATGATCCAGGAGCGCACCGGCGGCATTCGCGGCATCGATGATTTCGGCGGACTGCGCAAGCCCGCCCCGGTTCTTGCCGGACTGATGGGCATCGCGCTCTTCTCCTCCCTCGGCCTGCCCGGCCTGAACGGCTTCCCCGGCGAGTTCCTCATCTTCCGCGGCGTGTTCCCGCTTTCGTGGCTCGCCGCAACCGTTTCCATACTCGGCCTGCTCATTACCGCCATCGTGCTCCTCACCGTGATTCAAAAAATATTTACCGGGCCCGTGCCCGAACGCTGGGCCGCATTCCCTGACATGCACACCGGCGAGCGCATGGCCATGGCGCCGGTCATCGGACTGATGCTCCTCATCGGCCTGCTTCCGCAACTGATCGTGGACAGCCTGAACCCCACCGTCCTCAACCTGCTGGCGCACTGGAGATTCTGATGTTAGCGTTGACCATCTATCTCTCGTTTGCCGGCGCGCTCATCGAAGCAATATTGCCATCGTTGCTGCCCAAAGGCAGAGGGGCAGGACTGGCGCGCGGACTTGCGCTTGTCGTAGCCACTGCCGGCCTGGTCATCGCCATCGCCGGATTCGCCGCCAATGAAGGTCACGGCCGGGTCACCATCGTCGACGTACCCTGGGTCGCGTCCATGGGCGTTCACTACACGCTCGCCGCCGATGGCATCAATCTCGTGCTCGTCCTGCTCACCGGCCTGGCCGCGGTCGCCGGCGTCCTCTTCAGCTGGAACATCGAGCTGCGCACCAACGAATTCTTCGCCTTCTTCCTGGCCCTCATCGGCGGCGTGTACGGCGTCTTCCTCAGCTACGATCTCTTCCTCCTGTTTGTCTTTTACGAAATCGCCATCGTGCCCAAGTACTTCCTCATCGCCATCTGGGGATCGACGCGCCGCGAGTACGCCGCCATGAAGCTGGTGCTCTACTCGTTCGTCGGCTCCTCGATGGTGCTCATCGGGCTGCTCGCCGCCTACGCAACCTCCGGAAGCCACTCCACCGGCCTCGTCCAACTTGCCCAGGCCAATCTTCCCGTCCACTTCCAGATGTGGGCCTTCCCCCTGGTCTTCATCGGCTTCGGCATTCTCGCCGGCATGTGGCCGCTGCACACCTGGGCGCCCACCGGCCACGTCGCCGCGCCCACCGCCGCTTCCATGGTGCTGGCCGGCGTCATCATGAAGCTCGGCGCCTACGGATGCCTGCGCGTGGCCATGGGGCTCTTTCCCCACGGCATGGACCCATGGGGATTCTCGTTCCTCGGCCTCGGCTCCTGGCGCGACGTCTTCGCCGTCCTCGCCGTCATCGGCATCGTCTACGGCGCGCTCGTCGCTCTCGTTCAGAGCGACTTCAAATTCGTCATCGGCTACTCCAGCGTCAGCCACATGGGATTCGTGCTCCTGGGCCTCATGACCCTCAACCAGATCGGCCTCACCGGCGCGGTGCTGCAGATGTTCTCGCACGGCGTGCTTGCCGGCCTGCTGTTCGCCATCGTGGGCCGCATCGTCTACGAGCGCACCCACACCCGCCAGCTTGCCGACCTCGAAAGCATGCATCTCTCCAAGCGCCTGCCGTTCGCCGCCTGGGCCTTCGTGATCGCCGGCATGGCCTCTATGGGCCTGCCCGGCTTTTCCGGATTCGTCGCCGAACTCCAGGTCCTGGCCGGCTCCTGGCGCGCCAATCCCTGGTGGACCGCGGCGGCGGGCGTGGGCATCGTGGTCGGCGTGGCCTACACGTGGCGCGCGTTACAGCGCGCCTTCTTCAGCGAAGCCCACGCTGCCGCGCACGTGCACGAGCATGGCCATGAACTCGATCCGATGACCTGGCCCGAAGTGACCGGCTTTGCTCTGCTGGGCCTGGCCAGCCTGTGGGTCGGCCTCTACCCGCGCATTCTGCTCGATGCGATCGAGCCGGCGGTCAAGACCTTCCTGGCGGGAGGTGTGCAGTGAACTACTACGCACAGCTCTTCTTCGCCACGCTGCCGGAAACAGTTCTCGAAATCGCGGCGCTCGTCGTGCTCGTGGTCGATCTTGCCTTCCTGCGAAAAGCCGAGCTCAAAGTCCGAGCATTGTCGGCTTCGCTGCTCGGGGTGCTGGGTTGCGTCGTAGCGCTCTGGGCACCGCGCTGGCCACAATGGCCACTCGGATCGGCATTCGGGACCATAGATAAAGACGGGGCCCACGTCTTGCTTGCAAACTTCCAATGGCCCGGCCCGGCCCAGGCCGGAATCCTCATCCTCACCGCTCTCACACTTCTGCTGCTGATCGATTCCCGCTTCACCCGCCACGTCGGCGAGTTCGTCGCCGTGGTCCTCATGTCCGCCGCGGGCGGCCTTCTCATCTCCGCCGCCCAGGACCTGCTCATCATCTTCCTCGGCCTCGAATTGCTCAGCCTCGGCCTCTACATCCTCACCGCGTTCGCCAAGCAGTCCGGCCGCAGCGCCGAAGCCGCCATGAAGTACTACCTGTTCGGCGGCATGTCGGCGGCGTTTCTGCTCTTCGGTTTCAGCTATCTCTACGGCATCACCGGCTCGACGAATCTGCAAGAGGTCATGGGCGCAATCCATCATTCCAACGGCCCCAGCGTCGATCCGCTGCTGCTCGTCGCCATGGTCATGATCGCCGCCGGCCTCGGGTTTAAGGTTGCCGCCGTGCCCTTCCATCTCTGGGCGCCGGACACCTACGAAGGCGCGCCCGCACCCGGCGCGGCGTTCATCGCCTCGGTTTCGAAGGTCGCGAGCTTTGCGCTCCTCATCTCCATCGGAGTCGCGGGCGCAGAGTCACTCGAAGCCTGGAATTCTCCTCACGAAGGCTTCAGCGGCCCATGGACAGTGGCGCTCACTCTCATGTCGCTCGCCTCCATGCTCTTCGGCAACCTGGCCGCGCTGGCGCAGATCAGCGTTCGCCGCCTGCTGGCCTACTCGACCATCGCGCATGCCGGCTACATGCTGCTCGCCCTGGCGTATTTCAAGATCGATGAATCGGCACCGTACCAGGGCCCAGCCTATTATGCCGGCGCCAACGCCATCCTCTACTACATCCTCACCTACGGCCTCACCACCATCGGCGCCTTCGGTGTGGTCGGCATCGTTGAGCGCGCCACGGGAAGCGACCGCATGGATGCCTTCCTCGGCCTGCACAAGCGCAACCCGCTGCTGGCCATCGTGCTGCTGGTCCTGTTCCTCTCGCTCGCCGGAATCCCCCCGCTGGTCGGCTTCTGGGCCAAGTTCAACCTGTTTGCCGTGGTGTTGAGCGTCGGCGCCGGCCGCATTCCATTTGCGCTGGTCGCCTTGGCCGTCATGCTGAGCGCCGTTTCGCTCTACTACTACCTGCAAGTGCTCAAGCGCGCCTTCGTCATGCCCGCCGTCGACGAACCAGCTGATCGTGCAGACAAGATCACCGCGCATCCCATCACCATGGTTGTGCTGCTGGCAATCGCCGCCGCGGTCGCGGTGATGGGCTGCTTCCCCTCGTTGTTGCAAAGCTGGATCGCAAGCTTCTATCTGAAGCTATAGGTAAAACCAGAGTCTCAAAGAATGAGGCTGTCATCCTGAGCGGAGTTGATCGCGAAGCGGTCAACGCAGTCGAAGGATCTGCGGTTGCTTCTTCTCACCGCCCGTGCCCCATCCTCGCGACTTACCGGGGTCCCCGACGACAGGTCTTCGTCGTCGGGGTGGTCGGTCGCGAGGGTGGGAGACCACGAACGCCGGGTGCCCCAGGTCCCCGGTGTTGGGACCTGGGAAACCCTCCTACTCGATCTCCTGATTCACCCGCAAATCCCGCGACGACGCACCCACGCTCACCGTCCGTTTTCCGGCGGCCAGCACCCACTTGCCATCCTTCGTCGACCAGTACTGCATCTGCCGCTCCGGCACGTGAATCGTCACCGTCTTCGCCTGCCCCGCCGAAAGGTGCACGCGATCGAACCCCACCAGCGACCGCACCGGGAACTGCACGCCGTCGGGAATCTGGCTCGGTGCGCCCAAATACACCTGCGGCACCTCGTCGGAATCCATCGGGCCCACATTCTTGATTTGCACACTCACGTCCATTCCGCCATCGGGCGCCTTGTCGACCTTCAGATTCGAGTATTCGAACTTCGCATAGCTCAGGCCATGTCCGAACGCGAACAGCGGCTCGATGTTCTCCTGGTCGAACCACCGATAGCCCACGTTCACACCCTCGCTGTAGTGGGTTTCCTTGTTGGGCGGCCTCTTCGACCGCTCCGGATGTTTCGGATCGGTGGCCGGATAATCATCCAGGCTCTTGCCCCAGCTAACGGGCAGGCGTCCCGCCGGGCTCACTTTGCCCAGCAACAGGTTAGCCGTCGACCATCCGCCTTCATCGCCCGGCCACCACATTTCCAGCACCGCTTTCACCTTGCCTACCCACGGCAGCGCCACAGGCTGGCTGGTGTTGAGCACCACCACCGTGTTTGGATTCGCCGCGGCCACTTCCTCCACCAGCTTGTCCTGGTCGCCCGGCAGCCCAAACACCGGCTGCAGCCGCGTCCACACAAACACCACGGCCACCTTCGCCGCTTTGGCTGCCGCGATGGCGTGATCATGATCGGCCGCCCGCTGTTCCGGCGTGTACCAGTTCAGCCGGACTTGCACCGGCGCTTTGGAACTGTCCGGCGAGGTCTTGATCTCGATCCGCTGCGGCCCCGCTGTCAGGTCGATCGCGCGCCGCACATTATCCAGGCTGTCGGTCGTAGGCAACACGTTGTCCTGGTTGGCCTGCAGAATGTCGCCATGCACCGCGCCCTGGAACGCGCCCGTGGCGGCGAACTTCTTTCCATCGATGGTTAGCGAAGCATTGGTTCCCAGCGCTTGCAGATATATCCAGTAGTTGCCCTCATGCGCTACGGTCAGCGTGCCCGTCCAGGTCACGGTTGCGTTCGGCGGCAACGCGTTGTTCGACTTCTTGGTGAAGTCGATTTCGGCATCCGTGTGCTCGCCCGTCGACCCGGTACGCAGCAGCCCCGGCTTGCCGTCGTGAGTCAGGGCGCTGGCCGGAATCGTGCTGCCCGTCATATCGTCTGCCACCGCAAAGCCGATATCGGAATTCCCGGAAATCCTCCGCATGGCCGCCAGCGGTCCCACCTGGCGCTCCGGTAATCCAACTGACCGCTCCCCGTTGATGCCGATCGAATCCACCTGCCCGCCGGTCGGGCCGATCAGCACCACCGAATCCAGGTCTGCCCCCTTCAACGGCAACACGCCATCTTCATTCTTCAGCAGCACCGCCGCGTCTTCGCCGGTCCGTTCGATAATCTTCGCGTTCTCATCAATCGCCTGCGGCGTTACAGCATGTTTCGAAAGCCCGTCCAGGTAGCCGAAGTGCACCATCTCATAGAGCACGCGGCCCGCGGCGCGCGTCACCGCCGCTTCACTCACGGTCCCGTCCTTCAGTGCTTCCGGCATCTTCTTGATGTCCAGCTTCACGCCCCAGTTCCCGCCGCCGGAATCCGGCTTCTCCGTCGGCTCCTCGGGGATATGCCCGCCGAACATGTCGCCGATTTCCTCTTCCACGGCGTGTTGAGGCGGCGGCGGAGGCGCCGGCTGCGAATCGAAAAACGACGGAATGTTAAACGCCGCCTTGGGATCGGGCTCGCCGGGCATTTCCATGTCCAGCCCGGCATTCATGAAGTTCACTCCGTGCACCGCGCCCCAGTCCGAGGTCACAAATCCCTTGAAGCCGATCTCGTCCCGCAGAATCTTCGTCATCGTCTTGTCGTTCCCGCAGGCGAACGTGCCGTTGAGGCGGTTGTACGAGCACATGATCGACGACACCCCCGCCTTCACCGCCGCATCGAATGGCGCCACATAGATTTCATGCAGCGTCTGGTCGTCGATGAACGTGTTTTCGTTGTCGGAGTCGTAGCCCACAAAATGCTTCACCTGGGCCATCACGTGCTGCGACTGAATCCCCTTGATCTCCGCCGCGCCCATCGCCGAGCTCAGGAACGGGTCCTCCCCGAACGTGTTATACCCGCGCCCAAACTCCAGATCGCGATCGATATTCACGAACGGCTGCAGCGAGACGTCGATGCCCAATGCGCGATCCTCGCGGCCGATCACAATTCCGTTATCCTCGGCATCTTTCAGACTGAATGTGGCGGCCACGCCCATGGTGGCCGTCTCGCCCTGCGACGGATGGCGCGTCAGCACCCCCGGCGGTCCGTCGGCAAAACGCAATCCCGGAATGCCCAGCCGCGGAATCCCGGCCAGATAGCCCGCCTGCCCCTGGTAATCCTTGGGATCCTCGTGTGTGCCGTGAATCAGCGTCAGCTTTTCCTCGAGCGTCATCTGGCTGAGCAGTTTGTCCACCCGCGCGTCGCCGGTGACCACCGGAACGGATTGCGCGGCGGCAGCCACGCCGATCGCCATCACCGCCAATGCAAACACAGCCCCAAGAGCGATCCTGAGCCTGAATCCTTTAAGTGAATCCATCGCCTTTCCTCTCAGATCCATCTGAGCGGGAGCGGCTCTACCGTCTCGACCGTCGCAACGTCATATCCCTTCCGACGCCGCGTATAAAACGGTTGAGCAGGTTCCCGCGTTTCGGCAAGCAGTGTAGTACATCGGGGTCCCCGCGGGGGCAAGCAGCGCGACAATGTTCGTTCGACCCCAGCCCGCGCAGCATGCGCACAGTCCCCAGCCCGTGAATCAGGCGCAAGTTCCCCAGCCCGCGCAGCGGGCGCGAGATGGTAGCCCCAGGCGCAAGCCTGGGGATTGCGGATGAATCTAGTCGGTCAGCCCCCGCAGGGGGCGGAAGAACCAACCCACCTGCATGGCGCACCACGGGCGCTATTCGCCATCCGGCAAAGGCAACTCCGAACTGAACCCGCCCCGAACCAGTTCCTCGCGGAGCCGCGCCACGCTCGTGAACTCGATCGCCTTCATCCCCAGCGCCTGCGCCGCTTCCACGTTCACCCGCTTGTCATCCACAAACAGGCTCTCATCCGGCCGCGTTCCCAATTCCTTCAGCGTGTGGCGATAGATGGCCGGGTCCGGCTTGGCCATGTGATGCTGGAAGCTCCATACCCGAACGTCGAATTCATCAATCCAGCGAAATTCGCGCTGGATGTTTTCCAGCACCGTGTCACCCATGTTGGAGAGAATCGCGGTGCGGATGCCGGCCGCTTTCAGCTTGCGTTGCCACGCCACCATGGCCGGGTTCTGCGTGGTCCACATGCGCGCGTCCTGGCGATTCAGCTCGTCAAGCTCCTCCGCGCTCAGCGAAAGATTCGCATCCCGCGCGAAATTCTGCCAGAACGTTACCCCGTTCAGCTTGCCTTCGTCGTAGGCGTGGCGATCGGCCCAGTAGAGGTTCTCAAACTGATCCGCGGGCAGTCCCGTGATGCGGATCATCGCATTGTGCGCCGCGGCATCCGGCAGTCCTGTCAGCACCATTCCGTAATCGAAGATCACCGCGCGCAGACCCAATGACTCCTCCTCCGTGATCACCCGTGTATGTTGAATAGGGCGCCTGTCTTTATTGTGCACGATGAGATTCAGGACCAAGGGACCAAGGGAACCTGGACCTGGGAAGAAACCAACCGCTGACTTGCTGACTCGCTACGTCGCCAAGCGACGCTGACTTGCTGAATTTGAAAGAGAAACCGTTTCATCACCTGCGGGTCGGCAACGCCGGTGGGGAACTAAAACGAAACTGGGTCCATCGTCGGTCTCACAAAACCCGCTAACCTGCTAACTTGCCACGTCGCGAAGCGACGCCAACTCGCGAAGAAACATGAAACTGGAAAGCCGTTTCATCCATCGCGCGTCGGAATCCGGTGTTCGACTAGGAAGAAACCAACCGCTGACTTGCTGACTCGCTACGTCGCCAAGCGACGCTGACTTGCTGAATTTGAAAGAGAAACCGTTTCATCACCTGCGGGTCGGCAACGCCGGTGGGGAACTAAAACGAAACTGGGTCCATCGTCGGTCTCACAAGCTAACCTGCTAACTTGCCATGTCGCGAAGCGACGCCAACCCGCGAAGAAACATGAAACTGCATCTTTCGCAAAGGACGAACTGGAACACCGAAGAAAGCGACCTGGCGCGCGCCCATCGCGTGCGTCTCGAATCAGGCCTTCCCATCGCCGACCTGACCGCCTCCAATCCCACCCGCTGCGGATTCGAATATCCCGCCGATCTCCTCGCCGCCCTCCACGATCCCCGCGCGCTCGACTACGATCCGCAGCCCCATGGCCTGCTTCCCGCACGCCAAGCTGTTTGCTCCTACTACGCCGGTCACGGGATCGCCGTCGCTCCCCAGCAGGTGGTCCTCACCACCAGCACCAGCGAGGCTTATAGCTACCTCTTCCGGCTGCTCTGCGATCCGGCGGGCGAAATCGTAGTCCCGCAGCCCGGCTATCCGCTTTTTGATTTCCTTGCCCGTCTCGACGACGTGTCCCTCCAGCCGGCCCCGCTGGTCTACGATCACGGCTGGCAGATCGATCCCGACGGATTCCGCCGCGCGGTGTCTCCTGCCACGCGAGCCATCGTCCTGGTCCACCCCAATAACCCCACCGGCCATTTCACCAAGCACTGGGAGGCCGCCGAGCTGGCCTGCATCTGCCGCCAGTTCGGCCTGTCGCTCATCGTCGACGAAGTTTTTCTCGATTATGGCTTTGACCACCCTCCATCCAGCCGCGTGGCGACTTTCGCCGCCGGCCTCGAAGACATCCCCGTCTTCGTCGTCAGCGGCCTCAGCAAGATCGCCGGTCTGCCGCAGATGAAAGCAGCCTGGATCGTTGCCGCCGGTCCGGAACGCTCCGCCGCGCTCGATCGCCTCGAGGTCATCGCCGACACGTTCCTTTCCATGAACGCCCCCGTCCAGTGGGCAATGCCGGCCTGGCTGGCCGGCCGCCACCACATCCAGCGCCAGATCCGCGAGCGCGTTTCCGCCAACCTCGCCGAACTCGATCGCCAACTCCGGCTGCAACAAACCATCAGGCGCCTTGACGTGGAGGGCGGCTGGTACGCTGTCCTCAGAATTCCCGCCCTGCAGCCAGACGACGTCACCGTGCGCGACTTGCTCGATCGCGGCGTGTGGGTCCATCCCGGCTACTTCTTCGGCATGACCGAATCCGGATGGCTGGTCCTCAGCATGCTGACGGCCACAAATGAATTCAGCACCGGAGTAATGCGGATATTCGAGTGTTTGCGCGACCTAAGGTAAGGTAACGGTACGGCAGGAATAGTTAATTTAAAAGTTGAAATTATTAATATAAATTATTGAATAAAAGTGACTTAAATATAACAATACCTCCTTGACTCAACGCAAGTTCAGAAACGGATTCGTGTTACGTTCGACACCGATGGTCGTCTCCGGACCGTGACCCGGAAGCACCCTCGTTTCGTCCGGAAGTCCCATCAGTTGCGACTCGATCGACTCGATAATCTGCCGCGGATTGCCCCCGGGCAAATCGGTGCGCCCGATGCTGCCCGCAAAAAGCGTGTCCCCGGCGATCACCATGTTCAGCGGCTTGAAATGCAGGCAGACCGAGCCCTGGGTATGGCCCGGCGTAAAGAGAACCTGGGCAGGGTACCGGTCCAGCCCCACCTCCATGCCGTCGGCAAGGCTGGCGTCGGGAGCCGCCACGTCGGGCGTGGGTACCCCCACCCAGGCCGCCTGCACCGCCATCATCCTCAGCAGGGGAAGATCGTTTTCGTTCAGCAGAATCGGCGCCCCGGTCAGCTGCTTCAGCTTCAGCGCTCCGCCCACGTGGTCGATGTGGGCATGGGTCACCAGGATCTGTTTCACCTTCAGACCAAGGTCGGCGATCCGCCGGTAGATGCGGCTGACCTCGTCCCCCGGATCGATGACGATCGCCTCGCCCGCTTCCTCGTCGCCCAGCAGGGTGCAGTTGCATTGCAGCGGGCCGACGGCAAAGGTCTCCAGGATCATTTCTTCATTGTAATGACCGGGCGCCCAGGTCCCTGGTTTGGGGACCCTGGGATCACCCTGGGTCGGACACCGGCCGGTCACTTTCCCGGAACCGGAGACAATCCCGGCGCGTATCATCTGCCCGAGAGGTTCGCTTATGAGATCCCTGCGTCTTGTCGCATTCGCCGTCCCCGTCCTCGCCCTCACCGCCTCCCTCGCCCTGGCCGAATCCGACTGGCAGAAGTCCTACCCCGTTTCCGGCAAGCCTTCCCTCACCGTGAGCACCGGCGACGCTTCCACCGACGTCCACTCCTGCGGCTGCCGCGAAATCCGCATTCGTGTTCAGTGGAACGACCGCCATCCCGACGACTACACCGTGACTGAGTTCCAGTCGGGCGACCACGTGAATTTCGAGCTCAAGGAGAAGCAGCATTTCGGCTTCCACATGGGAATGCACCGCGAGCCCCAGGTCCTCATCGAGACTCCCGCCGAGCTTGACCTGGAAGCCCGCACCTCCGACGGCGCTCTCAAGGTCTATGACGTCAATGGAACCATCGCTCTGCACACCAGCGACGGCTCGGTGGACGTGTCCGATGTTTCCGGCGCGGTGCGCCTGGTGGCCAGCGACGGCTCCATCCGCATGCACAATGTGTCCGGGACCCTGGAATCGAAATCCTCCGACGGCCATGTCAGCATCGACGGCAAGCTCACCGGAATCCAGGTGCATACCAGCGACGGCGGCCTGGAAGTGACTCTGGCCGAAGGCTCGCAACTGACCACCTCTTCGCGAATCGAGGCATCTGACGGCAGCGTCAAGATCCGCCTTCCGCGCACCATGGCTGCCGACCTCGAGATCCACACCAGCGACGGCCACATCGATTGCCAGCTGCCCTTGACCATGAGTGGCTACAACTCCGGCGGCGGCCACAACATCCGCGGGCGCCTCAATGCCGGCGGCACGCCCTTGACCATCCATACCAGCGACGGCAATGTCACCATCGCGGCCCTCTAAGAACCAGCATATGCGGCTATGTCGGACCGGTGGTACCAGTCTCATTGAGACACCCTACTATGTAGGGCGTCGTAAATTTGGACTGTTACGCCAGAACCACACGTAAGCCCGCGAAGCGGGCGCGAGATGTTAGCCCCAGGCGCAAGCCTGGGGAATGCGGGTAGATGTAGCAGGTCCAGCCCCCGCAGGGGGCGGAAGAAGCACATGCGCTTGCCGAAAACGGACAAGGATCATCGGCAATCTGCATCACACGCCTGTCTAGTTCACTGCCAGAGTGACCTTGGTCTGCGCCGTGATTTTACCCGTGGCGGCATCCGTGCCCGTCACCATGATCGTGTAGTTGCCCGGGGTGGTTCCGGTGCCGCCACCCCCGCCCCCACCTCCCGAACCTCCGCCCCCGCCGCACCCCGGTGCCGCGATCCACACCAGCAGCACCAGCAACCCAAGGAGGCGCATCCAGGCTCGCCGCCTCGCGCCAATCCCCAACAGAAGCATGATGGCCAGCGTCGCCACGGCTCCGGGGAGCCGCGATGGCCTCGAAGCAGGAACGACGGCGCCGCTGGTGGCAGCCGTGGTGGAAACCGCGAGCGTGCTTCCCGGCAACGAGGAGGAACTGCTCACCGTAACCGCCGCCGGTGACAGCGAGCAGCCCGGCGGGTCAACCACGGTCAGCATGACAGTAGTGACGGAACAGGTCAGGTTGATGGCGCCCGTGAATCCGTTTGCGGGCGTAACCGTGATGGAAGAGGTGTTGCCGGTAGTGGCGCCGGCGGTGACCGAGATGCCAGCCCCGCTGCTGAGCGTAAAGGCGGGTGTCCCGACCAGCAGAAGATCGACATTGTTGTCGATGCCGAAGGTCCCCGACGTCTGATCGATGGCAATGATCGTTACCTGGTAAAACCCAAACATGTCGGAGGCTTGCGAGTTGATCGTCGCCGTCGCATTGCTGGCCGTTCCGCCCGATACGTTCAGCGGAGACTGCACACTGCACACGGGAATGGTGCCTGCCCCCATGGTGGCAGCAGGCTCAACCATGCATGCCAGGTTGACGGGACCGCTGAAACCGTTCATCGGCGTGATCGTGATGCTGGTCGTGTTGCCGGTGCTCGCGCCGCGAATCACGGTCACCGTCCCCGAACTCGTGAGCGCAAAGGACGGCGTCGTGGTGACGATGAGCGGCACCGAGTTGCTGGACGTGGCGCTTGCCGTGGACGACGAGGTCGCCGTGATCCCCACGCTGTAGTTGCCGGCGGTCGTCCGCGACGTCGTGTTTACCTGCACCTGGGCCACCACCGGTGAGCTTCCGTCGAGCGTGACGGAAGTGGGCGCCGTGCAGGTCGGAGGGCTTTGCGGATTGGACATGGTCGTCGTCACCGCGCACGTCAGGTTCACCTGCCCGGTCAGGTTCTGTTCAGGGAAGATCGTCACGTACGAAGTGTTGCCCGTTGAACTTCCCGCGGCCACGTTGAACGTGCCGTCATTTACCACGATGAGGGAAGGCGAATTCGTCGAAGTCCCCGTGACCATGATCGTCTTGCTTACGCTGGCGCCCCCCGAATTGTCGCTGCCGCTGAGATCGACGGTGTAGGTGCCCGCGGTAGTTGAGTCGACCCCCACCGTCAGCAGGGTATCGATCGAACCCGTGAGCGGGACATGAGACGTGTAGACCGAGCAGCTCGCCAGCGAGTTCACGGGATTGGGACTGCAACTCCAACTCAGGAACCCCGTGTAGTCGCCGGTCGATGATAAGCCCAGTGGATACAAGGCTCCTCCCGGGCCCGTAGTGATGTTGGCAGGAACCGTGACCACCGGACCGCCGCCCGGCGCAATGCTATCGATCTGGATCGTGGAACTCGACGGACTGTAGTCTGTGTCGCCGCCGTAGGCCACGGTCACGGTATTCACGCCCGGGGAGAGTTGGCTGGAATTGAGCGTAAAGTTGCCGCTGAAGTCGAGATAGAAACCCGCGCCGTTCGAACCCGAACTGATGGAGAAAGAACTGGTGCTTTCCAGGGCTGTGTTGCCCAGGCTCGCCGTGACCGTACCGGTAGGCGGAACCCCCGGCGTCAATGCGGTCGAGCCGGTAAAGACAACGGTAGTTGAACCCCCCGCGGACAGATTCGACGGATTCACCTGGCTGGTCATGGTCGTCTTCAGTGGCGTCACCGTGAAGTTCACCGGCGCGCTGGTGCTTTTGCCGTAGCTGGGATCGCCTGGGTAGCTGGCCACAACGCTGTGCGTACCGCCGCGAAATTCTCCCACCGCCGAGATCAACGACGCCAGGTTGCCGCTGTTTACCGGTACCGTGCCGACCGTAGCTGAGCCATCCGTAAACGTCACTGTTCCCGTCGCCACGCCTTGCGTGTTATTCCCCTCTGCCGTGCCGGCGATCTGGCTGTCGACAAAGATCAGCGAACCATAAGGGATATTCCCTGTGCCAACCGGGAAGCCCGTCGCCCAGTCGTATGCGGCCACGGTTTCCATAATCGTGCTGGGCTCGGGAGAAATGGTGATATGAATCGGCGGCGTGGACGTGCTCGCCGCATTCGCGGTATCGCCCCCATACCGCGCCCACAGCCTGTACGATCCTCCCGGCAAGCCGTTGTACATGGCCGATCCGGCGCCGCTGGCAAGCGGAATCGGAAGCTGGCCGTTGTTCTGGTTGCCGTCCGCGGTTTCGTTGGCGTTGTCCACCAGCCCCGCCACCCCCGTCGCCGTGGATGGATTCACGCTCACGTCGAACTTGAGCGACACGCCATGCACGCCCGTATAGTCCGCAGTAGACCCGTTGATTTTGAGCGTGGTGCTGGTCGACCCCGGCGACACCGAGCCCCAGTTGGACACCAGCGCGGCCACATCCACGCTGCCCAGACCGGTGGCCAGATCGTAGCCCGTACTGGCGTTATACCCGGCGAGAAATGAATTGCCCCCACTGCAGTTCGGCGAGCCCGCGCTGCAAGGCACCGAGTTGTTGCCCGTCGTAATGTCGTGAAACACCGTGGAGTACTTCGATTTTGCCAGCAGGTACAGCACGTTGTCCGCCTGCCCGAGCCGATAATTGTCGGCCGCCGAGCCGTGCGCCTGCGCCACCAGCGCCATCATGGCCGCAAAGGCAGGTGCTGCCGCCGACGTCCCCCCCACGCCGCCAAACGATGTGCTGCTGGTGAACTGGCCATTGGTCATCTGGCAGTCGGAGAAGGTTCCCGTGGCCGCGCCATAGGCAGTACTATCGCCGCAGATCACCCAGGCCGCCCGGTAGAACGCGTTTCCCGCCAGGAAAGAAACGTCCGGCAGGTCGCGCCCCCCGTCGCTCGGGGTCAGCGAGCTTTGAAACGAGGGCTTCGGATAAACCGTGCTCACCCCGCCGCTCCCGGCGATGATGTTGCCTCCGGTTCCCCCCACGTTCTTGTATGCCACGTTGTTCTGATAGGTGGTGTTGACCGTGGTGGAGTCATTCCATGGCTCTTCGGGGATGTACTTGAGCGCCGTTCCGTAATACGGCCCGGTTCCGCTTGAAGTGGTACTGACGTAGGTGGGGAAGCTCGTCGAAAGCACGTCGAAATCGGTGCCGCCCACCGCGATGTTGTAAGGCGTGGATGCAAACCCGCTCACCGCCAAGCCCCCCGACGCCACCGATTGCACATCGAAGTTGTCGCATCCCGCCGAGCCGTTGTCGCCCGTCGACACGGTCACGGTTATGCCCTGCGCCGCGGCCTGCTCCGCCCATTCCAGGATGGACTGGTTGCCTTGCGTACCCAGCGCCGCTTCGCAGTTCCCGAAACTCATGCTGATAATGCTCACCACGTTATCGTCAATCGCCCGGTACATGGCATTGAACAGCCCCGACGAAAGATCGGTATCCGCGGAAGTGTAAAAGTAAATGTTGGCTTTAGGCGCGATTCCGCCCGCCACTTCGTTATCCAGGAGGGCTTCCACCGCGGCCCCGTTGATTCCCGGATCCGACCCGTCCACCACCACCGTGGGCAGATGGACCGTGCTTATGGTCTCGCCCAGGAACGCCATGCGATAGTTTGCTACGTCCTGCGTCACAAGATCGGAAACTCCCACAACGCCCAGGTTGACCCCGCTGCCGTCAAAGAGAGAACTGCCCGTGTAGGTGGAATTGAGCGTCTTGTTGGGCGTGTCGTAGATGGTCGACGCATCGGCCGGATCGACGAACAGGTAGTCTGTGTTGCCGCCTTTCAGCGTGAGTTCGGGTTCGATCCTGCCGGTGGAGGGATCGAATCGGCCCCGCGGCCCTAGGGCCATCGTCGGCCGCGGTCGAAAATCATTGAGCGGTCCCACCCCGGCAACCACCGGCGCAAGTGCCGCAGGAATCTGCGGATCCACGATATTGGCCACATGCGTCTCGCCCTGGATCGAGAATGCGTGCATCGCGGTGTGGAACGCGCTCTGCATCTGCTCGAAATTCCCTGAGAATTCGATCACGTTGCGGGCCGCCGGAACCTTTTCGATCTTGAATCCGTGCGATTCGAGCCATGCCGTCACGCGCGCCAGGTCCGCGTCCGAGATGCCGAACTGGGCGCCATACTGGGCCGGCGTTAGCCACTTGTGGTAAACCGCTGACCCCGGATTCTGCACGTCGCTCAGGAATTGCGTCAGCGCCTGCTGCTGCCCGGCGCTGCGCTGGAGTGCCAGCCGGATCCGGCCCGTCGGCGTGGATGCCGGCGCCGCTCCCCGATCGAACCGCCCCTGGGCCAGAGGATGCACATTGCCGCCCAGCACCACCAGATGGTTCTCATCAATGGGCGCGGTTACGCGATTGGGAGTGGTTTGCGCCGCCGCGTACAGCGCGCACAGAAATGCCGCCAGGACAGCTGCCAATACTTTTCTCACGGTCAGGCCCCGAATGTGTCAGGAATGAAATGCGAATTCGATAAATCCTATGCCCATTTCAATTCCTTTCGCAACCAAAGAAACAAAACTTCCGTGCCCCGTCTTCGCGCCTTTTTTCTGGCGCGAAGGCGGGAGTCCACGAACCCCAATGAACGGTTGGCAAGTCCAACCCCACCGTGCCCCGTCTTCGCGTCTTTTTTCTGGCTCGAAGGCGGGAGTCCACGAACCCCAATGAACGGTTGGCAAGTCCAACCCTACCGTGCCCCGTCTTCGCGTCTTTTTTCTGGCTCGAAGGCGGGAGTCCACGAACCCCAATGAACGGTTGGCAAGTCCAACCCTACCGTGCCCCGTCTTCGCGTCTTTTTTCTGGCGCGAAGGCGGGAGTCCACGAACCCCCTCCGTCAATTCTTGCGCCGTAATACGGCAGGAGACCGGATCCCAATTCGCGAGCCGCCCCAATCCCCGGATATGATTACTAGTTCGCCCATATCCCTCGATCCGGAGAAATCGATGTTCCAGGTCACCCCGCGGCGCACCGTCTATGACGTCTGCATCATCGGCTCCGGCGCCGGCGGCGGCACCGCCGCCAAGGTCCTGGCCGAGGGCGGCCTCAACGTGGTGATGCTCGAGGCCGGTCCCCGCCTCGATCCCGACCGCGACTACAAAGAACACGTCTGGCCCTACCAGCTGCCCCACCGCGGCGCCGGCATTGGCGGGCTGGGAAAAAACATGGGTGAGTTTCTCGCTCCCAACGGCTTCTGGGAAATGGCCGACGAACCCTACACCACCGCCCCCGGCTCGTCCTTCCGCTGGTTCCGCTCGCGCATCGAGGGCGGCCGCACCAATCATTGGGGACGCATCGCCCTGCGCTTCGGGCCGGCCGACTTCCTGCCCCACTCCACCGACGGCGTGGGCGACGACTGGCCCATCACCTACGAAGAGCTCGCGCCTTACTACGACAAGGTCGAAGCGTTCATCGGCGTCTTCGGCACAAAGGAGAATGTCCCCAACGCGCCCGATGGCGTCTTCATGCCGCCGCCCAGGCCCCGCTGCACTGAAACCCTCATCAAGAAGGCCTGCGATCGGCTTCACATCACCTGTATCCCTTCGCGGCTGGCCATCATCACCAAGCCGCTCAACGATCGCCTCGCCTGCCACTACTGCGCTCAATGCGGCCGCGGCTGCAAAACCGCCTCCAACTTCTCCTCCAGCCAGGTGATGATTCCGCCCGCCGCCGCCACCGGCCGCTTCACCATGATTGCCAACGCCATGGCGCGCGAAATCGTCGTCAACGACAGCGGCAAGGCCGAAGCCGTCTCCTACATCGACAAGACCACCGGTACCGACCAGCGCGTCTACGCCCGGGCCGTGGTGGTGGCGGGCAGCTCCTGCGAATCCGCGCGCATCCTGCTCAACTCGCGCTCCCCGCGACTTCCCAACGGCGTGGCCAATTCCTCAGGCGCTGTCGGCCGCTATCTCACGGATACCGTGGGCAGCGATCTGGCCGGCTACTTTCCCCAACTCGAGAACTTTCCCATCCACAACCACGACGGCGTGGGTGGCATGCACCTGTACATGCCCTGGTGGCGCTTCGGCAAGAAGAACCAATTCCTGCGCGGCTACCACATCGAATTCGGCGGCGGCCGCGACATGCCCGGCGTGGGCGGATTCGACTATGTCTGCGAAGAGCACGAAGGCTACGGCGCCCCCCTCAAGCAGCGCTGCCGCACCTCCTACGGCTGCTTCATCGGCTTCAGCGGCCGCGGTGAAATGATCCCCAACCAGAACTGCTTTTGTGAAATCGACCCCCAAGTGATAGACAAGTGGGGCATTCCCGTTCTCCGTTTCCACTGGAAATCTGGCGAGAACGAATTGAAGATGGCCAACGATATGCAGCAGACATTTCGTTCCATCATCGAAGCCGCCGGCGGCACCGTCATCGCCGGCTCGCGGCGTCATCCACGAAAGGCCGCCTTAGGCGCCAGCAATGGCTCGGAGCCGCAGCCCGCCGGACGCATCTCCGAGGGCGGAGCCATCATCCACGAGGTCGGCTGCGTCCGCATGGGCAACGACCCCAAGACCTCCGCGCTCAACAAGAACTGCCAGGCCCACGACGTTAAGAACGTGTTTGTTGCCGACGGCGCCCCCTTTGTATCCAATCCCGACAAGAACCCCACCCTCTCCATCATGGCCCTGTCCTGGAAAACATCGGAATACCTCCTCGACCAGGCCCAAAAAGGAGAACTTTAGCCGAGGATCCCGTGGGTGCCCCGTCCTGGCTCCGCTAGGGCGGGATCGTTGCTAACTCGCGAACTCGCTACGTCGCGAAGCGACGCTAACTCGCTAAAACCATCAACCAGTACCTCCTTCGAGCACAACAACTATGGAACACCTCCAAGCCACACGCCGCGCCCTCCTTAAGTCGCTTAGCATCGCCGCCGCCGCCGGTTCCGTCCTTCGCGTGATCCCTCTCGAGGCCGCCGAATACGCGCATCACCTCATCGAAGACGAGAAGTCCACCACCGCCGCCTACATCCCCAAATTCTTCGACCCGCATCAATACAAAACCCTGCAGGCCCTTTGCGATACCATCATTCCCGCCGACGCCGATTCAGGCGGCGCCATCGAGGCGGGCGCGCCCGAATTCATCGACCTCATCACCAGCGAAAACCCCGAATACCAGAAGTCCCTCGGCGATCTGCTCAAGTGGCTCGACTCCACCTGCACCACGCGTTACGCCAGCCCCTGGCTGGACTGCTCGCCCCCGCAGCAAAAGGAAATCCTCGACCTCATCGCCTGGCGCAAGAACGCCGAACACGACGACACTCTGATCGATCCCGTAGATTTCTTCCGCCTCCTGCGCAACATGACCGCCGACGGCTTCTTCACCAGTAAAATCGGCATCAAATACCTTGGCTACAAAGGCAACACCTTCCTCACCGAATTCCCCGGCTGCCCTCCCGTCCCCGGCGTTTAGAACAAAAAAGGTCGTCATCCTGACCCTGAGCATCGCGAAGGGGAAGGACCTGCTTCATCAAACCCAGAACTTTCCGTGCCCCATCTTCGCGACTTCTTTCTGTCGCGAAGGTGGGAGACCACCACCGCCAACTACCAACAGGTCCCTAATCCCTTCTCTTGCCCTCCACATCTTGACAATCATCTAGAGAGCCATGTACCGTCATCTCCCATGAGTGACGAAAACACCGACGTCATCCAGGGCACGCTCGACATGCTCATCCTGAAGACGCTGAGCCTCGAGCCCATGCACGGCTTCGGCATCGCGCGGCGCGTCGAGCAAATCTCCCGCGGCGTCTTCAAAGTGAATCCCGGCTCGCTCCTCACCGCCCTGCAGCGCCTGGAGCGCGCCGGCTGGCTCGATGCCCAGTGGCGTCAGACCGAGAATTCCCGCCGCGCCAAAATCTACAGCCTTACGCGCGCAGGCAAGAGGCAGCTTGAGCTCGAGACCGCCGACTGGAACCGCCGCGCCGGCGCCATCGCGCGTCTTTTGAAAGCGGAGATCTGATCGATGTCTGTCTGGCGTCACTTCACCGCCGGAATGCGCGGCCTCTTACGTCCGACGCGCGCCAACCGCGACATCGCCGCCGAGATTCGCCAGTATCTCGACGACGCCACTGCAGCCGGCCTGGCCCGCGGTCTCTCCATGGAAGAGGCACAACGCGCCGCCCGCCTCGAACTCGGCAACCCGTCCGCCGTGCAGGAACAAGTCCGCTCCTACGGCTGGGAAAATGCGCTGCGCTCGTTCTTCTTCGACCTGCGCTACGCCCTGCGCCAGCTTCGCAATCATCCCGGCTTCACCGTCATCGGCGTGGTCACGCTGGCGCTCGGCATCGGCGCCGGCACCGCCATCTTCAGTGCCGTCAATCCCATCCTGTTTTCGCCCCTGCCTTATCCGCATCCAAACCGCATCCTGATGATCTGGAACACCTACCAGGGCGCCCGTTCCGAGCTTTCATTCGGCACCTTCTACGAGCTTGCCCATCGCAGCCGTTCCTTCGAGTCGATGGCGATCTTCGAACCGTGGCAGCCCACCTTGACCGGCGACTCCATCCCCGAGCGTCTCGAAGGCCAGAGCGTCAGCGCCTCTTTCTTCCACGTGCTCGGCGTCGCGCCAAAGTTCGGCCGCGATTTTTTACCCTCCGAAGAAGGCTCGCGGGCGCCCAGGATTGTCATCCTCAGCGATCGCTTATGGCAACGCATGTTCAATCGCGACCCCAGCATCATCGGCCGCGCCATCAAACTCGATGACGACAATTACACGGTCATCGGCATCATGCCGGCCGGGTTCGAAAACGTCCTCTCGCCCTCCGCTGAAATCTGGAAAACGGACCGCTATGACGCCGGCACTCTGGCGCCGAATGTGGACAGGTGGGCATGGGCATGGGGATTGCACCTCCACATCGCCGCCCGCCTGACACCCGGCATCGGCAAGGAACAGGCGGTGAATGAGCTTTCGCAAATTGCGCGGACGCCCTGGCCCGACTTTCCGCGCCCGCGCTGGGCATCGTTGAACCAGGGTTTGATCGTCGATTCGCTGCAGGACGACATCGCCCACATCGTCAAGCCCGCGCTGCTGGCCATCGCCGGCGCCGCGGCATCCAGCCACGCTCTCAAATCGCTGCTCTTCGGCATTGCGCAGCTCGACCCCATCACCTACGCCGGCGTCATCCTGCTGCTCGCAGTCGTCGCCGCCCTTGCCTGCGCCACCCCCGCCTGGCGCGCCTCCCGCGTCGACCCCTCCATCACCCTCCGCGCCGAGTAAATGAAGAAAGAGAGTTGTCATCCTGACGCTGAGCGGAGCGCAGCGGAAGGATCTGCGGTTGCCTCTAATGCCGCTCACTTCCCCCGCAGCATCTTCTCCAGCACCACCGCCTGGTTATGCTCCTCGTCATGCGCGCCGTAGAGCAGCGTGACCGCCCCCTTCTTCGCCTTCTGCTTCAATTGCGCGACCTGCTCCGCATGCGACTTCAATTCCTGCTTGTACCGCGTCTGGAACTCCACCTACTTCTTCTCATCGTGCGCGAACCACTTGCGCAGCTCGTTGCTGGGCGCAATGTCCTTCAGCCACAAGTCCACCCTGGCGTTCTCCTTCTTCAATCCGCGCGGCCACAGCCGATCGACCAGAACCCGCGTACCATCCGATTCCTTCGCCTCCTCGTACACTCGTTTGATTTGAACCTTCATCGCACCCTCACCATACCCTTGTCCTGAAGCCCGCGAAGCGGGCGCTAGATGGTAGCCCCAGGCGCAAGCCTGGGGAATGCGGGTGAATTATGCTGGTCCAGCCCCCGCAGGGGGCGATAGAAAGAGATCCGATGTCTTCCCAATTGCGAATCACATTCGGCCATCTCCAACCGCCCCTACCCCGCCCCCTGCTTCACAAACAGCCGCGCCGCCAGCAGAATCATTCCACAACCCATCAGCGTCAGCACCAGAGCCTGCATCCACAACTCTCCGATGCCCGCCCCCCGCAAAATGATTCCTCTCAGGATCTGAATGTAATAGGTAGCCGGAATCAACCGCGCCACGCCGCGAAAGAACAATGGCATATTCTCGATCAGAAAGATATAGCCAGACAGAAACACCGACGGCAGAACCGTACCCATCGCCAACTGAAACGCCTCCGCCTGCGTCCGCGCGCGCGTGGAAATCACCAGCCCCAGCCCCAGCACCGTCAGCAGGAAGGGAATCGAAAGCACAAGTAAAAGAAGAGAATTTCCGTGGATGGGCACCTGAAACACCACCACCATTACCAGCAGGATGGCGCACAATTCCCCGAACGCCAGCACACCATAAGGGATCATCTTGCCCACCATCAACCCCAGCGGCGCCACCGGAGTCATGGTCAACTGCTCCAGCGTGCCCCGTTCACGCTCCCGCACCATGCTCAACGCGATCAGCAGGATGGTCATAATCTGCAGCAGGATCGCAATCAGCCCCGGCACAAAAAAATTGGCCGACTGCGTCGCCGGGTTATACAGCACCGAGGGCCGCACCTCGATCGGCATCGCGCCCGTGGGCAGCACGCGCACCAGCGACTCCTTCAGAGCCACGCCCGTCGAAGTGCTCACGGCCTGTCCCGCCACCGTCGAATCCGATCCGTCCACCAGCACCAGCACCGTGGCCGCGGTGCCGTCCTCCAGCCTCCGCGCATAGTCGTACGGAATCCGGATCCCCGCCCGCGCCTTGCCGGACCGGATTTCTTCATACATTTCGGACGGAGATTGTGCGTAGACTTTCAGGTCGAACACATCCGATCCCGCAAACCTCTCCAGCAGCCGCCGGCTCTCCTGGGTGTGCGACTCATCGAGCACCACCGTGGCAATCTGCCGCACATTGGTGTCCACAGCGAATCCGAATAGGAACAACTGCAGCATGGGAATCAGCAGCGCAAAGAATAGCGTCCCCCGGTCCCGCGTCACGTGCAGAAATTCTTTCCTGCACACCGGCCCCAGCCCATAAAACAACCCCTTCATCGTTCCACGAACGTCCCGTGCCCTATCTTCGCGATTTTTTTCTGTCGCGAAGGTGGGAAACCACGAACCCGCGCCCATCCCCCTCATCGCGAATTCTCCATGATCCGATACGTCAGCGTGACAAACACGTCCTCCAGCGACGGCTCAATCACTTCCACCTTCGCTCCCGGCATCTTCTTCTTCAGTTCCGCCATCCGCTCCGTCTCCGCCAGCGCATGAATCGAATGCCCGAAGATGGTCGCCTCGCGCACCCCCGGCATTTTGCGCACCCCCTCCAGCATCTCCGACGGATTAGCCGTAGCAATCTGCACCCGCGCCGTCCCCGGCGGATTGGCGTCCGGCAGCCGCTGCAACTCCGCCACCGTGCCGATGGCAATCAGCTTCGACATGTAGATGTAGCCCACCCGCCCGCAACGCTCCGCCTCGTCCATGTAGTGGGTGGTGACAAAAAACGTCACCCCCTGACCCGACAACTGAAACAGCAAATCCCACAGCGCCCGCCGCGCCACGGGATCGATGCCCGCGGTGGGCTCATCGAGAAACACCACTTCCGGCGAATGAATAATGGCGCACGCCAGCGCCAGCCGCTGCTTCCATCCCCCCGAAAGCTGCCCTGCGCGCCGCCTCATGTACGGCTCGATCCCGGTCAGCTCCTGCACCTCGCGAGTGCGCTCCTGCGCGCGCCCGCCGTCCAGCCTGTACACGCCCGCATAAAACGCGATATTCTCCGCGACCGTCAGATCCTCATACAGCCCGAACTTCTGCGACATGTACCCGACCCGCCGCCGGATCTCCGCCGCATCCCTGCGAATATCCATTCCCAGGATGCGCCCCGTTCCCTCGCTCGGCCGCAGCAGCCCGCAAAGCGCTTTGATAATCGTCGTCTTGCCTGACCCGTTCGGCCCCAGAAATCCAAACAGCTCTCCCTTGCCCACCGCGAAGCTCACGTCGTTCACCGCCGTGAACGACCCGAAGCGGATGGTCAGACGATCGGCCTCGATGATCGCCGTCATTCGAGATGCACCTCGGCCGACATGCCCGACTTCAGCACCAGACCCGCATTGTCCACGAACACCTTCACCCCGAAGACCTGGTGCTCGCGGTCGCTCCGCGTCTGCACATTCCGTGGCAAAAACTCCGCCTGCGACGCGATCTGTCCCACGTGCCCCGCAAATGCGCGCCCGCCCAACCCGTCCACCTTCACCGTTGCCGCTTGCCCCAGCCGCACGTGCGCCAGTTCCGTTTCCGGCACATACACCTTCACCCACAGCTCGGACGCCTCCAGCATCGTGATCACAATGCGCCCCGCCGCCACCAGGTCCCCGGGCCGCACGCTCACCACCTCCACCACCGCATCCGCGGGCGCGTTCAGCTCCGCCTCCCTCAGCCGGGCATCCAGCTCCGCCACGTGCCCCTGCGCCTCGGCCAGCCGGCCCCGCGCCGCCTCGATATCCTCCCGCCGAAACCCCTTCCGCGCCAGCACCGCCGCCGCCTCGGCCTGCTTATACCGGGCCTCCGCCGCATGAACATCTTCGGCCCGCGTCCCCGCCTCCAGCAGCGCCAGCCGCTGCCGCGCACTCTCCGCCCGCTGCCCCGCCGCATCCCGCTTGTCCCGCGCGTCGTCATACTGCTGCTGCGAAATCGTATCGCTCTCCACCAGCTTCTCCATGCGCTTATAGAAAGCCTCCGCATTCGCCGCATCCGCCGTGGCCGCCCGAAAATCCGCCTGCGCCTGCTCGATCTCCTGCCGCCGCGGCCCGTTCCTGGCGCTGTCATACGCCGCCTGCATCGCCCCCGCCTTCGCCTCCGCCTGCGCGATCTCCTCCGGCCGATTCCCCCGCACCATCCGCTCCAGCTCCGCCTGCGCCTGCTCCAGCGCTGCGCCCGCCTGCACCCGCTGCGCCTTCAGTTCGTCGCACTCGAACCGCACCAGCGTGGTCCCGGCCTTCACCACCTGCCCCTCCTCCACGCCCACCTCGGTCACCCGCCCTCCGACCTTCGACCCGATCTGGATCTCCCGCGTCTCCACCGTGCCCGAGTAGTCATTCCGCCCTCGCCCAGCCGCCCACGCCGCCACCAGCCAGATCGCCAGCCCCAGCCCCACCATCCCCGCTCCGGCCACGATCAGCCGCCGTCTCATGCCGTTCCTTTCAAAGCCCACATCAAACCATTGCGGCCCAACCCCCGCAAAAGTTTCCAGAAAAGCAGCCTGTCATCCTCAGTCCGCACAGCGGATTAAGGTTCTGTTCTTCGTCAGCCGTCATTGAGCTTTCCCCTACACTACACCCGACCGGACACAACCGCTGACTCGCTGACTCGCTTGCGCGCAGCGCGATGACTCGCTAAGAACCAGAACCGCGCGACGAGCTCCACTCCGATTTGTTACCCTAACCCAATACGCAACCCTGCCGCCCCGGAACCCTGACCACTGACCACTGACCACTGACCACTGACCACTGATCACTGACCACTGACCACTGAAAGATGACCCAAACCGCCGCCCACCTGCTTTCCCTCGACTACCCCGCCGACTTCGCCCCCGGCGCCCGTTCCGCCGTCACCACCTGCCTGCGCATCGCGCCCGACGAGAAGGTCACCCTCATCACCGACCGCGCCTACCGAGCCCATCGCCGCCGCCCTCGCGCGCCAGCTGGCCGAGCGCGGCTGTCGTCTGGAACGCCTTCATCCTCGAAGACCTCGCCCCCCGCCCGCTCGCCGACATGCCGCGCGCCGTCCTCGCCGACATGGAAACCAGCCAGGTCTCCATCTTCGCCGTGCAGGTCCAGCCCAACGAGCTCCGCTCCCGCATGCAGATGACCGACGTGGTCAACCGCCGCCACATGCGCCACGCCCACATGGTCAACATCACGCCGGAAATCATGTGCGAGGGCATGCGCGCCGACTTCGACCTGAGGTCGACCGCCTCTGCCCAGCAGGTCCTGGACCGCGTCCGCCGCGCCCGCCGCATCCGCGCCACCACCCCCGCCGGCACCGACATCATCGCCGATATGAACCCCGGCTACAAGTGGTTCAAGACCTCGCGGCATCATCTCGCCCGCAGAAGTGGGGCAACCTGCCCGGCGGCGAATGCTTCACCTCGCCCGGCGAAGTCAACGGCGTCTTCGTCGTCGACGGCGTAGTCGGCGACTGGCTCTGCGCCCGCTACGGCCTGCTGGCCGTCCACGCCGCTCACCATCCAGCATCGACGACAACCGCATCGTGTCCTGCTCCAGCTCCAACAAGCAGCTCGAGCAGGACTTCTGGGCCTACACCCACACCGACGAGAACTCCGACCGCGTGGGCGAATTCGCCATCGGCACCAACATCGGCGTGATCGCGTCATCGGCAACATCCTGCAGGACGAGAAGATTCCCCGGCATCCACATCGCCTTCGGCAACCCCTACGGCGAGCACACCGGAGCGCCGCTGGTACTCCTCCACCCACATCGATGTGGTGGGGTTAGGCTTCAACATCTGGCTCGAATCCGACGCCGGCGAAGAGCAGATCATGCAAGACGGGCGGTTCCTCATCGCCGCGTGAGGATTCGCTCCAACAGATTGCCTCCGACTGCGTTGAATCCCTCTCAACCCCTTTCTTCTTGAGCGGAGCGTAGCGGAATCGGAGGATCTGCCCTGAAAATTGCCGGATTGCCCGGCTCTGCGGCCACATGCTTTGTAACAGGGCACGACTTCAGTCGTGCCGAAAAGGCCCCAAAAACAACCCGGGCTTTAGCCCCTGAGGGATGCTGTCCGGTCGCATTTTCATGTTTTCAAGGTGCCGCTCCGCGGCATTTATGACTGCAGTTGCCTTTTGTTGTGTCGGAGTTGGCAGTGATCTGACCGGGATGCCGAATCCCTGGATCCTAGAGCGTTTTTCAAGACCGATTCTCGAGATGTGCGGCTCCTCGATCATCGAATCAACGATGACTCAGTAGTAGGATCGGCGGTGCCGAACTCGAGCGCCGCTCCCATTGATGCGCATTCGGAGTAGCGGATGGCTCACGCCATACATTTCGCAGGCCGTATCTTCATCGAACCCTTGTCGCACGATGTGCAGTGGCGCTTCGTTGGAAACGAGAATTGTGGGACCAAGCCAACTCGCTTCGTCCTCAATATCGCGGTCCACATTTCTGCGCCCCGATGGATCGATAGGATAGGTAAAAGGGTGACCGAGCAGAAGGTGGGCCAACTCATGCGCGAGGTTTCCGCGCTGACGATGGGGATCATGGCTATCATTGTGAACGATGATATGCAGGCCGGAATCTATCGGCAGGGTTGCGGCTGAAAATGACCCGCTATCGGTGATCGACAGCCGCCTCACCGCCGCTGGACAGTCCCCCTTGAGCATGCTGAGGGGCACGATCTCGATGCTCAACCGCTCGGCAATAATCCCCAGGTCAATCGGGGCCTCAGGGCTTCTGCCCTGGCCCTTCCGAAGGCGAACGGAAATCTGGTTTGCCCGCGTCTTGAAACCTCGTCTCAGGCTCATGGCTCTTTCACCCGGAAGCGCTTGTAGGCAGCCCTTAAAATCTGCTCGACGGCTTCGGCGCTCTCCCTGCTGAGACTCTTGTCCGCACGCAGAACGGCGGTGATCTGCGTCAGCGGCTCCGCTGTCTTTTTCTTTTCCGCCCCAGTGTCTCGAATGAACATTTCAGCCTGAAGACCCGACCAACGCAAGAGTGCGGCCAGTCCATCTACATCTGGACGCTTACCCTGTGCCATTCGCGTCAGGGTCGACGCGCTGACGCCAGCTTCGGCGGCAACGTCCTTCCAAGTCAATCCCATTGCCAAGCGCTGGCTGTCTAGGGCCGCATGGAAGGCACCTACGTCGAAATTCTCTGACATTCTCTGATTCTCCCAAATTGCGATATTGCAATCGCACGCCACTTATGCAATCATAAGATCCGTAATTGCAGGTTAGCAATTTCAGGTCTAGATCGCAATCGGGGAGAGGAAGATGGAATATAGTCAGCCACTCTCTCGCCACTTGGGGGAGTACGAGTGCCCAGCACTCCCGCAACGCACAGTAGGCTCCAAAACTGATCGTTTCAAAACAAAAGGAGATGAGATTATGGCAACCGTCTACGTTGAAGCTCGGCCGAAAGGCCGTTCTGAAGGGTCGCGCATCGATGATTATGTAGTCGAGACCCAAGGCGACCAAGTGCTTGGCACTTTTAGCACTCAGAAAGCAGCAATCGATTGGGCGAAGGCCGGGGGGCACGCCCCTCACGTTGCTCGTGTCCGGCACCTGAACGACAAGAAACGGCCTGATCACTGGCGGGCGGTTTAACGAAGCCACGCCGATTCGCAAATGGAGGCATCATGAACGCAGCGAGTATTACGCACGGCCTAAAGTTGGCCGGCGGAAACACAAAGATGTGGGTGGGAGTGTTGATCATCGCGATCGTATCTGCAATCGCAGGTCACTGGCTGGCAAAAAGAGAGAACAGACAGCATATTGAGCGCGGGTTTCTCGGTTAAGAAGCACGGCTAAGGCGGAGCGACGCTATCCGCCGGAATGACAGACAAGGCGGGGCAAGGACGACCATGCGGTCCCTGAGCGATCTTTGGTTCGGAATTACGAAACACAAGTGGAAGACGATCGCCTACATCTTCACGTGTTTTAGCGTGCTCTTTACGGTCGTTAAAGTTGTCACGCAGTTTTTCCCTACGATACAGATTTCTGGACCAGGGCCGCTCACGGCAGCCATCCTCGTCAGTTGCGGGTGGGGATTGTGGAAGATCTGGAAACCGTCGAAGATAACTATAAAAATTGCCCACTCAAGCACATGCTTGGAGATCAGTTTCGGGGACATTTTCGAGCAGGAAGGCATACGTGCTATCGGCGTTAGTGAGTTCTTCGAAACACAACTGGGGCAGCCCGTCTCCGATAAGAGCCTTCACGGCACCTTTTTGAAGCGGCACTTTTCGGGCTATCAAGATTCGATTGATAGGCAAATCGGAGCCCAACTCATCCACGAAGAACACACTGAAGTGTCTGACAAGGTTCAGGGCAAAACTCTTTGCTATCACATCGGCACGACGGCCCTAATCAACGCAAACGAAGACAGATATATCCTTTTCGCCCTGTCGAAGACGAACCATACGAACTGTAAGGTTTACTCGGATGTTGAGCTGATGTGGCGCGCCTTACACAAGCTCTGGCAGCGAGCGCGTGTGGAGTGCAATGGTCGTCCGTTGAACTTGCCATTGGTGGGCAGTGGCCTTGCAGGGCTAAACCTCCCCACCCGCGATCTGCTCAATCTCGTAATACTCTCGGCGATCACAGAATCGAAGGCGCATGAGATTACGAAGACGATTCGGATTGTGCTAAGGCGAGATAGGTTTGAGGACATCGACTTGAGAGAAGTGAAGCAACATTGGGAGGCATAACCAATGCCTTACAGAAGTGGGACATATATCGCATTTCACGCTGATGGCAATAACATCCCGGGCGGCAAGTCCGACATCGACTACTACAATCTCCTCTGCGCGTGGGATTCACACAAGAACCACGACTTCAAAATGGTGAACAGCCATGAGAAGGCATCGGCTGTTCGAGACAGCAGTAAGAAGACCACCTTGCCGGCTTCCTTACTAGAGCGTCTCCGCAATTCCAGAAACATGGTTCTAATTGTCGGTGAGACTACGCGCTTGGATACTGATTGGGTGCCTTTTGAGATCGAGAAAGCCGTCGACACATACAAGATACCGATCATTGTCGCGTATACGGTCTTTAGCAGCGCGATCCGCAATCCCAGCGCGCTTTCAGCCTATTGGCCGCCCGCTCTCAAGACACGCATAAACGACGGAACGGCCAATGCCATTCATGTACCGTTCAAGCAGGCTCCGCTATACGATGCAATCGGCCAGTTCTCTCCCGACAGCCTACCCAAGGGCGGTGGCCTTGGAATATATAACGATGCTACTTATTTCAGTTGGGGCATCCCATAGACGGACTGTACACGATAGTGCGAACACCGGCGGCGGCGACCGGGATTAGTAATGTGTTGAGGAAGGCCGCGCCGTCACTCCCTCAAACCTGGCCTGAAGGCCCCTCCCCTCACTCCACCGCAACACTCTTCCCCGCTCCGGGTTCAACCGGACGAACATCGTACCCGCTCCGTACGCGGCACCGAGCCCAACTCCGAGGTTCTACGCCATGAAGTCAGGTACACTTGCCGCCTTGGCCGCACTGCTGCTGCCGGCCGCGATCATCGCCGGGTGCGATCTTCCCCAACCGCTTGTCGTTGCGCCCCCGCCCCCACTCGTCATCTTCGTCCCCGTCGCTCCGCCGCCGCCACACCGGCATCGAGACCGCCCGCCGCGACATCCGCACCGCCCTCGCCCCTGACGTCCAGCCCTGATCCGGTCCAGGCCGCGGAAATCCTCTCGATTTCCCCTTCGGCGCCGTTTTTACGCACTTACACTTAGAAGCCTTTCCCATCCCCATCTCCCTATGGGCAGGCCCGACCGGAGGTAGTTCCGATGGATCGAATAGCGATTCCGTTGCAAAGAGTGGCTGAGAAGCGCGAGGCACGTCCCCGACGTCCCCACTTCGATGGCGAGCGGGCGGTAGAACTCTATTACACGGTCCTCACGATTTTGATTCTGGGAATGATCGTGGGCATCGGCGCATACGCGGTCAATTTCGTGATCCCGGCGTGGCAGGAATACCAATCTCACGAGTGGCAGAGGTCCCACTCTCTCAGGAATCTGGCCTATCCCCACAGCGACGAATCCCCGTCCCACTCCCCGGACCTCAAATAGTTAGAACATGGACGGGTGCCCCACGTCCCGGCGGGTGGCCCACCCTTTCCTGTTCTCCCTTTCCATTCATTCCCATGATTCGGGCCATGAATTGGGGTGCCCCGTCCAAGCTCTGCTTGGGCGGGAGGTAAACCTCGATCCGTTCTATCTTGGAATGACCATCGGCTACCGCTCTAAGCGTCGAAAGATGAAGATTCGGCGCTGTAGGGGAGGATGTGATTCATCCGGAGAAACGCGCATCGGATCAGGAGATCGATGGAAGGTCCGACGATCCGCAGCACGCGATGGCCGGTCGCGTCCTGGGTGATGTCGCAGGACACGGTGCTGTCGCCCGGCTGCATCGATACCGATACTTCCTGCAGGCCGAAACATTGCAACTCGATGGAGATGGAGTTGGCTTTGACCCGTTGCCAGGGGGCCGGCGGTTTTGCGCGGGCGTAATGCAGCGCCAGCTTCAGCCGCAGACCGGAATCGCCGTTACCGGGATCCATGCCGGTGAAGCGGACGGCCGACAAACAGGGATCGGCCTGCGCGAAGACGGATTTCATGGCTGCCGGGTTCTCGATGAACCCTCGCCATTGCTCGTGGTTCAGAGCGGTCATGGGAAGCCGCGAGAAAACGTAGAAAGAATACGCCTGGGATTCGGGGGACGGGCGGGATTTCAGGGAAGGTGTACCAAAACAGGGAACAAGGGAACAGAAAAAGCGCCGGACGTGCGGGTTCGTGGTTTCCCACCCTCGCGCCCCGAGCACCCGGATGGGGCACGGACGCTTGGTCGAACTGTCCGATATCGGACAAGTACCCGGCCAAGCGGTCACTGTTAAGTGCCGTAGCATCTACTCCTTGCTAATGTAAATCCTTCCCTCTCAGTCATCAGCGGACGGCCCTGTTTTGGCACGCCAAGTGCAACTACCGGGGCGCAATGGATATCGCACGCCCTGATATTAAGCTGAAGAAGCGGCGCCAGACGATCACCTGGTCCGGCGTCGGAGTTGTGGTTCTTATCGCGGCCGCCCTGGGGGTCTCCCGGCTGAAGCCGGCCGCGCCCACCGTAGATGCTTCAACCGTCTGGCCCGACACCGTCAAACGCGGCGACATGATGCGCCAGGTGCGCGGGTCGACCGGCACCCTGCAAGCCCGGGAAGACGCCATCCAACTGATCCCGGCGTTAACCGACGCCACGGTGGTCCACATCCGGGTGCTTCCCGGCACGGTTGTCAAACCAGACACTATCCTGATGGACCTGTCCTCGCCGGATGTGGAGCAGAAGCTGCTGGACGCCAAGCTGCAGGTGAAGGCGGCCGAGGCTGATTACAAGGACAAGCAGGCGCAGCTGCAAAGCACCCTGATGGACAAGAAGATGATTGCCGCGCAGGTGAACGCCGACTTCACCTCGGACGAGTTGCAGGCCAAGACCGATGAACAGCTCGCCAAGCTGGGCGTGATCTCGTTGAATGCCTACGACAAATCGAAGAACACCGCCGAGCAACTGGCCGCGCAGCACAAGATCAGCCTGCAGCAGCTCGACGTGAACGAGAAGAACATCGAGGTCGAGCTGGCATCGGCGCAGACCAAGATCGACCAGGCCAAGGCGTTGCTGGCACTCTACCAGAAGCAAGAGGATGCGCTGGAGGTGCGAGCGGGGCTCTCGGGCGAACTCGATCCGCTGACGACCCCGGTTGCGGTGGGCACGCACGTGACCGCGGGGACGCCGCTGGCCGAGGTGGTTCAACCCGGAAAGCTGAAAGCATCGCTGCAGATCGCCGAGACCCAGGCGCGCGACATTACGATCGGACTGCCGGCCTCGATCGACACGCATAATGGAACGGTTCCCGGCCACGTGACCCGCATCGACCCGGCGGTGTTGAACGGAACGCGCACGGTTGACGTAGTACTGGATGGCCCGCTGCCGCCCGGCGCGGTGAAGGGCCTCAGCGTGGACGGCACCATCGACCTGGAACATCTCAAGAACGTGCTTTATGTCGGCCGGCCGGCGCTGGGGAACGAGAACTCGACCCTGAGCCTGTTCAAGGAAGATCCCGATCACAAGGGAGCGACCCGCGTCAGCGTCAAGGTGGGACGCGCCTCGGTGAACAGTATCCAGGTGGAAGAGGGCCTGAAGGAAGGCGACACGGTGATTCTGTCGGATATGTCGCGGTACGACAATGTCGATCGGATCCGGCTGGAGTGAAGCAGTGGTCAGTGATCAGTGATCAGTGGTGTTTTCAGTTCCGGGGGGCGTATCTTCACGATCCACTAACCACTAACCACTAACCACTAAATTTGCGCGGTGGCGGGGGGCAGGGAAGGGCTGAACCCTGATCACTGACCACTGACCACTAACACACGAAAGGGATGGGGCAATGACTGACACTTTGATTGAGATCGAGGACCTGACCAAGATCTTCTACACCGACGAAGTGGAGACCCACGCGCTCTCCGGCATCAACCTGACCATTTCGCGCGGCGAATACGTGGCCATGTCGGGGCCTTCGGGCTGCGGCAAGTCCACGCTGCTGTCGATCCTGGGCCTGCTGGATACGCCCACCGGCGGCCGGTACCAGCTCAACAACAAGCCGGTGGAGAACCTGAGTTTCGGCGAGCGGTCGCGCATCCGCAACCAGGAAATCGGTTTCATTTTCCAGAGTTTTAACCTGATCGGCGATCTGACCGTGGAAGAGAACGTGGAACTGCCGCTGACCTATCGCGCCGGCATGCCCTCGGCGGAGCGCAAGAAGCGGGTGAAGGAAGCGCTGGAGCGGGTAAACATGGCGCACCGCATGAGGCATTATCCGGCGCAGCTCTCCGGCGGTCAGCAGCAGCGTGTGGCCGTGGCCCGCGCGCTGGCGGGCTCGCCTTCCATCCTGCTGGCCGATGAGCCTACCGGAAACCTGGATTCGAAGAACGGCGAGGCGGTGATGCACCTGCTGGCCGATCTGCACCGCGAGGGCTCGACCATCTGCATGGTGACCCACGATCCGCGCTTCGCCAAGCACGCCGAGCGGGAAGTGCACCTGTTCGACGGCAAGGTGGTTTCCGAAGACGAGCTGAAGAAGCTGACCGCGGAAGTCGAGGCGTAAGCCATGTTTGCCCAGAGCGCAATTCGGGATGTGCGTTATGCAATGCGGCAGCTGCGGCGCGCGCCGGGCTTCACGCTGGCCGCGGTCCTGACATTGGCCCTGGGCATTGCCTCACTGACCACGGTCTTCACCTGGATCAAGGCGGTGGCGTTCGATCCTTATCCGCACGTGAACGATCCGCGCTCCCTCCGCTTTCTCGACGCCACGGTGCGAAGCGGAGGGTCGGGGTACAACATCAACTACGCCGTGCTCGAGTTCCTGCGGCAGCGGGACCAGAGCCTGGACCACCTGGCGGCGTTCACTCTCAACGTGGTTGACCTGGCGTCGGCGGGCGCTCCGCCCGAAGTGCTGGCGGTGGGACAGGTCTCGAGCAACTACTTTCAACTGCTGGGGCTGGAGCCGCAGCTGGGGCATTTCTTCGATGCCGGGGCGAACGATCGCCTGTATGGCGCGCACGATGAGGTGGTGCTCAGCGATCGTGTATGGCGGGTGCGCTTCAGTGCCGATCCGCACATCGTGGGGCGCGCAATCTCGCTCAACCGGCATCCATTCACGGTCATCGGGGTGGCGCCGGCCGACTTCGTGGGAATCTATGGCGGAGCTGCGGAAGGAATGTGGGTTCCGCTCTCGGGATTGCGTTCTCTGCAGCCCGATCCGGCCGCCGATCCTCTCAAGGGATCTTTCCTGATGTTTGGCGGACGGCTGCGCCCGGGCGTTTCCTCCGATGCGGCCGCGGCGGAGTTGCACACCCTGGCGCGCCAATATGCGCAGCAGGAAGAGGCCCGCGGTGGCAACCTGGGCGGCTGGGACCTGAACCTGAGAGACTCGGCGCATTTCGAGCGCGGGCTGTTCGGCGTGATCGGGGACAACATGCCGCTCCTGCTGGGCGCGGCCGGGCTTTTATTGCTTCTGGTCTGTATCAATACCGCCTCATTGCTGGGGCAGCGGGCCGCGCGCCGCCGCCGCGAGATTGCCATTCGCACCTCGCTGGGGGCGACTTCACGCCGCATCGCCTCGCAGTTGTTCATGGAAGCGCTGTTGCTGGCCATCATGGGCGGCGCCGTGGGCTGGGCGGCCAGCCTGGCGCTGGCGCAATCGATCTACGCGCTGCTGCCCAACTTCGGACTGCAGCTCAGCTTTAACTTCAGCACCGACTGGCGGATTCTGGCGGTGGTTGCAGGGCTGGTGATGCTGGTTGCGCTGCTGTGCGGGTTGATGCCCATGCGCCAGGCGCTGCGCGGTTCGCAGAAGGATGCGCTGCACCAGGGCGCGCAGAGCATCCTGGGCGCCAGCGGCACCCGCTGGGGAAAAGTCGTTGTTCTGGGGCTGCAACTGGGAATGTGTTTTCTGGTGCTGGTGGCGTCGGCGCTGCTGCTGCGCACGCTGCTCAATGTGCTTCAGCGGGCGCGCGGCTTCGATCGCGAGAACGTGCTCACCGCCAGTCTTTCGATGGAGCGCTCCGGTTACAGCGAGGAGAAGGGCCAGGCTCTCCTGGCGACGCTGCTGGACCAGTTGCACAAGGCGCCGGGCGTGGTGGATGTCGCCTTGACCTCGCATCTGCCCATGGGCGACTCCGGTTCGGGCAACGTGCGCGATTTTTCAATTCCCGGCTACACGTTCGCCAAGGACGAAACCCACACCGTGATCACGGATCTGGAAGGGCCGGACTTTTTCCGCACCATGCGCATCGGCATGGCGCAGGGCCGCGAATTCACTTCTCAGGATCGGGCCGGAGCGCCGCTGGTGGCGGTGATCAACGAGGATATGGCGCACCGCTACTGGCCCAAGGGCAATGCCCTGGGAAGCACGATCGCGATGCAGGGCAAGGCCTGCCAGATCGTGGGCATCGTCAAGAATTATGCCTATTACACCCCGCAGGATACGGATCCGAACGCGGTGGTGTATCTGCCCTTCCTGCAGCACTACCAGGGCGATGCGTTTGTGGCGATGCGATCGCGCACCACCCCGATGGCGGTCCTCCCCCAGCTCAAGCAGGCGGTGGCGCGGCTGGATGGCGCCCTGCCGCTGGAGAATGTGGACACGCTTAAAAACGTGAGCGATGTGCGCTACCAGTTCCTGCGCATTCCGGTGGAGTTGCTGGGCGTGTTTTCTCTGGCCAGCCTCCTGGTGGCGACGCTCGGATTGTATGCGGTGATGGCGTATGCGGTCACCCAGCGCACGCGCGAGTTTGCCTTGCGCATGGCGGTGGGCGCCACGCGTGCGCAAATCGTGCGCCTGGTGGTGAACGGCGGGCTGGAAACCGTGGCGGCCGGCTTGCTGATCGGCGGCGTGGGCGCCTTCTTCGCCATCCGCCTGATCCGGTCCATGCTGTTCGGAGTCGCCCCGTCGGATCCCATCAGCTTAATCGCCGCGGCCATGGTCCTGGTGATGACCGTGCTGGTGGCCGGACTTGTGCCCGCCGGGCGCGCGGCGTCCATCCAGCCCATGGAAGCGCTGCGTAACGAATAGTTGCTCTCACGAAGTCTCTTCCCCACGAACGTCAGGTCCGGTCGATCCTGAACGAAAGGAGAACTGCGATGAAACAACTGCTGGCCGATATCAAGTACGCTTCGCGGCAGTTGCGCCGGTCGCCGGGATTGACTCTCACCGCGATTTTTACCCTTGCCTTTGGCATTGGGGCGACCACCGCGATCTTTTCGATTGTGGAAGGGGTGCTGCTGCGGCCGCTGCCGTTTCGCGATCCGGGGCGCCTGGTGGCCATTGGCGACGCTATCGAAGGGCTGGACGAGCAAGGGAACATGATGCTGGCCACCTGTCCTGACATCCGCATGTACGGCCGCGATACTCATGCGTTCGAGGCCGTGGGTGGCTACCACTACACCGGCTACGAACTCTCGGGAGTGAGCGAACCGGCGCGCGTCCGCGCCACGCGGCTGACGGCCAACGTGTTTCCGATCCTGGGCGCGGGGCCGCTGCTGGGGCGCACGTTCACCGCCCAGGAAGATGAAGGCAAGGCGCAGGTGGCCGTCATCAGCTACCAGATGTGGCGCGGACGCATGAACGGCGACCCCCACGTGCTGGGGCAGAAGATCCTTCTCGATCGCAAGCCGTACGAGATCGTCGGCGTGATGCCGCGCGATTTCGAGTTTCCGCTCACGCCGGGGCAGTTGAATCGCAGCGAACTGTGGGTGCCCATGAGCTTCACCCAGGATGAACTGGAAGCCCCCACTCGCTGGGACATGAACGCCATCGGACGGCTCAAACCGGGCGTGACTCCGCTGCAGGCCGCCCAGGACGCCGCGCCGGTTGCGCAAGCGATCATCCGCAGCATTCCGCCCACCAAGGGGGGCCTCAAATATCATCCCGTGGTCAAGCCTCTGGAGGAAGCTACTGTGGCCCAGGCGCGTCCCCTGGTGCGGATGCTGTTCTGGGCGGTGACGGCGGTGTTGTTCATCGCCTGCATCAACCTGGCGGGGTTGCTCCTGGTGAAGGTGATACGGCAGCGGCGCGAAATCGCGGTGCGTATGGCCATGGGAGCCGGCGGGGCGGCGGTGATGCGCCGGGCGTTGATCGAGGCGCTGGTGCTGAGCGCAGCGGGCGGATTCTTTGGCCTCACGCTGGCCGATGTCGCGGTGCAGCTTGGGGTGAGCTTTTTGCCGGAGACCCTGCCCCGCGTCAGCGCCATCACGCTGGATTGGAAAGTGGTATGGATGGCCATCGGGCTGTCGCTGCTGACGGGGATTGTGTGCGGGCTGATTCCGGCGCTGTCGGCGGCGAACACCAGCGTGAACGAGGCGCTGAAAGAGGCGGGGCGCACGGGCACGGAAACTGCCGGCCATGCGCGGCTGCGTTCGGCGCTGGTGATTGCGGAAACAGCGGCAGCGCTGGTGCTGTTGGTGGCGGCCGGGCTGCTGATTCGCAGTTTCGATCGCATGCGTTCGGTGGATCTTGGTTTCCGTACCGATCACATGCTCACTGCCTCCTACAGCCTGCCGGAGCAGCAATACTCCACCCAGGCCGCGGTGGATGGGTTCAACACCGGCCTGCTGGAGAAGCTGCACCAGGTTCCGGGCGTGCAATACGCGGGGGTGACGACTTCGCTGCCCGCCACCGGAGGAAATGAGAACTTTCAGGCGTTCGTGGCTGACGGCTACGTTGCACCGCCGGGCACCGTGGTGCAGGCGTGGCCGTCCGAGGTGAGCGGGGAGTATTTCCGGGCGGCCGGAATTCCTCTACTGCGGGGGCGGGATTTCACCCCCGCGGACCGCTCCGGCGCGCCCCTGGCTGTGATCGTGAATCGGACGCTGGCCGAGCGCTACTGGCCGGGCCAGGATCCTATCGGAAAACGCCTGCACCTGGGGGTCGCGGAGACGGCACTGCCGTGGATGACGGTGGTGGGAGAAATTGCCGACGTGAAGCAGACGGCAGCGGACTCCAAGACCCAGGCCCAGCTCTATTGGCCGCGCGAACAGAACAGCGATTTGCACGGTCCCAACGAGAAGCCCGCTTTCACCAGCGGAGATTTCGGCGCCATTGTGCTGCGCAGCCAGGCGCCGCCGGAGCGGGTGATCGATTCACTGCGCGCCGTGGTTCGCTCTCTCGATCCGCAGCTTCCACTCAATCATGTGCAATCGATGGAGCAGGTGGTTACCGAAGGCCAGGCGTCGCGGCGGTTCAATACCGTGCTGATCTCCGTCTTCGCGCTGGCCGCGGTGCTGCTGGCGGTGATGGGAATTTATAGCGTGATTGCGTTCTCCGCCGCGCTGCGCACCCATGAAATCGCCATCCGGCTGGCATTGGGCGAGCAGCGCGGAGGCGTACTGCGGCTGGTGTTGGCCTGGGGCGCAAAGCTGGGCCTTGCCGGCTGTGCGATCGGGGCGGTGGCTGCCGTTTTCGCGACACGGCTTTTGCGTTCATTGCTGTTCAACGTGAATCCGTTGGATCCGGTGGTGCTGCTTCTGGCGGCGGTTGCCATCTTCATCCTGGCGCTGGCGGCGTCCATCGTTCCCGCGCGCCGCGCCGCGTCCATTCAACCCATGCAGGCGCTGAGGATGGAATAGGGCAGGGAATAGGAACAGGCATTAGGGATTAGGGTGGGGGTCGGAGAAAGAAGACAGACGATGCTGGTTCAAGATTTGCGATATGCAGTTCGGCAGTTGGGGAGGGCGCCGGGATTTGCGGTCACGGCGGTGCTTACTCTGGCCCTGGGAATAGGGGCCAACAGCGCGATCCTGAGCTGGATCAGCGCCACGCTTTTCAATCCGATCCCGACGGCGAAGAACATCGACCGGATGGTCACCATGCAGCGGGGTGAAAGGAGCGAGCATCCGTCTCCGCCGCTGTCGTATCCGGATTTTGTGGATCTGCGTGCGAATGCCAAAAGCTTTTCGGGGATGGTTGCCGCGCACCAGGATTTCATCTCGATTACCGGCTCGGCCAAGCCGGAGCGTGTCTCAGGGGCACTGGTGAGCCCGGATTTTCTGGAGGTGCTGGGCGTGCAGCCGTACCTGGGCCGCACGCTGATTTCCGCCAGGGCCAACGAGCACAGCGTCGTTCCCATCGCGGTGGTGAGCTACAGCCTGTGGAAGAATCATTTCGGCGGCGACCCGGGGATCATCGGCAAGACGGTCGAACTCAATCGGCATCCCTTCACCGTTGTTGGCGTGACTCCCAAGGGTTTCCGCGGCACTTGTAGCGGCGTTTATCAAGACATCTTTCTTCCCCTGGGGATGGCTCCTCAGGTTTGGGGGTTCCCATCGATCGATAGCCGCAGCGTTGTCTGGCTCAACGTCATTGGCGTGCTGCGTCCCGGGGTGGATGCTCACCAGGCGGACAACGAACTAAACCTGTTGATGGAGCGCCTGGTGGCGCAGTATCCCAAGGACCACCAGGGCGCCAACCAGATGTCGACCGATCCGATGTGGCGCTCGCCGTTCGGCGCCAACGTTTACCTTGCAGGCACGCTGCCCATGTTGCTGGCGCTGGCGGGGCTGCTGCTGCTGCTGGCCTGCGCCAACGTAGCCAACCTGCTGCTGGTGCGCTCGGTGGCTCGGCGGCGCGAGTTCGCCATTCGCATGTCGATGGGCGCCAATCGATGGGCGCTGGTTCGCCAACTCATGATCGAGAATGCCCTCATCGCGCTGGCCGCCGGCGGGCTGGCGCTGTTAAGCACCCTGTGGACCTCGCGGGGAATGACTGCCCTGGTGCCGGTCACCACTCTGCCCCTGGCCATGGATGGAAATGTCGATCACCGCGTCCTGCTGTTGACCATCCTGGTGTCGCTGATTACGGCGGCCATCTCGGGAGCGGTTCCGGCGTGGCGCACCTCCAAGGTCTCGCCTGCGCTGGTCCTCAAGGACGAGGCGTTGAGCACCTCGGGCGGGCTGCACAAGTCTCGTCTGACCTCAGGACTGGTGATTGCGCAGATTGCTCTCTCGCTCGTGATGCTGACCTGTGCCGGCCTGTTTGTGCGCAGTCTTGAGAAGGCGCAAAACGCCGATCCCGGTTTTGATTCCGATCGCGTGCTGGTGATGACCTTCGACCTGTTCCCGCTGGGCTACCAGCAGAAAGAGACCGTCGAGTTTCAGCGTCAGCTCCTGTTTCGCGTAAAGCAACTCCCGGGAGTTGAGTCGGCGACACTGGCCGATTTTTCACCGCTCAGTTTCACCATCCGCTCCGACAGCGAACTTCCCGAGGGCTACGTGCGGCGCGAGCATGAAGACATGGTCGTGGACCGCGGCGATACGGCGCCGAACTACCTGGAGACGATGCGCACGCCGCTGCTGGCCGGGCGGGATTTCACCGGCCAGGACACGGCCGATTCGCAGCCGGTGGCGATCATCAATCAGGCCTTCGTCGCTCGGTACTGGCCGGGACAAGACGCCCTCGGCAGGCGGGTGTACGACGGCCATGTATGGAGAACCGTGGTGGGCGTGGTAGGCAACGCAAAATACCGCCGCCTTACCTACGATTCCAGTCCGCTCCTGCTGAAGCCCCTGATGCAAAACTGGGACACCGAGGTGATCCTGCACGTGCGGACAAAGGGCGAGCCGATGGCCATGGCGGGCGCGGTGGAGCAGGCGGTCCACAGCCTCAATGGCGATCTGCCGCTGTACAACATTGCCACCCTCAAGGACAGCATGCAGATGGGCAGCGTGTTCGAGCGCCTGGCGGTGACCTTTGCGGGCTCGTTCGGTTTGCTGGCCTTGCTGCTGGCTGCGGTGGGCATTTACGGCGTGGTTTCCTACACCACGCGGCAGCGCACCCATGAGATCGGCATCCGCATCGCGCTGGGCGCGGGCAAGGCCGATATTTTTCGCAATGTGCTGCGCCAGGGATCGATTCTCACCATTTGCGGGTTGGCGGCGGGCGTGGCGGCGTCGCTGTTTCTCACCCCTTTCCTGCGCAGCATGCTCTACGGGGTAGGAACCACCGATCTGCTGACATTCGGGACCGTGGCCGTGGTGTTGTGCGTGGTGGCGCTATTCGCGTGTTACCTGCCGGCGCGGCGCGCGGCGGCGGTGGATCCGGTACAGGCGTTGCATACGGAATAGTGATTAGTGATTAGTGATTAGGGCCAGGAATCAGAGGGACAAATCGAAGAATGAAAACTGAAAACTAAACCGGGCCAGGAGGCGGCGATGGTGATTCAGGATCTGCGCTATGCGTTGCGGCAAATACGCCATTCCCCGGCGTTTGCCTTGACGGTGGCCCTCACGCTGGCATTGAGCGTGGGCGTGGCTACAGCGGTGTTTTGCGTGATTGACACGGTGATCCTGCGTCCGCTCCCCTATGCGCACCCGGAGCGCATCGTCAACATCCAGTCGATGAGCCGGAGCGGCTACACGCAACCGGCTTCCTGGCCCAGCTTCCGCGACGAGCGCGCGCAGGCGCGCGGCTTCGCGGCGTTCGCGGGATACAACGATTTCTTCAAAGCGACGGTAGAGACGCCCAGCAGCGGGCCGGTGCTGTTGAATACGGTTCACTCAAGCGACAACCTCTTCCAGGTATTCGGGGTGCAGCCGCTGCTGGGGCGCACCTATTTGCCGGGCGAAGAGCAGGATGGGAAGAACCAGATCGTGGTGCTGAGTTACGAGGCCTGGCAAAGCTACTTCGGCGGCGATCGCAATGTGCTGAACCACGCGATCAAGATGGATGGGCGAGCGTACACGGTCATCGGCGTGATGCCCGCGGGGTTCCGGTTTCCGTCGCGCATGCGCAACGTGATCTATACGTCGCGCTTTATCGACCAACCGTGGATGCAGAGTCGCGGCAACCACTGGATGCAGATCGTGGCGCGCCTGAAGGACGGTGTCACCATGGAACAGGCGCAGGCCGATCTGCAGCGCGTATTCGCCGACCTCGGCCGCGCTTACCCGGATACGGATGAAGGCCGCACGGTTCACCTGCAGCCCGTGTCGGAGGCGGTGATCGGCCGGAGCAAGGGTCCGCTGTGGACGCTGCTGGGAGCGGTGCTGGCGGTGCTGGCGATTGGTTGCGTGAATGTGGCCGGCCTGCTGCTGGCGCGGGGCGTGAAGCGGGAGCGGGAGATGGCCATGCGCACCGCCATCGGCGCAGGGCGGGCGAGATTGATTGGCCAGGTCCTTACCGAAGGAGTCCTGCTGGCCCTTCTGGGCGCGGCGGGAGGCGTGCTGCTGGCGACCAGCCTGCTCCAGTTGATGCGCCTCTTCCTGACTCACGCCCTGGCGCGCGGCGCCGATATCCACATGAACTGGGCCGTGCTGGCAGCGGGCATCGCGGTTTCGGTGGTGGTCAGCGTGGCGGCCTCGCTCTATCCCGCGCTTCGCCTTTCGGGTCTCGATCCCAGTCGTGCGCTCAAATCGGGTGGCAATAGCGGGGCCGATCGCACCCAGCACCATGTGCGCTCGGCATTCGTCATCATCCAGGTCGCGCTTACCATGTTGCTGCTGGTGGTTTCGAGCTTGCTGATTCGGGTCGTCACCGGCTATCGCCACGCCGATCTGGGCTTCGATCCGAATCACATCCTCTCCACATCGATCAATCTCACGCCGCCGCGTTATGAAGGTCGGGATGCGATGGCCGATTTCTACCAGCCGCTGGTGAGCCGGGTGATGCAGATTCCCGGGGTGCGCGCGGTGGGCGCCGTCAGCCTGCTGCCCATCGAGAACTGGGGCAGCAACTCCGATACGCACATCGCGGGCCAGCCGCCCAATCCGCCCCACGAGATCATGCTCTCCGAAGTGCGTTACGTGACCGCGGGCTATTTCGATGTGTTCGGCATTCCGCTGCGCCGCGGGCGGCTGCTGTCGCCGGCACTCGACCGGCCGGGCGGGCCGCCGGCGACGGTGGCCAATGAAGCGTTTGTAAGGAAGTTCATTCCCGCCGGACTGGATCCCGTAGGGCAGGTCATCGATTCCGATCCGGACAAGACGAACTGGGCCCGCATTGTGGGAGTGGTCGGAAACATCCGCCAGAACATCTACGAACCGCCGCTGCCGGAGAACGATTACCTGCTGGATTCCTTTCCGGTGAAAGGCCACGCGGAAATGCTGAACGGGATGTCGCTGGTGCTGCGCTTCGACGGCGACGCGGGCGCCATCATTCCGGCGTTGCGCAACGCCATGCACGAAGTGGATCCGACAATGCCCTTCCAGAGCGCGACCACCATGACCGAAGTGGTGTCGGAAACGCTGGTGTTCGAGCGCATGGAGGGCTGGCTGTTCGGCATCTTCGCCGGCCTCGCGCTCCTGTTGGCTTTGGTTGGGCTCCACGGGCTTGTCAGCCATGAAGTGGAGCAATCCACGCGCGACATCGGCGTGCGCATGGCATTGGGCGCATCGCGGCAAAGCATCCTGGCGATGGTCATGCGGCGCGTGGCCTGGATGCTGGCGGGGGGAACCGCCGCGGGAATCGTTCTGACTATATTCGCGCGCAAGTTGATCGGCATTGTCATCTATTTCGAAGCCCAGCGGGAAGCCGGAGGACTGCTCGCGATCGCAATCCTGCTGGTCGCGGTGGGATTGCTGGCGGCGCTGCTGCCGGCAGCGCGCGCGGCTTCCATTGAACCCATGCAGGCACTCAGAACGGAATAAAGCAGGGACAAGGGAACGAGGCAACAAAGAAAACAGGGACCAGGGACTCAGGAACAGGATATGCAGACACTTCTCCAGGATCTTCGCTACACGCTGCGCCAGTTGCGCAAGTCGCGGGGATTTACGGTGACGGCGATCGTCACCCTGGCGCTCGGAATCGGGGCGAACACCGCCATCTTCACCCTGGTCCAGGGCGTCATGCTGCGCTCGCTTCCGGTGGCCGATCCGTCGCAGTTGTACCGCATCGGCGACACCGACGACTGCTGCGTAAACGGGGGATTTGTCGGCGAGAACGGGGACTTCGATATCTTCTCCTACGATCTGTATCGCCAATTGAAGGACTCGGCGCCGGAGTTCCAGCCGCTGGCCGCGGTACAGGCCGGGCAATGGATGTGGAGCGTGCGGCGCGGCAATGCGCTTCCCCACGAGTTGCGCGGTGAGTTCGTCACCGGCAATTTTTTCTCTACTCTTGGAGTTGGTTCGTACGAAGGGCGGGTATTTGGCGAAGCCGACGACCAGCCGAATTCCTCGCCGGTGGTGGTGCTCAGCTATCGGTCCTGGCAGAGCGAATTCGGCGGCGATCCGTCGATCGTCGGCCAGACCATCTCCATCCAGATGCATCCCTTCACAGTGGTCGGCATTGCGCCGCCTTCGTTCTTCGGGGATCGGGTCACCGATAGCCCGCCGGACTTCTGGATGCCCGTCAACCAGGAGCCCTACGGCCGCGGCGCCAGCACCATCCTCCATCACGCCGAGCAGAACTGGCTGTACCCCATCGGGCGGGTGCGCCCGGGAACCAGCATTCCTGCGGTGCAGGCCAAGCTCTCCGCGGCCCTGCGCAACTGGCTCAAAACGCGTCCCGCGTATACCGAACATGGCGGCGACACCATCATTCCCAAGCAGCACGTGATGGTGGTTCCCGGGGGCGGCGGCATTCAGAACATGCAGCAGGAGACCGGCACGGGGCTGAAGATGCTGATGATCCTGTCGTCGGTGGTGCTGATCATCGCCTGCGCCAACATCGCCAATCTGGTGCTGGCACGCAGCACCACGCGGCGCGCCGATGTCGCCGTCCGCATGGCCATGGGCGCGGGACGAACCCGCGTCATCCGGCAGATCATCACCGAGAGCGTGCTGCTGAGTTGCATCGGCGGACTGGCAGGCCTGGCGGTAGCGTATGCGGGGTCGCGCACCATCCTGGCGCTCGCGTTTCCAGATGCCAGGAACCTGCCCATCAACGCCAGCCCGTCGCTTCCCGTCCTGGGTTTTGCGTTCCTGGTCTCATTGTTGACCGGCGTTCTGTTCGGGTTTGCACCGGCGTGGTTTTCGGCGCATGCGCAACCGGCCGAGGTGCTGCGCGGCGCGACGCGAACCACCCGCGATCGCTCTTCCTTCCCGCAGAGAGCGCTGGTAGTGTTCCAGGCGGCGCTCTCGCTGGTCCTGATGGCGGGCGCCTTCCTGATGACCAAGTCGCTCAACAATCTCGAGCATCAGAACTTCGGCATCGCCACTTCCAATCGCTACGTGATGCATGTGGATCCGGCGGGCGCCGGGTACACGGCCGACCGGCTTCCCGGTGTGTATCGCGAGATCGAGGACAAGTTCTCATCCATTCCCGGGGTGGCCAACATCGCCATGGCCCTGTACAGCCCCCTGGAAGGGGACAACTGGGGTGAATGCGTCATCCAGCAAGGGCACCCCGCACCGGGGCCAAACGACAAGTGCGGATCGACCTGGGACCGCGTAAGCCCGCATTTCCTCGACGCCCTCGGGGTGCCCATCATCCATGGCCGCGGCATCACCCCGCAGGATACGCAGAGTACGCAACCGGTGGCCATCGTGAATCAGGAGTTCGTGAAGCGCTTTTATCCCAAGGACGATCCGGTGGGAAAACGTTTTGGGATCGATCTGCCGCAGTATTCGGGAGCGTTTGAGATCGTGGGCGTGTTTCACGATTTCAAAATGAACAATCCGCGCAGCGAAACGCGGCCCGTGTTTCTGCGCCCGCTGGCGCAGCAGTTCGAGGGCTACAATACATGGCCGGACTCGAGCCCGCGCCCGTCATTCATGGACGCCCTCGTCGGCGCCGAGACGCAATCGATGTTCATCGATGCGATCATCGTGAACTTCCGCACGCCGCAGCAGAACGTAGACGAGTTGCTGCGGCGCACGCTGACCGCCATCGACCCCAATCTCGCGGTGATCGACATTCATAGCTATGACTCGCAGGTGGCCGGCAACTTCACTGAAGACCGGCTGGTGGCGCGGCTGACGACCTTGTTCGGCATCCTGGCCCTGATTCTGGCCTCGGTGGGCTTGTATGGCGTGACGTCGTACTTCGTGGCCAGACGCACCGGCGAGATCGGCATCCGCATGGCCCTTGGGGCGACGCGTTCGAGCGTGCTGGGCAACGTGATGCGCGGCGCGGTGCTGCAGATCCTTGTCGGGCTGGTGGTGGGTATTCCGGCGGCCCTTTTCGCTGGGCATCTGATGGCCAGCCAACTGTACGGGGTAGGCGCCTACGATCCGTGGGCGTTCGGCGGCGCGACCGCACTGCTGGCGTTGTGTGCAGTTCTGGCCAGCCTCATTCCGGCCCGGAGGGCGGCGTCGATTGAACCGATGCAGGCATTGAGGACGGAGTAAGGCAGGGACTAGGGATTAGGGGTTAGGAATTGAGGGGAGAAGCTGATGATTCGGGATGTTCGATATGCGCTGCGCCAGTTGCTGAAAGCGCCGGGATTCACGGCTACCGCGGTGCTCACGCTGGCTTTTGGAATCGGCGCCACGACTGCCATTTTTTCCATTGTTGAGGGAGTGCTGCTGCGCCCATTGCCGTTTGCCGATCCGCAGAAGCTGGTGATCCCCGGCGACCGCCTGGAAGGCACTGAGTTCGGTCCCAGCGTCAGCGCGCCGGAAGCTGTCGAGTACATGCGCGACACGCACGCCTTTTCCAGCCTGGGGGCGTTTACTTATTCCGGCCATGAGTTATCCGGAGGCGCCGAGCCGGTGCAGATCAACGACGCGCGCATCACCGCCAGCGTCTTCACGGCCCTGGGTGTGTCGCCGCTCATGGGCCGCGTGTTTACCCGGCAGGAAGACGAAGGCCGGATGCAGGTTGTGGTGCTGAGCTACCAGACATGGCGGAGCCGCTTTCGCGGCGACCCGCATGTCGTCGGCGCCCAGATCCAGCTCGATCGCAAGCCCTACGAAGTCATCGGCGTGATGCCGCGCGATTTTGAATTCCCACTTGTTCCGGGGCAGTTGAATCGCACCGAGCTGTGGGTGCCGATGAGCTTCACCCAGGGCGAGATCGAAAACGGGAAGGGCAGCTGGAACGATGGATTGGTGGGGCGCCTGAAGCCGGGCATCACGGCGGCCATGGCCCAGCAGGACATGCAGCGGGTGGCCCAGGACATTGTGCGGAATTTCCCTCCGGCCATGGCCAGTCTGCGCATTCACAGCCTGGTCGAGCGGCTGGACGAAAACACGGTTCAGGCTGCCCGGCCTCTTCTCCGGGCGCTTTTTCTCGCCGTTGCGGTCGTGCTCTTCATTGCCTGTGCGAACCTGGCGGGATTACTGCTGGTGCGCGTGATCCGCCGCCGGCGCGAGATCGCGGTTCGGCTCGCCCTGGGCGCCAGCGCCAGGACGGTGCTGCGGCAGAACCTGATCGAGGCGCTCGCGTTGAGCGTATGCGGCGGCTTGCTTGGTTTGCTGCTGGCGGCCATTGCAGTACGGGTGGGAGTCAGCCTGCTGCCGGAGACCTTGCCGCGGATCAATTCCATCAGCCTCGATTGGAGCGTGGTTGGTTTCGCGCTCCTGCTGGCCATGGTTACCGGATTGGTCTGCGGGCTCGCTCCGGCGCTGACTGCCACGCGTACTGACGTGAATGAGGCGTTGAAGGAAGGCGGCCGCACGGGCACGTCGGGCGCGAGGCACGCGCGCTTGCGCTCCAGTCTCGTGGTGGCCGAACTGGCCGTGGCCCTGGTGCTGCTGACGGGAGCCGGGCTGCTTTTGCGCAGCTTTGAGAAGCTGCGCGCCGTCGACATGGGCTTCCGCACCGACCACACGCTCACCGCCTCCTACGGCCTGCCGAAACAGCAGTATTCCACGCAGGCATCGATCGACGCCTTCAACCAGGCGCTGCTCGTCAAGCTGCAACAACTCCCCGGCGTGCAGGCGGTGGGGATTGCCTCCAATCTGCCCGGGAGCGGCAACGACAGCAACAGCGCATTCGTGCCGGAGGGCTACAACCCGCCTCCGGGCCAGGGGCTGAACATGGCATGGACCTCCAATATCCTGGGCGACTTTTTCCATGCCGCCGGCATACCCGTCATCCGCGGCCGGGCCTTTGCCGAGGCGGATAACGCCGCTTCGCCCCTGGTGGTGATCGTCAACAAGTCCCTGGCCGATCATTACTGGCCGGGCCAGGATCCCATCGGCAAGCGCATTCACATCGGCGCCAGGGAGACGCCTCTGCCATGGATGACGGTGGTGGGCGAGATCGGCGATATCAAGCAGACCACTGCCGATCAAGACACCAAGCCGCAGTTGTATACCCCTCCCAGCCAGTTGAAGCGCATGGTGGGCGAATTCATCCCTCCCGATACGCTGCTGGCCAATGGCGGCGCGCTCGTGATGCGCAGCGCCATGCCGCCGGAGCAGATGGCGGATTCGCTGCGCGCCGTGGTGCGTTCCATCGATCCGCAGTTGCCGTTGACGCAGGTGGAATCGATGGATCGCGTGGTGGCCGAGGGGCAGGCGCCGCGTCGCTTCAACGCGGCGCTGATTTCGAGTTTTGCGGTGGCCGCGGTATTGCTGGCGATTCTCGGCATCTACAGCGTGATTGCCTTCTCAGCTGCGTTGCGCACCCAGGAGATGGCCATCCGGCTGGCGCTGGGATCGCAGCGATCCAGCGTGATGAAGCTGATTCTTGTTTCCGGCGCCAAGCTGGGCCTGGCCGGGTGCGTGATCGGCGGCGTGGCTGCGGTGTTCGCCACACGCCTGCTGCGTTCGCTGCTATTTCAGGTGGATCCGCTTGATCCTCTGGTATTGACCCTGGCGGTGATATCGATTTTCGCTTTGGCTCTGCTGGCATCGCTGGTGCCCGCGCGGCGAGTGGCGGCGGTTGAGCCGATGCAGGCGCTGCATATGGAGTGATGAGTGATGAGTGGTTAGTGTCCTGAGTCAGAAGTTCGCATCATGATTTGGCTGTCATCCTGAGCGGAGTTTGCCACGAATTTCGTGGCAAACGGAGTCGAAGGATCTGCGGTTGTTCTTCCATGAACTTCAGATTCACCACACTAATGATTAGTGGTTAGAAGGAGGGCGGGATGCTTGGACGCGATTTGCGATATGCGGTGCGGCAGTTGCGGCGCGCGCCCAGCTTCACGGTGACGGCGGTGATGACGCTGGCGCTGGGGATCGGCGCGAGCTCGGCCATCTTCTGCCTCATGGATGGCCTCTGGCTTCGGCCCGTTCATGTTCCCCATCCCGGCAGGCTGGTGCGCGTTTTCGCCACCACGCCGCAGAACCAGCAGGGCTATTTCGACTTTCTCGATTACCAGGCCATGGCGCAGCGGGCCACCGCATTTCAGGGGCCGTCGGGGGGCCTGATCGCCCTGGGCGGGCGCGGCAGCCTGATGCCCAATGACGACGGCACCACGACCCTGTTGCTGAATTATGTGGTCTCCGACAATTTCTTCAGCGTTCTGGGTGTGCAACCCCTGCTCGGACGGCTGTTCACTCCCGCGGACGCAGAGACGTTGCGTACCCATCCCGGTGTCGTTCTGGGTTATCGATGCTGGAAGCGGAATTTTGCCGGGGATCCACAGATCGTGGGCCGCCAGATCCCGCTGCGGCGCGGCGAAAGCCGCATCGAGCACGTCGATATTTGGGGTGTGCTGCCGCCCGATTTCCGTGACGTCGACGCCAACAGCGACCGTGACCTGTGGATGCCGGCGGAGACGTGGGCCGCGATCGCCCATCCCGGAGAGCTCACCTCGCGTGACTTCCGCTGGTTTAATGTGCTCGGTCGGCTGGCTCCAGACGCGACAGTGGCCCAGGCCAACCAGCAGGTAGCGGCCATTGCCGCAGCCCTGGCGGCGGCCGATCCCGCCAACAACAAGGGGCGCAGCGCCCGCGCCATTTCCGACTTCAGCTATCGCATGGACCAGGCGGGAACCAGCGGGCTTGTGCTGATGGCGATTGTGGGCGGCGTGGTCCTGCTGTGCACGGTCAACGTCGCCCACTTGCTGCTGGCCCGCGCGTTGAGCCGCCAGCCCTTGTCGGCTCTGCGGCTTTCGTTGGGGGCGACGCGCTGGGCGGTGATCCGCCAGTCGCTGGTGGAAAACCTGCTGCTCTGCGCATTGAGCTGGATGGCCGGTATCGCGGTCGCCGCGGGAGTTGCGGCCCTGCTGCCACGGCTGCTGATCAACGAACCGGCGATGCTGGTTTCATTCGGAGGGACCACGCATTTTCAACTGGACTGGCGCGTGTTCTCACTGGCGGGTCTGGTGGCGCTGGTGACCATGCTGCTTCTGGCGCTGGTCCCCTTGCGGCAGGTGTCGCGCACCGCCATCCTGCCCGTTCTGCAGGCCGCCGCCATCCGCTCGGAGGTTCGGGTTCCCGCGGCTCGGCGGGCCGCAATCTGGTTGCAGATCGCGGTGTCCTTCGCGTTGCTGGTTTCTACCGGCGTGCTGGCGCGCAGTTTTCTCAACACGCGCACACGTCCGATCGGGATCACGCGCCACCAGGTGCTGGTCGCCTTTGCGCAGGATCCGGATGTGCCCATCCGCAATGAGCTGCTCGACAAGCTGCGCGCCATGCCTGGCGTGAAGCGAGTAGCCTACGGAATTCGTTCGCCACTCATGCCGTCCGAGGGCGGTATCAATGCCGGGATTTTGCTGCCCGATCATCCGGAGATGCGCGATCCCGTGCCGACGAAATACAACGCGGTGAGCCCGGAGTTCCTCGATGTGACCGGCACCCGCGTGATTCGCGGGCGCGGCTTTACGGCTTCCGACGATCTCAACGGTCCTCCCGTGGTGATCGTCAGCCAGGCCATGGCCGAGAAATATTGGCGCGGCAGCGATCCCATCGGCCGGGTCGTCCGCCTGCCCGGATTCAGCGGCGGAAAGGATCTGGAAGCCCGCATCATCGGCGTCACCGAGAATGCGCCCATCAACCAGATCGGCGAGATCCCCGAGCCCTACATGTATCTTCCTTTCCATTGGACGGACATGGGAGAGATCACCGCGGTGATCGACACCAGTCAGAATGCGATGAGCATGGCCGCGAGCGCGCGCCAGGTGTTCATCCATCAGGATCCGCGCCTCGACCCCATGTTCATCACTTCGCTGCCGGAACTTATCCGCTACTCGGCCGGTGAATACCAGATGATGGCCGAGCTGGTCACCGCGCTGGGGTTCATCGGCCTGGCGCTCACCATTGTGGGGCTGTATGGGTTCCTGGCGTTCCGGGTGACGCAGCGGCGCCGCGAGATCGGCATTCGCATGGCCCTGGGCGCCTCGCGGCAGGCCACGTCGCGGCTGGTTTTTCGAGACACGGCCGCGATGGGCCTGATTGGACTAGCGCTTGGCATTGTGCTGTCGCTGGGGGCATCGCGGTTGGAATCGTCGCTGGTATTCGGGGTCAGCCCTCTGGACGCGGTTTCGATGGCCGGCGCGCTGGGGATTCTGGCGTTGGCGGTCGCCGCGGCAAGCTGGCTGCCCGCGCGCCGCGCCGCCTCCATTAATCCCATCGAGGCTTTGCGTACCGAATAAACCGACGGAGAAGGACTTTATGAATTCGCTGCTTCAGGACGTTCGTTACGCGATGCGCCAGTTGCGCAAGTCGCCCGGGTTCACCATCACGGTGGTCCTCACCCTGGCGCTGGGCATCGGCGCCAATGCCGCTATCTTCACCCTTTTCGACCAGGTGCTGCTGCGCATGCTGCCGGTGCGGAACCCCAGGGAACTGGTGCGCCTGGAGTGGAACGGGGCGTTCTCCGGCTCGATGAGCGCTTTCGGAGGAAACAGCGACGGGCACATCAACTATTTCTCCTACCCCATGTACAAGGATCTGCGCCAGCAGAACCGGGTGTTCCAGGGCATTCTGGCTGCTGACGAAGCCCAGGTTGGCGTCTCCTGGCATGACCAGGCGGAGAGCAAAGACGCCGAGGTCGTCAGCGGAAACTATTTTCAATTGCTGGGGCTGAAGCCGGCGCTGGGACGGCTGTTCTCGCCGCAGGATGAAACCGGAAAAAATGCCAACCCCGTCGTCGTCCTCAGTTACGACTACTGGAGAACCCGCTTCGGCGCAGCGCAAAACATCATCGGCCAGACAATTCTCGTCAATGGTCATCCGTTCACCGTGGTCGGAGTCGCGCCGGCGCACTTCGATTCGGTCATCGGCGGATTCAAGCCGGGGGTGTTCGTTCCCGTGACCATGATCGAGCAGGCGATTCCGTGGAGAGCCCCTCTCGACGACCTGAACAATCACCAGTCGGTCTGGATGACCGCGGTGGCGCGCCTCAAACCCGGCGTCAGCTACGCCCAGGCGCAGGCCAGCCTGGAGCCGCTGTGGCACACGCTGCGCGCCTATGAGTTCACCCTTTACAAGCACCAGTCGGAGCGCTTCAAGAAAAACTTCATCGACAACTCGCATCTCCGGGTGGTGGACGATTCCAAGGGATTCAATCCCAATCGCGGGGATCTCCAGAGGCCGCTGATCATTCTGATGAGCATGGCCGGGCTGCTGGTGGGTATGTGCGCCATCAACGTGGCCACGCTGCTGCTGTTGCGCGCATCGGCGAGGGCGCGAGAGATGTCGATGCGCTATGCCCTCGGCGCTCGCCGCGGCCGGATCGTGTCCCAGCTTATGGTGGAGGGCGGGATGCTGGGCCTGGTGGGCGCGGGCGCGGGCCTGGCGCTGGCGCCCGTGGTGGCGCGGCTGCTGGTGCGCGTGATGACCAGCGCGGACCCGGGAAGCGAGCCTTACTCGACCGCGCTCGATGCCCGGATTCTTCTGTTTACTCTCGTGATCTCGGTGCTGGTGAGCCTGCTATTCAGCGTTGCGCCGGTGTTCCACTTCATACGCCCCGACCTGGCGAACTCGCTGCGCCAGAATACCGGCACACTGTCCAAGGAGTCGCATCGCTTCCGCAAGGTTGCGGTCGGCGTCCAGATCGCGCTCAGCGTGATGCTGCTGGGCGGCGCGGGTCTCTTCGTGCGCACGCTTAACAACCTGCGCCATCAGCAGGTGGGTTTCGACACCGGCCATCTGGTGGCGTTCTATCTCGATCCGACGAATTCCGGTTACGGCGAGGACCGCACGCCGCAGATTATCGGCAGCGCCATCGAACGCCTTTCTGCGATCCCCGGCGTACAGCATGTGGCGGCCACCACCGACCCGGAACTCGCGGGCAATTCCAACACTTCCAACTATTCCATCCAGGGCTACAAGGCACGTGAAGACGAGGATCTGAACTTCGAGCAGCCGCGCATCACGTCCGGCTACTTTGCCACCTTGCAGCAACCGGTCCTGGCGGGAAGAGAATTTACGGTGGCCGACACCAAAGGCCAGCCCAGCGTGGCGGTGGTCAATGTCGCGTTTGCGAAGAAGTTTTACGGATCGCCGCAGAATGCCGTCGGGCGGCTGATCGCCGAGGGCGGGGCTACGGACGCCAAGTACGACACCACCATCGTGGGCGTGGTTGGGGATATCCGGCACACCGATCTGCGAACGCCGCTCGGTCCCGCCGTCTATCAGCCGTACCTCCAGCAGAAACATCAGTCCGGCGTGGCGATGTTTCTGCGCACTGCACGGGAGCCGGAGAGAGTGGAAGGCGCCATCCGCCGGGCGATTCATCAACTCGATCCCACGCTGGTAGTGGACAGCCTGCGCACCATGGAAGAGCAGGTCGACCGCAGCGCATCCGACGAGCGCGCGCTGGCGTTCCTAGCCATTGGATTCTCAGCGTTGGCGCTCCTGATGGCAGCGGTGGGCCTTTACGGCGTGCTGGCGTACTCGACCGAACAGCGCACCCGCGAGATCGGCGTGCGGCTGGCGCTGGGCGCGCAACGCAGCAGCGTCGTCGGCCTGGTACTGCGCGAGATGCTGCTCATCGCCGGCATCGCAACCCTGGTCGCGTTGCCATCCACCATTGCGCTGGCGCGGCTGTTCCGCAGCCAGCTCTACGGTGTTACGTTTGCCGACCCGCTGACTCTGATCTATGCAGTCTTATTTACCGCGGTGATGGTGGCTGTTGCTGCCGCACTGCCGGCGCGCCGCGCGGCGGCCGTCGAACCCATGAACGCTTTACGGATTGAATGAAGCAGGAAAGGAGAGCTGGGATGTCGGGGTTGAATCGCAATTCTCAATGCGTTTTCCGTTCGTCGTTCGCGGCGCAGATGGGAGAATTTGCGCTTTCCATGGCCCTGTTCGCGAGCGCGGGGCTGGCCGTCGGCAGTATGAGAGATATCCCCGCGCTCGACCTGGATGCGCATACCCTGCGGATTCTCACTCTGGGGTTGCCGGTGCCCGACTCACGCCCCAGGGAACCCGCGCTGATCTATGGCGAGCCGGAGCTGCACACGGAGTGAGAAAGACAGGCAACGAGGGAACGAGGGAGCAGGATTAGGGACCAGGGACCAGGGACTGAGGGAGCATAGACGATGACCATGCGGTCGATCATGCAGGATGTGCGCTACGCGGTGCGGCAGTTTCGCAAGTCGCCGGGGTTTGCGGGGACGGTGGTGACGGTGCTGGCCCTGGGCATCGGCGCCAACATCGCGGTGTTCACCATTCTGAATGGCGTGCTGCTGCGGCCGCTGCCGTTTGCGCATGCCGATCGCGTCGTGGCCGTCGAACTGGCCGGGCCCATGCCGTTCTACACCATGACGTACGCTAATATGCTGCAACTCAGGGATGCGGCTGGGGCGCCGATGAAGATCGGCGGCGTTATCTATGGCGATGGCGGAAATATGTTCAGCGTGGTGGGGCCGGGCGGCCGGTTCCAGATTGCCCAGGCGTCCGTCACCGCCGGCTTATTCGACATGCTGGGCGTTCAGCCCATCCTGGGCCGAAGCTTCCGGGAGGAAGAGAATGAACCCGGCCGCAATCACGTGCTCCTGATCGGAGAGGATGTCTGGCAGAAGGTGTTCCGCGCCGATCCGGGCGTAATTGGAAAGACGCTCACCATTCGCCGGCAGCCCTACACGATCCTGGGCGTGCTGCCCAACGGCTTCTTCTTTTCCTACTACGATGACATGCAGGTTTGGTCTCCCGCCGCGATCGCCCCGGCAGCGCGCTCGGCGATGCGCGGCAAAGAGGTCCGCTTTGGGGATTTCTGGGCGCGTTTGCCGGAAGGAATGTCGCCGGCCCAACTGGCCGCAAACCTGAATCGCATTCAACCCGCTGTTTCCAAAGAAGCGCAAGAGGACGAGATACCCACTGCGGTCAAGGCGACCCCGGTTCGCCGGCAGATGTTGAAGGACGCGACCAAACCCATCCTGCTGCTATATGCGGTGGTGTTCGGCGTATGGGCCCTGGCCTGCCTCAACGTCACCAGCCTGATGCTGACCCGGGCACTGGCGCGCAGCCGGGAACAGGCGGTGTGCGCGGCGCTGGGCGCCGGCAGCGGCCGTCTCGTGCAACAGTCGATTGTCGAAAGCCTGCTGCTGAGCGGGACGGGCGCCATCGTTGGCCTGCTCCTCGGGCAAACCGCAATTAAGCTGCTTTGGAGCCACTTCGTGCACTACCTGCGCCTTTCAAACCTGGTGCATGTCGACTGGCGGGTCTTCTCCTGCCTTGTTCTGCTCACTCTGGTCACGGCCGTGATCGCGGGACTCTTCCCCGCGCTGCGCGCCACGCGGCGCGATGTCCACGACGACCTGCACGGCAGGACGACAACCGCGTCAGCCGGCGCCAGTCGCACTCGCGAGGCGCTGGTAGTGGGGCAACTCGCCCTCACGCTCGTCTTTCTTATCGGCGCTGGGCTTTTTCTAAGGACGATCCATGCGCTGCGCCAGGTGCCGCTGGGGTTTTCACAACAAAACGTGCTTACCGGCGGCATCATTCTGAATGCGTCCAGCAGTTTCGATTCCGACGACCTTCCGGCGAACCAGCCAAGTGTGGTCACGGATTCCTACCTGCCGTTGCTCGATCGCCTGCGCGCCATTCCGGGAGTAAAGGTGGCGGCGCTAAGCTCGGTCCTGCCGCTGCGCTCGGAGATGGCGGTGGGGATCTCGACCGAATTGGACCACAAGAAATCCTCTCGACAAGATCAGCCGCAGGCCGACGGGCGCATCGCATCGCCTGGACTTGTCGACGCGCTGGGGATACCGATGGTGCGCGGGCGATTCTTCACCGACGACGATACCGCTTCGTCGCCCCCGGTGGTGGTGATCAACCAGGCCTTTGCCAACAAGTACCTGCCGGGGCAGGATCCGATCGGGCACACCATCTCCATGGGGAAGGGCAAGTTTGACACCACGAGCATCGTGGGCGTCATCGGCGATGTGAAGCAAACCAGGGTCGATCAGCCGACCAGGCCGGAGATCTACTTCTGTCTTGCGCAGACTGTACCCGGTACGCCGCTTTACGGCATCGCGACGGCTTTCATCCAGGTGGCCATTCGCGGACGGATTCCCGCCGATCTGCTGCGCGCCCAGTTCGACAAAGCGCTGCACGAGGTTGCACCCGACGCCGCCACCACCAATTTGAAGACGATCCACGAAGCCGTCGAGGATTCCTTCGGCAGCCAGACCCTGATTGCTCAATTGCTGGAGACCTTCGCCGGGCTGGCGCTGATGATTGCGTCGGTCGGCCTGTACGGACTGCTGTCGTTCGTGGTCGCACAGCGTACCCGAGAAATCGGCGTGCGGCTGGCGCTGGGCGCGTCGCAGCCTTCCATCCTGCGCCTGGTCCTGGGCCGCGCGCTGTTGCTGGTCGCCATTGGATTGGCGCTGGGCGGTACTCTGGCCTGGTTCGCCACTACGCTCGCGCGCGGCTACATCTTCGGAGTGCAGGCGCACGATACCCTGACCTTCGCCGCCGTGATTTTCGTCCTGGCTGCGTCGGCTTTTGCCGCCGCCTGGCTGCCGGCGCGCCGCGCCGCGGCCGTCGACCCCACTGTTGCTTTGAGATCGGAGTAAACAAACATCATGATTGAACTGAAGAATGTGGAACGCAGTTACAAAACGGGTCACACCGAAACGTGGGTGTTGCGCCGCATCTCGCTTACCATTCGCGAGGGCGAATTCGTCACCGTCATGGGACCCTCGGGGGCAGGGAAGTCGTCGCTGCTGAACGTGCTTGCCTTGCTCGATGACAGCTGGCTGGGCGAATACTGGTTCGGCGACACCCCGGTCCATGCGCTCAACCGCAAGCAGCGCGCCGACCTGGCGCGACAGCGGGTCGGCATGGTCTTCCAGAGCTATCACCTGCTGGACGACCTGACGGTGGCGGAGAATATCGACCTGCCGCTTTCCTACAAGAACCTGCCGTCGAAAGAACGCGCCGGCATGGTGGCCGACATTCTGGACCGCTTCCAGATCGTGGCCAAGAAGGACCTGTTTCCCAACCAGCTCTCCGGCGGGCAGCAACAGCTGGTGGGCATTGCGCGCGCTGTGGTCCACGCGCCGGCGCTTCTGCTGGCCGACGAGCCCACCGGCAACCTGCATTCCACCCAGGCCCGCGAAATCATGGAGCTCTTCCGCGAATTGAACAAGGCAGGAACCACCATCGTGCAGGTGACACATTCTGAAGAAAACGCGCGCTACGGCTCCCGCATTCTCGAACTGCACGACGGCTGGCTGACACGCGACGCAGCTCCCGCCGCGCCGGTCACGGAGGTAAAGGCGTGAATTCTTCTTTTGTTTTTGACCAGCTTTTTGCCCGGGGTCCTTCATTCCGCACGCGCGCAACCGCGTGTGCCGCCATTCTTCTTCTGCAAATGAACCTGGGCCTGACGTCAGCCGTGGCGGAAGATTCGCGGCCGGCGCCGGAGGCTCCTACTCCGGCAGCGGCCGCAGCCGCGACCCCGTTGCCGACGCTGGCGCAACAAGCCCAGCAGGCGCAGCAGCAGGCGGTTGCTCCGCAGCGGTCCTTTCAAATCGAGTTGCCGCACTCGCGCAACCCCCTTTCACCTTATCGAGCCAGCAATGTGCCCGAGTTGGACCTCGCCAACTCACCGCGCCTGCAGAACCTCATCCGCGAGGGGAAGCTGTACATCTCGCTGCGCGACGCGATCGCTCTGGCCATCGAGAACAACCTCGATCTTGCTTACTTCCGCTATAACTTTCCTATTGCCCAAACTGACTACGCGCGCACCAAGGCCGGCGGCCTGGCAAACGGAGTCAATACGGCAGTTGTGCAGTCATCGACTCAAGGGGGCTTCAGCGGCAGCGGTGCCGGCGGCGGGGGTAGCACTTCCGGGTCGGCCGCTGCCGGCGCAGGCGGTATCGTGACCTCGACGCTCGGCGCTGGAACGGCCGTCAGTTCCTTCGATCCCTTCCTGAACTTCAAGGGCTTCGCGGATCACAACGTCACCCAGGAGGCCAACCAATCCCAGGTGGGTGTCCCTCTCTTCAAGCAGAACACCATCGAGGGCTTGGTGTTTTTCACCCAGTCGTTTCCGTTGGGAACGAACCTGACCGTCAACTACGAGGGCCAGCGCCTCGCAAACAACAGCCCGTACTTTGCCATCAACCCCGAGCTCTTTTCGAATTTCCAGTTGCTAATCACCCAGCAGTTGCTCGCCGGTTTCGGTTTGGCCACCAACGAGCGGTACATGCACATCGCCAAGAAGAATATCCAGATCAACGACCTCGCCTTTCGCGCTCAAGTCATGGCCACCGTCACACAGGTGGAGAACATTTACTGGGACCTGGTGAATTCCTACCAGGACGAGCAGATCAAAGAGCGTCTCCTCTCGTTTGCGCAGAAAACCCTTTCCGATGACCAAAAGCAACTGGAGCTGAACGCCATTCCAGCCATGCAAGTCACCAAGGATCAATCGGACGTGGCCACCAGCGAAGGCGATCTTACCGTCGCCCGTGCCACGCTTCGCCTGAACGAACTTCTCATCAAGAACGCCATCACCAAGACCGACGATCCGACCATCGACGAGATGCCGGTCATCCCTCTCGATATCAAAGGCCCGGACGATCCCAACGCCACGAAATCCATTGACGGTCTGATTGCCGAAGCCGAAAAAAAACGCCCTGACGTCGCCGAGGACGAACTTGCGATGCAGATAGCAGAGCAGAACCTGAAATCCATCAAAAGCGAACTACTGCCACAACTGAATGTTTATGGCGCCTATGCCGGATCGGGTACTGCCGGCCCGAAGAATCCGAACTGCATCCTGGGCCCGCAACAATGCGCTTCGGTTGTCCCCGTGAGCTTTAATGACATGTTCGCGAACACCTTCAACTACACGGCGCCGGAATATCAGTTCGGAATGACCCTGTCGATCAACTTGCGCAACCGCGTGGCCAAGGCCGATCAGTTTCGGACAGTGCTGGAGTACCGGCAGAGACAGATCACCTTCGAGGAGCAGAAGAAGACGATCCGCTTCGACGTTCGCAACGCCCAGTTCGCGCTGCAGCAAGCGCAGGCCCGTGTGGTGTCGGCGCAGAAGGCTCGCGACCTGGCGCAGCATACGTTCGATGTCGTCGCTCAGGAGCAGAAACTCGGCGCCAAGTCCAGCTCCGATACGCTGGTCGCGCAGCACGACCTGGGGGTCGCCGAATCCACCCTTGTGGCCGCCCAGGCAGCGTATGAAAAAGCCAAGGTGCAACTCGACCAGTCCACGGGGACAACCCTGGACCAGACCGGCGTCTCGATCGAAGACGCGAAAACGGGCGTAGTCACACAGGGGCCGTAAATCAAACTGCAAAATCCACGCCTGGCCCGGCGCCACGCCATCGCGAATGTTTCGGACCGGGCGCGGAGGACATCGGATATCATGCCCAGAGAACCGCACGACACCAAGAGCGCCGTCATGGAGGCCAGCATCCCTAGCCAGAAGGAAAAGATTCGTGTCCTGGTCGCCGACGATCAACCCCATATCCTCGAGGCCGTAGAACTTCTTTTGCAACCGCAGGGCATGCAGGTGGAATGCGTGCGCTCGCCCCAACTCGTTCTCGAGGCCCTGGGGCAGAGCGAGTACGACGTCCTGCTCATCGACCTGAACTACACCCGCGATACGACCTCGGGACAGGAAGGACTCGACCTGCTGGCGCGCATCCAGGAGATCGATGCACGCCTGCCGGTGATCGTGATGACGGCGTGGGGAAACATCGGGCTGGCGGTGGAGAGCATCAAGCGCGGCGCGCGCGACTTTATCCAGAAGCCGTGGGAGAACGAACGCCTCATCAGCCTCATCCGCGTGCATGCCGAGTTGCACCAGGCCCTGCGCCGCGCGCGCCAGCTGGAGATGGAGAACCGGCTGTTGCGCGCCGACGGAATGCCGGAGTTCGTGGCCGGGGCGCCTTCCATGCAGCCGGTCCTGGAATTGATTGCCCAGGTCGGCCCCTCCGACGCCAATGTCCTCATCACCGGCGAGCATGGCACCGGCAAGGAGATCGTGGCCAAGCTGCTGCACGCCGCATCGCCCCGCTCGCGCATGCCGCTGGTGGCCGTCAATGCCGGCGGCCTGCCGGAAGGCACCTTCGAAAGCGAAATCTTCGGGCATGTGAAGGGAGCGTTCACCGACGCGCGTTCCGACCGCATTGGCCGCTTCGAGCTGGCCAACAACGGAACGCTGTTCCTTGACGAGATCGCCAACGTGCCCCCGCGCCAGCAGGCCAAGCTGCTGCGCGTGATCGAGACCGGCGAGCTGGAACGGGTGGGCTCGTCGCAGACACGGCGCGTGGATGTGCGCTTGCTGTCGGCCACCAATGCCAAGCTGCACGACGAAGTCGCTTCCGGCAATTTCCGCGAGGATCTGCTCTTCCGCCTGAACACCGTGGAGATCAACCTGCCCGCGCTCCGCGATCGGCGCGAAGACATTCCGCTGCTGGCGGCGCACTTCCTGGGCAAGTCGCGCGCCCGCTACCGCAAGCAGGTGAGCGGCTTCTCGCCCGCCGCCATGCAGCAGATGATGCAGTATCCGTGGCCGGGCAATGTCCGCGAGCTGGAACATACCGTGGAGCGCGCGGTTCTGCTCAGCCGTGGCGACGAAATCGAGCCCTCGAATTTAGCCATCACGTCATCGCGCTCGTCGATGCAGTCGTTTGAGAATATGAGCATCGACGAGGTGGAGGCCCTGCTCATCCGCAAGGTGCTGCGGCGCTGCGACGGCAACATCTCGCAGGCGGCCGAAGCCCTGGGGTTAAGCCGCGCGGCGCTCTATCGGCGTATCGAAAAATATGGCCTATGAACAGCTCGCTGCGAAAACACGGCGCTCCAGTTGGCCGCATTCTCTTTCCGCGCAACGCTGCCTTGAAAGGGCACGACTTTCGGGGCCCCCGGCGACAGGTCTTCGTCGCCGGGGTGAACTTTAGTCGTGCCGTGAACGCGGCAAAATCAACCTGGGCTTTAGCCCCTGAGGGATGTCTTTCTTCCCATTTCCGTTCGACAGGAGTTTCTTTCCGCAGCCTGTGTAAAGGCATAGGACATGGCGAATGAGAAGGGTGCGCGCCGGCGTGGCCGCTCGGCTGTCCGCCGGGCGTGGCTCTATTGCCTGCTCATGGCCCTGCCCACGTTCCTGTTTGCCGCCATTCTTGTTTTTCGCGCCGGAATCAGCATGGCGCCCGCCATCCTTATCGCCTGCTGCCTGCTGATCTATCTTTCCCTGATCGCCGGCGCCTTGATTGAAAGCCTGGTCCGCCCGCTGCAGACGCTCTCCAACGTGGTGGCGTCGCTCCGCGAGGGCGACTACTCCTTTCGCGCCCGCGGCGCCCACGCCCGCGATCCCATGGGCGAGCTGGCCGCCGAGATCAACGCGCTTGCCGACCTGCTGCAGAAGCAGCGCGTCCGCTCGCTGGAAGCCACCGCGCTGTTGTCGCGCATTCTCGAAGTCATGGTCGCGCCCCTGTTCGCCTTCGACCGCGATCACGTGCTCCAGCTGGTGAATATCGCCGGAACCGACCTGCTGCAACGGCCCTATGCGCGCAGCTTCGGCCATTCGGCGCGCGAACTCGGCCTCGACTCCCTGCTGTCTGCTCCGGACCAGTCGATCCATTCCTTCGGCAACAAACCGGCGCGCTGGCTGTTGCGTAAGGCCACCTTCCGCCAGGACGGCCGCCCCCACACTCTTCTCCTGCTCGCCGATGTGAGCCTGCCTTTGCAGGAAGAGGAACAGGCCGCCTGGAAGCGCCTCATCCGCGTGCTGGGACACGAGCTTTCCAATTCGCTGGCGCCCATCAAGTCCATTGCCGGCAGCCTGCTGGCGCGTGTGGATCATATGGAAGGCGATGAGGATATGCTGCACGATTTCCGCCGCGGCCTGAGCGTGGTCGAGAGTCGCGCCGACGCGCTGCATCGCTTCGTGCAATCGTATCGCCTGCTGGCGCAGTTGCCCCCGCCGCATTTGAAGAATGTGCCGCTGGGGCCGCTGCTGGAGCGGGTCACGCTGCTCGAGCAGCGCCTGCGCGTGGATCTCGATCCCGGCCCGGCGGTCACCCTGAATGCCGATCCCGACCAGTTGGAACAGATGTTCATCAACCTGCTGGCCAACGCCGTTGACGCCACGCTGGCTAATCATGCGCGGTCAGTGCAGGTGAGCTGGCGGGTGGTGGACTCGACCGCCGCGGTCACCATCGACGACACCGGCCTCGGGATCGCCAACACCGAAAACCTGTTCGTGCCCTTCTATACAACCAAGCCCAAGGGGAGCGGCGTGGGCCTGGCGCTGGCCCAGCAGATCGCCCGCGCGCACGGCGGCGAAATCCGGCTGATCAATCGCGACGAAGGGAGCGGCGCCCGGGCAACGATCCGGTTGCCGCTGCCGTAACGGCCGCCTCAGTTCACCAGAACCGGAATCGGCAGCGAGGGCACGCCATTGGTGACGATGACCAGCAGGCTGAGCCCCTTCTCCTGGTTCGCCGGCACGTCGAAGCTCGTCGTGACAGGAGTAGGGTTGGCAACCGCCATGCTGCTGAAGTCATGCGTGCGGCTGTAAAAGACATGCTTCGTGACCACGTTGGTAATGCGCACCAGCGGGTAGTTCGTGGCCGACTGGTAATCGTCGCCCTCCATGGCGCCCTGCGAGACGCCGTTCAGATAGACGCCCTTCAGACTATAGGTTTTCCCCGGCGAGACCACCCACGGCCACTCAAGAGGAAATGGCGCATACCAGGGCCGATGGTTGCCGCGGCTGGGCGTATAGAGCTCAACGTCCGTCGTGCGGCTGTCAAACTCCAGGATCTGACCGCTCGGCAGCACCAGCATATTCACACCGGCGACCAGGGGGGAATTCGGCGTGCCCGGTTCTGGAATCAGTTTGTGGCCATCGAACTCAAAGAACTTCGTCGGCGGCAGTTGGTCCGTCGTCGCGGTCGCCGAGACCAGCACGTTGCCGTTGGGCAGAAGTGCGGCGCCTGTGTCGCCGGCCGCCAGCTGCAGATTTTGCCCGTTCACCGAAACGGTGGGAAGAGTCGGTCCGGCCCTCCATTTATTTCGGTACGAATCGTAGAGCGCGCTCGTCCCTTTATCGCCTTCGGCGAAGACCACGCCATTCGGCATCAGCACCGCAGGTCCAATTTCTCCCTCAGGAAACGACGTCAGGACATTCACCGTATTGCCGGCGGTGCTCCAGCTGCCCGTCTGCGGGTCGTAGAGTTCCGCGTTTCCCGCCGTGTAGCTCGACGTCAGGCCGAAGGTGTAGTCCAGATCGGTATCCACAGTCAGAACCTTGCCGTTCCCAAGCAGCGTCCAGCCTTCTTCCGCGTTCACGTCGGCTTTGTTCGTCCCGGTCTCCGTCCAGGTCAGCGTCTTTGGGTCAAGCAAAGCCTGCTGCCGGCTCAGCTTGCTCGCCAGCATGAATGTCCCATTGGGCAGGACGACAGACTGCGAGTCACCGATGGCGTTCACAAGCTCGGACGTGAATGGCGCCGGGTACCGCGGGTAGCCAAATAAGCGGTTGAAGCCGGGCAGATCCGGCGGGTCCGCGGGGTAGAGGTTTTCGAAGAAGGACGGCGGCGGCACCGGCGTCCATGTGTTGTGGACCGGATCGTAGATGGCGCCCTGGTTGGCAAGCGCGAAGTAGAAATGGTCCCCGCTGTATTCGCCGCCTTCGTAGATGACCCGCCCATCGGGCAGCACCGCCGAGGCCATGTAAATGGGCGCCCACCCATCGGGGTTGGCGGTCGACGCGGCATTCGGCAGGGACGCCACCTGGGTCCACCTTCCGTTCACGTAGCTGCCAGAGAGGTCCGGAGTCAGCTTGTACTCCGGAAAACTGATGTTGCCGTTGTCATCGACGGCCGCGGTCTCGAACAGAACGCTCCCATCTGTGAGCAGATTGACATTGAAGATACCGCCCAAAGAATAGCCCCCCGGAGAGCAATTGGCATTCGGATAAGCCAGGCACAGGCTGGGCGGATTCAGGAAGGTGGGTTCGTTTTTCAGGGGTGTCCACGTTCCGGTCTGGGCCATAGCCGCCGCCGTAATCGAAATCACGGCGGTCAACACGGACAGAGTTCTCATGCCTCTCCTCGCGGCGAAATGGCAGTTGGATCGGAACTTTTGTAGGGGGACCACGTCCCGGTGCGGCGCCTGCAAGATCTGAATACGAGGATCAGCCTTACGACCTGTCGCCCTCGTCGACCTCAAAGAATGACCGGGAGCGATTATCCTATGACGCACCTTTCGATTCTGTCAATCGGCCCTGTCAATCGGCCCTTCGGGTTTCGCGCCGTAATCCACTGCCAACCGGGAATTTCCGCTCCGGCGAAGTCCTGGTCACATCCGAACACGAGTGGTGATGCGCTAATCGCAGGCCATCGCCGCGCTGGAAAAATCCAGCGGCGGAATTTCCGCGGCGTGATCCGCTTCCGCTCCGCCGGCCAGGTGCGCGGTAAAGAACGCATCCACCTGTTCCAGCACAGCCGGGCCGGTTTTGGCCTGGTAGATCGACGCGCGCAGTTTCGCCCCGCCCGCCACGCCATGGGTAAACCACGACGCGAATTGCTTCATCTTGCCGGCGGTCTCACCGATGCGGGCATCTTTCGGCAGATCCTTGCACGCCTCCTGCTCGTCGAGCAGCATCTGAAAATAGGCGCGGATCATGCGATAACGGTCCATGACCGCAGGCTGCTCATAGCTGCCGGTCGCGGTGTACTGGGCGATCTGGCGGAAGATCCACGGATTGGCCGGGGCGGCGCGCCCGATCATGACCGCGTCGCAACCGGTCTGCGCAATCATGGCGGCCGCGTCCTCGGGCGTGCGGATGTCGCCGTTGCCAATGACGGGAATACTCACGGCCTGCTTCACCGCGGCGATCCACTCCCAGCGGGCCTGGCCGGTGTAGGCCTGGTCGCGGGTGCGGGCATGCAGGGCCACGGCGTTCAAGCCCTCGCCTTCGGCCATGCGCGCCAGTTCCACGCAGACAATCTGGGTATCGTTCCAGCCCAGGCGGAACTTGACCGTGAAGGGAATGGTGACCGCCTTGCGGACCGTGCGGAAGATCTCCCCGATGCGCGGCAGGTCGCGCAGCAGCCCGGAGCCGCCGTTGCAGCCCACCACCCGCTTGGCCGGGCAGCCCAGGTTCAGGTCCACGGTGTCGAACCCCGTATCCTGCACGATGCGCGCGGCCTCGGCCAGCGTCTCGGGATTGGACCCGAACAGCTGCGCCCCGATGGGGTGCTCGTCGTCGTAGAACGTGAGGTAGCGGCGCCGCTTCGATTCCCGCATCCGCGCCAGGCCGTCCGCCGAGGTGAATTCGGTCATCAGTAACCCGCAGCCGGATTGCTGATTGGTGACATCGGCTTCAATCCCAGGTCTCAAAATCGAGACCTGGGGCACCCAGGTATTCTCGGTCCCTTGTTCCCTTGTTCCCTCGGTCCCTGCCGTAAACAGGCTGGCGTGCCGTATAAACCGCCGGAAGACCGTATCCGTGACTCCGGCCATGGGCGCCAGGACGGTCGCCGGCCGCACCAGCACAGGGCCGATGCGCACCTCGGCCGGCACCCGCCCCTCGGCGGGCATTTCGTGCTCCCGCGGGTTGTCCCAGACCTTCTTCACCGTGAATCCTCTGCGCGACATGAAAAGACAGCTTTTAGCCTTTAGCTATTAGCTTTTAGCTCCGTTCTTGGTCGCATGAACACACTTCAGAAATCTCAAGTGCCGGGACGAAAGCTAATAGCTAAAAGCTAGTGGCTAATAGCTGCTTTTCCGAAACACGCAAAGGCCCCCGCCGTGGCGGAGGCCCAGACTAACCCCAACCGCAGCGGCGACTACTTGGTTGCCGCTGCAGCCTCTCCAGACTTGGCGTACTTGCGGCGGAAACGCTCCACGCGGCCGGCCGTGTCCACCAGCCTCTGCTTGCCGGTGAAAAACGGGTGGCACACCGAGCAGATTTCCACGTGGATGTCGCCCTTGTGGGTCGATCGGGTCTCAAAGTTGTTTCCGCAGGCGCACAAAACCCGCACAGCGGCATAGTTCGGATGGATTTTTTCCTTGGGCATCTCGGGTGACAAACCTTTCCTTAGTCCTTTATTGTACCGGCGAGTTGGGGGTGCGCGCAATTGCGGGCGCTCGGTCCGGAAACCTCTCTCACCGCCGGCTGGGCGAACAACGGCTCCTGAACCACCCCGCTTAACAGATGCCGGGAACGCGTCCGGGATGCGGACCGCGAGCCTCTTCAGCCTGGGTGCCGGATCAAAACGTGTAATCTGGATCACTGGACGGCCTGAGAATTGCGCCTATAATGTGTGGCAGAAAAACTTAACCAGCTGCCAGGCGCCTATTCCCCGACACCTGCAACTGAGGAGATCTAAAATGCTTAAACCCCTACTCCTCCTTCCGGCGGTGGTCTTGTTCGCATTAGGCGCCGCATCGAACCTCGCGTCCGCGCCCCAGGAAGGCACGGGAAAACCATCCAAACCGGCGGCTGGTCCATCTGCGCGGGTAAAAGAGCTCTATAAAATGGATTGCGGCATATGCCACAACGACAATGGCGATGGCAAAGCCGAGCTTGCCAAGAGTATGAATTTAACCCTCACCGACTTCACCGATCCCAAGACGCTGGAAGGCAAGAGCGATGAGCAGTTGTTCAGTCTGATCCGCAAGGGTAACGACAAGATGCCGGGGGAAGATGCGGCCCGCGCCAAGGATGCCGAAGTCAAAGGGATCATCGAATATATCCGCAGTTTCTCGAAGAATGCGCCCACGCCGGCATCCGCACCGGCCCCGCCGCCTGCTCCGGCTTCGTCGGCGACGACACCAGGATCGAACTAGGCTGCCTCGTGCCGGAAACTTTGGGTGCCCCACCCTCGCCGCGTCTTTGTTTTTGCGGCTAGGGTGGGAATACAGGTGCCGGACGTCCCACCGGACACAATTCACTGGGCCAGCGCGCTCTTGATTCCCGCCTCCACCAGCGGCGCCATGATCGCGTAGCCGGCCGCAGTGGGATGGACGCCATCTTTGCTGAGATTGGGCGGCAAACCGTCCCGCTGGTCTTTCATCGCGGAATGATAGTCCACGTACACGTAGCCTTTCTCAGCGGCGTATGACTTGATCCATGCGTTCAGGGCCACGATCTTGGGCGCGGGTTCGAGGCCCGGAGCCCAGCGGAAGTCGACCGCCGGCAAAACCGAACACAGAACAACACGAATATGATTCACGGTGGCCAGGTCGGCCATGGAGGCCAGGTTGTCCTCCGTCTGCTCCAGGGTCATGGGGCCGGTGTTTCCGGCCACGTCGTTGGTGCCGGCCAGGATCACCACCACCTTGGGCTGCAGTTCGATGACGTCCTGGCGGAAGCGCACCAGCATCTGGGGCGAGGTCTGGCCGCTGATTCCGCGGTTGATGTAAGGCTTGCCTGGAAAAGACCCCTCCGGCCCATCGAAATGCCAGCCCTCGGTGATCGAGTCGCCCATGAACACCACCCGGTGCTCTCCCGGGGCGGGGGCGGGAAGTTTCAAATCCGCCTCTTTGAATTTCGCCAGCCAGCCGAAATCGGATACCAGTTGCTTATCGTGCGCGGTCCAGTAGGAATCGGCCGGATGCCCGGACAGGGTTTTGGCCGGAGGCGGCGGCGGAGGCGCCTGGGTTTCCGGCAGAGTTCCGGTGGGCTCCTGCGCCCCGCATAAAGAAAGGGTCATCAGGCCTGCAAACAGACCGGCGGCGAGGCGGGTGTGACGCAATCGGATTCGATTCACAACGAGGTTCTCCAATCGTCGAGGGAAGATGCGTCTCGAGCAGCGAAATCGCTGCGCATGCGTGCGGATTGATTGTAAGCAATCGGCGCGGGAGGCGGCTTGCAGCCCCAACCGGCACGCAACAAAAAGGCGGCCAACCCCTCGGGTTGGCCGCCCTCGATCAATGCAAAGGAAAGGGCTTATTACTGTGGTTGGTACCACACCTGGGTCTGTGCCTGGTTGCCACTGGGATCCTGGACCTGGATCGCCCAGATGTACACGTCGTTGAGCGTGAGGCTGCTAACGCAAGGCGTATTGCTGGAGTCTCCGGTTGGGTCGGTGCCCCAGGTGATCGATGTAGTCGAACTGGAGAATCCGCCGGACTTGGAGTTTTGGCCCGGGATCTCCCAGATATTGCTACCTTTCGAACAAGTACTGTTGGTTTGGTCGTACATGTAGAAGCCGTAGGAGAAGTTGGCGCCCAGGGCATTGGCCGAATCGGTCCAGGTGAAGGTCGGCGTGGTGCTGGTGCTGTTGTTGTCGGTGGGAGCGAGGGCGGATGGGGCATCGCTCGCGCCCACCACCGTGCTTCCGCCATTCCAGCCGGTCACCGCGCCGGTCACTGTGGTGCCCGTGTCCTGGCTACCGTCGCTGTAGGTGACAGTGAAGCCGTAGGTGTCTCCCACCTTCGGCGTGCCGAGCAGCGTGACGCTGTAGTCGAATTGAGGATTGCCGCAATCGGAGCAAAGGCCCATATCCAGGGCTACGGTGCCGTTGGTGTTGAGCACATTGGGGCCCGAGTTCAAGACCGCGGCCACCGGCGCCTTGTCCGATTCGCTGATGTTGAAGCTAAGCTGGTAGCTCGTTGAGGTCGAGCTGCAGCTCTGGCAGGAGCTGGATGAGAACTGCGTGGCCACGGATGCCACGCTGTTCCCCGTGGGCAGCGTAATGCCGGCCACGGTCTGGGTGCTGCCCGATATCGTCAGGTTCGCCTGGATCTTGTTCCTGACGTTGGTGATCGCCCCGGCGCCGAATCCGCCGGTGTTGTTCTGGTCGAGGATCCCCATGACCGCGTAGTTGGAGCCACTCGGAACAGTGACCGTAAAGTTATTCGCGCCGTTCGACGGACTGGCAATCTCGGTGACATAGATACCGATTGGGTTGCCGCCGCTGGTGCTCGAAAATTGCAGCATGCCCAGATATAACGGCGCGCCCGTCTTGATGGTGATGGCTGCCGGGATGGTCACCGAGCTTGAAACCGCGGTGCAGGTGCCCGAGCATGCGGGGGTGCCGATTTTCACGCCCGTAAAGCCGGTGATTCCGCTGCACCCGGTCGATGTGTAGTTGCACCAGCCCGTGGGATGCGGATTGGCCGTGTCCAGCGTGTTAAAGGAGCGGGCCTGGAAGTAGTACGTTTGGCCGCTGGTGAAGCTGAAGCCCGAGCCCGAGAGCGTCGCATTGTTGAGGATCCAGACACCGTTATCCCCAGTCGCCGTGAAGACGTGGCTGCCCGCGATGGAGGCGAACTGTCCGCCGCCGTTCCCGCCGCCCAGGGTGGGACTGGTGCTCCATTCCACTTCGTATTGATTCGCGTCCTCCACGCTATTGCCGTTGATGCCGGTGTGACTGGTGCTCGGCTGGAACTCAATCAATACGCCGACTGCGTTGGGAATAATGCCTTGGATGCTGGGATTCGAGGTGGGCGTCGCGTACGTCGGATCGTGCATGGTGATGGCAGCGTCGGTCACGTTCGCGTCTGTCACCGTCACGGAGGCGCTGCCGGTCGGGTCGATTGCGTTCTGCACGCCCTGGCCCAGCGGATCCATCCAGGCCTGCACCGTGTAGCTGCCCGGCGGCACGCCGCGGACGGTATAGGCTCCTCCCGAAGTCAGTGTGGTTTCGCTGATGCTGGTGCCCGGTCCGCTGCCGTTGCAGCCGCCGTTCAGCGAAATGTAGGTCTGCCCGGTCTGCGGCGTCCCGCTGGCGCTGTACGCCACCGTGCCAGAGATCGTGTAGCCCACCTCCGCCGAGAAGTTTTCTCCGTTCACCGAACCGTTATTCACCACCACGTTGGTCAGGGTGGCGGGATAGAACAGCGAACTCGCTCCCGTGATCGAGGGAGTAATCGTGTACGTCCCATTGGGAATGGCCGCGAACGAGTAGTTCCCGTTGGTGTCACTTTGGGTGGTCTGAACCGGACTGGTGTTGATGCTGAGTGTGATCGGGGGCACTGTAATGGTGCCGCCGCATGGGTTGTTCAGGTAGATCTGGCCGCTCACTTGCGATCCGGCGCTGTTGACCGGGATGGTGAATGTGGTGAGCGCCGTGGAACTGCCAAGATTGTCAGTGACCTTGGCGGTAAACGTCACCGTGGTAGCCGAGGTGGGTGTTCCGCCGATGCTCAGGCTGAGGGTCCCGTTGCTGGATACGTTCAGTCCGTTGGACAGCGCCTGGGCCGCTCCCGTGCTGGGCACGTTGGTTCCGTTGATCGCCCAGGTGTAGGGCGCTATGCCCCCGGTGGCACTAATGGTCTGCGTGTAACCCTGGGTTACTGTCCCCGAGGGCAACGTCGTTCCAGTCGAGAACGACATAGGCTGCGGATTGGTGACAGTGATGGTGTAGGTGAACGGGCCGACGCTTACATTGGTCGTGGTGTCTGTCACCTTGGCGGTAAACGTGACCGTGGCTTCGGCCGTGGGAGTTCCGGAGACGCTCAGCGTTGCGCCGCTGGTGTTCGCTGTCAAGGCGTCGAAAGGCATTCCGGTGATGGTCCACGTGTAGTTGTTGCTGCCGCCTGACGCGGTCACGGAACCGGAGTAGGCCACGCCGGTGGTGCCGGTTGAGGGCAGAGAATTGGGGTTGGTGGAGGGCAGACTCAGCGCCGGGTAGATGAGAATGGTCAGCGGAGCGGGAGCCGTGGCCGTCGCGTTGGCGGAATCGGTGACGGTGGGCGTAAAGGTCGCCGTTCCCGAGGTGGTGGGAGTGCCGGAGACCACGCCCATGTTGGATAAAGTCAAGCCGTAGGCGGCCAGGGTGCTGGCCGATGCGGTCCACGTGTACCCGCTTCCGCTGCCGCCGCCCGCGGCCAGGGTTTGCGAGTAGGCCGTTCCGGCTGTACCCGCAGGCAGGCTGGTGGTGGTAATGGTCAACGCGCTGTACACGTTGACCGTCAGGGGCGCGGTTGCGGTGTGGCTCTCGGAGTCGGTGACCTGGGCCGTGAAGGTCGCGGTGCCCGTAACTGTGGGCGTCCCGGAAAGAACGCCGCCCGAATTGAGAGTCAGGCTGAGGGTTGCCAGTTGGGCCGCCCCTGCGGTCACTGTCCAGTTGGTATAGGTTTGCGAACCGCCGCTGGCCGTCAGGGTGGTCGAGTAGGGGACGTTGGTGGTGCCCGATTTGAGCGTGGCCGGCGTGGAGATGGCGAGCGCGCCCTCAATGGTCAGTGTGTAGGTCTGCGAGGCGGTGTTCGCGGCCGAATCCGTGACCGTCACGATGACATTGAACGTACCCGAGCCGGTTGGCGTTCCGGAAATCGCGCCTCCCGCAGAAAGGGTGAGACCCGCAGGCAGCGATGAACCGCTGGCCGCCGCCCAGGTCCAGGAGAAGCTGGCTCCCGATCCCCCTGTAGCCGTAAACATCGCGCCCGGATAGGCAGTATTCTGGTAGCCCTTCGGCAAGGTAATGGCACCGATGGTGATTGCAGCATTGACTGTCAGGCTGAAGGTCGCGCCGGCGGCGTTGCCTGCCGAGTCGGTGACCGTGAGCGGCGCCTGGAAGGAGCCGGCAGTAGTCGGGGTTCCACTCACCAGGCCGCTGGCGCTGAGCGTCAGACCATCCACCAATGGGGAATCGCTCGAAACTGCCATGCGCCGCGAACGCACCGCGGCGGGAGTGCCGACGGTCCAGGTGTAGCCCGCTCCGGATCCGCCGGTAGCGGTGAGTTGCTGCGAATAAGCCGATCCGGCATATCCCGTAGGAAGCGTGGTGGCAGAGCTGATGCTGACGCCCGGCTTGATGGTGAACGACAGTGACCCGGTGGCCGTATTCGAAGCCGAATCGGTGACCGTAACGCTCGTTGTGGTGGTACCGGTGGTGGTCGGATTGCCGGTGATCACGCCGGCCGAGGAAAGCGACAGTCCGGCGGGCAGAGCTGATCCGGTCGAGACGGCCCAGGTGTAACCCGAGTTCGATCCGCCCGTGGCCGCGAGCGTGGTCGAGGTGTAGTTAGAACCCACGTAGCCGACCGGCGGCGTCAGTGCTGTCACCGTCAACGCCGGATAGTTGATCTTCAAAGAATAGACTTGGGTAGCGGAATCCCCATATGCATCCGCAGCCTTCGCCGTGAATGAGAATGTGCCCACTTTGGTGGGTGTCCCGGAGATAGCGCCCGCCGTTGACAACTGCAGCCCGTCTGGCAATGCGCCGGCAGAGACGGTATGCGTCAACGTCCCCGCCCCGCCAGTAGCCGCTACTGTCCCCGTGTACGCGGCGCTCATGGTGCCGTCAGACAGGGTCGTGCTTCCGAAGGTGATCGCCGGAGCCGCGGCGACTGTCAGGCTCAGCGTTCCTGAAGTGGCTGTGTCTCCAAACGCGTCTGTAACCGTGACCTTGAGTGTGGACGTGCCTACACCGGAGGCCATGGGAGTCCCCGTGATCGCGCCGGTGTTGGCGTTCAACGTTAGACCGGTCGGCAGAGCGCCACTCGCCACGCTGTAAGTCGAGGTACCCAGAGCACCGGTGGCCGCCGCGCTGGCGGTGTATGCCGAGCCAACGGTCGCTTGTGCCAGCGCTGTGGGGAACGTGAGCGTCGGGGCGGTAATGGTAATCGTCATGGCTGCCGAGGTCGCGGTCAAGGGGTTGGGTGTTCCCGAATCGGTCACCTTGAAGGTGATTCCGGGATATGTCCCCGCGCAGGCGGCTGTCGGCGGCGTGGCTGACGAAATCACGCCCGCAGTACTGAGGCTCAGGCAGGTCGGCAATGTCCCGCTCGCCAGAGTCCATTTGTAGGGCGCAATGCCGCCGCTGGCGGCCAGCGTCAGGCTGTAGGCCGTTCCCACCGCGCCAGCCGTCATCGTGCTGGTGGTGATCGAAGGCGTGGCGGGCACGGTGATAGTCACGCTCCCGCTCTTGGTGGTGTCGGCAACGGAGGTTGCCGTGATGGTGACCGTCAAAGAGGAGTTGGAGGCCGCGGGCGCTGTGAAGGTGGCGCTGCCGGACGAGCCCGAAATGCTTCCAGCGCTTGCCTTCCAACTCACCCCGGCGCCGTTCTTGTCGTGCAATACCGTCGCCGATACCGTGGTGGTGTCGGTGGCATCCACGGTGCTGCTCGACGCCGTAACCGATACGCTTATCGGAGCGGAACCGCCGCCGCATCCAGCAAGATAGAACAACGTCACAAGAACCAGGGCAGAGAGAATAAGCCTCTTTACAAACACGAGAGCCTCCAAGGGCAAATCAAATTAGGAACCTGAGAAACCTAGGCC
>CAVREL010000103.1:0-9742 GCA_963720105.1 uncultured Acidobacteriota bacterium | reverse complement strand
CAACCCGTCTTCCTTTTGCTGCGCGAACAGATACTCCTGGTGGGCGCGCTCGTTGATGCGTTGCACCTCTTCGCCGATCTGCGCATCCACCGTGTCAAGCTGGCTCTTGGTTTCGATCAGGTGCTGGTTGTTGGGCCCGTACTTGGTCAGCATGTCGGCATAGGTGATGCGCAGAGCGGCCTGCTGTTGGCGGAAGCTGCGCAGCAACTCCAGCCCCGGTCCGCTTACCGCAGTTTCCGAGGCTGCATTGCCCGTTCCGGTCGAAGCTGCAATGGAGGCCACCACTTCCGGATCCTGCGTCCTGGTCAGCCGGTAGATGGCTTCCTTGGCAATGCGATCCGTCTCGGCGGTGATCAGTTGTTGATTCAGAGAATCGAGCGAATCCAGCGCCGGCACGTGCGTCTGCGCGCCCGCTCCGCCTTCGCCCATGGCCCCCAGCACCAGGCCGTTCAGGCCGGATTTCTGTTCGAACGCCGCCAGCGCATCCTGCGATTTCTCGTAGTTGTTCTTCAGCTCAGCCAGCTGGTCGCCCAGCCACTTTTGCGCATCGGACGATGACTGCGACCGCGCCTCGTATGTCACGTATTCCTGCACGATGGCGTTGGCGATGGCCGCCGCCCGATAGGAATTGGGGTTCAGGTACTCCACCGTGATGAGCCGCGTATCGGGAGTGTTCTCGACCTTCAGCTTTTTGGCGAAGATGGCCAGAATGCGGTCGCGCGAATACGGCGCCTGATCAAGAGGCGCGCCGCGCTTGATCTCGTCTTCAATGTGTGCGTTCGCGCCGGTGATCGCTCCCAGCAGCGTGGGCTTGAATTTGAACGGCTCTTCGTCCTGTAGCTTCAGATCGCGGACCACTCCCAGCAGGATCCTGGGGCTTTGAAGCACCTGGATGTGCGTGGCGATGTCGGTTTTCATCTCGTCGGAACTCGGCGCCGCAGGCAGCGCGTTCAGCCTGAGGCTGGTCTGCGAGGCGTCGGTATTGCCCACTTCAACCGTCGCCGTGGCGAGATATTGCCGGCTTTGGATCATGCATGCAGTCAACGCCAGTGCAATCCCGAAACACCCCGCGGCCATGATCCCGATCTTGCGCTTGCGGATGACGCTCCACACGCCCTTGAGCGACTCTCCTTCACCAAAACGGAATGTAAGGTCGTCCATGCGCTGCACGTCTGCCTGGCGTGGCTGGTAGGGAGCAAGCGTGCTTCTGGCCGGTTGATTCTGATCAAACATTTGGAGGTGCCTCCTTGACGGGATTCGCTGTGCGTACTTGCTTTCCACTTGCCTTGCCGTTAAACGTTCGCTGATTTAAAAAAAATGAGGTTCGCGAATGGCCGCGGCCCTTCGAGAAACAGTCGCCTTCAGGCGGCGCATCATCGCGCGCGCGCCTTGCGTCAGGGAACACAGGTTCCGGGGGAAGCCGGGAGGGGAAGCGTGCTCTGTGCGGGATTCATCGCTATTCGATAAATTTCGAGCAATTTCAAAAAGTTCTTTTCTCCCGTGTACGCTGTCTGGTAACGGAGCCTTGTATCTACCCGCATTCTCGCCAATGCGGAACTTGCTTCTAACTCTCGTATGCGGTTGAGCAACCCGCCCGCATCTCCGGTCGCAAACAACGCCCCAGATTCCCCATCGACAATCATCTCCGGGTAGCCGCCGATCTTCGACGCGACCACCGGAGTACCTGCTGCAAGCGATTCAATGACAACCCGCGGCATCCCCTCGTACCACAGCGAAGGGCACAGCGTCGCCTTGGCCCTCTTCATCAGGGCGAACACTTCTTCGCTGCTCCGCATTCCCAGCCAGCGGACGTTTCTGAGCGAGGCCGCGGCGGACTCAACTTCGGCGCGCAAGGCGCCGTCGCCGGCGATCCATAACGGCGCCAGATCAGGTCCGTTCCGCCAGCATTCCACTAAAACCCGCAGGCCTTTCTCCTCCGTAAGCCGGCCCGCATACAGAAAGTAGCCGCCATCGCCGGAACCAGGTTCGGGCTCAGGCTCCACAAAGTTCGGCTTGACGGAAATCTTGTCTGCGGGAAGCCCGCCTTCAATAAGCTTGGCGCGCGAGAATTCCGTCAGGGCGATGAACCGGTCTACCGAATCCTGCCAGGTGCCCGCGGCCCAGTGAGCCAGCATGCCCGCCGTGGCTGCTGCCGTTCCCATCAGGCTGCCGCGATAACACCTGTGCCGGATTCCGGGCGTCCTGAACGTCGAGCCGATGCATTCTTCGCACACCCGGCCGTCCCGGAACAGTGTCGCGCCCACGCAGAGCAGGCGGTAGTTGTGAATCGTATGTACCACCGGGATGCCGGCCGACTTCGATTGCCTGAAGATCGAAGCCGAGATCGTCGGGAACCAGTTGTGAACGTGCACCACATCGGGACAAAACGTCTTCAGCGATTGATCGATGCGCTTCCGCATATCGAACGAACCCGCGAACTGGTTCAACGAAGTGCCGATCTTCGCCGCTGGCCCGTGGATCGCGTCATTATCGGCCTCCAGCCGCTCCACTTCAACCCCGCGGCTCCGCAGCATGCACGCCTCCGCTTCCACCACCGCGTCTTCTCCGCCGCGCTGCTGATACCGGTTATGGACCAGCAAGACCTTCATGCCTAATCCCTAATCCCTAATCCCTGCTTTTTCAGATTCCCTTCGCCGCATAGATCAAGGTGTGCAAAAGAATGGCGACATCCATTAAGAACGTGCGATTCTGGATGTAATACAGGTCATATTCCAGCGATTGATGAATCGCGTAACGCCGGTCTGCACTGAGTTGCCACATGCCGGTAATGCCCTGGGGCACCGTTAATCGCGTCGCCTCCAGCGGGCCATACTCGGCAGTAATGAACGGCATCTCCGGCCTCGGTCCCACCATCGACATATCGCCCTTCAGCACGTTGATAAGCTGGGGAACTTCGTCGAAGCTGGTCTGGCGCAGGAACCGCCCAACCCGGGTGATGCGCGGATCGTCGTGTTGCTCGGGAGAGCGCGCGTACCTCGGCGCATCCACCTTCATGCTGCGAAATTTGAGGATCTCGAATGGCTGGCCGTCCTGCCCCGTACGCGTTTGCCTGAAGAAGATCGGGCCTTTCGATTCAAGCTTGATGGCGATGGCCAGAATTGCCCATACCGGCAAGCTGAGGGCGATCAGAATCGCGGACGAGACGATGTCGAACAGGCGTTTCGTTACGCCGTAAAAGCGGCTGGGCTCGCTCATCGAAGTGGTGGCCACAAACAGCCCGTCCATCTCCCACACCCAGGTCGGCATGCGGTTGGTGAGTACGTCGTGGTTGTTCACCAGAGAAAGCGAGCAATTGGCGGCCTGCGTAATCTCGCGAACGCAATTAAGTTCTGCTTCCGGAAGCGCATCGCAGACCGCAACCTCCTCGATCGACATTCTGCGCAGCAAGTCGACCGAAAGAGCCTCGCGAAGCACCGGGCGCGAATCGCGTTGGAAATAGTCGTTGCTGAAGATCTCTTCCGCGATCTCGTGCGGATTTCCAACGAAGGCCACCGGGTAAATTCCCAGCATGGGAGAATGCAATGCTCCGGTGAAGAATCGGCGCGCGGTCCGCTTGGTGCCGTGGATCAAGGTGCGCCGCTTGGGAAGCGACGGAGCAAACCGCCGGGCGATTGCTTCCTGCACCCATCCGCGTCCGGCGGTGAGGTATAGGGTGCCCATAATCCACGCGCTCAGCGTGGCCATGCGCGGCACCGGGAAGCGCGCGAGAATGGAAAAGATCAGACAAACCGCGATGGCCTTGATGGAAACGCGTAGCGCGATCTCGGTTTCCTTTAAACACATGAGACTGATGACGCGCGGATAGCCGTTCGCTCCCACCAGGAGCGAAAGAACCAGCGACGAATACACCAGCGCCCCGATGAATAGCTGTTCCGGCGTCAACAGAAACGATGATGTCCTTTGGAGGAGATGGCCCACGGCGCCCCCTGTCATCGTGGCGGCCATCAGGAGCCCGTAATCCACCGCTACCCGCGACAGCGTCAGTGAGATTGGATAAGAATTGGAAGCCTCATGTATCGGGAGTTGGCCCGTGTATTCGGCGCTCTGCGGTCGGAGGGAAACGGCGTTGTTACTCATTCTTCTTATCGCCCCCGGAACACCTTAATCCGGCGTCCGCTTCTTTTGTCAGCCTCAAGGCTCAAGCAATGAGAAAATGCTTCAAAGACAAACACATCGCCCTTGCCGGCAATTAGGACAACATTGCCAACCAGCCAACAAGCGAGATAGTGCCGCTGCAGTTATGCGCTGTTACGAACGTGGGTTGAAAAACGAGAGGTTTGGTCGTACGGGATCGTAAAGTGGAATCCCAGTCTCGGTGCCGGTATATTTGATGCCGTGCCGGCAATTGGGGTTTGACGACCGTCTGAAATTAGCCGCCTTGGCGCGTGAATGCATGTTAATCGAGGAGTGAATTGTCGGTGAATTCGCAACTGCGCAGTTCCTATGGAGACGTAAAGACTTCTTTACGCATCGCGTCTACGTTGTGCTGAGAGTCCGGTGCGCTTAGCTCAACTCTCGTTTGACGACGAAAGTTGAGACTCCAATTACATCAAAGTCACTTCAACGAAATTGCCTGAACAGAATACGGCGGCACATCGATCGTGGTTGTCAGGTTGGATCCTTGAACGCTAAACGAAATCGACGAAGCATTGATCTGCTCTCCATTCACAATTGTGTAGAGCGTGCCCTGGGTTCCATTCAGGCCCGGATTGGCAAGTGTGATTGCCAGCTGCGGGTACGAAGTTGACGTGGGATTGGTGATGACCACAGCATCCTGGGCCGCGGTGTAAAAGGCGGTGGTTGCCAGTCCGCCGCCGCCGGTAGGCGTGGAGATACTCTTGGCCATGTGTCCGCCTGCCGACAAGCCGAGATAATTTGGCGAAGCGAACAAATCGTAGGGGTAGTACTGAGGATACGGCACAGGGACGGCATCCACCGAGTACAGGCAATCGTTATTGCTGTCCTTCACGCCGATCAGGCAGAAGTAGGGATAGGCGGAGCCGGCGAAGTAAAACATCTTGGCAGGCATCTTCGGCTCGCCGTTGTAGATCGTATCCAGCATGTCTGTCACGTAGAGAGCATTGAACACCGGCGCGTACGTCGAATTATTTTTGCAGCAGTCCTGATAGAAGGACCAGTTGGTGTTGTACTCGGTGATATACATGGGGGTAAGTGCGCCGCCCGGCTGCTTGCCTTGACCCACCACGATCTGCGCGCGACGGTACTCCCCGGCAGCCCCGACGTTGGGATCCTGCTCGGCTTCGTGAATCGAGAATTCACCGGTGTAAGTATCCCATTGCGAGTCAATTCCGCCGAGCCCGGCAAAGTATTGATGGTAGCTGACAAAATCGATGTATGGAGCGGTCGTGGGATCGAAAAGAAACGCATCGAACCAACTCAATTCGAATCCCGACGTAGCAGGGCCCCCGACACGAATGGTTTTGCCATCCTGGGCCGCCTGCGCCTTCATGGCCGGAGCCGCGGCGGCATACAGGGCCATATAGCTGTTCAGGTGGTTGCTGGCGCACATAGTGGCGGCATTCGGCTCGTTCCAGATTTCGTAATCGGTCACTACTCCTGGGAAGGTCGCGTCCATGTGGGCCACGTACTGGGCGGCCATCTGCGCCCATTGATTCACATCGGTCGGCGCGGAGTAGGAGTTTCCTTTGCACCCTCCGGATGCGGGCTGCAGCCAGGGAGGCGACTGGTTCAACTGCAGCAGAGCATGCTGGCCGGCTGCTTGAATGGTGGAGATCAGCGGGTCGATCTTGCTCCAGTTGGGAGTGGTCGTCGCGAACACCAATAGGATTTGCGCCGAGAGCCGCGCCTCGGTGATCCCCGCATCGGTGAGCAGGCTGCGGTCGGAGGCGGTGCGCAGCGATTCGGCGCGCCCGTATCCGAACATGTAGGCCGGGATGACCGCCGTATTGTTGGCGCGCGAGCCGAAATCGGCGGTGATTCCGGTGAAGACCGTTACTTGTCCCACGGTGCTCTTGTTGATCGCTGGATCGGTGAGCGTGATCTTGTGAGTGCCCGGCAAGTTCGGCGCGGTATACAGACCCCCCGGGGTAATCGTCCCCACGGTGCTGTTGCCGCCAACAATGCCATCCACCGAGTAGGTCACGGCGTGAGTGTCGGTGGCCCCGCATGTTTGCGCCGTGAATTGCTGCTGGCCGCCGACCGCGACCGGCGCGACATAGGGATACAGCTCGAACCCCGGTGTGGTGGTCACGGTAAGAACGGAGTTGCCGCCCATACTCGTGTTGGACTGGCTGACCGCCCGGACGACGTGGGCGCCCGCAACCGAGGGCGCGGTGTACAGCCCGCCCGCAGTGATGGTCCCGACGCTGGCGTTGCCGTTATGGACGCCATCCACATACCAGTTGACTGCCGTGGAAGGCGCGCTGACGAATTCAAGATTGAGTTGCTGCTGCTCCCCCGGGCCGATGCAGGGAGTCGGCGGAACGACAAAGATATGCGGGGGCACCGTGCCCGAGATCCCCGAGCCGGTAAGTGGAATGACGATGGGGCTCCCATAAGCGCTTTCGTTGATGGTGAGGCTGCCATTATAGGTCGCCACGGCAGGAGGATCGAACGTGACCAGCACCGTGCAGCTTGCCCCGCCTGCCAGCGTGCCTCCTCCGTGGCCATCCCCGCAATTGGTGGTAAAGGGAAATTCGGATGCCGAACTCATTCCCGAGAAAGAGATTGGCGCTGCCTGCTGATTGGTAAGGGTCACCGGTTGCGGGGTGCTGGGGGTGTTCACGATCTGGTGGTTGAAATAAAATCCCCCGAGTACGGGCGTGTACTTGACCGGCATCACGCCGTTGCCGTCGATATTGACCACCTGCGGCGAGTTGCCGGCCGAGTCGGTAATGGTCACTGTCGATGCGTAGTATTGCACCGCCGTGGGAGCGAACGTCACGTTGATCGTGCACCTCGCATTGGGGGTCATCGATGGGCCGCAATTGTTGCTCTGGGTGAACGGCGCCGCGGTCTGAATGTTCGAGATCTTAAGTGTGCCGGTCTGGTTATTCCACAACGTCACGCTATACGTGGAGCTGGCGGAATAGATTCCCTGGTTCGGGAATCGGACGAGCTTGGGAGATACGCTTATGTTCTGTGCGTGCAAGCCGGAACAGCAAAGCAAAACCAGTAAAAGAGAGCCACTGAGGCTCTTTTGGCTTGAAATCACTTCGTACCCCCTGGAAGGTGCAACCAAATTCAGCTGGGAATTCAGTTTGCTTTTGAGGCGCTCCAAGCCCGCGCCTTGACGATGGAACTTCGCAACGTCTGGTAGATGACACTGACTCGCAACGAACACAACTCGACCACGCCCGGATATAAAGGCATCCGCCTCGCGGGCTTGCTGAAAATAACCTGGGCTGTAAAGAGTGTGAGGACTAGCTCCGTTCGACACGCCCACACTGGAGCGCCAACCACTTTCGATGCTGGTTGTGCACATCGGGTTGGGTCGGGACAGGTACGGCCTTTCACCCGTGAAATCCGGCTTTGCCGGCAGGCCAACTGTGCGGTGCCAATCCGCATCTAACAAAAAAAGCGATAGACAGGATGGATCGTCCCTGGGTTTAAATTAAGTAACTGCTTCTCCTGCGAAAGGCCAAAAGTAGCTTACCCAGCGAAAGGTATAGATTTCCCCGATATGAGCCGGCCTCATTTCCATGGCTTTCTGTTGCTCTTGGCGGTCTCGCTTTTCTGCTGCGGTTGCGGCGGATTCCAAGGCGTGCTTGCGCCCACCCTCTCGTCCATCACTCCCACCACGGTCCAAGCCGGAAGCGGCGCGTTCACTCTCACGGCCACCGGTACCAATTTCGCATCGGGTACCACCATTCTGTGGGACGGGGTTTCGCTGTCCACGACGGTGAGTTCGGCCACCCAGCTTACCGCGAAAGTGAGCGCGAACCAGATCGCCAACGCTGGCACCATCAGCATCCGGGTAATGAAGGCCGACACCACCACGTCGGGCACGCTGTCGTTGACCATCACCGGCGGCTCTACCGGCGGTTCGTTCAGCCTGACAGCCATTTCTCCATCCGCGGTGGCGGCGGGCAACCCGGACTTCACCCTCACGGCTACGGGCACCGGCTTTGTCTCCGGGGCGGCGATCACCCTCAACAGGACGGCGATTACCACAACCTTTGATTCGGCCACCCAACTGCACGCCACCATTCCGGCGGCCGATGTCGCGGCGGCGGGAACCATCACCGTCGGGGTCACCAATCCCGACAAGACCACAACCAATACCCTTACCTTCACCATCATTGCCGGCGGCGTGGGTCCCCCGCCCACGCTTACATCCATCAATCCCAACACCTCGCCTAACGGGATCACGTCGCCGCTCACCCTAACCGCCACCGGCACCAACTTCGTCAGCGGCAGCACCATCATGTGGAACGGCGTGGCCATGACCACCACCTTCGTCTCCAGCACCCAATTGACGGCGGCCATTCCGGCCAGCGAATTCGATATTCCCGCCAGCTTTTTCGATCCCGCCACGGCCACCGCGACGGCCGAGGTCTATGTGCTGAATCCCGACAGCACGGTTTCCAACGAATTGCCGTTCACCATCACCATTTCGCCGTCCACCACGCCTACGCTGGTGACCATCTTCAATCCTTCGCTGACGCAGCGCTCCAATCCCGGCGATCCCGGGTTCACTTTGACGTTATGCGGCGACTTCTTCGCCACCGGCGCGGTTGCCTATTTCGGCAGCACGGCTTTGCAGACCTCGGCCCCGGCGGCGGCAGGCGCCGATTGCATGAATCAATCGCCAAAAACCAATCCGCCCATCCAGCAGGTGACGGCCCAGGTGCCCGCCTCCCTGCTCGCCGCTCCGGCGGAAATTCCGGTCACCATTCAGAACACCCAGTCCAAGCCGTCCAACGCCATTCCCTACTACGTGGGCATGAACATCTACTTCGACGAAGCGGCCGACGTGGTGTGGGATGCGCGCTTCAACCTTCTCTATGTTTCCAAACCCAGCACCGCCCAGCATAGCGCCGATACCGTCATCGCCTTCAGCCCGCGGGCCGGCCTCAACGACGCGGCGGCCATCTGGATTTATCAGCTCCCGGCGGGCAGCAATCCCGACCGGCTGGCTCTTTCCGCGGACGGCAAGTATCTCTACGTCTCCCTGGATGGGGCCGCGGCCGTGCAGCAGCTTGCCATCACGAGCGCCTCCAGCGCACCCACTGCCGGCACCACCATTCCCCTGGGATCGGGTCAGTACGGGCCCTATTATGCGCTCGATCTCGCGGTCTCTCCCACAGCCGATACGACCATCGCGGTGGCGCGGGCCGTCTCGCCGGCGCAATCGATGCGCAGCGAGTTGGCCCTGGGCGGAGTGGCCGTCTACGACGGCGCCACCCAGCGGCCCGATGTTGTCGGTCCATCCTCGGCTCCCAGCGGCAACGCCCTCCTCGATACCCTCCAGTGGTGGCCGGACGGTACCAGGATTTACGCCGCCAATAACGAGAACCCGGAGGGCGATCTCTACGCGCTCGATGTTTTCCCCAACGGCGTCGCCCTGGCCGCCACCGGCGATCACCCCGGCATCTTTACCATCCCCAACCTCTTCATCCACCTTGATGCGGCCTCAGGCCTGCTCTATGGCGATGACGGGCTGGAGATCAATCCCCCCGTGGCCACGGTCATCGGCGATGCCCTGGTGAACGGCGTCATGACTCCGGATCATGCCAGC
>CAVREL010000102.1:0-8909 GCA_963720105.1 uncultured Acidobacteriota bacterium | reverse complement strand
TCATCCGGAGTTGCGAACCGGCTCTTGACTGCCATGACCACCCCATCCGGCTCAAAATCGGAACTCACCCGCGCGCGCGTGCTCGCCTCGGCCCTCAAGGTGTTTCGCGAGCGAGGATTCCAGGCCGCCACCATGCGCGAGATTGCCGCGGAAGCGAGGATGGCGGTGGGCGCAGCCTATTACTACTTCGATTCTAAGGACGCGCTGGTGATGGCGTTTTACGAGCAGGCCCAGGAGGAGATGATTCCGGCGCTCGAGAAGGTCCTGGCCGGCAGCCGTACGCTGGAGCAGCGCATCCGGGGGCTCATTGGCGTCAAATTCGAGCATTTCGGTCCCAACCGGGCGCTGCTGGGCGCGCTTGCCGCGCACAGCGATCCACATCATCCGCTGTCGCCATTCAGCCCGCAGACCGCCGCAATCCGCAATCGGGACACTTCCTATTTCCACAAGGCCATCGCTGACTCCGGCCTTCGCCTGCCCAATTCGATTCTGCCCTATGTCCCGCGTCTGCTGTGGCTGTACCAGATGGGGCTCATGTGGTGCTGGGTCTATGACGATTCGCCTGACCAGGCGCGGACCCGGAGGCTGTTCGAGAAGACGCTGGGCATCATTCTGCTTCTTTTGCGCCTCGCTTCCCTGCCCCTGATGCGTCCTCTGCACCGGCGCGTTGCCGATCTTCTCAGAGCCGTGTTCGGAGAATCCCCGCAATGATCCGGCCGCTGCGCATCGTGCTGCCCGGCGGGAGCGGGCAGGTGGGCCGGGTTTTGGCCCGGTACTTTCAGGAGGAAGGGCATCATGTCACTGTATTGACCCGCCTGCCCTACGCCGAAACCTGGCAGACCGTGCACTGGGATGGCAGGACCATCGGCCCGTGGACCGAATACCTCGAAGGCGCCGATGTCTGCATCAATCTCACCGGACGCAACGTGAATTGCCGCTACACGGCGGCAAACCGGGCGGCCATATATGAATCGCGGATCCGTTCCACGCGGTTGCTGGGCGAGGTCATCGCCGGCCTCGCCGATCCGCCCAAGGTGTGGCTGAATGCATCGACCGCCACGATTTATCGCCATGCACTGGACCGCCCGATGGACGAAGCCACTGGCGAACTGGGCGGATATGAATGGATCGGGCCCCACCGGCGGGCGCCCGGAACCTGGAACTTTTCCATCCAGGTGGCCAAAGACTGGGAAGCCGCTTTCTTTGCCCCGCAAACGCCCCGCACCCGCAACGTGGCGCTGCGCAGCGCCATCACGTTCAGCCCGGCGCCCGGGAATGCGTTCGCCATCCTGCTCAACCTGGTTCGATTCGGCCTGGGCGGTGCGCAGGGCAACGGCCGGCAGTTTGTCTCCTGGATCCACGACCTCGATTTCGCGCGCGCGGTGGAGTTTCTCATCAACCGCGAGGATATGGACGGCCCGGTCAATGTGGCCTCGCCCCATCCCCTGCCCAATCGCGAATTCATGGCCGTCCTCCGCGATGCGTGGGGTATTCCCAACGGACTTCCGGCGCCGGCGCCGCTTATTGAATTGGCCGCAGTCTTTTTACGCACCGAATCGGAGCTGGTGCTTAAGAGCCGGCGGGTGATCCCCGGCCGCCTGCTTGAGGCCGGGTTCGAATTCAAATTCCCCGCGTGGGCGGAGGCCGCCGACGATCTCGTAAATCGGTGGAGGCATCGGTTTGATTGACGCGAGCCGTCAGCTATCAGCGGATACCCTAAATTCGTCAGTCGGGTGCCCCACCCTCGCCGCCTCTTTGTTTTTGCGGCTAGGGTGGTGGTCGCGAACCGAGCTTTCAGCTTTCATCAAATCGTGCCACGTTCGAGCTGAAAGCTGATGGCTGATAGCTGAAAGCTGGATCAAGTAGAATTGTCGAATTTGATCCCCGGAGGCGCTTCCCACATGCTCTCAACCATGGCCGAATATCCCCTGACCATTGGGTCCATTCTCGAGTACGGCATCAAGGTTCACAGCCAAAGCCAGGTTCAAACGTGGATGGGCGATGGTCCCCGCACGGCGAGTTTTCGCGAGGTCGGCGCGCGCGCCAAGCGGCTGGCCCGGGCGCTCGGAAAACTTGGCATCCATCCCGGCGACCGCGTGGGAACCTTGTGCTGGAACACGCAGGAGCACCTGGAAGCATACTTCGCCATTTCGTCCATGGGCGCGGTGGTCCACACTTTGAATGTGCGGCTGTTCCCCGATCAGCTGGCCTACATCATCAATCACGGCGGGGACAGGATCATCATGGTGGACGCGCCGCTGCTTCCGCTTCTGATCAAAATCGCGAGCGAGCTGAAGACGGTGGAACGGTACATCGTCATCGGCGAGGCGCCGGAGCTGCCCGCCGGGAGCCTGCGCTATGAGGAACTGCTGGCCGCAGAGCCGCCGGAATACGAATGGCCGGAGATCGACGAGCGGTCGGCCGCGGTGATGTGCTATACCACGGGCACCACCGGCAATCCCAAGGGAGTGGTTTACAGCCACCGCTCCATTTATCTGCACTCGCTGACGATCTGCGCGCCCTGGGCTATCGGGCTTAACGATCGCGATCGCGGGCTGCTGATTGTGCCCATGTTTCACGCCAACGGCTGGGGCATTCCGTATGCCGGGTGGATGGCAGGCAGCGATTTCCTGATGCCGGGGCCCTATCTGCAGGCCGAACCGCTGTGCCGGATGATTCGCACCTTGCGGCCCACCATGGCCGCCGCCGTGCCCACGGTGCTCTCCGCCGCGCTTCGCTACGCCGATGAGCACGCGGTGGATCTTTCGCACTTCCGGGTGGTGTTTTGCGGCGGCGCCGCTATGCCGCGAAGCCTGGCCGAGGGCTTTCTCGAGCGCCATGGGGTCAAGGTGATCCAGGGTTGGGGATTGACCGAGACCAGCCCGGTGATCGCGGTTGCGCAAGCCCCGCGCGGAACCGCCAGGGAAGAGGAGATCGAATGGACGACCAAGACCGGGCGGGTGATTCCGGGCGTCGAGCTTCGGGTGTGCGATGGCGATCGTGTTCTCCCCTGGGATGGGGAGTCGATCGGCGAATTCGAAGCGCGCGGCCCGTGGATTACCGGATCGTATTATGGCAACCCCGCGCCGGAACGCTTTCACGACGGCTGGCTGCGCACCGGCGATATGGGCACCATGGATGAGCGCGGTTACGCGCACATCACCGACCGCTCGAAGGACGTGATCAAGTCGGGCGGCGAGTGGATTTCATCGGTGGATCTTGAGAACGCGATCATGGGGCACCCCGATGTCATCGAGGCTGCGGTGATCGGCGTGCCGGATGAGAAATGGGACGAGCGGCCGCTGGCCTGCGTGGTTCCCAGGCCCGGCGCGGACGTGGGCGCGGCGCAGATTCGCGCCTACCTGGCGTCGCGCGTGGCCAGGTGGTGGATTCCGGAGCGTTGGGCGTTCATCGCCGAAGTGCCCAAAACCAGCGTGGGCAAGTTCGACAAGAAGGTCCTGCGCGCGGCCTATGCGAATGGCGAGCTGAAGGAACTGATCGAAGCATAGCGGACGCGCGTATCCGTGCCCTGCGCACAAATGCATCCCTGTGCCCTTCTCACGGAAGTTACCTGAATGGGCACAATCCTCCTCATCGCAAAACGGACGAAGAAGAGGATTCGTGTGATTGCAAGAGGGACAAGGATCGAACCGCAATAGAGATTGGCGCAAAAGAAAAATCGCCTCCGAAGGAATCTTCGCTTCGGAGGCGCTTGTATGAAACAAGATAGCAAAGTTGGGCGCCAGTAGTCGGCACTGGAGGTCGGTAGCACGCGGCTACTGGCGATCCCTACACAAACGAGGTGAGCTGCGGCTTCCCCTTTCCACGGCTGCCTCGTGTCTCCCGGCTCAAGAGAGGCTATTTACTGCTGCCCCCCGAACCATGTCGACAACTGGAGTGTCGCCGATGACGCAAACGTATTCCGTGACGGCTGTCACAGGGGTTGGGAATAGTTTTCCACCGTAAAATCGGGCTGTATCCCCCTCCATCAAGCCCCCCGGCGCACATTGACAAACCCCGCCCGGCGAATGAAAATCGGGTTTCAGTTCATTCGCTCGGAAAGGCCATTCGTGAGCTCTCTCATCACGACCAATCTAGGTGCGATTCCTCTCCTCGGACAAGGCAAAGTCCGTGATTTGTATGCGATAGACGATGCCTTGCTGCTGGTAGCGAGCGATCGCATTTCGGCGTTCGATCACGTCCTGGGCAGCGGGATTCCCGGCAAGGGAAAAATCCTGACCCAGATTTCCATCTTCTGGTTCGACCTGTTGTCGGACCTCGTTCCCAACCATCTCATCGCCGCCGATGTGAACCAGTACCCGGCGCGCCTGCAGCCCTTTGCCGGCCAGTTGGAGGGGCGTTCGATGCTCGTGCGGCGGGCCAACATGTTTCCCGTGGAGTGCGTGGCGCGGGGCTATCTTGCCGGCTCGGGCTGGAAAGATTACCAGGCAACGGGGAAGGTCTGCGGCATTCCTTTGCCCACCGGGCTTCAGGATGGGTCGCGCCTTCCTGAGCCGTTGTTCACCCCGGCCACCAAGAGCATGGGGGGCGCGCACGACGAGAACATCTCCTTCGACCGGATGGCCGAGGTAATCGGCGCCGGGGACGCCGCCCAATTGCGCCGCCTTACGCTGGCGATCTACGCCAGGGCCGCGGCCCATGCCGAATCGCGCGGGCTGATCCTCGCGGATACCAAATTCGAGTTTGGCAGATTCGATGGAACAATCATCCTGGCCGACGAAGTGTTGACACCGGATTCGTCGCGCTTCTGGGATGCGGCGGCCTGGAAACCGGGCGGCCCGCAGCCATCGTTCGACAAGCAGTTTGTGCGCGACTATCTCGAGTCGATTCGGTGGAACAAGCGGGCCCCGGCTCCTGGTTTGCCCGATGATGTGGTCAAGCGTACCCAGGCCAAGTACCTGGAGGCGTTCCAGCGCCTCACCGGCCGCGACCTGAATCTCTGATCTCTGATCTCTGTTCTCTTTTCTCTTTTCTCTTTTCTCTGTTCTCTTTTCTCTGTTCTCTTTTCTCTGTTCTCTGAGGAGCGAAAAAACCTATGACGCTGGTGGATTGGGCGGTCGTCATCATCATGCTGGCGGCCGTGATTGCCGGATTCGCGCAGGGATTCTTTCGCTCGGTATGCTCGCTGGGCGGGCTGGTCCTGGGCCTAGCCATCGCGGCGTGGAATTACGACCGGCTCGCTGGTGTGTTTCTGCCCCTGGTGCGCATTCCCGCGGTGGCCAACACCATCGCATTCCTGCTGATCGCGTTGCTGGTGATGGCGCTGATCGGCCTGGTTGGCAACCTGCTTGCCAAGGCATTCAAAATGGTGGGGCTCGGCTGGCTGGATGGCATTGCGGGGGGCATCTTCGGATTCTTTCAAGGGATTGTGCTGGTGGTGGTCTTCATCCTGGTCATCGTAGCTTTCTTTCCCCAGGAACAATGGCTGGCCGAATCGAGCCTGCCGCGCATGTTCTTCGGCGCGCTGCACGTCAGCACCCACATGACCCCCTCAGAGCTCTCGGAACGCGTCCGTTCCGGCCTGCGCGCCGTCGAAGAAGACTCGGAACGGCTTCTCCATTCGCACCACGATTGAGCAAACAGATTTTTCCACTGCTTTCCACCGCGCGAGTGCGAGTAATATGACAGATTAGTAAAAACAGTCTGAGGTGCACGTGAAACGGGAACTGGATAGCCTTGTGACGCAGATGCATTCCACCGGAATCCGCTTTGATGATGCGGTTCGCGAGTTCAAGAAAGCCTTTCTTCGCGAAGTTCTCGTCGCCCACCGGGGCAACCAGTGCAAGGCCGCCGAAGAGCTGGGGATGCACCGCAACACCTTGAGCCGCGCCATGGCAGAATTGGGATTGAGCCTGTCGGAAGTCCGCGCCGGGCTCAAGCGTCCGCCGCGCGCCGAGCGTCCTGTGTACAGCACGGTTCGCCAGGGCCAACGTAAAGGCTGACCGTCCCGGAGACCATGCAGCCCAAAGCAACCGAATCCAGCCTTCATCCCACAGTCGAGCCCCGGGTTGTCCTGCAGCCGGGATTCCTCTGGGACGAGCAGGATGCCTACCTGTTCGACATCGACGGCACCCTGCTGCGCAGCCGCGACCGCATTCACGTCAACTCCTTCGCCGCCAGCGTTCAGCGGGTGACCGGATTTGAGGTGACGCTGGCCGGAATCGTTCTTCAAGGCAGCACCGACACCGGCATCCTGCGCGAGGCCTGTGTCCAGGCGGGCATTCCCCCCGAGGTACTGGAAGCGCAGACCGAAGCTATCCTCGAAGCCATGGGCAAGACGGTCGCCGAACAACGCCATGCGATGGACCTGGTCCGCATGCCCGGGGTGGAACAGGTCCTGCGGCACCTGGCGCAACGCGGCGCCCTGCTGGGGGTGGCCACGGGGAACCTGGAGATGATTGGATGGATCAAGGTGGAACAAGCCGGTTTGCGCGAATGGTTTCGTTTCGGCGGTTTCAGTGATCGTTTCCCGGTGCGCTCCGAGTTGATCGCTCATGCTGCCGCCAAAGCCCGCGAAATGGCCGGCAAAAATGCACCCATCTGTGTGGTGGGTGACACACCCCGCGACATTGAAGCCGCCCGGGCCAATTCCCTGCCCGTCATCGCGGTGGCCACGGGGCGTTACGGCTTTGACGAGTTGCTCGCGTTGCAGCCGGAAGTCTGCGCGACAACGCTGGCGGATCTTCTCGCGCACACAGGAGGAGCGGTTTGAGCATACGACGGTTTATCGCCGCCGTGTTGATGACGGCTGGGGCCCTGGCGTCGCCGGCTGCGGCCGGCGCGGCGCAAGAGCCGCCAGCCAACCCACCTGCATCTGCGCAACCGGCGCCGGCTCCGCAGGCGCCGGCGGCGCCCGGACTGTCTGTGCCCGCGACCAATCAGCGGCAACCCACGGGAAGCGAACGGCGGCGTGCGGCCAAGCTCTACCTGGCCGGAGCGAAGCTGTATGAACAAGGCAGATTCGAGGAGGCTCTCAAAGACTACCTGCAGGCCGCGGCGCTGGACCCCGCCGGCAACAACTACCGCATGGCCGTGGAACTGGCTCGCAGCCATGCCGTTACGGCGCTGATCCAGGCCGCGGCGAAGGCCCGGGTGCAGGGCGATTCCCAGGCCGCGCGCCTGGCGCTCGAACACGCTTTCCAACTGGATCCGCACAACCCGGAACTGGCGCAACATGCAGGTGAGTGGGCTGGCAATCCCCTGTCTGATGACGTGAGCGCGCAACGCGAGCGCGCCGCAAGCGGCCTGGGCGAGATCGAACGGCTCCAGCCCGCGCCGGGGGCGCGCAGCTTTCATCTCCATACCAACCAGCGCCAAATTATTCAGGACGTCTTCAAGGCCTTCGGAATCCAGGTCACCCTGGATGAAAGCATCCGTGGCCAGTCGGTGCGCTTCGATATCGACGATGCCAGCTTTACGGAGGCCGCACGCGCCCTGTCGATGGCCACCAAGTCGTTCTACGAAGCCATCGACGCCCACCGTGTGGTGGTTGCGCTCGACAGCCGCGAAAATCGCACCCAGTTCACCCGCAACGGGGTTGAGACCGTGTACCTGTCGGGATTGACTCCCACCGAGATGACGGATATGGGCAACCTGGCGCGAAACGTGTTCGAGGTCTCCCAATCGGCGGTCGATCCCACCGCCGGCACGCTGACACTGCGCGCCCCGGAAAGCCAGCTCAATGCATTCAATGCCACCTTCCTGAATCTTCTCGACGGACGCAGCCAGGTGCTGCTGGATGTGAAGCTGATCCAGTTGGCGCACATGAGGACTGTGAATACGGGCGTGACTCCGCCCCAGCAGGTGACCGCGTTCAACGTGTACACCGAAGAACAGCAGATTCTGAGCCAGAACCAGGCGCTGGTGCAGCAGATTATATCTTCGGGATTGGCCGCCCCGGGCGATACGCTGGCCATCCTCGGTATCCTGCTGGCTTCGGGACAGGTTTCCAGTTCGCTTTTGCAGGGCGGAGTCGTCCTGTTTGGTGGAGGGCTCACGCTTTCGGGACTCACCCCCAAGCCCCTGACCGTCAACCTTAGTCTGAACTCGTCCGACTCACGCGAACTCGATCAGTTCCAGATACATCTTGGCGATGGCGAGGAGGGGACCCTGAAGAGCGGCACGCGCTATCCCATCGAGACCTCCTCGTTCTCCAGTGTGGGTGCGGGCAGCCTCAATATTCCCGGGCTTAATACGGCCGGCACTTCGAGCAGTCTCAGTTCGATCCTCGGCTCGCTGGGCGGCGCCACTCCAAACATTCCCCAGATTCAGTACGAAGACCTGGGGCTGACGCTGAAGGCCACACCGTCGATCATGCGTTCCGGCGATGTGGCCATCAAGATCGACATGAAAATCTCATCGCTGGCCGGCTCGTCCATCAACGGGGTGCCCGTGCTGGCCAACCGAGCCTGGTCGGGGGTGGTGACCGTGCCCCAGAACCAGGGCGTGGTGGTGGCCACCGAGATCGACAAGAACCAGAGCCGCGCCGTCAGCGGCACGCCCGGCCTCAGCGAAATTCCCGGCCTGAATAACATCACCGAGAAAGAGACGCAGACGAACGAGTCGACCCTGCTGATCGTGATCACGCCGCACATCGTGCGCAGCCCGCGCACCTCGGACCACACCAACATGGTCCGCATCGAGCGCAATCCGCAGGCGCGGTAGGGGAAGGTCTCAGAGAAGGCCTGACGGTTACGCAGTTGTTCTGTTGCGAAGCCTTCCCTCAGGCGCCAAAGCCCGCGAACGGTTTCCACCGGCCGAAACATTCCGCATCGGCGGTCATCCTCCCACTTCCAACCATCCTCCTGCGCTGTCATCCTGACGCTGAGCGCAGCGAAGCGGAAGGATCTGCCCTGAAAATTGGCTTCCCAAACCACACTGTTCAAACT
>CAVREL010000101.1:0-9498 GCA_963720105.1 uncultured Acidobacteriota bacterium | reverse complement strand
CAATCGGCGCTGCGGCGGCCGATCCTGATCTGCCTGGACGACTTGCAGTGGGCTGACGGCGGCACCAGGGCAGCGCTACGCGCCCTGCCGACCCGCCTGGCTTCCCTGCCGGTCGGCTGGGTGCTGGCCTTCCGCCCCGCCGAGGCGGGCAGCGATCTGGGACGCGCCGTCGCCGAGCTGCTCCGCAACGGAGCCGACCAGACCGTTCTCGGACGCCTTGACCAGGCCGCGGTCGCGGAAATGGCGACTGACGTCCTCGGTGCCGCTCCCGACGACGCCCTGCTGAGGATGGCCGAAGGCGTACGGGGGAACCCCTTCTTCCTCATGGAGCTGCTCGCCGGTCTCCGCGACGAGCACCTGGTCAGCCTTGACGCAGGCCGCGCCGCGCTGACCGAAGCCCGGCTCCCGCTCCGGGTGCGCGAGGGCATGCGCCGGCGTCTGGCCCGCATGTCGCCTGCCGCCAGGAACGCCGCCGCCGTCGCCGCGTCGCTGGGACGCCGGTTCACCGTGGGCCAGCTCGCCGCGGTTCTCGAGGTGCCCGCCTCGAGCCTGCTCGACCCCGTGCAGGAGCTCATCGGCAGCGAACTGATGGCCGAGGGCGGCCAGATGCTGAGCTTCACTCATGACCTGAACCGGGAGGCGGTGCGCGCCAGCCAGCCCTCCTCGGCCGTGCACGCCCTCGACCGCCAGGCAGCCTCCGCGCTGCTCGCCGCCGGCGCGCTCCCGCAAGGTCTTCATCAGGAGAGATATGCACGCCGCTCCGATTGTAAGGCCAAAGGAAACAGCCGCGGCTCGACAGAGGCCGATGCCGCCCGTCTGCCTGGTTTCCACCGACGAAGACTTTTTGAAACTCGCGGCTCTCGAAATTGAACCCTGGTGTTCTGTGACCCGGCGCGCCGAATTCGGCGGACTGGCGCGCTGGGCGCAATCCCACGACATCGCGTCAGGCATCGTCCTCGACATCGATACCAAGGGTAAGGACGCACTGGGCGGACTTCGATTACTCAAAGAACTGCGGCTGCTTGACGCCAACCTGACCCTCGTTTCAGTCAGCCGCGCCGCAGCCCGCTCGATCGAAAAGCAGGCACTCGACGCCGGGGCGGATGTGCATTTCCGGGCGCCCGTCGACGTCATCGAATTGCGGACGACACTGGTCGAGTTGCTGCGCACTCACGCGGAAGCGGCTGAGCGGGAACGCTCCTTGCTCTCCGGCCGGTTTCAGGAGTTCGTGGGCTCCAGCGGGCCCATGCGCCGGGCCTACGACGCCATCCGGCAGGTGGCCGGCAGTAACATCAACGTCCTTATCCGGGGTGAAAGCGGCACCGGAAAAGAGTTGGCGGCGAGGGCGATTGTGGCCCTCAGCAGCCGCTCCCGGCGGCCCTACATCCGCCTCAATTGCGCCGCCCTGCCTGAAAGCCTCATCGAATCGGAATTATTCGGCAGCGAGCGCGGCGCCTTTACCGGGGCTGCGGAATCCCGGCCCGGCCAGATCGAACTGGCCGATGGCGGAACCCTCTTCCTGGACGAGATCGCCACCTTGCCGGTTGGCCTTCAAACCAAGCTGCTGCGAGTTCTCGAAGATCGCCAGGTGCAGCGGCTCGGAGGGCGCACTTACCGCAAGATCGATTTCCGCTTGATCTGCGCTACCCATGAGCCGCTGGAAGAGATGGTGCGCACGGGACGCTTTCGCGAAGACCTGTACTACCGGATCAATGTTGTGCCCATCCAGTTGCCGCCCCTCCGCGAGCGCCGCCAGGATATCGCGCTGCTGTGCCGCCATTTTCTCGAGGTCCATTGCATGGCCAACGGATTGCGGCCGAAATACCTGAGCGAGCAGGCCCTTTCGGTCCTGGAAGATCATTCCTGGCCGGGCAACGTCCGGGAACTCGAAAACCTCATCCAGCGCATGATCGTGACCGTATCGGGAGACGAAATCGGCCCCACCGATATCGCTCCGCAGATCCTGGCAGAAAGCGCCACCGCCCAGGAAGTCATCCTGATCCCGCCCCATGGATGCGATTTCGACGACGAGATTCGCCAGGTGGAAGTCGCCCTGCTGACCACCGCGCTGCACCGCTCCCAAGGCAGCAAAACCGCCGCCGCCCGATTGCTCCACATCGACATTCAGCGGATGAAATATCTTTGCCGCAAGTATTCTCTTTGAGACGCAGGGTTAAAAACTCACCTAACAGCGGATAATTTTTCACCCAAGACGCGCGCCTCCCATCTGTGCGGATCGGCCGAGGGCGTCAAATTCCGCCCGTTTTCGGGCATTCTCCTAACATTTCACCGCCCGCGCAGTTTGGCACGCAAGATGCTATAGAGGATGGCGTAGCAAATCCCCATCACCCTCACAAGGAGAAAAGATCATGGCAGTCGTCAAGAAGACCGTTGGAACCAGCACCAAGAGCCCGAAGAAGAACACGAAGGTCGATACCGCCAAAGTCGCCGCCACCAAGATCACCACCTCCAAGATCCACACCACCTCCGCCACTGGTTGGAACTAACGCGTTCCCCGGGTAGCAATGCGCAACGCTGCCGGTCAAAATGGGCACAGGAGAGCGGGCGTGCTCAGCGCCCGCTTTCTACTGCGATCCGTTTGCTTCACAGTAGGTGAAAAATGCACCCGTGATCTTGCGGCTACATTGGTCGCATCGGGATTCCGGTCTCGGAACTCTGCGGTGTCATATCGATCGTTCGGAGAAGAAGCGCCATGACAGTTGTCAAGAAGACGGTCGGGACCAGCAAGAGCCCCAAGCCGGCGATGAAGTCAGGCATCGCCAAAGTCGCCGCAACCAAGATCACCACCGCCAAGATCCACACCACTGTCGACGCCTCCGGCGGTTTCCAGTAACCAGGACTTACTATCCCAGAGGTCGGGCAGACGCGCGCCCATCCTCCAACAGCCTGTGGTGAAAGTCCGGTTTTGAAAGTGCACGACGTTAGAGGCTGCGGAAAAACTCGTTACGGGATGTGCTTTGTAACAGGGCACGACTTCAGTCGGGCCGCAAGTGGCCCAAAATCAACGCGGGCTTTAGCCCCTGCTATGCTCGCCCGCGCAATTTCGCTGCACATTCCCCGTTTTCCGCAGCCTCTTAGTCGTGCCGTAAAGTCTCGAGAAGGAGAAAGAACATGGCAGTTACTAAGAAGACGGTCGGGAGCAGCAAGGGCCCGAAGCCCAACACCAAGTCAGGCAGCAAAAAGGTCGCCGCCACCAAAATCACCACCGCCAAGATGCACACCACGGTTGTTGTTTAACCGCCGGGCAAATCGCGAAAGCAGATTGCGGTGGGACGGGGTCCTCATCAGGCATCAAAATCCATTTCCTCGGAGGAGAACAAACATGGCAGTTACCAAGAAGACAGTCGGGAGCAAGAGCCCGAAGTCGACGGCGAAGGGAGGCAGCAAAAAAGTCGCCGCCACCAAGATCACCACCTCCAGTATCCACACCACCAGCGCTGTTGGGCCCGGCACATAGAGTTCCGGTAACCGTCGCGCATGGCGAGAATGCGATTGCCGGAGCCCTACTGAGGTTTCCGGCAACTCCGGCGCTTCGCGCTATGAAGGCCGCCGGAATTGGATCGCGAAAGCGGGCGCACACGCGCCCGCTTTTTTTACCAGGCGTGGGCGAACACCAGATCGGAAGCCACCCGGAACAATCGATAGGCGAGACTGTGCCGCGCGCCGTAGATCTTCGCGCGTCCTGCGAGTCCCAGGGGCGGAGTACCGGCAGAAGCAGGAAGGGGCGTGCGGGAGCTGTAGAACAAGGGCGTTTGCGATCCCTTGTATTTCTCTGAGCCGCGCAGGTCGGCGGGCAACTCGATGGCCTCGCCGCCCGGCGGCGCCAGCCTGACCCGTACGAACGAAAAGTTACCCGGAAAGGAAAGCACCACTTCGGCATCGGCTGGAATTCGTTCTAATGAGGCGGGTAAGACATATACCCGCACAGACCGTGAACCGGCATCGGCCAGATCGAGCAGAGGGGCTCCCGGGCCGATGTACCGCCCCGCCAGCAATTCAGGATGCCGCGTCAGGACGATTCCGTCCACGGGCGTCTTGACCAGCAAGGATGAGTGCGCCTCACGGGCCAGGGCCAGGGAAATGCGCGCCCCTTCGTCCGCGGCTGCCGCCGTGCCCATACTCCCTCCGCGCATTTCCCCTTCCACCGCCTGGAAGTGCGCCTGGCTGCTCTCCGCCATCGCGCCGGCGTGCATGGAATCGCCTATGGTGCTGCTCATGCGAAGCAAAACCTGGCCTGCCTGCACCGCTTCACCCCCACGCACCATTACCTCTTCGACTCGTCCTTCCAGGTTCGAATGCAGAACCTGAGGATTCGTAGCCTCGACCACAAACCACGCGTCCTCCCGGTCGCGCCAGATGGGGGAAAACAGAATGGCCAGGAGAAGCACCGCGGCGCTCAACGGGATGGGGCGCAAGAAGCGCCGCGCGGAGAAATGCTGCTGCCAGAACCGGCGGAGGACCTCGCGAAGCGAGCGGAGCCGTGACCGGAACATGAAGAATCCTGCAAGACCCACGGGAACGATGGCGAACTCGGCAAACCATTTTGACGTGATGTTGTATCCAAACCGAAGAACGAACAGCAGAAGCGAGTAACTATACAGGCCCGACGCCATGGCATACAGCGCAAAGAATGGCGCGCGGCGGCGGGGGACCACAACCTGTTCAATGGGCAGGCGCAGGACCGTCTTCTGAAACCATGTCGAAAGAAAAGCCGTGGAGCGTTCCTTGAGCGTGGGAATGCCGATAGCTTCGGTAAGAAAGTAATAGCCGTCGAGCTTGATGAGCGGATTCAGGTTGATGACGATGACCGCCACGCCGGTGAGCAGAATCAGCAGGTACGAAAAGTCATGCAGCCAGGTGCCCGCGCCGGTGTTCAGCCATATGATCATCGCGAATCCACACATCACCATCTCGATCCAGATGCCGGCGATAATGGCGGCCAGCCGCTCGAGTTTTGTCGCCGCGACCCAGGCCTCGGTAATGTCGCAGTAAAACGCCGGCGTCAGATAAATCAGCAGGAATCCCATGCCGTGCACCTGCCCGCCGAAGTGTTTGCATGTGAGCCCGTGCGCGGTCTCGTGACAGAATCCGATCACCGAGAAGATCAACCAGAACTGCGCGAATTCCAGCCATCCTTTTTCTTTGAAGTTGTAATACAAGACCACGTCGGGGAAGATCAGATTCCGCTTGGCGATGTAGATCCACACCTCGAAGAGGAACAGCAAAACCATGGCCAGCACGGACCACCGGCTGTAGATGTATTTGCCTATTTTCTGATCCAGCCAGGTGAGGTATCGGTCTGGATCCCACGCCGAAAACGGAATATGCGCGATATTGAACTTTGCGCCGCTCGATGTCCGCCTTCCCCGCTGCGCCAGCAGCTTTTGACTCAGAGCCAGGTTCTTTTCCTGCGGGCTTCGGTACAGGAAATGCGCTTCTTCCAGGTTGTCGGCAAAAGCGCAAACCTCGGCCACGCTGATGGTCGAACCGGTTTGTTCCTGGACCTCGGCGGCAATCTCCTCGTAGGAGCGCCCGCCGTCGAAATATTGCGCCAATCGCCATTGCTCAGGCGTCAGGTGAGAGAAGTTGTTGCCGTCGCGCTGCATGATCGCGAACACCGGCTCGCCATCCATGATGTCCTCGCGGACCACAAGGTTTGGATCGAGCCGCGGTGGACGGCGGCGCTCCAGCCGCGTCTTGGGCAGTTCCGGGAGCGCCGCTTCAAGGGCTTCGCTCAGGTTCATGGCGCCAGCCGTACCTGCATGCTCATCCCCGGCTTGAGGTGCGAAGAGGGATGATCGAGCGCGCCGATCACCTGGATGCTGGCGCTGGCCGGATCGACCACCGGGCTGAGGCGAAGAACGTGACCCGGTTGGCGCAGCCCGGGATAGTCAACAGTGGTCAACTCCAGCGCGGTTCCGGTGGAGAATTGCGCCATGGCCGACTCCGGGACAGTAAAAAGCACCAGCAATGGGCCTTCGGCTGTCACCCAGAACAGGACATCGCCTTCCTTGACCACCTGGTCGGCGCGGACCGAAACCCGCCCCACAATGCCGTCAAATGGAGCCACAATCTGAGACTCGTTCAATTGCACCCCGATGGCCGCGAGTTCGCCTTCGGCGACCGCCACGTCGTTCTCGAATTTGGCCCGCGCGTCCATGGTTTCATCGAGCTTGTATTTCGCGTGCTCCCAGACCTCTTCGCTGATGACTTTTGCCTCCCGCAGCTTGTCGGCCCGCTTCTTGTCGGCGGCGACCATCAGCTCTTCCGACTGCCAGTCGTGGAGAGCCGCCTGGGCGCCCGCGAGGCGCGCCTTTTGCGCATCGTATTTCGCCCGCAATAGCGCATCATCCAGCTGCGCCAGCACCTGTCCGGCTTGGATCCGGTCTCCAATCCTTACATTCACTGCCGCGATTCGGCCATTGCGCTGGACGCCCACATCCGTCTGCCGCTCTGCCACCAGCGGGCCATAGCCGGTGAAGCCGCCGGGAGCCGATGGCGCCGGCGGTACCTCGTTCCCCGGCACTGGCGCAACCGCGGCCGGCCGGGCTTCAGATGCGCGTACGGTACTGGCGGCCTCATTGGACTTGCAGCCGGGCAGGCAGCTCAACAGCGCCGCCATCGGGATGAGCCAGGCAGCCGCGGGAATCCTGCTTCGGCAAAAGCGCTCGTTCATGATAGTCACCAACCAATCCAGTTCCATAGCGTCTGCCATAGCCAGAGGGCCGGGCGCCGGAGCAGCACATAACCCACCGGGCGCCAGCCAACGAAGATCTTCGCGTTTCCGCTCATGCCGGCGCGAAGCATTCCTCCCGGGTTCGAGATCGGCGCCTGCACCGCGAACGTGCGTTCGCCCTCGGCGATCTCTGCTTGCGGGCTCACGCGAGATACCATTTCTCGCCACGTGGTTTGCGGGTACGTGTCCAGCTTGATCCACACCCGCTGGCCGGGGCGGATCAGCGCAACATCCGCCTGCGAAACCAGAACCTGGCATTCGGCGTTGCTCAAGTCGAGGACCTGCGCGAACGGAGCGCCCGCGGTCAGATGTTTGCCCGCCGCGCTTTGCACGTCCGGCGTGGAGATGATTCCGGTGATCGGCGATCGCAATTGGGCGCTGTCCACCTGGGCGCGCTTGCGATCCACTTCCGAACGGAGGAATTCAGCCTGGGCACGGTCCGCACCGGCTTGGGCGTTGCCCCGGGCGAGATCTTCGTGCATCTGCAGCATCGATTCCCGATATCGGGCTTCGGCGGCCGCCAGCTGAGAACGCCACTCCCAATCGTTCATCGAGGCCAGCACGTCCCCGGCGTTCACTGGCTCGCCCTCGCGCACAAACACGCGCTCGATATTGCCTTCGTCCTCCGCCGTGACGGTTACAAAACGCTGGGGAGCAATCACCGCCGGTCCTTCGATCCGCATCGGGAAGGGACAGAACCACAGAAAAAGCACTACGGCCAGGGCGCACGCTGCATAGGCCAGACGCCTTCCGCGCGTGCTGCGCAGCAAGGCCGCCTTCTTATGCGCCAGCGGCTCCAGGATCCCCATCAGCGGAACTTCGCGATAAAGCAGCGCGTTGCGCAACGCCACGGTTGCCTGGCCGGCCAGGACTTTGATCATTTCGATCTGCGCTACCCCCAGAAAATCGGGGTCGCTGCTTTCGTACCAAAGCACCCCCACCCGACCCTGGTCATCGGCCAGGGGAAGGGAATACAGCGCCCGATACCCGGTGGCATCGAAGTGCTTTTCGACCTCGGCGGGCAATTCCGGGGCCTCCTCATCCTCTGCACGGCAAAGATGCACCGTATCGTCCTGCGACGAAAGCCAGCGGGCGATTTCCTGTTGGCGTTCCACCTGCACGTCCCCGATGGGCATGCTTGCCATCCCCGAAATGGCTTTCACCTGCAGCCGGCCGCGCAGGTCCAGGGCGATGGCGCACAGCTCGAATGGCAGCACCTGCTGCGGACTGTTGACAATGATCTGCAGCAGGCGGTCGAGGCGCAGCGTCGAGGTGATCTCGGAGCTGACGTGCACCAGGACTTTCAGAATCTCCAGCTTCCGCTCCGCCAGCATCAGGCTGGCGTTTTTCAGGGCGTTCGAGACCGTTTCGGCAATCGAGGCCAGGAGGAACTCATCGTCCTCATCGAAAGGCCGGTCCTCCCGGTTAATCGCTTCCAGAACGCCGATTTCCGCTTCATCCTGCATCAGGGGAACCAGGAGAGCATTGCTAACCCCAGGGACGTTGCTCGTCTCGCTTCGGCCTTCATTGCGGACCCGTAAACGCTCGTCGCTTTCCTCGGCGATCAGCAGGGGCACGCCCTCTTCCGCCATATCGGCGACGTATCCTTCGCCGGGTGCCTGGGTCGCTCCTACTTCAACCGTGTCGTCAGCCCCCGCGCGCGAGGCCAACTTCAACTCCTCGCCGTCAAACAGCCACAGATGCATCGCCTGGCAGGGCAGCATGGCCGCGGCCTTGGCCGGGGCCAGCGCGGTCACCGCGTCCATCTCCAGCGTCGCATTCAGCGACTTCTCCAGATCGTAGAGTTGCGACATCCGGTGAACCGAATCCAGGAGGGTCTGGCGCTGCTCCTCCGCGATCTCCGCCGAGGCCAACGCGGGCGCCGCCAGGCGCGCAATCGGCGACAGGCTTTTCAATTGCTGTTGATGGAGGGGACCCGAAAAGGAAATGATCTCGATGGCCGCCGCCAGTTGCCCATGGCTCTCGACGGGCAGGTAGGCGATCGCGCCCACCGAGCGAGTGACATGTGCGTGCGGGTAGTCTTCGCGCTTCAGGCGGGTCTTATCGTAGATTTGCGCCTCGGCTGGGAACGAAGCCGGTATTTCAAACCGCCAACTACCTGGATGGTGGGTAACTTCGAGCGAAACTTCGCCCGCCGCACCGGGAATGGTCCAGGGCAGACCATCCTCTTCCGGCGCATACCGGTGAACGATACAGGCGCTATCGGGCAAGAGGTTGGTAATAGCGGATGCAATGAGCGTGGCGCGGGAAGCGCCATCGGCCGCGCTGAGCAGGTGCGCTGCCAACTCGACCGTGGCCTCGTTCACCGACGAGGTCGCCCACTCCGTGTCTCTCATTCGCGGCGCATCTCCGAATACACTTTCCTCACCAGCAATACTGAATGGCCATTTGGGGGGATAGGTGCCAGCTATGATAGGAACTCAAAGCCCCGGCTTTGTTCATTGCATTTGATCAAACCCCGCCTGAAAACGCGGTTCGGGTGCGGAACACAAATCCGCCAAACACAACTCCTCCGGCCCGGGTACGCAGCTTGACAAGAAGAAAGACCGAAGAGAATATGGTCAAGAGCTTAACAAGCACAAGTCCGCCCGTAAAGTAAAACCCGGCCGAGGGAGTTCTTCGTGGATCTCGACATTAAGGAAAACGGGGTAATTTGCACGCTGAAACTGAAGGGGCGCCTGGTTTGCGGCGAGCCGGTGGACCGGTTCGAAAGCGCCTTT
>CAVREL010000100.1:0-4219 GCA_963720105.1 uncultured Acidobacteriota bacterium | reverse complement strand
CAGTGCCAATGACACTGGGCCACCGCCCGCGCCGAAATTCACGGCCGCCTGGAGCGTGCCGTCCCCATTGCCCAGCAGCACGCTGACATTGCCACTGCCTGCGTTGGCAGCCACCACATCGGCCCGCCCATCGCCGTTGACATCCGCCACCGCCACCGCCTGCGGGTTGGTTCCCGCCGCATAGCTCACCGCCGCCTGAAAGGTCCCATCGCCGTTGCCCAGCAGCACGCTCACACTGTTGGCCGCATTGTTCGCCACTACCAGGTCCGGCCGGCCGTCGCCGTCCACGACTCGGAGCTGAAATGTTCTTTGCAAGGTCGGCGACAGCAGTGCAGTGCATTTTCGCAGGCGCGATGTTAGTTCGAAATTTCGAAATTCCTCTCCGGGCTGGGCCGCTCGTCGGCGATCCGTTCCCATAGAAATCGCGGCGGTTCGTTTCTGACTTCCTTGTCCAACGGGAAATGAATTTGGCGTTGTCGTTTGCGCAATTGCATCAGAGCGCAGTTGCGCACAATCGCGGTCAACCAAGTGGAGATCTGTGACTGACCACGGCCCACGCCCGCGCCGCCCACGCGGAAGAACACATCGTGCAGAGAGATGGGATTCTGCGCGTGACTGGCTTTGCTGCCTTCCGGACCGACCTCCATCAGCACCGGCGACTTGGTTTCGCCGGCATCGATCAGCAGGCCGGCGACAATGATGCCGTCGGCGTCGGCGGTGGTGAGCGCCGCGGTGCCGTTAACCGGCTTGAGGGTCGCGAATCCCAGGCCCATGACGATGGTATCGGGATGTGTGACGCGAATCGGCTCGCTGAGCTCGTAAATACCAGGCGTGAGCAGCAGGTGTTTGCCTTGCTCAAGTTGAGCATTGATGGTGGCTGCCGTATCCACGCCGGCGTGCGCGATGTAGAAGTGCGAGAGCGAAATGGACTTGCCCGGCGTGGCGCCGCCGCGCCAGGTGATGCCCACGCTGTCAGTGCGCAGGGAGGGCACGCGCACGAACCAATTGCCGCGGGAGTCGACCAGGAGGAAAGGCTTTTCGCGGACGACCGGCGTCTCCGCAACCTTGGTATACGGGGGATTGGGCCACTCGCCGTCGGGCGCATGCACCATGCCCACGAAGACCATGTTCCAGTTGGAGCCTGTCCAACTGCGCCATTCGCTGTTGCGCGAAATCCATTGCTGTTGCGTGCCGGAGTCGGTGTTGCCGTCGATGAGCGAATCGGACATCCAGCCGCCGCTGGCCCAGCCGCGCTTTTGATGCAGCACCAGGTCGCCGAGCACATGCATGCGGCGGAAAGGCACCGCCTGCGATACGGCCCACTGCATGGAGCCGCCGGCAGGCGTGACGGCCAATCCCTCGACGGCGCGCCAAAACGTGCAGGTGGCGTTATTGCGGGGGAGGCTAGCGTCGGAATGGACGTTGCCGACGATGTGGACCGCCTCGGGAACATGGCCCAGGCCCACGACCTCGGTATAGAAGCCCACGGGGATATCGACGTGGTATTCGCCGGGCAGGAACAGCAGAGCATTGCGCTCGGAGCCGAACTCGTTGTGCTGCTGGACGGCATAGATTTTGTCGATCTGCTCCTGGATCTTGGCCGCCGGCATGGCGGGATCGAACACCGCCACGTTGGGACCGAAGCCGGGCCTTGGAGTGTGCTGCAAGTGCGGCTGGGATGCGGAAAGAACCCCCGCATACAGGAGAATTCCGAGACCCAACGGCAGGTTTCGGAAAGCGAAAGCGCAACAGAAATGCATAGGGCACCGCCTCATTCGCAACCAGTCGTAATCGATTGGATGATTGCTGCTAATGGTAATGCGCGGGGAGCATGGCGGCAAGCTTGGAAGGGATGGATCGGCCGAGAAAAAACGTTTGAGGACCTTTCTTTACAGTACGCACCCCGGAGAGCGAGAATGGCGCTGCATGTGAAAGGACGCGAATGAACCGAGCCTGGACGCGCAGAGAATTTGTCCGCCTGGGCGCCGGAGCCCTGGCGGCAGGCGCAGCGGCGAAGACCACTATTTTGCATCCCAAGGCGCTATCCGCGCAGACTCCTGCCGGCAATGGGCGCAGAATTCGGTTTGTCTCCATCGGCACCGGGATTCGCGGATGCGACCTTCTGCGGTCCGCGCGCCAGGTGCCAACAGGCGAGTGCGTGGGTACCGCCGATCTCTACACGATGCATCAGAAGGCGGGCCAGGAAGCCTACGCGGCCGATATTCCCACCACGCGCGATTATCGCTCCCTGCTGGACCGCAAGGATGTGGAGGCGGTCATCGTAGCGGTAGCCGATTTTCAACATCGGCGCGCGGTGCTGGATTGCCTTGAAGCCGGCAAGGACGTCTATTGCGAAAAGCCCATGTCGCACAGCGTGGCGGATGGGCTGGCGATGGTCGAGGCGGTCGAAAAGGGCAAGCGCATCTTCCAGGCCGGCAGCCAGCGGGTGAGCAGCCTGGTATACAGGAAGGCGGCCGAGATTTACAAGTCGGGGCGGCTGGGCGAGGTGACCTATATCGAGGCGCACACCGATCGCAATGGGCCGTCCGGCGCGTGGGTGTATCCCCTCGCCCCGGATGCCAGTCCGGAAACGATCGACTGGAAAACCTGGCTCCGCGATGCGCCGGATCGACCGTTCAATGCGGAACGCTTCTTCCGGTGGCGATGCTTTGCCGATTACGGCGAGGGCCTGGGCGGCGATCTTTTCGTGCACCTGATTTCCGGCATCCAGTGCGTGAGCGGGATCAACGCGGCTCCGACACGCGCGTATTCGTCCGGAAGCCTGACGCATTTCCAGGACGGGCGCGATTTTCCCGACCTGATGTCGACTCTGTACGATTATCCGGGCGTGATTGTGAACATGCACTGCAATCAGAACAACGCCAACGTGGAATCGACCGTCTTCTACGGGCGCGAGGCCACCATGACCATCATGGGAAACACGGTCACCGTGGCGCCGCAAGACACCAGTCCCCAGCCGGAAGGATACTCGCTGAACGGCTGGACGGCCGAAGACAAGAAAAAATATCTCGACGAGTGGCGGGCGGCGCATCCGGAGCATGCGGCCAAACTGGGCGAGGTAGAGACCTACTCGGCGCCGCACGGGTATGACGACACCGCCGATCACATCGCCAACTTCTTCCGTGCGGTGGAGACGCGCGAGCACGTGGTCGAAGATGAAGTGTTCGGCAACCACGCCGCCATCGCTTGTCACATGGCCAATCATTCGTACTTCCACCGCGACGTGGCCAAGTGGGACGCGTCGGCCCAAAGCATCAAAGAATCCTAGGAGCGATTCGAATGAGGCATTCTTCGCGCAGAAGTTTTTTGAAGGCGGCCGGAGCCGTGGGTGCTGCCGCGTTGATGGGCAGCAGATTTTCGGCAGCCGCGGGACGGCGCCTTGCGGTGGGCTTGCAACTGTATTCGGTCCGCGAGCAATTGCCGAAGGATTTCGACGGAACGCTGAGCAAGCTGGGCGGTATCGGCATCAAGGAAGTGGAGGCGGCGGGCTATTTCCATAAGACGGCGGCGGAGTTCAAGCATTCTCTTGACCAGGCAGGATTGCGCTGCGTGAGCACCCACCACGCGCTGATGGAGTTAAAGCCCAAGCTGGATGACTGGATCGAATACGGCCACGCGCTGGGACTCGAATACATCATCTGTTCGTGGGCGGGCGTGCATCGCGATCCGTCGCGCAAGGGCGAGATGACGCTCGACGACTGGCGCTACGCGGCCGACGAATTCAACCGGATCGGCGAGAAGATCAAGGCGGCGGGAATCACATTCGGATACCACAATCACCACGTCGAATTCGGAACTGAAAATGGCGTAGTGTTCTATGACGAGCTGCTGAAGCGCACCGATCCCAAGTTCGTGGTTTTCGAGATGGATTGCGGATGGGTCGTGGTCGGTGGGCATCAGCCCGTGGAGTACCTGAGCAAGACCCCGGAACGTTTTCCGCTGCTGCACATCAAGGACTTCAAGAAGCAACCGGATGGCAAATATATTCCTGTCGCCCTGGGTCATGGGATCATCGATTACCAACCGATTCTGGCGGCGGCTACGGGGGTGAAGCACTACTTTATCGAGCAGGAAGAGTACGACGAGGAACCGTTCGCCGAGCTGCGCGAAGACGTGGAGTACATGCGCAAGCTCAAGGCGTGAGCCGCGCCCGCTGTCCAGGATGCCAGCCAAAAACATGAGAATGTGGCTGGTTCTT
>CAVREL010000099.1:0-37570 GCA_963720105.1 uncultured Acidobacteriota bacterium | reverse complement strand
CCGCGAGAAGTACATCGGCATCCTGGCCCAGCTTGCGCTGCTGGAGCATAAGATTGCGCAGATTCCGTTCCCCGGGCCGCGCTACACCAGCGACCTGCTGCCGCGGATGCCCGAGGACACGCTGCTGTACGTCAGCATTCCCAACCTGGGCGAGTTCCTTACCCAGGCCAACCAGATCTTCCATGACCAGTTGAGCCAGAGCCAGGAACTGCAGCAGTGGTGGTCGCAGGGGCATAACAACACCGCCGAACTGGATGCCCTGGTCGAAAAGATTCACGACGTCAGCACCTATCTCGGCGATGAGGCGGTGATCGTGGGTGTTAAGCAGACCGATCATCCCGGCTTCGCGGTGCTGGCCGACGTGGAGAAGAGCGGGCTCGCCGACCTGCTGAAGCAGCAGGCCGCCAATGCCGGCGTCGCCGACAACTTCATCGTCCTCGATGAACCGTCGCTGGCCTCGATCACTGGGACCGGCAACGGCCACTCGGCCTACGCGCTGGTGCGACCGAAGGAAGTGGTTTTCTCGAACGACATCGCGCTCCTCAAGCAGCTGAATACCCAGCTCGATGGCGGCGCGAGCGGGTTTGCGGCGAGCGATTTTGGCAAGCAGATCGCCGCAGCCTACGATCGCGGCGCGGGCATTATCCTGGCCGCCGACCTGCACCAGATGATGGCCAACGCGCAGAATCATATTCCCGCGCACTCCGGCAAAGGCGCCACTGCGATGGCCAACAGCGGGCTCGAGGAGTTGCAGTATCTTATCGCCGAACATCGCGAAATCAACGGTGCTCCGCAGAATCACCTCAACCTGCAGTTCTCCGGGACGCGGGAGCGAGTGGCCTCTTGGCTGGGCGCGCCGGCGCCGATCGGATCGCTCGATTTTGTTTCGACCAACGCGGCCATCGCCGTGGCTGGGCTATCAAAGGACCCCAAGGCCATCGCCGATGACCTCATGGCCATGGCCACCGGGGGCGGAGCGGGCAATTCAGGCTTCGATGAGGCGAATGCCAAGCTGGGGATCAATGTGCGCGACGACCTGATCGCCAACCTGGGCGGCGATTTTCTCCTCGCCCTGGACGGGCCGGTCCTCCCCACGCCCTCCTGGAAAGCGGTGATTGAAGTGAACAACGCCAGCCAGCTCGAATACACCCTGGAACGGCTGGTGCAGGCCATTAACGCCCAGGAGCAGGGACCCAAATCGCACCAGGTGGCCATCGATCCCAGCGAGGTGAGCGGGCAGCGCTTCTACGCGGTGCGCGACGTGACCAGCGGGGCGGTGGTGGCAAACTACACGTTTTCCGACGGCTACATGATCATCGCCCCCAGCCGCGCGCTGCTGATGGAAGCGCTCCAGACGCATGCCAACGGCAATTCGCTGGCCCGGTCGACGGCTTTCCGCGCGCTGCTGCCCAAGGACGAGAACGAGAACTATTCGGCGGTGGCGTACCAGAACCTGAGCCCGGTGCTGACGCCGCTGCTGAGCAAGTTCAGCGGCGATTCGGCGGAAGCGCTACGGAAGCTGGCCGCTGACGCCCGGCCCACCGCGATCTGCGCGTTCGGCAAGGAGAGCCGGATCGAGGTAGCCAGCGACAGCCGCCTGTTCGGGTTCGATTTTCTTACCCTCGGCGCGCTGTTCGACCGGAACAAACCAGGCCACAACCTCGTAAAGCAATGATATGGGCATGAACCACCCCAACGACGCTGAAGTTCACCGCGCGAACAATGACAAAGCCGCGTCGTTGGGGACCCCGGTGATCGATCTAGACCGGCTGGAAGTACGGCTTGGCGGCCGCATGGTTCTCGACAGCCTCAGCGGAGAACTGCGCGGCAGCGCCATCGGTCTTCTCGGCCCCAACGGGGCCGGAAAATCCACCCTGATCAACACGCTGCTGGGGTTCCACGATCCTTCTCGTGGAACCGCGCGTGTTTTCGGGCTCGATGCGGTGCGCGATCGCGCCCGCATCCGCCAGTCGATCGGCTACATGCCGGAGAACGATTCGTTTATCGGCAATATGAACGGGGTGCGGTTTGTGCGCTATATGGCGGAGCTGTCCGGCCTGCCCGCGCGCGAGGCCCTGGAACGCGCCCACGAAGCGCTGTTCTATGTCGGACTCGGCGAAGTCCGCTATCGCAAGATCAGCACCTACTCGCTGGGCATGAAGCAGCTCATCAAGCTGGCCCAGGCGCTGGCGCACGGCCCGCGGTTGCTCATTCTCGACGAGCCTACCAACGGTCTGGATCCCATGGCCCGCCAGCGCATGATCCAGACCATCAAGGAAATTCGCAAGGAAGGCAGCATCCGCATGCTTATCTCGTCGCATCTGCTGCGCGACATCGACGAGACCTGCGACGAGGCCCTGATCCTCAAGGATGGCCGTATTGCCGCGCTCTGCAACATCGAAGAAGAACGCCGCTCGCACCGCAACTTCATCGAGCTGGAAACGGTGGGCCCGGCAAACAACTTCGCCGAAAAGATGCGCGAACGGGGATGCGAGTGCGCCTGCTTCGGCGGCGGGCGCGTGAAGCTGATCATGCCTGACCAGATCGAGGCGCGCGATCTGTACACCATTGCCATGCAGCAGGGCGTGCAGATCCGCCGCATGAACCGGCGCCGCGACTCGCTCGAAGACATTTTCCTGCGGGCCATGGACAGCGAGTGGGATAACGAGTGGAAGAGGGGGGAACTTGTCAGTCTATAAGCACGATTACCGGGCTTACACCGGCAAGGTCACGCCGCTGTGGTCGCGCGTGGTGGTGCTGGCGCGCTATGGCCTGGAGGAGATCTGGTCGTCGAAGATCACCATCGGCCTGGTCACGCTTTCTTTGCTTCCATCCATCGTGTTTCTCATCATCATGTTCGTTTCCAACAACCCGGTGGCGCGCATGTTCATTACGCGCGGCCAGGCGCAGCAGGGGCTCCCGATCGACGGGGACTTCTTCCTCATCGTCCTTGAAATCCAATGCTGGTTCGCGCTGATCATCACCGCCTGGATTGCTCCGCGGCTGATCACCTTTGAGCTGGCCGACAACGCTCTTCCCATCCTGCTCAGTCATCCTGTTTCGCGCGCCGGCTACGTGCTGGGTAAATTCGCAGCGTTGATCGGGTCGCTCTCGCTGGTCACCTGTGTTCCCTGCCTGCTGCTGTTCACGTACCAGGCTTATTCGGGGCCGGCGGGGTGGATGGGGACGAATCTTCGCATCGCGTGGGGGCTGCTGGCGGGGGCCGGCCTGTGGATCGGGCTTCTGACGTTTCTGGGGCTGGCGCTTTCGACGTGGGTCAAGTGGCGAGTCGTGGCCACCGGCATCATCATCGCCGCCGTATTTGTACCTGCGGGGGTGGGCGGCATCATTACCGGAATCCTGCGCACGCGGTGGGGATTTTTGCTGAACGTTCCCGTGAGTATGACCCAACTGTGGGGACGGCTGCTCGGCGCTCACGAAGTGGTGGGTGGGGATCTCTCCATTCCCAGCCCGGCGATCGTGATCATGCTGGTGCTGGTCAGCCTGCTGTGCGTCGCCATGCTCAATGCGCGCATCCGCGCGCGGGAAGTGGTCCGGGGATGAATGCCATGACGAACCTGTCCGATCGGATCATTTTCGACGATGTGAGCAAGTTCTACGGCGAAGTCCTGGGCGTGAACCGCATCTCGCTCGACATTCCTCCCGGCATCACCACGCTAGTCGGTCCCAACGGATCAGGCAAGACCACGCTGATGAACCTGATGACCGGGCTGGTGCAGCCCTCCAGCGGATCGATCACCGTTCTGGGGCTCACCCCGGGCGATGCCGATCGCTTTTTCCGCGAAGTGGGCTACTGCACGCAGTTCGATTCGTTCCCCCGCGGGCTGACCGGGTTCGAATTCCTGATGGACAGCCTGATGCTCCACGGGATGCACCCGGGGGAGGCATTCCGGCTGGCCCGGGAGGCCCTGGAACGGGTCAAGCTCGCCGACGCCGGATTCCGCAAGATCGCCGGATACAGCAAGGGGATGCGGCAGAAGATCCGGCTGGCGCAGGCCATCGCGCATCATCCGCGGGTGCTGGTTCTGGATGAGCCGCTCAACGGGCTGGACCCGATGGCGCGCGCCGAATCGCTGGCGCTGTTTGAAGAGCTCGGCCGCCAGAGGATGCATCTGGTGATCTCCAGCCACATTCTCGACGAGGTGGACCGCATCTCCGACCGCGTGGTGCTGATCACCGGCGGCTACCTGGTGGCCGAAGGCAACATCCACCAGGTGCGCCAGGAAGTGCGTGACAAGCCCATGCAGGTGCTGATCCGCTGCGACAAGCCGGAGCTGCTGGCGTCGAAGATGTTCGAAGTGAATCACTGCGCGGAGGCGCGCCTGCACGTCGATGGGAACGGCGTGTTCCTGCGCACCGGCGATATCGACCAGTTCTACAGGCTCATTAACGAAATCGCCGTGGAAGGCCTGGTCAAGATCGAAGCGGTGGCTCCGGCCGACGACGACGCCTACTCCATCTACCAGTACCTGATCGGATCGGAAGGAGGGCCGGCGCGATGACGGAGCGGGCGGTTTCGTATTTCCGGGTGATGATGCAGCAGCCGTGGGGTTTGTGGTGGCTGCAGGCGCGGCGCCTTGCCCGCATCGAAGTGCGGCGCAACCTGCTTTCGCGGCGCGCGTGGTGGATTTATTTTCTCGCCTTTGTGCCTACGGTCATCATCGGCATCTACGCGCTGGTCCAGCGGCACCCGCAGTTCGCCATGAGTGAAGACAGCACGGTGCTGGCCGGGATCATGCAGTTTTATTACATCCGGCTGGGAATTTTTTTTGGATGCCTGGGGATATTTTCGCGGCTGATCCGCGGAGAGATGATCGAGCGCAGCCTGCATTTTTACCTACTCTCGCCGGTGCGGCGCGAGGTGCTGCTGCTGGCCAAGTTCGCGGCGGGAGCGATCAGCGCGCTGGCTTTGTTCGGGGGCGCCACGATTGCCAATTTTGCCCTTATGTATGGCGGTTACGGTCCGGCCGGGCAAGACTACGTCTTCAATGGCCCGGGCATGGGACAGCTCGAGGCCTATCTGGCCATCGTCTTCCTTGCGTGCCTGGGTTATGGATCGGTGTTTCTGCTTTTAAGCATGATGTTCCGCAATCCCACGCCGGCGGCGCTGCTTGTGTTCGGATGGGAAGCCATCAATCCCGTCATGCCTTCGCTGCTGCAGAAGATCAGTGTGGCGTCGTATCTGCGCCACATGATGCCGGTCGCGGTGCGCGGCAATGACATCTTCGCACTGCTGACCGTGACTACGGAGCCGGTGCCGGGATGGGTGGCGGCCCTGGGGCTGCTGGTGCTGATCGCGGTGGTGTTGACATACTCCTGCTACCGCATGCGCACACTGGAGATCCGGTACACGACGGAGTGAGCGCCTGCTCGTTACACGCGATCCAGTTCAGAGAAGAGTTCTTCGAGAACGATGCGGATAGGCGTCTCCGGAATGGAGAGGTCGCCGGTTCGGACTAGCTCCAGCCCCTGAGGAGTGCCCTGTAGCCAACGCGCGCGTTGGGATCGATCACCCACACATGCTCGATTCCGAACGCCAGATACTCGGCGGATTTTTTCGCCGTGCGGCTCATCGGCTGGTCGGGCGACTGGACTTCGATGGCCATAAATGGAGGCCGCGTGAGGATTGGTTCATGCGGCGAGCCCTCGCGCAGGATGGTCACATCCGGGACTCGAAAGTGATTCTTTTGCGTTTGCACTCGCTGTTCGGGTAATGCGTAAACTCCCCACTCGCGGCGCTTGTTGTTGAAGAGAGTAATCAGAATACCCTGCACATAGGCATGATCGAACTCACCCAAGTCGCGCTCCTCGATGACTCCGTCCACATATTCGCAGTCGTGCTCGAATACCATCGAGAGGTACTCTTCGACGCTGACCGGTTTGTCGAACGCGGGCTGCGTGGCCATACAGAAAGTATCCTCCGATTCGCGGTGATATGGCTAGGCTAAATGCCGAGGATCGACACTTCCTCATGCGTCTTGAGTTCGGCACGAATCCAGATCGCTAATCGACCGATCAGCCTGGAGAGTTTCCGTCCGTTCCGTGCGAGGCTCCGAATGAATTCTCTTCGCGCATATTTAGGAACGTCGCGAAGAACGTTCAGTTCGAGAGGAATGACAGCGGTCTCCAGCAATCTGGCGAGATCTTCCCATTCGTCAAGGATCTTCCCCCATTCCTCTCGCGAAATGGCTGTAACACCCCAGTGCGAATACGGGCGAGAATATTGTGCGCTGTGTCTTTTCAGAGCAGGCTCTAGAAACCAGAACACATCTTCATGAACGCGAATCGTGTGATAGAACGACTCCGCACCAGTATATCGGCCGGGAAGAAGATCCATCCATAAGCCACCTCGGCTCTCCTTCCCAGACTTCACACGGAAATTCATCGCCTAAAGTTCGGTGGACTGCGCCGCCACCAACCCTTTCGCGCTGGCGATGAAATCGCCCAGCGGCATGGAGCCCTGGTCGCCCTTGCCGCGGGGGCGTACGCTCACCGCGGCGGCGGATTCTTCCTTATCGCCGAAGACGAGGATGTAGGGCGTCTTCTGGTTGGCGAAGTCGCGGATCTTGGCGTTCATTTTTTCGTTGCGGGCATCCACTTCGACACGCAGCCCCGCAGCGCTTAATTCGGCTTCCACCTTCCGCGCGTATCCGAGATGACGCTCGCTGATGGGCACCAGCCCAATCTGTACGGGCGCCAGCCAGAGCGGGAACGCCCCGGCATAGTGCTCGATCAGAACTCCAAAAAAACGCTCCACCGAACCGAACAGAGCACGATGCACCATCACCGGCTGATGCCGCTCGCCGTCTTCGCCGACGTATTCGAGGTCGAAGCGCGCGGGGAGATTGAAATCGAACTGCACGGTCGAGAGTTGCCACAGGCGTCCCAGCACATCGACGAGCTTGACATCGATCTTGGGACCATAGAACGCCGCCTCGCCGGGGATGGTCTTGTAGGGGATGCCCTTGGCCTTCAGCACGTTTTCGAGCGACCGGACAGCGAAGTTCCAGTTCTCGTCCGAACCGACGTAATGCGCGCGGTCTTTGGGATCCCAGGTGGAGAGTTCGACTTTGAATTCGTTGAAGCCGAAGGTCTTCAGCACCGCCTCGGCAAAATCGATGCAGGCCACGACCTCATCCTCGATCTGGCTGGGCATGCAGAAGATGTGCGCATCGTCCTGGGTAAAGCCGCGCACGCGCAGCAGTCCGTGCATGGTTCCCGAGCGCTCATAGCGATACACGTTGCCCAGCTCGGCGTAGCGCTGGGGCAGGTCGCGGTAGCTTTTGGGCGAGTTGCGGTAGATGAGGATGTGGCCGGGGCAGTTCATGGGCTTCAGCCGGTATTCGGCGTCGTCAAGCTCCATGGGGGTGTACATGTTGCCGGCATAAAAGCCCTCGTGGCCGCTGACTTCCCACAGGTCGCGGCGCATCACGTGGGGCGTGAACACGATCTGATAGCCGCGGCGCAGGCACTCTTCGCGCATCCAGTCTTCCATCACCTTGCGCACGATGCCGCCCTTGGGATGCCAGAAGATCAGGCCGGCGCCGGCCAGTTCCTGAATGCTGAAGAGGTCGAGCTGCTTGCCCAGCACGCGATGATCGCGCCGCGCCGCCTCTTCAAGTCGAGCGAAGTGCTCATCCAGGTCCTTCTTGGAGAAGAATGCCGTGCCATAGATGCGCTGCAGTTGCGGATTCTTCTCGTCGCCCAGCCAGTAGGCGCCAGCCAGGTTGGTGATCTTTACCGCCTTCACGCGTCCTGTCGAAGGCACGTGCGGTCCGCGGCAGAAGTCCACAAACTTACCGTTGCGGTAGAAGCTGACCTCAGAGCCCGGCGCGGTGAACCGGTTGACGAAGTGCAGCTTCATGAAGTCGCTGTCGCGTTCGAACTCCTTGAGCGCCTCCTCGCGCGGTTGGTACTCCCGCACGAACTTTTCGTCGCGCGCAATGACCTCCTGCATCCTGGCCTCGATGGCCGCCAGGTCTTCTTCGCTAAACGGCTTCTCGCGATAAAAGTCATAGAAGAAGCCGGAATCGGTTGCCGGCCCATGGCCCAGCCTGGTTTCCGGAAACAGCTCGAGCACCGCCGTGGCCAGCACGTGCGCGGCCGAGTGGCGGACCACTTTCAGAGCTTCGGGGTCTTTTTCGGTCACCAGTTCCAGGCGGGTGTCTTCGTTCAACGGCGCGTTCAGGTCCACCAGGCGCGGGGCGGAAGTATCTTCGGCCGAGTACATTGCGGCTTCGCCCGGCGCGGCTTCGCCGGAGAGCGCTTCCGGTTTGGCGTCCGGAGCCGCGCCCTTGCCGTTCAACGGAGTCAGCCGCGCCACCACCGCGGCCGCAGCCAGGCGGGGCGAGATGGACAGGGCGATATCGAGAGGCGTCGTTCCCGAAGGAACTTCGCGGACAGCTCCGTCGGGAAGATGAATGGCGATCATGTTCAAGCTCATGTTCAAAGATAATCCTGAAACGCTGCGGGTGTTCCGGCCACGATTACCTGTAAGAGGTGGGAACCATTCAGGATATACCCTGAGCAGCCAAGGGCAGCGTAGCGGGCGAGTGAATGAATCTTGCTTAGCGACAAAGACAGACGTATTTGGACCTTGGTAAAGCTTTTTCTAACACCTGAGTGGGATCAGGCCATACCCCCAAATGGCCGCAGCCCGCCTCGATGTTGGGATGTGCCTTCGTGGACGCGCGGAGATACTGTTCCGAGTACGGGGAATTCCACCGGGGTGGAATGAAGGGGGTCGGGGATATGCAGGTACTTTGCAGGAGCAGCAAAGAAGACTGTGAGACCTGTTGCAGCGTTTGCGGACAGGGATTCGCGCTGTACTGGGAACGGCAGAACAAATCGGAGAGGACGCAGGCGATTCGCGAGATCGAGAAGGTGCTTCGCAGCCATCACTCCCGGCAAGCAGGACCGCAGGCTCATCCCAGCCGCGGATTCATGGTTTCAGACTGGGCAGGCCCGGTCACGTTTTCCGGCGCCGCCATCGTGGGACATGCACCCAGTTGGGCTCTTTGAAGCATCTTACGTTTCAGAGACTAGAGCCCGCGCGGTGCGCGGTAGACGAGAGATAGAAGGCGCGAGAACCGAACATACGGCTCAGCGCAGCAGATCAAGTTGACGGGACCCTGCGGCACGACGGCTCTGCCGGAGAACAAGTTAAAAATGGTCCCTGGAGTTCGTTACCTTGGTTCTCTTCGTAGCTCTTTGGAGCACGAGTAAGAACCATCCGAAGTGCGGCGTCCCGATGCTGGCCAGCGATTACACCCTCGAGGTCATCGCAGCCAGCATCAGTTTTTTTGGAGCTAGTGTGGTGTCCCCAATGTTCGTTGAATAATTCGAGCCCGAAAAGCAGGTCCTTCGACTGCGTTTGGCCCGCAAAACGCGCCAAACTCCGCTCAGGATGACAGCATTTTTTGGGATGCGAACTTCAGGGAGCCGGATCAGCTGGCGAGTGCGCCAGTACAAGAAGCGATGAGAAACTCTGCGGAATCGATCGCGGCGGGCTCCCGAGCCTGACTCAATAACGCGAACTTGAATCCGTACTTGCGCAGCGCGTCCGGAATCAGGGACAGATCGCCGACAAAGCTGGGATGCAACTCCATGGTGATGGTATCCACGTGAGCCAACCATTCCGGCTCGCTGAACAGGTCCTTTTCGCCCCCCTCGATATCGATCTTTACCAGGTTGAATCGTTCGATATTCCTTTGGCGAAGAATGGTGGAAATGGAAACGAAACGGCTTGGATCTTTCTGCTCCGTGGAGGGAGAGGCGACAAGGCGATCGTAACGGGGAGCGCGGCCCGGATCGCAGTGGTTGGCTTTCAGAAGCAGGTCGAAAATGGCGTCGTACCAGGATCTGGGCTCCACACCGACAACCAGTTCCGCCTGCAGGGCGACCAGGGCGAGAATGGAGAACATGCCCCGGTTGGCTCCGAGATCCAGAACCGCGCGCTGAGGCACATCCAATCGCAATCCGAACAGGTAACAGTTGCGCGCATAGATCTCGCGCAGGTTCCCGAAGGTGGGGTTATCCTTCCGTTCCTGGAGGAGGCAATCGATGTCGGAGAGGGGAAGGACTACCGGCACTTGGTTGAAATGAACGGTCAAATTGCGGCTCATGGCGGCGTCGACGGCAGTGAGCTTTCCGGATTTCATCACCGGGCCGGTATTGATAAGTGTGGCGCCAAGGAGCGCCCGAAAGTCGCCTGGGCTGAGAACCTTAGCGAGTTCCTTATACTCTGTCACGAACCTTTCCAGTTTTTTCAATTCATCCTCATCCTTTAGGCGGACAGGACATGCTGCCGGATCCGGAGCCGAGAAGATTTATCGAGAGCAGGATTGGGAGGACATAAAAACACGAGAGGGTTGAGATGAGGCTCAACCCTCTCGTGTTGCTCGATTCTGCCGGGTGTCCGGCCTTTATCGGTTTACAGCGGCTGAACGTCCGCAGCCTGCCATCCCTTGGGGCCCTTCACCACGTTGAACTGCACGGCTTGGCCTTCCTGCAAACTCTTAAATCCGCTGGTGTTGATTGCCGAGTAGTGCACGAAGACGTCCTCACCGTTCTGGCGCGAGATAAAGCCGAAGCCCTTCGCGTCATTGAACCACTTCACAGTACCTTGTTCCATCTTTGCTCGTGTTTCCTGGATTGAATTGCGCTGGATGAATCGGAGCGACCACTGGCAGAATCTTGCTTGGTTGGGCGAGCTACTGCACACGCCCGGTTCGGCTCTAACGCTGAGCTGAGTGTACCATTGCTGCCTCTCAAAGGGTACAGTTTTTTCTTTTTCGGGATTGGGTTCGGAGAATTATCGATGCACGAACTATCTCAGAATGAATGGATTACTGTGTCCAGCCGGGGCTGTGATAGGGTAAAGGGTCGCCATGGGCTCCTCCGTAATTCCCGATCCCGTGCCCGGGCTGCTGGCGCGTGCAAGCGAGCGGCTGAACCTGGAATTCGCGTCCCTGCCTGATTTTGTTCCCGAGCCGCGCTCAGCGGAGCAAACTTCGGCGATCGCTGCGGTTCTGGAAGAAACCGCTCACCGGCTGGGCGATAACTATCCGTACTTCCATCCGCTGTATGCGGGCCAGATGCTGAAGCCGCCGCATCCGGTGGCGCGGGCCGCTTATGCCCTGGCGATGGCGATCAACCCCAACAATCACGCCCGCGACGGCGGCCGGGCCAGTTCCGTCATGGAGATCGAGGCGGTCGCCGGGATCGCTTCAATGTTTGGCTGGACCGCGCCCAACTTCCTCGGCCACCTCACCTCCAGCGGCACGATCGCCAACCTGGAGGCTCTCTGGGTGGCCGGCCAAACCGTCCCCGGGAAACGGATTCTGGGCTCTGAGCAGGCGCACTACACCCACGAACGGATTTCCGCCGTCCTCAAGCTGCCCTTCCATAGCGTCGACACCGACAATCGCGGCCGGCTATCTCCGCAAGCGCTCGAGTCCGAGCTCCGCAAGGGCGACGTGGGAACGGTGGTCGTTACGCTGGGTACGACCGCGATCGGAGCCGTCGATCCCCTGGACGCGATCCTCGCTCTGCGCGACAGGTACGGCTTCAGAGTTCATGTCGATGCGGCCTATGGTGGCTACTTCAAACTCATTCCCGAGGCCCTTGACGAACCCGCCCGGCGAGCTTTTGCGGTCATCGACCAGGCAGACTCCATTGTCGTCGATCCGCACAAGCACGGTCTCCAGCCTTACGGGTGCGGATGCGTGCTGTTCCGCGATCCCGCGGCCGGCCGATTCTACAAGCACGATTCGCCTTATACCTATTTCACCTCCAGCGGGTTGCACCTGGGGGAGATCAGCCTGGAGTGTTCCCGCGCCGGCGCCGCTGCTGTCGCCCTGTGGTCCACCCAAAAGCTTTTGCCCCTGATCCCGGGCGGCGAGTTTGCCCGCGGACTTGCCTGCGGGCGCGCCGCGGCGCTGGAATTGGACCGGCGGCTTCGCCAATATCCCGACCGCTTCCAACCCCTGGCCGAGGGCCGGCCCGAACTGGACATTGTGGTCTGGAAGCTGGCAGCGGGAACGCCCCGCGAATCCTCCGACCGGGCGCAGCAAATCTTTGATGCGTGCGCGATGGGGAATCTGCACCTGGCGCTAGTACAATTGCCGCAACGCTGGTTCCGGTCGGAAAATCCCGGGTCGCCGGAGGCTGACAAGGTGACATGCCTTCGATCGGTGCTCATGAAACCCGAGCATCAGGCCTGGCTCGATCGTATCTGGGAGGTCTTCAGCAAAGCCTGCAATGTGTGATAACAGGAACAAAGGGCAAGGACGTTTTGGGGCGCGTTAAGTAAACGTTCTCATTTACGCCCTGTTTTCCTCCGTTTCGTTGCGTGGCGCCGGCGCACGCTGCAATTTGGAGTATGGGTTTCGATTTGATATTGATGTACGTTGGAGCGGTATGCACGATCCCGAAGCTTTGCGTTCTTTGCACGTAGCCCGATTCCACCGCGAGCCGGAAATGTTTGCGGCCCCCGGCCGCGTGAATCTGATCGGTGAGCACACCGATTATGCCGAGGGCTTTGTGATGCCCGCGGCGATCGATTTCGCCACCCTCGCCGGCATTTCCCCGCGGCCCGATGGCAAGATCGTCATCTACTCTGAGAATTACGGAAAAGAGCGGGTGTTCGATGCCGCCGCCCTTCCGCCAAACGCTACCCATCATTGGAGCGACTATCCCCTCGGCGTGCTCGCCATCCTGAGTAGCGAAGGCCATAGAATTCCAGGACTTAATCTCAGTCTGTGGGGCGATGTCCCCCTCGGGTCCGGACTGTCCAGCTCAGCTGCCGTGGAGGTTGCCACGGCGCTGGCAGTCACGTCGCTGATCGGAGTTACTTATCCCGGCCCGGTGCTGGCCCGCTTGTGCCAGCGCGCCGAGAACGAGTTTGTGGGCGCCAGGAGCGGAATCATGGACCAGTTCATCTCCGCCAACGCCGCCAGGGATCACGCCCTGCTTCTGGATTGCCGCGATCTCAGCTTCAAGCTGGCGCCCATACCTCCGTCGGTCGTACTGGTGATTGCCAACACGATGGTGAGCCATGCGGTGAGCGGTGGGGAATACACCAGCCGCCGCGCCGAGGTGGAAGAAGCTGCAGCGGTGATCGCGCGCCATCGCCCGGAAGTCCGTTTTCTGCGCGACGCCACCATGGAGGACCTAGCAAAGTATGGCGCCGAAATGAGTCCCAAAGCCTTGAAGCGAGCTCGCCACGTGATCACCGAAAACGCGCGCACCGTGGCGGCAGCGGATGCGCTCATCAATCACGATCTGGCCGCACTGGGCCGGCTGATGTCCGAGGCGCACCGGAGTTACAGCCAGGATTTCGAGGCCAGCTGCACGGAGTGCGACGCGATGGTGGAGCTCGCGCAGGGGCTGCCCGGCCTGGTCGGCGCACGGCTCACCGGAGGCGGGTTTGGCGGGTGCACGGTGAACCTGGTGGAGGCAGATCATGCGCGGGAATTCGCCCGGACGCTGGGCGAGCGCTACGCCGCGCGGACCGCGATGGTGCCCCAAATCCACATTTGTCACGCCTCCGGAGGCGCGCACCGGGTGGATGCCCGCATCCAAGCTGTCAGATAGATCACAGCCAGATGCGATATCTTGATCTTGCGCGAAATCATTTTTGTTTCAAACGCGTCTTATGGATTGCCCGGGCGCCGCAGAGGAACTCTACGTGGCATTTCGGGTTCCCGTCTCATGGTGGTCGAAAAGTTGCAGTTCTTTGAGGACGTTCCTTGCTAGAATCGGGGGATTGACCCCGGTTCTCTGGAGCAATTCGCCCTCATTGGTGAGCCGTGCTGTTTTTAGAGGTGGCTGCCTGAAGTGATAGGGGCAGCCGGAGGCGTAAAAGGTACAACATGCAAGCATCAAAAAGGAAGCCATTTTCGTACGAGGCACTTCCCCATTCCGGCCTGGTTGCCTACTGCTCCATGGAGATCGCGATTCACCCGGCGATGCCCACCTATTCGGGCGGCCTCGGCGTTCTGGCGGGAGACACCCTGCGCTCGGCCGCGGACCTTGAAATTCCCCTGGTTGCGTTCACACTCCTGCACCGCAAGGGATACTTCCACCAACACCTGGACCGATCCGGTGCGCAGACCGAAGAGGTTCAACCCTGGAACCCGGCGGACTTCTGCACCGAGGAGGCGGCGCGCATCACGGTCTCAGTGGAAGATCGCACCGTGAATGTGCGCGCCTGGCGCTACGACCTGGAAGGCCGCTCCGGACACATTGTTCCCATCTACCTGCTCGACACCGACCTGGACGGCAACGGCGGCTGGGACCGCGGGCTGACCGACCATCTCTACGGAGGCGACACCAACTATCGGCTGCAGCAGGAGATCGTGCTGGGCATGGGCGGCGTCCGCATGGCCAATGCCCTGGGCCTGCATGTAAACGTGTACCACATGAACGAGGGCCACGCGGCGCTGCTGACCCTGGCGCTGCTGGAAAGCCAGCTCGGCGGCGGGCCGCTGGGCGCGCCAACCGAAGCCGATCTGGCGGCGGTGCGCAACAAGTGCGTGTTCACAACCCACACCCCGGTTCCGGCCGGGCACGATCGCTTTTCCAACGAGCAGGCCATTCGCATTCTCGGCGCGGAGCGCACCGCGCGCCTGCAGCGCTTGAACTGCTTCCACGAAGGGCTGCTCAACATGACCGTGCTGGCCCTGCGCTTTTCGCGCTATGCCAACGGCGTGGCCCTGCAACACGGCAAAGTGTCGCGCGATATGTTCCCCGAATTTCCCATCGACTCGATAACCAACGGCGTGCACGCGCCTACGTGGGCATCGGAGCCAGTCCAGCAGATGCTCGACACGCACATCCCGGCGTGGCGGCGCGACAATCTCTACCTGCGCAACGCCATCGATCTGCCGGAAAATGCGATCCTCAGCGCGCACACCCGGGCCAAGGAAAACCTGATGGCTGAAGTAGGATCGCGGACCGGGCTGGTGCTCGACCCGCGCTTGCTCACCCTGGGATTTGCCCGCCGCGTGGCGACCTACAAGCGCGCCGGGTTGATGTTTACCGACCCGGCGCGGCTGGCCGCCATCGCCGCCAAGGCGGGCGGGCTGCAGATCATCGTGGCCGGCAAGGCACACCCCCAGGATGAGCCGGGAAAGGCGCTCATCCGCCAGGTTTTCGATCGCTCAGCCAGTTTGTCCAGCGACCTGCTGAAGATCGTGTACCTGGAAAACTACTCGTGGGAGCTGGGAGCGATCATCACCGCGGGCGTCGATGTGTGGGTCAACACTCCGCGCCGCCCCTATGAAGCCAGCGGCACCAGCGGCATGAAGGCGGCGTTGAACGGCGTGCCCAGCCTCTCGATCCTCGACGGCTGGTGGATCGAGGGATGCATCGAAGGCGTCACCGGCTGGGCCATCGAAGATGGCGCCAACGACGCCGAAGAGGCGGTCAACTTCTATCACAAGCTAGAGAACGCGGTTGTCCCGCTGTATCTTCAGGCGCCGGAAAAATGGGCCCGGATCATGCGCACCACGCTGGCCTTCAACGGCTCCTATTTCAACACCAACCGCATGGTGAAGCAGTACAACCGCAACGCGTATTACCCTATCAAGCTGGTTGAGAACGCGCGCGTCGAAGAGCCCGCCCGCATCGGCCAGCCCGCGTAATTTAACCAGTCCGTCACCGCATTCAGGGCAGTCCAGATGGAACGGGGTTCCACCCGAAAGCATGAAAATGCAACCGCAGATCCTTCGCTGCGCTCAGGATGACAATCAGTTTTGAATTAAGAACGGCGAAATTTCAAGGCAGATACGCGGAAACCAAAAGCTTCGGCTGCGGAGTTCAGTCTGGACGAGGAAATCCGGTGAGTGGCGAATGCGTTCCGCCGGGGCACGCGCGCTGCGTGAGACATTATTAGCCCTATACTTCGTGCCGGCTGAAGATATCGTCCTTCTCCCGGCAAGGGCACTTGGCACAACCGAGGCAACACACCAACAGAATCCCGACCCCGGCGGTGACGATCAGCGCCAGGAGGCTTCCGCTCGTGATGAGCCAGTGGATCAAATTATGCATATACTCAACCCGACGCAACCAGACTTAACCACTTAGATGCATATTCCCGCGATCACGGCCGACTGCCGAAATTCAGCCCGAGAGAACTGGAATGGAGATAGTTTACCACCAAAGAAAATCGACTGGCCACTGTGATTATCCTTGAAGTAAGGGGAATAGAAGACGAAAATAGAACAAAATGGAATCGGAGCCCATTCCGGACCACTGCCTGGACGATTGGCTGGCCACGAGCGCTCCCCAGCCGGTAGCCGAGCCACCTTCCGGCGGCCCCACGGTGAACTGGCTTTTCGTGGACCTGAACTCCTATTTCGCCTCGGTGGAACAGCAGGACCGCCCCGAACTGCGCGGCAGGCCGGTGGGGGTGGTGCCCATGATGGCGGACACAACCTCCTGTATCGCAGCCAGTTACGAGGCCAAAGCCTTCGGTGTGCGGACCGGAACCATAGTCGCCGAGGCCAAGCGGCTTTGTCCGGGCATCATCCTGGTGGAAGGGCGGCACGAGCTCTATACCGAGTACCACCACCGGGTGGTGGAAGCGGTGGAGAGCTGCCTGCCGGTGACGGCGGTCTGCTCGATCGATGAGATGACTTGCCGGCTGATGGGGCGGGAACGCCCGCTGCTGGCGGCGCTGGAACTGGCGCGGAAGGTGAAGGCCACGATCCGCGAACGCGTGGGGGAGATGCTGCGCAGCTCAGTGGGGCTGGCCACCAACCGGTATCTCGCCAAAGTGGCCAGCGACATGGAGAAGCCGGACGGCCTGGTGGCGCTGCCCCTCGATCTTCTTCCTGAAGCATTGCGGCACCTGGGGCTGCGCGATCTGCCGGGGATCGGGGCGCGCACGGAAAAGCGCCTGAACGAGCGCGGGATTCATACCATGGAGGATCTGCTGGGACTGGATTGCGAGCAGGCCGGGCAGCTTTGGGGATCGGTGTGGGGAGAGCGGTTATGGCACTGGCTGCAGGGCGAGGATTTCGAGATGTCGGAGCACGAGCATCTGAAGTCGATCAGCCATTCGCACGTTCTGGCGCCCGACATGCGGACCAAGGAAAAGGCCTGGGCAGTGGCCCACAAGCTGCTGCACAAGGCAGCCATGCGGCTGCGCTCCGGAGGGCTGTGGGCGGGGGGCGTGGGGTTGGCGGTGGGATTCGCGGTGCCGCGGGGCGAAAACTCACCGGTTTCCCGCTTCGGGGTTCCGACGCGGGGATGGCACGGAGAAGTGAAGGTGACGGAATGCCAGGACAACCAGACGCTGATCGCCGCCCTGCGCAAGCTGTGGGAGTCCCAGCCGAAGGGGGCGCAATACGAGCATCCGTTTTTTGTGGGAGTGCAACTGGGCGGGCTGGTGCCCACGCGCCTGCATACGTTGAGTCTTTTCGATGCGCTGGACGGCGAACAGAGCCGGGCGCGGCTAGTGGCCGCCATGGATGCGCTGAATTCCAAATATGGATTGGGCACGCTGGCGCCGGCGACCATGCTCAGCGCCTACAAGGCGGCGCCGACGCGGATTGCGTTCCATAGCATTCCGGAATTGTTTTGAGTGCAGTGGGTAGTCGTTAGTGATCTAGTGTGGTGAGTCAAGCAACGCGCCGATTACCTTTTTGTCCTGCGGCAGTCATCGCGTGTGGTTCTTTCGCCCCCTACGGGGGCTGGGCCGATTCGATTCACGGCATTCCCCAGGCTTACGCCTGGGGCTACCATCTGGCGCCCGCTTCGCGGGCTTTTATACTCCGTCCTGGTATAAGTATCGAAATTTACGACGCTTCTACATAACCCCTAATCACTAACTACTAATCACTAACCACTAACCACTAACTACTGACCACTAACCACTAAGTAGCTACCAGCGGTAGATGACCAGATCGTCCACGAAGAGGGTGACGGAGCCGCTGGCGCCGAGGCCGTCGACCTGGAAGTTGGTGAGAATGGTGGGAGCCCAGGACAGGGCGTACGCCGAAGGTGCGGTGGCGTTGATGGATTGTTCCTTGCCGTCGACCCAAACGGAGTGGTAGGTGACCACACCCCAGTCGGTACGCGAGTAGCTGATCTGGATGTGGTGCCACTGGTTTCTTCCCCAGCTTCGGATGTTGCAAGGGGCGCCGGAATGCATCCAGGTGTTGGTCGCCTTGGTGGGCCCGGTCCAGTTGGCGTTGTAGTCCCAGGTGAGGGTGTATCCGTCGCACTGAACACCAAAGATGACCGTTTGTCCGTTAGGCATTACCTGATTCAGATCCATTTCCAGGTTGCCGATGTTGCCCGCTGAGCCGGTGAGATAGATCCAGGTGTCGTAGACAAAGTTGTGGGCAGCTTCGTCATCGGAGAAGGCCGCGTGGTAACGCTCGCCGCCATGGTTGCTGTACACGGTATAGAACTCGCGCGCGTGTCCGCTGAGCGAGGGAGAACCGGTCATCACCATGGCCCCGCTCGACCACCCTCCGGTTGATCCGTCATGTTCGTCGATCCAATTACCCAACGACTGGATGGCGCTGACGCTGGCGGAATAGGCAGGGATGAGCCCTGAGCCGGCGGTGACATTGAACGAGACGTCGGTGTCGCAGACCGCGCCGTACTGGCCCCACGCCTTGACGTGCAGGGTGTGCCATCCGCCGCCGGAGGATGCCGAAGCGTTCAATGTCTGCCCCTGCACGGTAGCTGTATAGGTGGAATTGTCTTCGGAGAAACCAATCGCGGTGACCCATTGTGCGCCGCACCAGTTAGCGAATGCGGAAACCGTGAAAGGCGAGCCCACGGTGGCGCCATTTCCGGGAGTGTAAACAATCACGCCTGCGAGGGCGGGAACAGACGCGATGACGAGGATAAACAGGGCGAGAGAGCAGATTCTGAAGAGACGCATAAATCACTTCCATGTCTGAAGTCATGGTTCTTTGCGAACGTTCTTTGTGATTGGAATTCGGTCATTTCAATCAGCAGTGATTTGTGCCAGGCAAGACGGGACGATCCATAATGCGACGATCGCCCGCGAGCAAAACAGAGAGGACTTACCAGCGGTATATGACGAGGTTGTCGAGATAGACGGTGTTGGAGCCGCCACTCAGGCCGTCGACCTGGAAATTGGTGAGGAGAACCGGAGACCATCCCAGGGCGTAGGCGGAGGGCGCGGTCGCATTGATGGCCATTTCCTTACCGTCGAGCGTCACGGAGTGATAGGTGACCACGCCGTATTCCGTGCGCGAATAACTGATCTGCACGTGGTGCCATTGGTTCCTGCCCCAGCTGCGGGGGTTGCACGGGGCGCTGGAATGCATCCACTGATTGGTGGGCTTGGCCGGCCCGGTCCAGTTGGCGTTGTAGTCCCACGTGCCGGTCCAGCCGTCGCACTGGAATCCGAAGAGGACCGTCTGGCCATTGGGCATGACCTGGTAAAGGTCCATTTCCAGATTGGCGATGCTTGCGGCGTCATTGGTCAGGTACACCCAGGCGTCATACACGAAGTTCGCGGCCGCCTCGTCGTCGGCGAAGGCCACGTCATAGCGCTCCCCGCCGTTGTTGCCGAACGTGGTGTAGAACTTTCGCGCGGTTCCCCCCATCGAAGGCGAGGACACCAGGGACATCGCCCCATTGGACCATCCCGGGGTGCCGGGGTCGTGGAGTTCCTGCCAGTTGCCGAGGGTCTGGATGGCGCCGACACTGGTTGCGCCGGAAGGTACGAGGGCAGTGTCGGCGGCGACATTGACACCGACATCGGAAACGCAAGCCGCTCCCTTGTCGCCCCATGCCTTGACATGCACGGTGTGTCCGCCGCTGGCCGCGAACACGCTGGCATCGAGGGTCTGGGCGTTCACGGTGGTTGTATCGGGGCTGCTGTCGAGCGAATATCCCATGGCGCTGACCGGCTGCGAGGAGCAGGTTGCAGCGCTGGCAGAGAGCGTGAACGGCGAGGAGACATCGGCGCCGCTGGCGGGGCTGTTGACCACCACGCCCGCGAATGCGGGAATGGACCCGATGACAAGCAGGAGCAGGGAGGGAGAGAGCCGGGGAGCTTTCATGAAAAACCTTCATGTCTCGAAAATGGCCTTGCTTGTCTTGCGAATGGGCCGCTCTTTGCGAACGGCGGCGTGCTGGAGGCGCATCTCCGGGGCGGTCGAACAGGTCTCAGGAACAACCGCTGGGGGCGGCGGACCGGATGCGCCAAATCGTTTGGGGTATTGCTCGGTGAAAGGCCTTCCACGTACGCAGGAAACAGCGCCAACAACTTCTTGCCGTCGCGCTCGAAAAGGGAAGGCCTTTCACTTGTACGCGGGCTGTTCTGAGCGCCACGAAGACGGGGTACACCTGTAGAACTACTCAGCAACCTCTTTATTTTCAGCTTTGGCGGGGGACAGAGAGCATGCCTTTCCGCTACAGCACTAACTAAAAAGCAACCTTTTCGAATAAACCAAAGCCATACTTACATGGCTCAGCGGCCCGGGACAACACAAAAATAATGTGAAATGCAAAATAATCCTCAATCTCAGGCAACCCGGAAATTCCTACCCGTGTAGGGCAAAAACTTCACCCGGCAGCGGTAAGAATTGCGCGATTTTTTGGCCCATCGCAAGCAAATGATTATGATCGGTTTCACCATGCAGTATGGGATTGGAATCCGGCCCGGTCTCCCAGCCACGCTCGACATTGCAAGCTGTGAAAAACTCATCCCCGGCGATCTGCCGGGCGCTGCATCTCCGCCCCGCCTGAACTTTTGGTTGCGGCGCGCGTAAATCTTTGCATTCTGAGATCGAACTCCCTGCGGATAAGAAAGTAGAAGCGAAACCCATGGCGCACCAATGGCAGCCGGATTTCGAACAACTCGTGGACGAGCATCAGTCCATGGTGTTTTCGCTCGCCCTGCGCATGACCGGCGATCGTGGGCTGGCCGAAGAGATTGCCCAGGACGTTTTTTTGGAGCTGGACCGCAACCTGGTCAAGATCGAGACGCCGGAGCACGCCTGCTACTGGCTACGGCGGGTGACCATGAGCCGATCGACGGACGCGTTGCGGCGGCGCCGGGTGCGGGGAACGGACCTGTGGGTGCAAATCGAGGAGTCGCACGGAGCGCAAGCCGACGAGCGCACTTCTCCGCTGGCGAGACGGCTGGAGGCCCTGTTAGCCACGCTGCCGGAGGGGCAACGCGCGGCGCTGGTGCTGCGCTACCAGGAGGACATGTTGCCGGAGGAGATCGCGGCAGTGATGGATGCGCCGCTGGCGACGGTGAAAAGCAATCTGCAGCGCGGACTGAAGTTGCTGCGCGCCAAAGCGACGAGTCATTTGCGGGAGTACATCCGTGGAGCTTGAACCGATGGACGACTTTGAAAAGGAACTGGGGCAGGCGCTGGAGCGGCGTCCGGCGCCGCCCAGCCTGAAGCGGAGAGTGATGCAGCGGCGCGGCTTGCTGACGGTGGAACGTCGGCGGCACAATGTCTGGCTGGCGTGGCAGCGAGTTGCCGCAGGGCTGCTGGTGGCGGCCATGCTGGGCGGCGCTATGGAGTGGAGAATGCGCAAGGCGGAAGAGCAGCGCCAGGGAGAAGAAGCGCGCCGGCAGGTGATGATCGCGCTGCGCATCACGGGCCATGCATTGAATGAAGTAAATGCGCAGTTGACGGCGCACAACCGCGGGGATGAGTAAGGATCGTGGTTTCCCGCCCAAGCGGAGCTTGGATGGGGCACCCGGCACCCGTTACCCGGCTCCTCAGGATGACAAGTATGTGGAAGAAGACGGCAGTCATGGAGATACCAATGAAGACCCGAACGATCTACCTTGCGCTGGGCGCGCTGCTGCTGGGAATGGCGACGGCCGGGGCGCAAAACAATCCGCCGCCCGACCAATCGCCGCTGCCGATTCCGCCGGCGGTGGAAAAGGAACTGGCGGCGCGCGCCTCCAACGTGACCGAGGTGACGCTGGGCAAGAACATGCTGGAGTTCGCGGCGAAGTTCATGAACGGCAAGGACCAGGACGAAGTGGCGACGCGCCACCTGATCGAAAACCTGGATGGAATTTACGTCCGCAATTACGAATTCGATAAGGAAAACCAGTACTCGATGGAAGAGGTTCAGAAGCTGCGCTCCTATTTCTCGACCAGCGAATGGACGCCCATCGTGCACTCCCACGAACGCAATTCGGGCGAGACCACCGACGTGCTGTTGAAGATGGTGAACGGGGAGACGCGGGGCATGTTCGTTCTGTCCGCGGAGCCGAAAGAACTGTCGATCGTGCTGATTCTGGGCCCGGTGCGCATGGAGGACCTGGGCAAGCTGAAGGGTCTGGGCGGGCTGGGAGTCCTGGGCGACATCCAGGGCAACCCGCAGGTCAAGGACAAAACCAAAGAGAAGGACAAGGACAAGACGAAGGGAGGCACGGAATGAGGCGGCTTCTGTTGATCCCGGTGTGCTTTGTGGCCTTGCTGATTCCGGTCGCGGTGCTGGCGGGCGGCGGGGAGGGCTTTGACGGCGTGGTGCGGACCATCGAAAGCCGCTACCACGTGCACGCCACGCGCATTCCGTTCATTGGCCTGATCAGCTTCATATCGCACAAGGCGACCGACGGCGGGGTAGGCAACATGCATGTGGCCGAGTTCGAACAGTTCGACGCGCCGATGGACGGACAGGAATTGAATGAACTCTGCCAGTCAAAGCTGGGGCCGGGGTGGGAGCGCGTGATTCGCGAAACCAGCCGGAATGGCGAGACGCAGACCCTGATCTTCATGCGCCCCGAAGGATCGCGGATGGGGGTGTTCGTTCTGGATGCCGACGGGCATGAACTGGACGTGGTGCAGGTTTCGGTGAACCCCGATCATCTGATGGAGACGGTGCACCGCTACGACCATCACGACCACGAAAAGCCCGATCCGGACGGTGATTCTTCCAACTGATCCCTTTTCCGGCTATTCAAAACGAACCATCCAGGAATTTCGGCGTAAGATAGGACCTTCCCTACCCCGAAACGGTGTCATCCTGACGCTGACCCTGAGCTCTGCGAAGGGGTTGAGCAGATCGTTGACCGCGTCATTCAGGGTATCAAGTCAGAAGGTCATGCAGTTCAGATATATCGCGTGCAGCCTTGACCAACCTTCGCTGAATGCAACGCCGACAAGCATTGTTGTCGGTCGAGTAGCCCCGGGCACCCCGAGGCCCTCACAGAACCGTGCTTGAACCTCTCGATTCACACGGCTCTTCATAGCCGTAGTCTGTCTCTTTCGAGAACAAACAGTCTCTGGAAGCAAAGGCTCCTCCTGGTTGCCCAGTTGGCCAATCCTTCCGTCGAGCTATGTCATCCTCTTCGCTCCCCGTCCATTACAGACGCTTCAACGCTACTACAGGATGATCCGCCATCTTCAAGTGCATCGATATTTCCCTTTTCGTGGGTCGCACTTATAGGTTTTCTCTTGGCATCACTTGAAGATTTCCCGTGTTCGGCCTATCCGCCTCATGGCAAGCTCAGGCCACCTCTCATGCCGGATGCCGCTCCGCCCGTAAACAGGTTTCGTCGAAGCTTTGTCCCGCAGTAGTCACTATGCTGCGGTTTTGACATCGTCTCATCGGTTTCGACACTTCAACGGTGGTTTCCTTTCGGTCCTCTTCTTGCCTGACACCTGACCCAGTCAAGCTGGGCCTTTTCCTTCCGCGCTCACGACCATGGCTTTTGGCCACAGCCGCCGAAGGTGGTTTGGAATCCGCTCCTGTAAGCCGATTCCGAGGGGCCGACCCTCATCGGTTAAGCAGTTACGCACGTTTGGCACTATTCCGCCTTCGTGCTCATGGCGCACTATCACCGCCGATTCGGAAGTTACGAAAGACAACCGCAGTCTAAGATGGCGCGTTGCGGCACCCAGAAAACATGGAAATGGGTCCGTTCTTACGTCCCTTGTATCTGTAGAACAGCGGCAGTTTCGGCGAGACTGTTGCGGTGGGGGAACCGAGGAATCGGTTCCCCCGCGGGCGGGCGGCTCCCGTACGTCCCTTGATGGTTGCCCATCGTCCCGTAGCTAGGGACCGCTGCCCAAGTCACGAACGACCGAACAGTCGAACGATGAAATCCATCGCACTTACAAGGAAGGTTATACCGTGACACGAGTGATTTGTGGAGTGGATGTTGCCGCCCGCAGTCTGGAAGCGCGGATTGGGCGAGACGGTGAGCAGGCCAGCTTTAGCAACGATGCGGAGGGCATAGCCGCTCTTGCGGATTTCTGCCACCGCCACGAGGTGGAGTTGGTGGCGTTGGAGGCCACCGGCGGTTACGAGCGTCAGGCGTGGGCGCTTCTGTCGGCGCAGGGTATGGGTGTGGCGGTGCTGAACCCGCGCGCGGTGCGGCAGTTTGCCCAGGCCATGGGCTTGCTGGAGAAGACGGACCGGATCGACACGGGCGCGATCGCCTGGTATGCGGAGGTGAAGAACAGCCAGGCCACGATCCTGGGGGAGGCCAACCAGCAAAAGCTGCGCGCGCTGGTGATACGGCTTCGGCAGTTGACGGAAATGCGCACGGCCGAGCGCAATCAGGCGCGGCTGGTGACTGAACCGGAGGTGTGCGAACAATTCGCGCGGCTGCTGGCGGTGGTGGAGGAACAGATCGAGCAGTTGGCGGGCTCGGTGGCCCGGTTGATCAGCGAGGATCCGGTGTGGCGTGAGTTGGATCATGCCTGGCGTTCGGTGAAGGGAGTGTCGGACCGCACTGTGGCGCGGTTGATGGCGGAGATGCCGGAGATCGGCACGTTGACGAACAAGGCGGTGTCCAAGCTGGCCGGACTGGCGCCTCTGGCGCAGGACAGCGGTCAGTATCAGGGCAAGCGGGCCATCCGGGGAGGGCGGCCGGCGGTGCGCGAGATTCTGTACATGGCGGCCGGCGTGGCGGGGCAGTACGAACCGGACTTCAAGGCCTTCCGCCAGCGGCTGATGGCGGCGGGCAAGCCGGCCAAAGTGGTGCGCGTGGCGTTGGCGCACAAGCTGCTGGTGCGGCTGAACGCCAAGGCTCGCGAGGTTCGGCAGCGGATGGAATCGGCCCGTTCGGGGGTGGGCTGGAGCTGATGACGGCGGCCTGAAGCTCTCTTCCCAGCCGGTTCTCGGCTCGGAGATACTGAAGCCATCCGGTAAAGCGGAGACGGGCTCTGGTGGAGACCAACCTGTCGAGGAATAGCCGGCTGCGACTCATCCGGACCGATGAGGACCGGGAACGGGCCTGACGACTCGCTCCCGGTCAAAGAACATATCGGGCGGAAAGATCGCCAATGCCTCAAAAACTCAAAACAGCGCTGTTCCCCACCATATTTTGTGTTGACAAAACAGACAGTCGCTACGGGACTGGGGTTCATATGGTGCGCTATCCCAGGGTTTCACCCTGGGCTATTTTCTTGCGTTCCCTCCGGGAACTCAGTGCGTGCTCAGTTCGAACAGTGTGGTTTCGGGCCCTTGTTACAAAGCAATGTCCACCGAGTCCTCCGGCAGCCGCTCTATCCGCGCCGGGCCATTCACCGGTATCAAACGTGCCATATACCGCGCACCAGCCCTTCACTAGAATGAAGGGCGAACGTGGCTCCGATTGTTCCCACTCCGGTGTCGGCATACCGCGGGAGGCTCGCGCCCTCGCCGACGGGGTACCTGCACGTGGGTCATGCGCGCACGTTCTGGACGGCCTGGCAGCGGGCGCGCGATGCCGGCGGGGCGCTGGTGATGCGCATGGAGGACCTGGATCCGGATCGCAGCAAGGCCATATATGCGGAGGCCGCGCTGGAGGATCTGCGCTGGCTGGGGATCCGCTGGCATGAAGGTCCGGACCGCGGCGGCCCCTATGGCCCTTACGTGCAGAGCAAACGCCGTCCCGCCTATCTGGAGGTATGGCGCAGGCTGTTGAACGGCGGGTTCCTGTTCCCCTGCAAATGCTCGCGCAAGGACCTGGCGGCGGCGATGGTCGCGCCCCACGAAAGCGCATCGCGCAGCGCGGCCGGGCAGCGAGCCTTCAAGCTGGAAGCCCAGGACGACGAACCGGTGTACCCCGGCACCTGCCGCCATGAATCGTGGCGCGCGCCGCAACTGCCGGGTCCCACCGGCGTGGATCCTGACAACCCGGAGAGAATCAACTGGCGATTTCGGGTACCCGACGGCGAAGGGATCGAATTTGTCGACCAGAACCTGGGAGCGCAGGGCTTCGTGGCGGGCGTGGATTTCGGGGATTTCGTGGTCTGGCGGCGCGATGGCATGCCCAGCTATCAGCTGGCGTGCGTGGCCGATGACATCGCCATGGGGATCACGGAGGTGGTGCGCGGCGCCGATCTGCTGAAATCGACGGCGCGGCAGATCCTGCTGTACCGGGCGCTGGGAGTGAAGCCTCCGCAGTGGTTCCATTGCCGGCTGGTGGTGGATCACAACGGGCACCGCCTGGCCAAGCGCCACGACGCCCTCAGCCTGCGAACCCTCCGCCAGCAAGGCGTGACGCCGATGAATATCCTTTCGGCGGAAGTGCCGATGACCGCCTAGCGGGCGACTTGCATAGGGCTCCGCCGGAACGATGGTGGCCCGCTTCCCGTCCGGGAACCGATGTGTTAAATCCTGCGTACATCACAGCATGCAGTGCGTGGGTACATTAAGCTGGAGCATGGTAGGGCTGGCGGCGCCGCCAAAACCGGTGAGGCGCGGCATCGACCCCCGGGAAACCGGCGGGACGAGGCAGCCGGCCACTGCCGCAGCCCCGGCCAGCGGCGCCCCCCAAGCTGGCGAGGCAGCCCGCGGCGCCCAGGCAGCTCGATTCGCGCGCGGGGAGGTACGACCCCTGGAGATCGACTGGTCCCAAGTTGTCCGCCGCTGCATGGACGGGGATTCCGGCGCATGGGCCGAACTGGTCCGTGACGCACCATCGGCGAGTCTACGGGCTCTGCTACCGGTTTACCGGCTCGGCCGCCGACGCCGAAGACCTGACGCAGGACGTTTTCCTGAAAATCTATTCGAATTTAGCCAGTTTCGACACCGGAAGGGGCAGTCTGCAGGTGTGGATCACGACCATGACCCGCAACCTGCTGGTGGATAACTTCCGGCGGACAAAGAATCTGCGGGCGACAAGTTCTCTGGATGAAGGCTGGGATCAAGCCGAAGAACTGAAGCCGGTGGACCGGCTGCAGTCGCGAGGGCCTTCGCCACACGAGATGGCGGCCAAAAAAGAGCTGGAAAAAATGGTGCAGAACGCGCTAGCCAATGTCTCAGTGGAATTGCGCGAAGCCGTCATACTAAGGGACTTGCAGGACATGGACTACAAGGAAATCGCCCAGGTGCTGGGCATCCCCGAAGGGACGGTAAAGTCCCGGATCAGCAGCGGCCGCGCGGAACTGGCGCGCCTGCTGGAACGTAATAAACGGGAGGTGATGTAAATGCCGGAGCGCACTCACATTCCGAGCTCTCCCGCCTGCGGGCAGTGGGAAACCCTCCTGGCCGACGCGCTGGACGGCCTGTTGCGGTCAGAGGACGAGGCTACGTTCAGCACGCACATGGCCGGATGCGCCAGTTGCACCACCTTGTTTGAAGAAGCCCGGCAGGGCCGGGAATGGCTGGAGTTTCTCTCCCCGGAACCAGAGGTGCCCGCCGGTCTGCTGGATAAGTTGCTGTCGCAGACAGGTCCCGGACAAGTGGCGGGCTTTGGATTGGCGACCCCGGCGGGCAACGTGGTGCCGATCATGGTGGTAGCACAGCGGCAGAGCGTGATGGCCCGCATACGCCGCTTTGCCGAGCCGCGGCTGCTGATGACCGCGGCCATGGCGTTCTTCTCCATCGCGGTGACGCTCAACCTGACGGGCGTGCGGCTGAGCCGGATCCGGATGTCGGACCTGAAGCCCACGTCGCTGAAGATGTACGTCCAGCGGCAATTCACGACCGCGTCAACGCCGATCATTCGCTACTACGATCACCTGCGGTTCGTGTATGAGGTGCAGTCGCGGATGCGCGAGCTGCGGCGCAACACCCAGAACAGTTCTGGAACGCAGGACCAGAACCAGAAAAAGCCGTCGGGGCCGGGTGAGTCGCAACAGACTCCAAGTCATAAGGACGGGGGATCGCGTGTCGATCCCCCGTCTTTATCGGGCGCTCCCACGATCCTGAACGATTCAACTGATTACCTGGAGACATCGCTTTCCCATGAGCAGATCCAGAGATATCGGAACCACGACACCTTTGGGTCTGCTGAACGGCCCGCGCATTCCCGCGGCTCCCGTGCAGTAAGGAGAAGGAGCACAGTATGGATTGCGTAAATCACAGCGGTGTGACGGCTACGGCGTTTTGCCAGAACTGTGGCAAAGCGCTGTGCGGCACCTGCGTTCGCAACGGCCCGGGGGGACAGATTTTGTGCGAGCCGTGCTTTACGGCCTGGCAGAACGTGCCCAATCCGTTTATCGCGCCGCCGGCGGGCGGGCCGAACCCATCGGCTGCCGCGGTGCTGGGGCTGATTCCCGGCGTAGGCGCGATGTACAACGGCCAGTATTTCAAGGGATTCATCCACGTCATCATCTTCGTAGTGATCATCAGCATCACGACGCATTACGGATTGTTCGGGCTATTCATCCCGGCGTGGATCTTGTACCAGTCGTTTGAGGCATTCCACACGGCCAAGGCGGTGCGCGATGGAACGCCCATACCCGATCCGCTGGGACTGAACGAAGTGGGCAACTGGCTGAACCTGGGCGGCAAGCCGCCCTATCCGCCGCAGGCTGGACCGGTGCCGCCGGGAGAATCCGGGGCCCATGAATCCAGGACCTGCTCCGACGGGCGCATACCAGCCGCCGTACGGAGCGCCGTATCAGACCGCCATACCAGGCGCCGCCGTTCACGCCGGTTGCCGGGGTAACGAATCCGCCCATGCCCGATATGCCTCCGCCGCATCCGCACTGGTATTGGCGGCGCAAGGAGCCGATCGGCGCGATTGTCCTGATCGGACTGGGGCTGCTGTTCCTGCTGGGACAGCTGGACGACATCGGCGGGCGCATCTTTGAGTTCTCCTGGCCCCTGCTTTTGATCGGGCTGGGCGTGTGGCTGGTGGTGCGCCGCATGGGCGACACCCAGGGAGGTCCTCGATGAACCGCTATATTTTGATTCGCCGCCTGCGCGGTCCCGCGTTCCTCCTGTTGCTGGGCATCATCGCGCTGCTGCACCAGACGGGAGTGGTGTATCACTTCTGGCACCTGTTCTGGCCGCTGGCGCTGATCCTGTGGGGGGTGCTGCTGCTGGCCGAGCGCGCGGCGCTGGAGATGGAAGGCTATCCGCCGATGTCTCCGGACGCGCAATACCCCGGCGGTTATCCGCAGGGGCCGAATGCCGGAGCCGTACCGAACCCAAACGCGACGAGCACATCCATTGTGCCGGCCGAGCGGAATGATCTGGATCGCATCAACGGGGGACAGTCATGAGCAGCACACCTCCCTATACACCTCCCGGGGGCGGCGCGCCGCCCCCTTACGATCCGCGCACACAGTGGCGGGTGTACCGTGAACAGCAGCGGGCGGCCTGGCGCGCGCAGCGCGATGCGATGCGGGCGCAGCGCCACGCGTGGAAGGGCGCCTACGGGTACGGGCCGCGGGTGCCGTCGCTGGTCGGGCCGGTCATCCTGATCGGGATAGGCATCGTGGCGCTGCTGATCGCCACCGGACACATCGACTCGGGCGAATTCTGGTCCTGGTACGGGCGTTGGTGGCCGCTGCTGCTGATCGGCGGCGGCGTGGCCATGCTGGGCGAATGGGCGCTGGACATGAGGCGGCAGACGCCGGTGCGCCGCGGCGGCAGCTTCGTGGGGATTCTGATCGTGCTGGCGGTGGTGGGATTGTTTGCCGCCTGGAGCCACGAGTGGTGGGGGCCGATGAGGGCCGAGTGGGGCAACCAGGGCGACGACTTCTTCAATATGTTCGGACGGCCGCAGCACGACATGGATCAGCAGGTGCTGAACACGCAGATCCCGGTGAATGCCAGCATCGAAATCCAGAACCCGCGCGGGGACGTGAGCATCACCGCCGGCGACAGCGCCACCATGCAGGTGCAGGCGCACGCGGTGGCCTATGCCGATTCCGACATGGAAGCCAACAAGATCTTCGCTTCAGAAGCGGCGCACGTAACGGTGAGCGGCAATAACGTGCTGGTGAAGTCGGAGGGCAACCGCAGCGGACGCCTGAATCTCACGGTGGCGATTCCCAAAGGCGCACACCTGACGGTGAACGCGGCACGCGGCGACGTGACCGCGGCCAACCTGGGGGCCGGCGCGAACATTACCGCCGGCCACGGCGATATTCATCTCAATTCGATCACCGGCTCGGTACAGGTTCATTTCTCCACCGATAAGGGCGATTTCTCCGCGCACCAGGTGGATGGAGATATCGCCGCCGACGGCCGCTGCAACGATCTCACGCTCTCCGAGGTGCATGGCAAAGTCCTGCTCAACGGCGATATCTTCGGCGAAGCCCACATGGAGAACCTGAGCGGGGCGGTTCACCTGCACACCTCGGTGACGGACCTGGAGCTGCAGAGCTTGCCCGGCGATATGACACTGAACGATGAAGACCTGCGAGTCACCGAGGCCAAGGGAAACGTGCGGGTGACGACGCATTCGAAGAACGTGGACCTGAGCCAGATCTATGGCGACACGTACGTCGAGGACCGGGACGGCAACATCTCCATCGAGCCGGCGGGAACGTATAACGTGGAGGCCAAGAGCAACAGCGGCAAGGGGGATATCGAGTTGACGCTGCCGCCCAATGCTTCGGCAAGCATCAGCGCCTACACGCACAATGGCGACATTCTTTCCGATTACGAAGTGAGTATTCCCGAAGGGGAGAGCAAGAAGGTGGCCCTGGTGGTGGGCGGAGGGGGAGCGAAGATCAACCTGAGCACCGACGTGGGCGACGTGCGGATCAAGAAGGGATCGGGATTCCCGTCGGCGCCATCGATTTCCGCCAATCCACCCAAGGCGCCGGCGCCGCCCAACGCGCCCCATCTGAAGGCGCCGAAGACGCCGGCGGAGCCGGTGGTGCAGTAAGGCAGGGAACGAGGGACCAAGGGACCGAGAACGCAGGCAGGGATTGAGGAGCTAAGGGACTAAGAACAACGAGCAGCCGCAATCGCACATACAAGGGCGCGGGAGGTATACCACCTTTCGCGCCCATTTCGTTCAGGTTTATTTGCCCGATGTGACAATGTCCTCAATTGCATAGAGTTCGCTTCTTACCATGGTCCGCGCCTTTTCAACTTTATCGAAGGCGGCGTTGATATCGGCGTCAGGGTGTACCTTCTTGACGCGATCCGCAAAATGAGGATCGTCTTTCCAGACCGCATCCCAGCTCGGGTAAGCGTCGACCGTAACCCCCTGAAACGGCAACTGGCTCTCCTGCCCGAATGCCTGGATGTTCACGGACCAGCCGGATTGCACGCCATCTTTGATCATTTCCTCGGCAATGGGCTTCCAGAACTTCTGCTCCATGTCCAACCAGTCCTGGAGGTTTGCGGCCTTCATATAGCTCACGGAAAGATAGCCGCCTTTTTGGGGCGACCCCAGCGACTCCACGTTGCGGAACACGCCCGTCGAGACCAGCGTCGAGATGGAATCCCGGCGGGTCATGTACTCATCGGCGGTCATAGAGATGCCGGCCTTCTTCAGCGCGGCCCCGACCTCTTCCGCCTTCAGCGGCTCTGGCGGCGCGCCCGGATAAATCGAAACCGACAGGTAGTCACAGGTTGCCGAAGTACCTTGCGGAATGAGAGCCCGCAACAGGTACCAGGTCGAGACGGCCCCGGAATCGACGCGCGAGTGGGCGTACTTCTGCATGACCTCCCCGACCCATTTGCGGAATTCCACGGATTTTTCCGGCTTGACTTTGATGCAGTTGACGGTATGGAAACCGCTTGGGGCTTGTTGAGCAAACAACGAAGCACAACATGCCGTTGCGAGAGCGGCACACGCGAGCGAACGGATGCCTTTCATCCGACCTCCTCTTCCTGACTCTCCGACTGGTCGAGCCTGCATCCACATTCCCAGTCTGGGGGTCGGCCTAACCATACATGAGAAGCGGATCGGAATGAAGGGAATTCTCAAAAGGCGAGAAATCGAGGGACTGGTGGACAAGAAAGCACGGGCAACGGGAGCTCGCGAATTCTGCGGCGACAGCTCTTGCTTTCTTGGTCCCTCGGTCCCTTGGTCCCTCGGTTCTGTCTTATTCCGTTCTCAGCGCCTGCATGGGGTTGAGGCGGGAAGCACGCCAGGCGGGGAGTATGCAGGCCAGCGCAGCGACAAGGATCAATGTCCCTGTGACAGCAGCGAAGACCGCCCCATCAAGGGGGCTGGTCTGGTAGAGCATGGAGCGGATCAGGCGGACAACTGAGGCGCTGCCGGCGAGACCGAGCGCCAGCCCGATCAGAGCGGGACGGAGGCCGTCGATGAGCACGATGCGCAACACCTGTTGCCGCTTTGCCCCCAGCGCGATGCGGATGCCTATTTCGGTGGTGCGCTGGGTGACCAGATAGGCGAGCACGCCGTACAGGCCGGCAGCGGCAAGCACCAGGGCAATCACGGCAAAGGCCAGCACGAGGATGGAATCGAACTCGAAATCGATGGTCCATTTGCCGGCGGCTTCGCGGAGGGTCGTCACATCCGATACCGGCAAGTCCGGATCGAGCTGGCTCACAATCTTCTCGACCGGCAAGGCGAGGGCATTGACGTCGCCCGGCGCCCGCACCACGACCGTGGCCACGCTGTAGTCGTTGCCGTAGATGGGCCAGTACAGGGTTGGCAACATGGGCTGGGTAATCCTCCAGCGGGTATCGCCCACCACCCCGACAATCTCGTAGTTGGCGGAGTTGCCGTGGTCCGCGGGCCGGAGATGTTTGCCGATGGGGTCTTCGCCGGGGAACAGGATCTTCGCAGCCGATTGCGAGATGACGGCCACGTGCGCGCGCTCCAGCCGCTCGTCGGCGGTGAAAACGCGACCGCGAATCAGCGGAAGGCGAATCGCGGCAAAATATCCCGGATCCGCGCCACGGATCATGAGGTCCGGAACCTGGTTGCGAGGCACGGGCGGATGCTCCACCACGTTGAAGATGCGATCTCCGCCATAGCCCTCGCCAGGAGCCCGGCTGACCAGTCCTGCGGCTTCAATGCCGGGCAGCGCGCGGACCCGGTCGATCAGAGTCTCAAAAAAGGCAACCTGCTGGGCCGCTTCCTTGTAACGCGCCTCCGGCAGGGCGAGGCTCAGTGTAAGCACGTGGTCGAGCGGCACGCCGATGTCGTTGCTGCGCAGCCGCTGATAGCTCTTCAGCAGAAGGCCGGCTCCGACGAGAAGGATCACGGTCAGTCCAACCTCGAATACCAGGAGCGTTCGGCGAAGCGTGGCCCGGGCACGGCCTGCGGTTTGCGCGCGGGAGGACTCCTGCAACGCGGCCAGAATTTGCGAATGCCCCGACCCGAAAGCCGAAATCGATCCAGAAAAGAGGGCACACAGCGCGATCGCGCCCACCGCGAAGCCCGCCACCATGCCATCCATATGGACAGTGCCGATGCGGTTCATGTCGACGCGCGTCCGCACCAGCCACTGCACTGCCGCGACCGACAATAGAATCCCCAAAGCGCCGCCGGCGGACGACAGCAGGAGGCTTTCGATGATGCGCTCGCGCAGCAGGCGCATTCGTCCTCCTCCCAGCGCCGATCGAATGGCCATTTCTTTGCGGCGGGCGGCGGCGCGGGCCACCAGCAGGCTGGCAACGTTCATGCACGCAATCAGCAGCACGCATCCGGTAGCCGCGAACATCGCGTATAGAGGTGTCTTATACGAGCCCACGCCGTCATCGAGCATCGAGCGCCCCAGCGCGGAATCATGGATCGCAGGCCGGGCGCGCGTGATCTCGATGTGCTTCTGGACCGCCTTCAATTGCATCACCAGGCTGGGCAGAGTGGTTTCGGAGAGCAGCCGCGCCGCTACCAGGAACTCATGATCGTCAAAGGCGGTCATGAGAGCGGGCGGCGCTTCGTGGGCCACCGGTGTCCAGAACTGGACCTTGTCACCGCCGTAAGAAGTGCTGAACAGGAAGGACTCGGGCAACACGCCGATGACCTCGTAGGGGTTGGCATCCAGCCAGATGGTCTTGCCGACGATGGCGGGATCGCCACTGTATCGGCGCATCCAGAATGGATAGGTAAGCAGGGCGACCGCCGGGGCACCGGGCCGGTCATCATCAGGAGCGATGGCGCGTCCCAGCATCGGGCTCACGCCCAGCACCGAGAAGAAATTCCCTGAACACCATGCCGCTTCCACCTTCTCCGGAAGCTTTCCTCCTTCGCCGGACACGTTGTAGTCCTGGAAGGGAGAAACCAGCGCCATCTCGGCCTTGCCGCGAGTGGCTTGTTGCCACTCGCTGAAACTTCCGGCTGCCACAGGCATGAAAGCGGTGGGGCCGCTGCGTTTCGATTCGGTTTCGAAGAGCATAACCAACCGGCCGGGGTCGCGATAGGGCAGCGGCTTAAGGAGCACGCTGCGAACGACGGTGAAGAGCGCGACGTTTGCGCCGATGCCGAGGGCGATCACCAGGATGGCAATGGCGGCAAAGCCGGGCGTCCGTCGAAGCGAGCGCGCGGCGTAGCGAGCATCATGGGCCAGCGATTCGAGCCAGGTCCAGTACCAAGTGGCGCGCGCCTGGTCGCGCAGAAGCGCGGGATTGCCGAATACGAGCCGGGCGGCGCGGCGGGCTTCTTCGGGCGACATGCCGGCGGCGAGGTTTTCTGCGATCTGACGGTCGAGGTGGAAGCGGAGTTCATCGTCGAGCTGGGCCGCTGCGGACCGGCGACGAAAGAGCATGGTGAGTTTAGTGGCGAGGAGATCGAACCAGCGCATCGTTTGGCTCCTGGCGTTTAGCTCCCAGGTCTCAAAATCGAGACCTGGGGCACCCTCTCACCAGGGATTCCCACCTTAGCGGCAAAAACAAAGACGTCGCGAAGGTGGGGCACCCGGGGGTTGATTGAAAGAGCAAATGCAGATCCTTCGACTCCGGTCGCGCAAGCGACCTTCGCTCAGGATGACAATCCAGAGAACTCATTCCGTGCGTAATGCCTGGACGGGATCGACGCGCGAGGCACGCCAGGCCGGTACGATGCACGCCAGGGCTGCGACGACTATCAAAGTTCCCGCCACGGCGGCGAAGACTATGGGATCGAGGGGACGGGTTTCGTAGAGCATGCCGCGCATCAGCCGCGAGGCTTCGGCGGCGGCGGCGAGTCCAAGCAACAGTCCGATCAGGGCAGGCCGAAGGCCATCGCCGAGCATCTTGGCAAGGACGTGCTCGCGTGGCGCGCCGAGGGCCAGGCGAATGCCGATCTCGGCGGTGCGCTGGGCGGCGAGGTACGAAAGCACGCCGAAAAGGCCGACGGCGGCCAGCAACAGAGAGAGCGCCGCGAAGCCGGTGAGCAGAGTCGTGTTGAAGGTTTGGTCCAGGGTCGATTTGCCCAGCAATTGATCCATGGTGAGCACGTCGGCGACGGAGAGATCACGATCCATTTGCTGGAGGACGCGCTGGACGGGCAGCGCGAGTTGCTCGACGTCGCGGGTGGAACGGATCACGAGCGTTCCGTAGTTCTCTCTTCCTTCGTGGTAGGTAAAATACTTCATGGGCATGGGTTCAGAGCCGACTTCATGGCGGGTGTCGCCCGCAATACCGATGATCGTGTAGGTTTTGTCGTTGGTGTGGATGTGCTTTCCCAGCGGCTCCTCGCGGGGAAAGAATTTCTTCGCCAGGCTGTCGCTGATGATGACTTCGTTGGCCTGATCGAGGCGGAGACTGTCGTTGAAAGTACGCCCGTGCAGGATGGGAATGCCCATGGCGGCAAAGTAGCCGGAGTCGGCGGTGCGATTGAGACCATCGAGGTCAGTGCCTCTTGGCAACGGGGGATGTTCGACGATGGTAAAGCCGGAATCTTCCCACCAACCCTGGCCGGGCACGGCGGAGACCAGGCCTGCCGCGGTCACGCCGGGGAGAGCGTGAACGCGGGCCAGCAGCGTATCGAAGAAGGCGGCCGGCGCGGGCCCGGGTGATTTGTAGCGCACGCCGGGAACGCCAACGCGCATGGTGAGCACATTTTGCGTGGCGCAGCCCATGTCCGCCGATCGCAGGCGCTCATAGCTTTTCAGCAAGAGGCCGGCGCCGGTGAGGAGCACCACGGTCAGCCCCACTTCCACGGTGAGCAGCACGCGACGCAGCGTGGCGCGGGAGGCGCTACCGGTGGCCGAGCGCGACGACTCATGCAGGCTGGCGAGCAGTTGGCGATCGCGCACGGTGAGCGCGGAAACGACACCTGCGAAAAGAGCGCAGAGCGCGATCACACCGACGGTGAAGGCCGCCACCAGGGCATCGATATGAATGCTTTCCACGCGGCTCATATCGTCGCGGGTGCGCATGAGCCATTGCAGCGCTATGACGGCAAGCACGAGGCCGACGGCGCCGCCGGACGCGGAAAGCGGCACGCCCTCCATGAGGCGTTCGCGGAGCAGGCGCAGGTGGCCTCCGCCGAGTGCCGTGCGGATGGCGAGTTCCTTGCGGCGTGCGACCGCGCGGGCCACCAGAAGATTGGCGACATTGATGCACGCGATCAGGAGCAGGCAGCCCGTGGCTCCGAGGAGGACATACAGCGGGCGCTTGAGATCGCCCACCATATGTTCGAGCAGCGGCCGACCGCTTGCCGCGGGGTTCACGAACGGCGTGTCGAGATGAGTATCGTGGATTCGTTGCGAGATGACGGTGAGGTCGGCGACCGCCAGCTGCGGTGATACGCCCGGCTTCAACCGGCCCACGACGCGGAACATGTGGTTGTCGATCATGGCCATGATCGACGCGGGCTTCTCATGGTAAACCGGGGTCCAGAGCTGCGTCTGGGGTTCAGGAAAAGCAAACCACTCCGGCATGATGCCGATGACGGTGTACGGCTTGGCGTCCATGGAGATGGTCCGGTTGAGAATTCCGGGATCGAGACCGAAGCGGCGCTTCCACAGGCTGTAACTCAGGAGGACGGCGCCGTTGGCGGCGGGGGAATCATCGGCGGCGGTGAACTCGCGCCCCAACGATGGGTGAACTCCGAGGGTGGCCAGCAGGTTCCAGGAGACTTGCGAGCCTCTCAGGCTCTCCGCCAGTTGCCCGCCGGACGCCGAAAGAGTGATGGAACTGCCTTCCTGCATGAGGGCGAGACTGCTGAAGCTCGTGTTGAGCTTGTTCCACTCCGCATAGGCTCCGCCGGAGACGATATTGTATGGGTCGTTTTCCTTCAGATTGCTCTCGTAGAGCATCATCAGGCGGTTGGGATCCTTGAATGGCAGCGGCCTCAGGAGCACGCCGCGGACCACCGTGAACATTGCCACGTTGGCGCCGATACCCAACGCCATTACTACGACGGCGATAATGGCGAAACCGGGCGTGCGGCGGAGTGTGCGCATGCCATAGCCGACGTCGCGCAGGAACTGCTCCAGGCCGTGCCAGTTCCAGTTGCTGCGGGTTTTGTCGCGCAGCAGGGCGGGGTTGC
>CAVREL010000098.1:0-110886 GCA_963720105.1 uncultured Acidobacteriota bacterium | reverse complement strand
CGAAAAATGCCGAAGGAACTAAAATTATTATCGACTCTGCAATCAACTTGGAGGTTCGACGTGCTGACAGGGTCACCGGAATAAATGCCTTCCTTCCCCTCCTATGGTCCAAGGCGCTCCGGTAGCATTGAGATGCCAATGCGATAGCGCTTTTTGCGTTGGCGCAGACAACGTCATGCGCAATCGCGCCCAGGAATTTCATAAATGGCTCGCTCGGCTTTCCGGTATTGACGCCGATAATCAAATCAACGTTTCCGACGCAAAGGACCTGAAGCGAGCCTCCTCCATCAAGGTCTGTGGGGAGGTTGTATGCGGGATGGGTGTCGTCGAACGGATTGTGCCGCTGCAAGCCGCGACCGTCGAGCCTTGTAAGCACCTCGGATGGACAGTGGAAATCCGTCGGCATCGCCTGGACTGTCACAGCCGCCAGCATAAGAGCGATTACGATCGGCCTCTCGAGCATGATCGTGAGCTTTTTGTTTTGGGCTGATCGTGCCTTAACTCGCGAGATTCTTTTCGCTGTTTGATCAGCGCCTACCCGCGGTGTTGCTGTTAGGGAGCGGGTACCGCAAGGCGTTCGGCTAGCCACTCCGCAGATTGTGTTTTCACCCAATTCTGCGCTTCGAGGCTGGCCTTGAATTTGTGGCCCTGCTCAATCGTGCCATCTGGCCACTCAGCTTCTACTTGCCAATGGTCGCCTTCTTTGAGAACGACACAAAAAATCGGTGTCAGGCCGTCATGCTTAGCACCCACACACATGAGGGCCCGGCGCCGGCAGCTCAACATTTTTGGGCTAGTCGTGCAAGGCACAGACAGTTGAAGGGACACCCCTAGATCGAACAAGCGGCGGCTCTTGAAATCCGCGGTAGCTGATATCACTCACCCCGGCGTCGAGCCTGATCTCGGCGAATATCGCGAAATTCGCTTGGCCCGCCGATCAGCTTGCGCTTGCGTGTTTTTTGCTCTTCGGTCGACTGGGATTTGTCACTCGCCTTTTCGATTGCATGGGCAGCGAGTTCGGCGGCTTTCTCTGCCTTCGCTTTGCTCGTCGGCCGATCGCTCGCACTTATGGAAAGCGCTAAGTCCATCAGGTGACGGATTGCCTCGGGCCGGCTACGAGCACTTTCTTGCCGCGCAATCCATTGGTCCAGGGCCGCAAGCTGGGGTGGTTGTAGGCGAACCCCGATTAGCTCGCCCTTTCCCGTCGGGGGAGGCCCGCGGCGTTTCTTTTTCTGTGTTATCACGGATTGGCGTTTCATAGAAACCGTGTTATCACAAAAAAGTCGGGCCGCCAAGGTGTTGGATGCACCAGGCGGCCCTAACCCAAACCACGGAGACGAGCCATGGCTCAGGCTACCTGCAACTATAGTCGATTCCACAACTTCTCGGACGAAGCTCTCGCCGACGCGATCGGCAACGGCAACTTGGCGCTCAAGGCGCACGAAGCCGAGGTGAAAGCCCTCAAAGAGGAGTCCAAGCACCGCGGCCTGCTCACGGCCGCCGGCGAGCACTTCACCGTCACCCGGTCGGATCAGATTTCCAACCGCCTCGACGTCGCAGCCGTGAAGCAGTTTCTGGGCGACGCGTGGCGTCGTTTCGAAACGACGAGCATCACCACCGTCATCCGCATCAAGGCCGTCCCGCGGCTCGCCACCGCCGCGTAGCGATCACCGCCACTTGTAGTGCGCCGGCCAGCACGGCCGGTTTTTGTTTCGCTGGGTGGCTTGGGGGTTGTTGGGGGGCAGGGGCTCGCCCAGCGCTTATTTCTGACGAACTCAAATGGCGCTCTGAAGTTGCAGGGCAGCAGAAAGTTCATTTCGATGGCGGTTCTTTGGAGATTGAACCGCTGTTCCGGCGCGCGCTTGACCGAAGGGGAGCAGGAATTCACCGTGAAGTCATCTGAAAATCGGCGAGGCCGCAAACCAAGGCGACTCTATTATTCTTCTTCGTGTGGCGCATTTAGTTGCATCAAGAGCGTAAGCATTCCCTGTGGCAAGTCTTGCGGAACCTGATAGAGCGCCTGCAATTCTTGTCCAATCGTCGTGCGCGTGGCACGACGCGCCACTGCTTTCGACCAGGGCACGTTATCCGATTTATAGCTGGATCGAGGGCCGTAATCTGCCATGGGCGTAAGCAACGACGCGCCCCTCATGAGCAGTTAAAGGAAGGTGCCGACAATTTGTTCCTTAAACAAAAAGAAAATGCCCCGGCCTTGAGACCGGGGGCTAATTCATGGAGGGTGCAGCCATCGGGGGGCTGGGGGGGGCAGGGCCAGACCCTCCATCAATGCTTATGTTTTTGCGTTACGAAGTAGCCAATGAACGCTGGTCCATTAGGCGCCGTTCCCATCCGCACACAATTTTTTTGGTCAGCAGTTCCAGCGTGGTCTAGGTCCGAGAAGTGACCGTGCAGCGAGGCTAGCTGCCATTCCAGCGGGTGAGAGTCCCGCGAGCAGAGGGGGGCGAGCAACCTGGCAGGCTGTAGCGGAAGCGAACCAGTGAAGCCACGTAAATCTACCGCCCGCGTGAAACGGATTGCGGGAGTGTCGGGAGTGCCGAGCCGGTGGTCATTCGGCGAAGGCCAATGTCGGCATCGAATATCTGGATATCGATGTCGAACTCCCCGGGGTCGGAGAGGACGGCATGCCAGGAAGGAATGAGCAGTGAAAGCCCGGAACCACTCGCGGGTCGCGTCGGCGCTCCCGCACAGCGAAGGCATCGCGTATAAGCCGCCGTGCGGTGAAATTGCGATGTGCCTGCGAGTGAGGCGGATGAGGCCGACTAAGTGATGACGGATCGGGACAGGATAACCCGGACCTGAGCGAGGGCCTCTGGGCAGTAGGCTAGTCACCTACAACGGCAGTGCATTATCGAGCCCACGGCCCGACACAGAGCGGGACTCCCGTAGTGACCACGCGGTGCACGAAGGGCGAAGACAAACCGGTCGTCAGTCAGCGCATGCCGGGAGCAGGCTTAAGCTGATTGACGCCTCGGGAAGGTCCCGCCTGATATGCCAGCCTTCCAGCCGTACTGGGGAAAACCCACCGTACGGAATGATAGGGAGGATCGAGGAAACGTCGGCATCATTCGAAGCCCGATCCGCGCCTCGATCCCACCCGACCAAAGTCACGAGACGGCGATGCTCGCCCCGCGCTATTCCACTTAACTCATGTGTTGGCGGGCTGCGATCAGAATGTGAATGCGATGGCGGTTGCTGCAAACGCAGCAGCCGCTTCCGCTCCTCGATCGGCCGCTTCCGCAGCCATCCAGTTCGAGCAGATCGAACGCGCATAGCGTCACGATCTGATCGCGGCGTTGGTAACAAAGAAAACCGACAGGCCATTCTCGTCGCAGCCGATCGCCTCGCCCTCGACCACGCACGACCGAGCCGGCAAGGCGGCAATGGCAGCAGCGGCGAGCGCGAAGCGGTCCGCGAAATCGTAGCCGCCGCGGGTGATCAGCCGGACGCCGCTAGCATCCCGGTGGGCCAGAACGCGAAAGCCGTCATGCTTAATCTCGCGAATCCACCGCGGACCGGCAGGCGGCGCTTTGGCGACTTCGGCTGTTCGCGTGTTAGCGCTAAATTTTAGTTTCCGTCGCGGCTGTTTGTTAGGAGATTATTATCCGTATTCGCGCGCCAGCCTTTTGGCGCACGGTGAGAAGCTGTTGCGCGGCGTGAGATTGATATGGTGGCTGCTTGGTCCGTTGATACGTCAGAGGGCCGCAGAGGCACCCAGGCAGCGAGCGCTGAGGGCGGGAGGGTCACAAACGAAGTGAGCAACAACCCCATCCTCATGTGCATTGTCCATCTCACCTCGGGATCGCTTGCACTGCGATCCCGGTATGCGGATCGACCACCGGGAAACGATCCGTTTCGTAGACATACCGGTAGATGGGCATGGGCGTTGTCGGGCCTACTCCGATCGCGGTGTCAACCAGAGGCGCGCCCGACCGAACCGGAACCCTATTAGCCGAAAGAGTGCGGGCACTTGATCGCGAGAGGACCGCCGGAGCCACATAATCGTAGTATCGAGGCTCCACGGCCGTCGGGACGGTCGCAGCGGTCACCACGATAAGGTGTTGGTTCGTTGTCGTTTCTTGGCCAGTGATAGCTCGAATGCTTGTAGCGCCCTGGACCACATCTTTGCGCTTTTGCTTCGTTGCGCTACGGACGGCGGTACGTCGAGGCGCGCAGTGCCGGACTGTGCGGGTTGGTGCGGCTCTTTCCGCACTCCGCGGTAACGGCGCGATTTTGACCGGCATGGTGGTGATTGTCCGGGGCTCCGGTGAGGGCTGCAAAACACCCGACGATGGCACGCCAACGGGGGCGGGTGGCGGGGCGGGCAGGACGCCTGACGGTGGGTATGCTGCTGGGGCGGACGGAGGCACCACAGATGTCTCTGAGAGCGGCATCGTGACCGGCGCCTGTGCGACCACCCGAAGCCACCAGGGGAGCCGCGAAACGTCTGTTTCGACCATCTGGCCTCGCGCCAGTGACAGCCCAGCGATGAGCACAATTACAGGCGCGAGGTAGCACGCGCTGTTTCTCACGAGACGTTCCGTTTGTACGAATGGTTTAAGGGTTCGATCCCTCAATGATCCTCACGATGCTCGCCTCCGACCGTTCAACCGTCACACCCTTGAGCCCGCCGCCGCCTCAAGGTGCGAACCGACGCACCCGTCACCATCCGCCTGCTAATTCCGACTCCTGCTCAACGGGTTAGCCTCATCTGAGCTGAGACGGGTGTTCTGCAGCTGTCGGCAGGATGGCCGTGCGATGAGTTGATGACGGGCTTACGAACTTATGCCGGGAAGAGCGCGATGCGACAGCTAGACCGGCGCATTGTCGGCCCCGTCAATAGTGCTGGGCATTTTGCGGGAATCCTACCGATCGAATTTGCACATTACCGATCTCCCTTTAAGCCAACGCGGCTTCTAAAAAGGAGCGACCGGGAAACGGCGCGATTTATTTGTGCTAGCCCGGACTCCGCTCAGTCATGGCTGTTTCCACCGAGCGTCGTGGCCAGTCGGTGGCGAGCCCGAGCGAGGCGTGACATCACGGTGCCGATCGGCACTTCTGTCGCCTGGGCAATCTCGCGGTAGTCAAGGCCCTCAACGTCGCGCAACACCAGCGTTTCCCGAAACGGCGCCGGTAGCGCCGCGATTGCGGCGCGGAGTTGTTCGGCGTCGATCTTGGCGAGGAGCTTTGCCTCCGGCGTCTCCACGTTCGGGTCGCCCGGATTGGCCTGCGCAAGCTCCACCGCCTCAAGATCATCGACGGCAACGACCGCAGCCGGACGGTTCTTGCGGAGCCAGGAATAGGCGGCATTGCGTACGATGCTCAGCAGCCAGGCGCGGGCACTGCCGCCGGCGAAGCCCCGGATAGCACGGAAGGCGCGTAACGACGCATCCTGCACCACGTCTTCGGCATCAGTACTATTGCCCGTCAGCCAGAATGGTCTCGGGGCGTAACCCGGATCAAGTCCGGGGCACGCCTTTTCGGGATCATGTTTGCAAAACGCAGCGATCAGGTTCGGTAGATTAAGCGATATTTTGCCTCGTAGTCGCCGATCGCCAGTTCCTTGCGCGGTTGGAAGATCACCGAAATGATCTTGTCCGGCTCGATCTGATGCTCGGTAACGGCGGCATTCAGCGCGTCTTCGGTCGCGTTGACCACGACCTCACGAATGCTGATCGAGTTTTTCATAACAAATCGCTCCTTATTCTGCCGCTACCGCGGACGGCAGATCGGACACCGTCAATCCCATCCGCGTCGCAACGCCGATGCCGTATTCCGGATCGGCCTCGTAGAAATGGACAAGTTGCCGCTTGACGATCTCCAGCGGAACGCCGCCCATCGCTGCTTTGATATTGTGGAAGAGCTGATCCTTCTGGTCCGCCGTCATCAGCCGAAACAGATCGCCCGGCTGGCGATAGTCGTCGTTGCCGGTGCGGTGATCGTAGCGGTCAGCGGCGTCGCCCGAGAGTTTCAGCGGCGGCTCGCGATATTTTTGGTCTTGCACCGGGCCATCGAAAGAATTCGGCTCATAGAAGGCGTCGGGATGCTTGCTGCCTTCGAGCCGCATGACGCCGTCCGCGTGATAGTTGCGCACCGGGCAGCGCGGCTTGTTGACCGATAGCTGCTCGGCGTTAACGCCGACCCGATAACGGTGTGCGTCGGCATAGGAAAAGACCCGAGCTTGGAGCATTTTGTCCGGCGAATGACTGACGCCGGGGACGATATTGGCGGGCGACAACGCCGCCTGCTCGACCTCGGCGAAATAATTCTCCGGATTGCGGTTGAGCTCCAGAACGCCGACCTCGATCAAGGGATAGTCCTTGTGCGGCCACACCTTGGTGAGGTCGAAGGGATTGTACCAATGCTTGTCGACGTCAGACTCCGGCATGATCTGGACGGAGAATTTCCACTTCGGAAAATCGCCGCGCTCGATCGACTCGTAGAGGTCGCGCTGATGCGTCTCGCGGTCGTTGGCGATCTTCTGCGCTGCTTCGGCGTTGGTCCAGTTTTTGATGCCCTGGAGAGTCTTGAAGTGGAATTTCACCCAAAACCGCTCATTCTGCGCGTTGATGAACGAGTAGGTGTGCGAGCCGAAGCCGTCGACGTTGCGATAGCTTTGCGGCAGCCCGCGATCCGACATCAGAATGGTCACCTGATGCAGACTTTCGGGCGACAGCGACCAGAAATCCCACATGGCGGTCGGTGAACGCATGTTGGTGCGCGGGTGGCGCTTTTGCGTGTGAATAAAGTCCGGGAATTTCAGCGGATCGCGCACGAAGAACACCGGCGTGTTGTTGCCGACGATGTCCCAGTTGCCTTCCTCGGTGTAGAAGCGGAGCGCAAAACCGCGAACGTCGCGTTCGGCGTCGGCGGCGCCGCGTTCGCCGGCAACCGTCGAGAAGCGCAGGAACGCCTCGGTCTTCTTGCCGACCTGCGAAAGCGCCTTAGCCTTTGTGTACTTGGTGATGTCTTTGGTGACTGTCAGCGTGCCGTAGGCGCCGGAGCCTTTGGCATGAACGGTGCGCTCGGGGATGCGCTCGCGGTTCTGGTGCGCAAGCTTCTCCAATAGGTGGAAGTCCTGCATCAGCACCGGGCCGCGGGGCCCGGCGGTGATCGAGTTCTGGTTGTCGGCAACAGGCATGCCGCTGCCGGTCGTCAATGTCGGTCGTTTAGCCATGGGTTTCTCCCTTGTTGTGGGAACGCACCAATTTGGGCTCCGACAGCGATCAGGTCTAATCGTATTGACTGACTGCTACGATAAGGATTATTTATCGTCTTATGATCACCTTGCGCCAGCTGCGCTATCTCGATGCGCTTGCCCATTATCGGCATTTCGGCCGGGCGGCCGACGCCTGCGCGGTGACCCAGCCGGCGCTGTCGATGCAGATCCGCGATCTGGAAAAACAGCTAGAGGTCGACCTGGTCGAGAGGAGGCCCGGCGATGTGGCGCTGACCGAAATCGGTGTTGAGGTCGCCCAGCGAGGGGAGCGGATACTCGCCGCATCCCGCGATCTCGTCGATTTTGCCCGTCACCGCCGCCGCATTCTCTCCGGCCGATTGAAGCTCGGCATCATTCCGTCGCTGGCGCCCTATCTGCTGCCAAAAGTCCTGCCGGCCTTGCAGGTGCGCCATCCGGATTTGACCGTCGAGTTGCGCGAAACCCAGACCAAAATTCTGATCGAGGAGCTGGCCGGCGGTGATCTCGACGCGGTCATGCTGGCGCTGCCGGTCGCGGACGCCGAGATCGAGACGATCCGCTTGTTCGACGATCCGTTCCTTCTGGCCGTTCCGGCGGGGGATCCGCTGCCGGAGACCGCGCGGGTCAGCGCGCGGCAGATCGATCAGCAACGGCTCATTTTGCTGGAGGAAGGCCATTGCTTGCGCGACCAGGCGCTCGCCTATTGCGCGACCGCGCGCCAGACGATGCCGCTGAGCCTCGGCGCCACCAGCCTGGCGACGGTCATGCAAATGGTGGCGAGCGGCTATGGCGTGACGCTGGTGCCGGAGGTCGCGGTCGATGTCGAAATACGCGATCAGCGCGTGAAGTTGCTCCGCTTCACCGCGCCAGAGCCCGGCCGCACCATCGGTCTCGCCTGGCGGCGCACTTCGCCGCGCAAGGTTGATTTCGTCGCGCTCGGGCAAATCGCGATCGAGGCGCTCGGTGCGACCGGCAGGACGAAAACAAACAAGCCAGCGATGGCCGCAACGCCTGCCGATTGAAGATCTGTTGGCGTTGTTTCGTTGCTCTTAAGGCAGTAATAGCCGGACAATCCGCTCGCCAACTTGCCGGGTTCCAGCCATTGAGGATGCGGCTGACGTAACGGGTAGTCGGATCCTACGAAAAAAGGCAGGTTGGGGGAACCGCGAGCGTCCATGCCGACTTTGCAAAGGTCATGAGGCAACTATTCGCTGATGACACTCACCCGTCGTCGCAAGAAACATTAATTGCCGAAATTAGTCTGAGCACGCATCACCATTGCTGATGCTAGGGCAATAGCATCCAGCGATCTGGCGTCCTCAGCCTTGAGGGCCTTCTCAAGACATTCGATCAGTCGTTCATCACTAAAAGGCTTTCTCAGAAAGCCAAACGCTCCGGCCGCCTTTGCGCGAAAAGGGGCCTCTTCCGCAGAAAGCGCGCTCATGAAAATGATCGGCTTGCGGTAGCCATCGGCAAACAATCGATCTTGAAGATCGACCCCGGTCATGCCGGGCATTTGCAAGTCGGTGATCAGGCATTCGGAAACCCGAATGCAGTCGGATCCAAGATAATCTTCGGCGGAAGCAAACGTCGCGGCATCGTAGCCTAGCGATCGAACAAGCCTTTTGATGCCTTCTCGAACTGATCGGTCGTCGTCGATAATAGAAATCATTGCAACCTCTGCGCAGCCTGTAAGCCGAACGGAATTTAGATTTATGGAGGAGATTACATGCTGAAAACTTTTGGAGCTGCGCTGTTGTTAGCGCCTCCAAGGTTGGCGATCACCGGCACCCCTGCGCGCTGCCGCCGTTGCGAGCTGACGAACGGAGAAAAGAGTCACGGCCATCGATCCTAATCAGAATTCCAAATCGGGTGGGCCATATCTGCGCCCAACTGCATAAAAATTCGAAAGGATCGACATCCAATTCATAAAGGTAAAATATACCTGCATCATACTATTGACTTGCGTCCTTGCACAAACTCGACCTGCACGCCTCTCATTTGTTCATTCCAAATACGGTCGGCGACGACCTGGCGGAGCTGAAGCATCGACTTTCTTCGCGTGCCGCCCTTCACGATTCCGCGGGGGTGGTGCGGAATAGCTGAGCGAATTCTTCCAATTTCGACGCGGCGAGGTCGGAGATCGCCCAATAACTCACCCCGTTCTCAGTCCAGTGCACTACGTTGTAGCCGTTGATTGCGCGGGGCGTTCTGGCCAAGTCCGAACGACTTCCGGCAGGCATCTCGGTGAGGCTGATGAGATGCTTCTGATGGCGATAGACCAGCGTCGGACATGGATCTCGGCCGACCACGTCGAGGCGGCCGCCAACCAGCGGGAAATCCTCTTTGGCGAGGTCGACAACACGTGGTGATTCTCGGATGCGGCCATTGAACCATGGCTTGACGGTATGGCGGTCCGACGAGACCACATCGGTCGGCTGCGGCGCCATCAGCGCACGGATGTGGTCGGAGACGAGCGAGTCCGCGATTGTGTATTCCGGTTGCGAGCCGACTAATAGCCAAGTGGAGCTGCTGGCGACCATAGCGGTCAGCGCGATCGATGCGGCAAGCGCGCGCCACGACGGTCGCTCCCGTACACGTCTATGACCGCCGACCGATGCCTCGACGCGGGCCCGCAAACCTGGTGGCGCCAGAATGCCAGTCCTTTCTGGTTAATTTGTCGCTCGAGATCGGCGACATTTGATCGCAGAATTGCCACGGTGGAATCACTCGCGAGAGACCGGTTCGATCGCGACTGCGTGCTTGGCACCCAGTTCGAGTCCCCACCACGCAATCCCACGCTACCGGCGGTCCGCCGGTTGCCGCCAGATAGGCGCGAATTTGCGGGCTTTCGCGCAGGCATACGGTCTCTGCAAACTGGCAATGGCGTCCTCGGCGACCGGTTCGGCGTGTTTGTCTCTGGCCGCAAAATCCCGTTTCCTGGGAAACAGAGACGCCGTTGGCGGAGACTCGGCTCCAATGGGCTACGACGAGGTACTATTCAGCGATGCAACTGATCGCATTGATCGCCTCTTGTCGGAGACGTTCGGGATCGCGCTCTCCCTTCATCGCAGCGGCGATGATGCGTTTCGCAATGATCTCGCGAACAGTCGGGGACTGATTCTGGTCATTGAGTGAAGCGAGCGCGGCGTCAAAAGCCGAACTCATGATGGCGACAGCATCGGGATCAAATGCTGTCTCTGGGCGAACAAATGGCAGGATGGTCATCACAATGGCCCTCCGCGCGGCCCCTCGGCAATTTAGCACAAGCGCCTTGTTAGTTCAGCCCTTGCCGCTAATGACCGGCGCAGGAGCGCCCCCCAGAACCCGGTTACGCCTCGCCGTCGCATTGTGAAAAAATTGGCGTGAGACTCGACGACTGAACGGTAAGGCGCTGCGCTAAAGCCAGTCCTATCGAGGCGGGCCTTCCGGAACTAGCTTTTCAAGAAGCTCGAGCAGTCCCCTGGATCGGCTCACGATCGAAGTCCTTGAAGACGGAGTACCGATTCCATTCCTGAATGATGTCAACCAAGATACCCAAATAAGCAAGTGGGTCATCCGCTAAGCCGGGGCAGGGCCGGCAAGCTCGCCGATGGCCGCGAGCATTATCCGCCGATGCCCGAGCAGGACGCCGATGTCCTTGAGGTCCTGATCGGTCAGATGGCGGAATGCCGCGACACCAATCCCGTTCTCAGCGAAGCGCTGGACGTACTCGGACATGCCGAGTTTTTCGAGCCAGTCCTCCTCGCCTCTCCAAATCCTTCGATTCAATCAGCTGTGGAACCGGTATGAGCGCTCGGGAAGACCGATCCGCGCGGTTTCGTTGATGTAGATATTCAGAAGCGTTCGCAGAATCTTCGAAACCTGCTCCATGATGTCGATGTATCCCTAAGCGGCTATTCCAGAGGTGTCATCGCAGTTTCCTCAAGCAAGAGCAAGGCACCGGGTGGGTTGCGTCCAACGAGCGACCGCGAAAGAGCGTGTCGCTACAGTTTGATTTTGTCCCTGCACTGGCGTCCCTAAACCTTGGAAGCCGTTTCGGCCTCTCTGTCTCTGCCCTGAAAATTCCGTTTCCCGGTAACGGAGACAATGGTTCGAAGAGACTAGTTCGAAAGCGTGATTATTGAGCGGGAAGGCCGAGCACTTGGTGCTGGCGGGACCATTCCACCGGCAAGTCCGCGAGGCGTGTAACCCCCATGCCTTGCGGGAGTCGACCCTCAATTCGCTTTGGGCCTATTTGCTGGCTTTGATCGGGGCGGGGCAATGACTAAGTGCGTCATGCTGTACCGCGATCCCTGGAACAGCGGCGCCGCGGGCGAAGGCGGTAGATTGAGCTTCCAGCCGCAGCACCACAATGTTGAGCTGTTAGTGAAATAGTTGAGACGTGTACCTCGGGCGACTGAGTCATTGTGGCGCAGCGCCCAGATCGTGCCGGCCGCGCCGATGTAAAGGTTCCAGCGGGCGTCCGGCGAGAAACTGTCGAGCGGATGAGAAGGCCAGAGGTCGCGGGCCGAGAACCTGTCGATGGCGTCGCTGAGAATTTCATCGATGCAGGCCCGTGCCGCCTGCTCATTCCAGGCGTTGGCTGTCAACGGCTCGTGGCGCTCAGCCTCATTGAGCATCCGATCGGTTCCAAAACCGGCGCACCCGGCTCATCGGCCCGTTAGCGCTGTCCAAGTGTTATCCGCAACCGTGATAGGCGAGATTAAGGCTCTCCTCGACGAGAGCGTTGATATCGACGGGCCGGTGCTCACCGGAGCCCTGACGAGAATGCAACAGCATGTTCTTTACGATCGCATGGCCGCGGCAGGAGTTTCGTGTGGGGAGCTTTTGGCGCAGAACCTTTGAGAATAGTGACAAGCTCGATATTCTCGTAACGCTGGTCGAGAAGTACGAGGAGACTCGGTGGCCCATACAGAGTCCGGCCAATGCCGACCGACATTGCAAGATACTCGATCGAGCTTTTCAAGCCAGGCGGTGAAGGCGCCGGCATCGAGGAGATCCTCGATCGTCACGCCGACCTCAAGATCGCCCGATCGATCTACCGAACCCGCGTCGAGGAGTATCCTGGTCGGCTAATCATGCTTTGTGACCACGCTCGGGTGCTGGCTCGAAGCGATCAGCCGGAGCCACGATAGCTCTGTCGTTACGTCCTTGAGCCTCGCCAATAGGGCTCACTCTGCGACGAGAAATCATACTACTACAGCGAAGGCTTTAGCGGGATTTGAAAGCAAATTTGCCGTTCGTACCGGCAACCCGCGGCGTTCGCCGACCTCTAGCATCCGGACCTTTCGGCACCCCGTTCTCGGCGCCATGCAGGATGTAACGATCAAGACTATTCCGTGGAGCAGGGGAATCTTCTGGTCCCAGTTGAGACGGCCCTTAGACGCCAGCCCTGGCTAAGCGGTGGCCGCCATTAGCCCAACCGTGTCATGCGGGAGGTAGTTGCCAAACACATCATGGAAATGGCGCAGCGTGGCGTGGGAGTGGGCGAAGCGGCTCAACGATCAGTGGAAGCACATTCGCGAAACGGCCGTTGAAGGTTTTGTGCAGTTATTTCTGTTTCGGCGTCGGCCAGGTACGACTTAGCGGGGGCACCATCGCTTTGAAGTTCGCTTCTCGTTTGCACTGTATCCCGCACGCCACGCCAACTCTAAAACCGCATCAAGGCGCTAAAAACGATAGCGTCCGCTCAAATTCTATTTTTTAGTTACGCTCATCTTCAGGGCCACCTGCGCAGATACGCGGCAGACTGAGGGGCGATTATGAAAAGTGCCGTGGCGATAGCTGTCGTCGCCGGCAGCCTGGCTTGTTCCTCGGTTATGGCCGCCGATATGGCACTGAAGGCGCAGGGTTCAGCACCCAGTTGTGATCCCTACGCCAACTACAGTTGCCTCAACGCCTATCTCGGCGACGATTTCGTGACGCGACTTTATCGCTATTACGCGCTTGAATGGGGACACGACGGGCCGCCGACTGACCCAAAGGCGCCCCCTTCTCGTCGGCCCGAGGCGATTTGGCCCGCAACACCCGAGTTGTCGCCGCCAATGCCATTTACCGAATGGCCTTACGGTGCAACAACAGCCATTGGCGTGACGAGGCCGGGCTCGGTCGATAGTCCGCTCATGGTCGCGCTTGCCAACACGGCGCTTGGCACTGCATTGAATGCCTCGCATATACAGGTTTACGGCTGGATCGAGCCAGGCGCCAATATCAGCACCAATTCGGTGAAACCCGGCGGCAACCTGCCTGCGGGATACGCCTACACGCCCAATACGGTTCAGCTTGATCAAGCCGTCGTCTACATCGAGCGTCTGCCCGATACCGTGCAGAACGATCATTTCGATTGGGGCTTCCGCTTCTCTAGCATCTATGGCGCGGATTATCGCTACACGACCGCTTACGGGCTGTTCAGCTATCAACTTCTCAACCACAACTTCGTCAACGGCTACGACTTCCCGATGGAGTATGTGGACCTGTACTTCCCAGTAATGCAGGGTTTCAATGTACGAATTGGTCGCTTCATCTCGATTCCTGACATTGAGGCACAGCTGGCGCCAAACAACTACACATACGCGCATTCATTGACTTACATATATGACAACTTCACCAACACCGGCATCCTTGGCACGCTGGCCGTGACCAAAAACTGGATAGTCCAATTAGGCGTTGTCGCCAGTACCGATACGATGCCGTGGAACATCGGCGCGCGTATTGCCAATCCCGATCCGAATCCGCTTTATCCGGGAACGACGATGCTCAAGGACCCAGGCGCGCAGCCGTCTGCCACCGTTGGATTGCGCTGGACTAGCGACAGCGGGCGTGACGATATTTATTTGGTCGCCAATTCGATCAACAGCGGTGTCTGGGGTTACGACAATCTGCAATGGCTCGGCGGGACCTACTATCACAAGTTCAACGATCAGTGGCACATCGCGTTTGAAACCTGGAATATTCATGAGTACAGGGTGCCGAACTTGGATAATCCCATAGCGACTGCGGCCATCGCCAACGGCGGCACACCTTTTAGCCCGCAAATCATGCCGTTTAATGCCCCGAGCGGCGCACACTGCGGAAACACCACGACGCTGACCTGCACGGCTGATGAGCAGTCATTCCTGCTCTACGTCAACTACTCACCGAACAAATTGAACAACTTCACGTTCCGCACTGAATTTTTGATGGACCCGGAGGGACAACGGACCGGCGTTGTGACTAACTACGTTGACGGCGCGTTGGGCTGGCAGCACTGGTTCTCACCTCAGATCGAGGTTCGTCCCGAAATTGCCTACTATCGCTCACTGAACGCCAATGCGTTCAACGGAAACGTCAATGCCGGAATTCCACCCTCGCGCAACTGGGCCGTGATTGCGGCCAGCGACCTAATCGTTCATTTTTGACAGCAGCTTGGGTTTGGCTGACGAGGCCGTGGCAGAGCTAAGTATGCGAAGAACCTGTACGTGGATACTACTTGCTCTGACTGTTGGGACGAAAGCCCAAGCAGGCGGTGTTGACTGGAAGGTGTACGGGTTCGTGGAGCGAGCAGACGGTGACTTGGTTTGCTTCTACGATGCGAACAGCGTTACGTCCCCAACCAAGCTCACCCGGGTCTGGGTAAAGTGCATTTTTCAGAAGGAATTAGAGGACTATGGTAAGCAGCATCGCGACCACATACGGGCGAGCGCTCTTCACAAAGTGACTAATGGGTATGTACCTCCCTTTGTGCGCCTTTTGGGCGTAAACTCCGATCGTGCTATTGCGCTCACCGCAGCCGAAGAGGTTGCTGACATGGGAGAAGTCGTTCAGACACGCGCGTCGGTTCCAATACGAGCTAGATTGCGCTCAGCGGAAAGAAAGGCGGCTGAGTGCCTACCAAGAAAACAATGGTAAGCAGCTCGAGGATGATAGGCCCGGTGAGTGGGCACAACTGCCGGCCGAGAGCGCCGGAGCAACGCTAGCCGATTTACTATGTTACCGGGGTAAATACGACAAGGCGGCCGAGTGAATTAAAGCCAGATTGCTGCACGCCGCTTCAATCCGCATCATTGCAGCGCCGGCGCTACTCAAGCGTGCCGCTGCGGAAGTTTTCGACGGCTCTGCGGATCGTGCTGCTACTTGAGGGTATCCGGTGTCAGTAGAGGCGCGCCGCTTCCCAGCACCGTGAGACACTTCTAACCAGCATACTGCCGCCTCACATTCCGACTTATTCGCCAAATTTGACAATGAGGTTCTCTGCCTCTGCCCAGTCGAAAAATGCATCTCCGGCAGCGCGTTCCTCTGCTTCGCCGGCCGCTCCCTCAAGGCGGTGTAGCATACTCGTCTGCAGTTCAGGTCGGTGCGCCTCTCGATAGCCGATCATGAAGCGAACCGCATCGTCGAGGTTACGAACGACGATGTTGCCTTTCAGGGTCAAAGGCGGATCAAATCTGAATTCTGGCATTTTGTTATTCAGCTGCTGTTGGTACTTGTCCATGATTGACCGGACATGGCGACCTGTCCAGGGCGACGTCAATAAGCTCGTAGCTTCTCGTCCAGTCTTTGAACGCGACTGGACTTAACAAGATGCTCTATGATCGGGCTGACCAGAGGGGGTTAAAATGTACAGGCGCATCCTACTCGCTTACGACGGATCGGTAGTAGGCCGCACCGCACTTCGCGAGGGTGCTCTCTTGGCACGGCAATGCGGCGCCGAGGTCTTTCTCTTATCTGTGCTCGCTGACCATAACACTTTTCTGTTGACCGAGGTCGCCCTCGCTGGAGTATCTGTTCAGATGGAAAATGATCTAATGGATGTCCTGAATGAGGGCGTTGCCCGACTGAGGAAGCTGGGCTTCGATCCCGTAGCCAAACTGGTGAGAGGTCAGCCCGCCGAAGAAATCGGGAACTTCGCTAGGCAGATCGAAGCCGATCTTATCGTCGTGGGCCATCAGCGACAGGGCGCATTCGACCGCTGGTGGTCAGGTCCCAAGGGGGCCTATCTGATGGATTATACCGATTGTAGTCTGCTAGTTGCCCGCAATGCTGTCAGCGACGAAGCTATTGAGGCGGCTTTTATGACGAGTGGCCAAACGAATGGCTGAGCCTCTTGAGGGCGCGACGTGCATCTGACCTCCTTACCGCCCGGTGCGGTAGCATCTCCGAGGATTAGCGCTGCTGCGTCTTTTTCGCTAGGAGTATATCGACCACGCGCCGCTTAACGGCGCGGCCGCCTTGAATATAGCGCTGCGTTCTTTTTGAAGCTCTGTCGTCTTTACTGCTGTACGTTTGCTCTGAGGCGGTCTCTGTGTTGCTCAAATCGTCGAAGGTTCGATTCCAGCAACCAAAGTATTCTCTGGGCATCCAATGTGTTCGCGCCCGCTGCTCTTAACCGGACTATGAGGCCCTTCTGCCGTTGCACCAAACGTCGCGCTTCGGCGACGTGCTCCTCAACACGGCGAAGATCATCTTCGAAGCTCATAGCAGGCCGCGCGATCCCGTTGGGCAATAGCGGCTTTTTTGAGCCTAGGGCATCATACGGTGCCCGATTGACGCCTAATCGAGGCCCCAATGAAATACCTCTCTTAGGGCATGAATAATCAAACAAGCGAAGCATTTGTCTACATCGAGCGGGAATACAAGGACGTTAAAGGTCGTATAGAACTTCAGCGCCGCGTTGTAGAGCAACTGCACATGGTCGAAGCGGATGCAGGCGAAGCCGGAGCGTCTCTCAACGCCTTGTTGGACGATGAAACGTCGAAGCTGCGCATCTTGGACTATTTGCGAAAGTGGCTAGGCGACAAGTCAACCGGCTAGCTCCTCCAGCAGCGCCTTCGCCTCCTTCAGATCGCGCGTGTCGAAGCCTTCGCTGAACCAGCCGTAGACCGGAGCGAGCAGTTCGCGAGCTTGCTGCGGCTTGCCCTGGTCACGCCAGAGGCGCGCGAGGCTTATTGCGGCGCGCAGTTCCCAGGATTTTGCCTGTTGTTGGCGCGCGAATGATAGCGCACGGTCGAAATACCGAAGATGGCGCCGCTACTCTCAGGTGGCGCGCTCCGAGACAAGCTCTCGGTACAGTGTGGCGTAGCGTTGGGCAGGCTTGCGCCACGACACATCTATCGCCATGCCATTACGTTGCATGCGGATCCAAGTCGACCGGTCCGAAAACAGCTCCGCCGCACGTTGAAGGGCAATTTTGAGGGCCTCGGCGTCTACGGGTGCAAACTGGATGCCTGTCGCGCATCTCGCCGCTAACGCCACCTCGTTCGCATCGATGATCGTGTCGGCCAAACCACCCACGCGCGCAACGACTGGTAGCGCCGCGTAGCGGAGCGCACAGAGCTGGGTGAGCCCGCAGGGCTCGAATTGCGACGGGATAATGAGCGCGTCGACGCCGGCCTGGATCAGATGCGCGAGAGTTTCGTCGTGGCCGATGACACAACTGATGCGGCCCGGATGCGCCGATTGAGCGGAGGAGAATGCATGTTGAAGGTCGTGATCGCCGGCGCCCAGCAGCCGCGGCCTTTCGCCTTCATTCACCGGCGACTGGACGATCCTGGCCGATGCGCCGTCGCTCTGGCCGGTGGAAGGCCGCGTGACCTCCAGCTTCGGCGAACGTGAAGATCCGTTCAACGGCGAGGGCGCATTCCATTCCGGAATCGATATTGCCGCCCCGTACGGCTCGCCGGTCCGCGCTGCCGCCGACGGCGAAGTTTCGGCGACGCGCATGGGGGCAGGTTATGGACGCGAGGTCACTCTCGACCACGGTCACGACGTGCTCACTGTCTATGGGCATCTTTCGGCCATGATCGTGGTCCCCGGACAGCACGTGACGCGGGGACAGATTATCGGCTACGTCGGCCAGTCAGGCCGTTCTACCGGTCCTCACCTTCATTACGAGGTCCGCGTCCACATGGTCCCGGTGAATCCGCACAAGTACCTGCGCACCAGCTTCAACCAGATCGAGGTCGCCCAAACCCACACCCTGGCTTCCGGGGGAGCGAACTGATCGTCGCGGAAGGAACCGACAACGGCTCCCGCCTCGGGAGCCGTTTCAGTGTGGCATCGATCAGGGATTGACCTTGCAGCCTTCCAGGTCAAAATTGAAGGTTCCGGTTCCGATCACAGTCATATCCAGATGAGTTGGAATCGTGAACCCGTCGATCTTGCCGTAGGTGACGCCTACGTGCATCTCCTGGTCCTGGGCGGAGTCGGCCTGGCGAATGTGGGCAAGAAAGTACGTGACTCGCAGGCCGGAAGGTGTGGATGTGAAAGTCGGCGTAAAGAGAACGGTTGAGCCGGTCATCTTCACGTCGTATTCGCGCAGTACATCGCCGGCATCGAAGGTTTCCGTTACGGTGGTCTCCTTGTCCCCGCCATGAGTCACGTGCCCACCATCCGCCGTCTTGCTGATCTCCACGCCGGTGGCGGATTCGGGAATCACGGATGCGTCGGCGAATGGAGCCCAGAACTGCAGGAAGCCCTGCAAGGTCTGGCGTGTGCCACCCTCCATCTGCTTCAGCATGTCGGCCATTTCAGTGGGGGAATCTTCTTGTTTCCAGTCAATACTCGATGTTCCGTCGAGGCGCGCGTGCATGGTGATGCGCACCGTACTCAGCACCGCGATCTTGCGCTCGCCATCCGAATCGACGGTTCCGTGATTGGCGCTGGCGATCAGGGTGCGCCAGTCGGGCCGGGCGGTGCAGTCGAACCCCCGGAGGCCGTCACGGATGGTGGAGGTGTAGAGGGACCGGACGTGTGCGAGCCAGTCGTCATTGGGGCTGCTTTTCTGCCCGGCGAGAGCCGTTGGGAACAACAAGACCAGGCTGGCAAGGCACGCGCGTACGGCAAGATCGAGTTCACGCATGAACGTCCTGCTTTCTAGGAATCGTGGGCTATTATGAGACTCCTCACAGTGGTTCGGCAAGTCTCCATGATATCGTTACCACGGTCTTCCATTCTGGTTTTGGAGGGATTTCCGTGCGGTACCGTCTTTTTCTCTTTCTGCTTGCCCTGGCGATGCCGGCTTTTGCCCAGGATCATGCTGCCGATGTCCGAACCGCCTTTGTCCGCGCGCAGCATCTGAAGCATGGCATCAACGCGTCGCAGTGGTTCGCGCAATGGCCCGCGGATTATTCGGCGGTGCGCACCGACCACTACACCGACGATGCGGACATAGCGTTGATGGCCAGGCTCGGTTTCGACAATGCGCGCCTCAGCATCGATCCGGTTCCCCTGGAGCAGCCTCCGCTCAACCAGGAGGGCCTCAATGCCGATTTCGTCGCCCGCCTCGACCGCGCCGTCGACGCCATGCTCGCGCAAGGTCTGGCGGTGCAGATCGACATTCATCCCGAGGAGCCTTACAAGCGGCAGGTCATGAACAGTGATGACCACTTGCAGCAATTCGCGGCGTTGTGGCGCAAACTGGCGGCGCACTATGCCAATCGCGACCCGGAAAGAATCTTCTTCGAGATCATGAATGAGCCGGAAGTGTATGTTCCCACCCGCTGGACAACCATCCAGACCGCCGCTGCGACAGCCATTCGCGAAGCTGCGCCGAAGCATACCATTATCGCTACCGGTCCACGGTGGTCCGACATCGCCGACCTGCTCACCCAGCAACCCCTTCCCGACGCCAACGTGATCTACAATTTCCACTACTACGAGCCGCACTCGTTCACCCACCAGGGCGCGACCTGGGGCACCCCCTGGTGGAAATACACCCACGGCATTTCCTACCCCGCCGACGAAACCTCGATGAACGAAGTGCTCAAGCAGGTTCCGGATTTCGCCGATCGCTTTGCCCTGGAGCGCTACTGGCTCGACCACTGGGACGCGCACCGCATCCGGCTGGAGATCGATGCCGCCGCCGCCTGGGGCAAGACCTACAACGTGCCCCTGATTTGCAATGAGTTCGGCGCCTTCCGCCGCGTCACCGATCCGCAATCGCGCATGAACTGGATTCGCGACGTCCGCACAGCGCTCGAAACCGACAACATCGGCTGGACCATGTGGGACTACCGCGGCGGTTTCGGCGTGGTGTGGAAGGAGGACGGCCAGCCCGCGAAGGTGGATGAGAAAGTAGTGGAGGCTCTGGGGCTGAAGGGGAAGTAACAGATCTGGCGGAAGTTGGCGTGTTTAAGCGGATCGAGGAGTCTGGGGTCTCATAGAATCCCAGGTTCCAAAATCGGGGATCTGGGGTACCCGGCGATCCATGCCGTCAAAAACCCTGAAGCTTGGCCTGCACAAAGCCTCCACGGAGATTGATCACGTTGTCGAACCCATGCCCCTTGAGGGCGCAGGCGGCAAGGTAACCGCGCTGGCCCTTCTGGCAGTAGACCAGAATCTCGCGGTTGTGGGGCAGTTCTTGGAGACGGTCGCGCAATTCGTCCAGCGGAATGTGAACGGCATCCGGCAGCCGTCCGAGTTCAGCCACCTCGCTCCGGTCGCGAACGTCAAGAAGGAACTCGCCATTCGGCTTCCATTCCTCGGGGGAAACCGTGGCGATGTCGCCGCGAACGATGTGGTCAGCCACAAATCCGGCCACGTTCACCGGATCGTTGGCGGAGCCGAAGGGCGGCGCGTAGGCCAGGTCGAGATCCTCCAGATCGAATACCGTCATTCCGCCGGAGATGGCGGTGGCGAGAACGTCGATACGCTTATCCACGCCATCCTCACCCAGGATTTGCGCTCCCAGAAGCCGTCCTGTGCCTTCCTCGGCAACGATTTTGAGCATGGTCGGCTTTGATCCGGGATAGTAGCCGGCGTGGCTGTTGTCGCGGGTCAGGCTGGTAAAGAAGCTCAAGCCCGCCTTCGCTGCTTGCGAACTGCTCAGTCCCGTAACGGCTGCGGTCATGTGCAGCACGCGGACGATCGAGGTGCCCAGCGCGCCGGGATAGGTGAAGTGCCCGCCCGCCGCATTGGCGCCGGCAATGCGGCCCTGGCGGTTGGCAGGACCAGCAAGCGGGATGCGCGTACGCGCGCCGGTAAGAGCATGCGTAGTCTCCGCCGCGTCGCCCACGGCATAGATGTCGGGATCGGAGGATTCCATGCGAGCGTTGGTCCGGACTCCTCCGGTGATTCCAATCTCGATGCCGGCATCCTTTGCCAGCCCGATCTCGGCCTTAACGCCGACGCTGAGAAGGATCAGGCCGGCGGGAACGAACGTGCCATCGGCCAATTCGATGCCCCCGGGCGTCAGGACCCCGGCCTCCGCCGAGGTCTTCAAATCGAAGCAACTGCCGCGGATCTGATCCTGCAGATAACTGGCCATATCGTCATCGAGCAACGGAAGAATGTGCGGGAACTTCTCGATGACGGTGACCTCGAGGCCCCGCCGATGAAAGGCCTCCGCCATCTCCAACCCTATGAAACCGCCGCCGATCACCGCCGCGGTCCTGGGCCGCTCGGTTTCGAGGAAAGCGACGATCCGGTCCATGTCCGGAACGTCACGCAACGTGAAAACATTGGAAAGTTCCGCGCCCGGGATAGGCGGTACGATTGGCTTTGCTCCCTGGCTCAGGATGAGTCTGTCATACGTCACATCTATTTCGGCACCGTCCGGCTGTTTGACGCGGATGGTTTTGGCCGCACGGTCGATGGCCAGGACCTCATGATTGACGTGCGCATGGACACGCGAGCGGGCCCACATCTTCTCAGGCGTCATGATCAGCAGCCTGGCACGGTCCTGAATCTCGCCGCCGATGAAGTAAGGCAACCCGCAATTGGCAAAAGAAATGTACGGGCCGCGCTCGAAGATGTGAATCTCGGCGGATTCGTCTACCCGGCGCGCCCTTGCCGCTGCGGATGCACCGCCGGCCACACCGCCTACGATCACGATCTTTCGTCCGGTTTTCATCGGTTCACCGAATTCAGGCACAAATCACCGCGCTCGGATTGGGAGCGGTTCCAGGGTATCCTGGCCAGCAGATACGCCAGACCGCATTTGCCTGTGAGCCCCGCGAACAACAGTCCCGAGCCAATCAAAACCGGCAGGAGGGCAAACCACGGACTGACCAGCAGGGCGAGCGCGCCGCCCATGGCGGAGAGCGCCCCGACGACAATCTGGACCTGGCGCATCAGCGGCAGAACCTTGCCGGCGCCGCGATCCACAGGTAGCCCGGCATCGATCCAGGCCTGGGTGCCGCCTTCCACCAGCAGGCAATCAAAACAGCCGGCTTTCTCGAATCGATCGATGGCCATCTTCGCGCGCCCGCCGGCCAGGCAGATGACATACAAGGGCGAGCCGGGCTGATGGCGTGTCAGATACGCTTCGATGTCGAGGTCATCCAAGGGAATAAGTCTTGCGCCGGGGACGTGAGCATTGGTAAATTCCGGCGGTGTGCGTACATCCAGCAACTCAACCGGGCTGCCGGCGGCCAGCAGGAGGCAAAGCTGTACCGGGCTGATGGAACGGGTTTCGATTGCGTTGATATTCATATTCGTGTATGATCATATCACCATAGAGGAATATGTCAAGCGCCAAGAAAAAAGCGACATTGTCGGACGCTGAACTGGACCGGGTAGCGCAGCAGTTTCGCGTGCTGGGCGAGCCCATGCGCCTCAAGATTCTGCAGGTGATTTGCGCCAGGCCGCTCACGGTGGGCGAGATCGTAACCGCGACTGGCGCTACGCAGTCCAATGTTTCCAAGCATCTTTCGTTGCTGGCTTCCGTGGGGGTGATTACGCGGCAGAAAGATGCCCAGTTTGTGTATTACCACCTGAGCGACCCGTTGACCATGAAGCTCTGTGAACTGGTGCACAGCCAGGTCTTTGAGAGACGTTGAGCGATGCCATCTCCAGATCGTGCCCGTGTCCCAGGTCTCAGAATGGAGACCTGGGGGCCCCGGTCATTTCCCGGCGTAGCTCACCCGCCAGATCGAATTTGAGCCGTCGTCGGAGACGAACAGCGATCCATCTTTGCCGACCGTGACGCCTACCGGCCGTCCCCAGACCTGGTCGTTGCCAACCGTGAATCCGGTCAGGAAATCCTCATACTCGCCGGTTGCGTGGCCGTTCTTCATGGGCAGACGAACCACTTCATACCCGGATCGCTCGGCCCGGTTCCAGGAGCCGTGCTCGGCGGCGAAGCCGTCGCCCTTGTACTCGGCGGGGAACTGCGAACCCTCGTAGAACAGCATCTCCAGCGAGGCGAAGTGGGGGTTTACCAGGATGTCCGGCGTGATAACTTTCGACTGCAACTCCGGGTGCCGGCCCTGGTGGCGGGGGTCCTGGACGCCTCCATGCGGCCCCATGTAAAACCATGGCCAGCCGTAGAAGCCGCCTTCCTGCACATGGGTTACGTAGTCGGGCACCAGGTTGTTGCCCAGCGCGTCGCGTTCATTGGTGGAGCACCAAAGCTCCCCGGTGGTGGGATTGATGGCCTCGCCGACGCAGTTGCGCAGCCCACTGGCGTACACCTTCACAAACTTGCCCTCGGGGGTGAACTCGAGCACGTCGGCGCGGTGGAACTCCTCGGGGTGGTTGTCGGGGTCGTCGACGTTGGAGTGCGATCCCACGGATGCAAACAGCCGGGCGCCATCCTGGGAGAAGACCAGGTCGCGGGTCCAGTGACCGCCCCCGCGCAGCCGCCCCCCGCCGGGCAATTCGGCCAGTTGCTGGACCGGGCCTCCCGCAGTCATATCGCCGTTCTTATAGGGAAAGCGCACGATTTCGTCGGTGTCGCCCACGTAGACGTACTTGGGGTCAGGACCCGGCGGATAGAACGCGATCCCGAACGGCTGGTGCAGCCCCTGCGCATAGACCGACGTCTGCTGCGGCTTGCCGTCGGCACCCACGCCGCGAAATACCTTGATCTTTCCTGTCTGGCTCTCGGCCAGGAAGATGTCGCCGTTGGGCGCGGTCCGCATCTCGCGCGGGTTCTCCAGGCCGGTGGCATACAGATCCACCTTGAATCCGCGGGGCGCCTTGGGCCACGCGTTCTCAGGGCGCGGAATGACTGAGGGGCCGTTGTCGACCGACTCCTGCGGCGAGGCCGCCGGCAGGTCGGCAGTTGTCAGGTGGCGCCGCGTGCCGGGGGACTCGTGCGCCGCATCGGTGAAGGCCGCCTTGCCGGTCAGCACCGTGGGTTTGCCGTCGGCGGCGCTTGCAAAGGGAAGAAACAGCAGGAAGAACCCGAGAAGAAACGTTTTCTGAAAATGCCGCATAAGACCTCGTTGGGGTGGGGGCAGGGAAGTTGAAGTTGGAGCAAACTCATTCAAATACAGCACGATAGCAATGAGGGGCCCCGTTTACTTCGATGCGTCGGAGGCGCGCGGCGCTTCACTTTGGGCAGAGGAATCCAGTCCCCCCGCCAGGCCGGCGAACATCGATACCGGGACATTGGCCTTGACCACCACGCGGTTGCGGCTCTGGGTGACGTCAGCCGAGCGCAGCAGTTCCTTGAGGCCCTTGTTGGCGGCGTTGCCGCTGAGCGGCTCGGTGAAGCCCCGGGCCAGGGTCACCAGCGTGGCCAGGTCGGCTGCCTGGCCGGCGGCGGCCTCGTCAGTTGGTGCAATTTCTTCTACGCGCAATCGCATCGATCCCGGGTGAGTAATCTCGGGAGCCAGGCTGGCCACGATCACCGAGTCGGACTGCAAGGGCAGCCTGAATCCCAGAATGGAGATGGCGCCGTTTTCGTTGAAGGGCAGGCCGATTTCGCCCACTCCCCAGGCCAGCGAGAGCAGAGGAACGTCATGATAGTGCTGCGAAAGCAGGGTGGACCCGGCAAAGGGCAGCGCCGCGGTGCGATGGCGGTCGAGGATGGAATGGATCTTCTCGGTGGTGGGGAAGTTGGAGACGGCGATCATGTCGTATCCCACCTGGGTGATGCGGACGGTCCGGCCCTCGGAGGGCACGCTGAACACGGTGTGGCCTGCGTAGCTTTCCCGCGCCACCGCGTGGGCCTCAAGCCAGCGATTCAGATTTGCCCCCGTGAGCTTGCCCACCAGCACCATGGAATAGGCCACCGGGCCATTCGGCCCGTTGGGGTCGGGCATGCGGTGCAGGCCGATGGCCGCCTGGTCCAGGTCGCGTTCCCAGTCGATTCCCGTGGCCTCCACGAATTGCTGGTATTCAGGCACGCGCTGCGGGGGCTTCAGGTTGGCCTTGAGAAATGTCCGGACAGGCTTCAGGTTCACATAAACAATGCCGTCCGATTCGGGCAACAGGCGGGCGGCTTCCGGGGGGGCCTTGGAGCGCAGAAAAATCGCCAGCGCCAGCAATACCGCGACGGCGGCCACCACCTGGAGCGTTCTGCGGGTACGCCTGTTCATTCCTCACGGCCGGATAAAGGCCGTCAGGAACTACCCTAACATTCCGGCCTCCTGGGCTGAGGCGGAGGCGGGCACCCGGGCTATCGACGGTCAGAGCATTTCTACAGTTGATGTATCCGAGCCGGGGGTGATCGACGGGAACAGGGGTGGATGGCGTTCAAGGGCAGTACCATATCGTGGCCCTACCCCCTCCCCCTCCCCCCGGACTCTTTGGGTAAATTACCTGTGTTCAATGCTTTGGGGGAGCAATTGTGCTGCAAAACTCTCTTAGCAAAGGACTTACCCGCAGAGTTATCTCAGCAAATGACTTACGAGCGGCAATAGAGCAAATCCGGGGGTTATAGAGCTGCGAAAAAACGGGAATATGCAGCGATCGGTTGAGGGACGAGCGAATCGAGGTAAAAAACATCCCTCAGGGGCTAAACAGGCTGCGGAAAAACTCGCTGGACATCGCTTTGTAACAAGGGCACGACTTCAGTCGGGCCGATAAGCCAACAAAATGCGTCGGGCTTTAGCCCCTGAGGGGTGTTCCTTAGCTCGTCTCGCTCGTGACTCGGACTTTTTCCGCAGCCTGTAAAGCCCGATAGATTTGTTTGGCTTATCGGCACGACTAAAGTCGTGCCCTTTCAGAACAGCCCAACACGCGGCGCTTGTCCGCAGCCGGTGAAGTCGTGTCCCTTTCCAAAGCACATCCCGGAAATGAATCTTTCCGCAGGCCCAATTCAAAGCTACTTCCATTGTGCGCTTCTGCGGAAATGAACATGCAAAGGGACGCGGAGTAATTTGGGCTTATTTTTCAACGACTGAGGCGCCCCCGGCGGATTTCGGGCACTTGACAAGCGTGGGGTGACCCCTGGAGCTAGACAGCTTGGAAGTCTTGCCTGTCAGGGAGCGATGGTGCGAAAGATCACCTCAGAATTCGGCCTAAGGGACGAGCGCAAAGGTGAAAATCTTGCCCGAGCTGGCGATGTTGTTGCTCGAGTCAAGCGGCGGCAGGAATCCGTATTCTCCCTTGGCGAGGTCGCCGCCCAGCGTGATCGAGTAGATCCGCGGGGCGATCTTCCTGGTCGAATAATCCACCGTGTCGCGGATCGCGCCGCCCGACTCGTGGGCCACGCCCCCGGTACTGGCACGGAACTCGCGGCTGGTGGCGTTCAGGCGCAGGCGCAGGAGCTGGTATTCGCCCGGCGAGCGGCCTTCGGGCACGTAGAAGATGAAGTTGGCCGGGGCGTGAAGGGTAAGCTTGCTGCGCGTTCCGCCGATCAGGCCGTTCATGTCGCCCTTGATGATGCCGGCGCTGGCGTAATGCTTGAGCACGCCGCCGGTCTTGAAGTTCACCACCTCGGCGCCCACTTCCTGCCAGACGCCGGTGGTCTGGTCCTGGTAGTAGACGCCGACGCTGTCGACCGCGGGCGGGACGGACGATGGAGGACCCCCGGCAGGGGCCGCTGCGCCGGGCGCCGGAGCGCCGCCGCCCGCGGAAGGTGCCCCTCCGCCCGCGGGGGCATCGCCGATGTAGGTTCCTCCACCGCCTGAAGATGGAGCGCCTGCGCCGGACGCGGCTGCCGCGCCGCCGTTCGCCTTGGTTACGATGGCGGCAATGACCTTTTCGCTGGCGCCGCCCTTCTTGAGGGCGATCAGTCCGTTGGCGGAGGTGTCGTAGTTGCCGGGAGAAGCATTGATGGTGGTGATGATCAGGTCGTCGGAGAGTCCGGATTTGACCAGCTTGATAATGGCGTCGTTGTTGAGCGCTTGCTGAGCGACGATCACGGGAGCCAACAGCAGGCACAGGCCCGCGAAGAGGATTTTGCGCATGAACGAATTCTCCTTGCGTTAGGAAGCCGCGGTTTGGGCGGACGGGGAAGGAACAACCGCATCATCCACCGGAACGAGGCGATTGGCAAGAGGAATTGCGCGCGGCGAAGGGACGAAGCGAGCCTCCTCGGAATGCGAGGCTCGAGAACCGGGCTGCGAAGCAGCTATTCTCCGGGTTTTGGATCCAGTTCAGCATTCAACCGGACAGTACCGCTGGTAACGCTGAGCTTCCGGTTCCAATCCGCGAATCCCTTTTTCTTCACAATCACCTCGTGACTTCCCGGAGCGAGGGAAAGGGTCGAGGGCGTGCTGCCGACGAAATTTCCGTCCACTTCAATGTCGGCGCCGGGCGGGGTGGATTCGATCACCAGGCTGGCTTGAGTGGATGCAGTCGCGGCTGTGCTCGTCGGAATCGGCGGCGCTGCCCCGAATCGCGCCATATCGAGGTGCATATCACCTTCAACGAATGCCGTGATCTCCGTTCCCTGAGGGATGGTAATGTCCTTTCCATGGATGAAGAGGAAAAGCGGCGCGGCCGGGAAAAACACGATAGACGTAGCCACAATCGCGCCCGTCATGGCGCCTACGTGCCCGCCGCCTTTCGCGTCTTTCACCGCGCGGAGCGCGACCTTCTCCTGGTCCGCCAATCGCGCATAACTAATACTGATGTTCAGCTTGCCGGCGCGCCCCATGCTCTTTTTGTGATCGGCCTCAGTGACGGTTGCAATCGCAGTGGCTCCCTTGGGCAGAACAACGGTATCTTCTACCTTCACCTCCTCCACAACTTCGAAGGGGATTTCCTGACCAACCTTGGCATCCGCTGAGGAGATGGTTTGACTAAGGCGTAATTTGATGGGAGTTCCATCGAGTAGCGTGTGCGGAGCGGGCAGTGAGGATGGGCTGGCTGCGGCCGATGTTTGCGGGTTCGAAGGCGCTGGTGAAGTCGTTGATGTTGGCTGCTGGGCTACAAGAAAAGGGCAAAGCAAAAGAGCAATTACGGCAACAGGCTTTTGAGAACGACTCATGTGTCTTCCTCTTTCACAACAAGGGGAGGTGTGAGGAAATGGTCCGCCCAAACGTCCCTTCGGTTATGTGATAGGTGTCACGATCGTTAAGAGAATAGCCCGGGGGTCGCGGGTTGGGCGGCGGTTTCCCGGGGTTTCACCCGGGCTATTTTCGTGGGGTCCCTGACGGGACCGGGTTTCAACCTGGGTTGTTTATCGGCAGCCCCGACGGGACCTGGATCCCGAACGTGGATTTACGATTCGCGCGGTACGTGGGGATGACGTTCGCCCCGTCCCGTACGGGGCGGGCGCGATTTGGGTGCTTGTTCACCCGGGGTTTCACCCCGGGCTATTCTCGTCGGTCCCTACGGGACCGGGTGGGTGGGACAGGTCGTCGTCGGGTTTCACCCGGGCTATTGCCGTGTGTCCCTCCGGGGGCAATGATTGCCACTTGGGTAGGACGTTCGTCCCATTTCAACTGCGCAATCCGCTGCGCATACCGACGCACGCATCAAGATGGTGATCGGAGGCGTTCTTCTCCCAGAGGGAGGGACGAAAATAGCCCGGGGTGCAACCCCGGGTGATGGGGTAGGTGGGTGAACCGCCGTCCTGTAGGGACGGCGCGAACCGACTCGGCTACAATGGGCGGCAATCATGGCGCACACCTATTGCTCGTTGCTGTTCCATTGCATCTTCTCGACCAAAGAACGGCGCAAATGGATCGCCCCGGAAATCCAGGACCGGTTGTGGGCCTATATGGGCGGAATCGCGCGGGAACACCAGATGAAGGCGCTGGCGGCCGGAGGGATGGAGGACCATGCGCACCTGCTCCTTTCGTTGCCCTCGACGATGAACATGGCCCAAGCGATGCAGGCGATCAAGGGCGGCTCATCGCAGTGGCTGCACGAGGAGTGCGCCGTGCGCGGGTTTGCATGGCAAGAGGGGTATGGAGCCTTTTCGGTGGGCATGTCCCAGGTGGAGGCCACGATCGCCTATATCGCGGCGCAGAGGGAGCATCATCGGAAGCGGGATTTTCAAGCCGAGTTTGTGGCGTTTTTGAATAAGAACGGGGTTGATTACGATCCGCGGTACGTCTGGGGGTGACGTTCGATCCGTCCCTTGTATCTGTAGAACAGCGGCAGTTTCGGCGAGACTGTTGCGGTGGGGGAACCGAGGAATCGGTTCCCCCGCGGGCGGGCGGCTCCCGTACGTCCCTTGATGGTTGCCCATCGTCCCGTAGCTAGGGACCGCTGCCCAAGTCACGAACGACCGAACAGTCGAACGATGAAATCCATCGCACTTACAAGGAAGGTTATACCGTGACACGAGTGATTTGTGGAGTGGATGTTGCCGCCCGCAGTCTGGAAGCGCGGATTGGGCGAGACGGTGAGCAGGCCAGCTTTAGCAACGATGCGGAGGGCATAGCCGCTCTTGCGGATTTCTGCCACCGCCACGAGGTGGAGTTGGTGGCGTTGGAGGCCACCGGCGGTTACGAGCGTCAGGCGTGGGCGCTTCTGTCGGCGCAGGGTATGGGTGTGGCGGTGCTGAACCCGCGCGCGGTGCGGCAGTTTGCCCAGGCCATGGGCTTGCTGGAGAAGACGGACCGGATCGACACGGGCGCGATCGCCTGGTATGCGGAGGTGAAGAACAGCCAGGCCACGATCCTGGGGGAGGCCAACCAGCAAAAGCTGCGCGCGCTGGTGATACGGCTTCGGCAGTTGACGGAAATGCGCACGGCCGAGCGCAATCAGGCGCGGCTGGTGACTGAACCGGAGGTGTGCGAACAATTCGCGCGGCTGCTGGCGGTGGTGGAGGAACAGATCGAGCAGTTGGCGGGCTCGGTGGCCCGGTTGATCAGCGAGGATCCGGTGTGGCGTGAGTTGGATCATGCCTGGCGTTCGGTGAAGGGAGTGTCGGACCGCACTGTGGCGCGGTTGATGGCGGAGATGCCGGAGATCGGCACGTTGACGAACAAGGCGGTGTCCAAGCTGGCCGGACTGGCGCCTCTGGCGCAGGACAGCGGTCAGTATCAGGGCAAGCGGGCCATCCGGGGAGGGCGGCCGGCGGTGCGCGAGATTCTGTACATGGCGGCCGGCGTGGCGGGGCAGTACGAACCGGACTTCAAGGCCTTCCGCCAGCGGCTGATGGCGGCGGGCAAGCCGGCCAAAGTGGTGCGCGTGGCGTTGGCGCACAAGCTGCTGGTGCGGCTGAACGCCAAGGCTCGCGAGGTTCGGCAGCGGATGGAATCGGCCCGTTCGGGGGGTGGGCTGGAGCTGATGACGGCGGCCTGAAGCTCTCTTCCCAGCCGGTTCTCGGCTCGGAGATACTGAAGCCATCCGGTAAAGCGGAGACGGGCTCTGGTGGAGACCAACCTGTCGAGGAATAGCCGGCTGCGACTCATCCGGACCGATGAGGACCGGGAACGGGCCTGACGACTCGCTCCCGGTCAAAGAACATATCGGGCGGAAAGATCGCCAATGCCTCAAAAACTCAAAACAGCGCTGTTCCCCACCATATTTTGTGTTGACAAAACAGACAGTCGCTACGGGACGGTGCGCGGGTTGGGCGACGGTTTCCCGGGGTTTCACCCCGGGCTATTATCGTGCCGTCCCTGCCGGGACGGGATGACTCATCCTGCCGGATTCCCGGGGTTACACCCCGGGCTATTGTCGTGGGTCCCTACGGGACCGGGGTGGGTGTGACAGGTCGTCGTCGGTTTCACCCGGGCTATTGTCGTGCGTCCCTTCGGGACGGGGCCTGCGGGTTCGATGGCGGCTTACCCGCAACGGCCATCGGGTTTCCGTCACCATTTCCCCAGGGCAATGCATTGACCGGAAGACCCGGTGAATGAACCGGGTGCAGTTTCTGTATCCGCCCGCCGCCAATTGGCGTAGACTCGGGGCGTTCCGAAAGCAAGCTTTGCTCGACCCCGGCAAGATCCCCTTCACCGGAGGCTCCCATGGAAGAGACAGGACAGCGCGTCGGCGACTACGAGGTGATCGCACCTCTGGGCGCGGGCGGGATGGGCCGCGTGTACAAGGTGCGCAACGTCATTTCCAACCGCGAAGAGGCGATGAAGATCCTGCTGCCCGACTTCGCCGCCGATCCCGACCTGGCGGCGCGGTTTATGGGCGAGATCCGCACCCTGGCCGGCCTGGAGCATCCTGGAATCGCGCAATTGCGCACGGCGTTCCAGTACAACAACCAGTTCGTAATGGTGATGGAACTGGTCGAGGGCACGACTCTGGAAAAGCTGGCCTCGCAGGTGCGCATCCCGCTCGATCACGTGCTGGACTACTCCATGCAGGTGCTGGCCGCGTTGAGCTATGCCCATGGCCGCGGCGTCACCCATCGCGACATCAAGCCGGCCAACATCATGATCACCACCCACGGCACGACCAAGCTGATGGATTTCGGCATTGCCAAGTCCACCGGCGACATGCAACTGACCCGGCCGGGCAGCACTATGGGCTCGGTGTATTACATGTCTCCCGAGCAGGTGCGAGGCGGGACGGTGGACGGGCGCTCCGATCTCTACTCGTTCGGCGTGACGCTGTATGAGATGCTCACCGGGCGCAAACCCTTCCAGGCCGACACCAGCTACACCATCCTCGAAGCGCAGGTGAACCAGCCGCCCACGCCGCCCATCGAGGTGAACCCCGAGATTCCGCCGGCGTTGAACGCGATCGTGTTGCGCGCCATGGCCAAGAGTCCCAAGGAGCGTTTCCAGACGGCCGATGAATTCCGCAACGCGCTGAAGGCGGTGGGCGAACCGCAGGCGGTATCGCAGGCGAGCCCGTCGGTTTGGTCACCGCTCGAACCTGCGATGCAACCGCGGGCGTCCGCGACCCAGCCCCCCGGTTATGCCAGCGAGGCTCCATACGATACGCCCCCGCCGCCGCCGTTCACGCCGGTGGCTTCTGCGCCTGTGCCCCTGATTGCGCCGGCCAGCCCGAGACGCGGTTTGTGGATCGGGCTAGGCGCGGTGACGGCGATTCTGGCGCTGGCTGCAGTGGCGTGGGTGCTGCCGCGCGTCTTTTCGACCAGCGCCAGCCAGAAGCCGGCGGCGGTCCCGCCTGGAGCGACGGCCGCGCCTGCGGTAACCCCGGAAACGCCGGCGCCCGGGTCAGCACCCGCCAATTCCCCGCAGCCGCAAACGCCGGTGGTCGAACCTCAGACCCCACCGCCAACCACCACCTCCGGGCCGGCGGGGGGACAGGTTAAGCCGGAACATCATAAGCCGGGCACCGCCTCTCATCCAGCGGAAGGGTCGGGATCGCGGCCGGCTTACAAGCCGCAGGAAAGCGCCGTGATTCCGGCGACGGGTGGCGGGCTATCCGGCTCGGGTTCGCCGGAACAACCGCCTGCCGGTCCGTCTCCGCGCGAAATGCGGGAGGCCCGGGACCGCTTCGCCAACCTGGAAGCTCGAGCCGACGCAGCGCTGGCCGGCGTGGAGCAGATCCGTAGCCAGCAGCGCGAGCAGGGACTGGATATTCGCGCCGACATTCTGGGGGCGATGAACCGGCTGCATCACCAATTGGACGAGGCGCGCAAGGCTGTGGCGCAAAGGGATCTCGAGACCGCCAATGAGTATATGAATCGGGCGGACGGCGAAACTGGGCGGCTGGAGAAGTTCCTGGGGCGGTAAGAACAGCTCTCGGGTTTCCTGTCACGATGCCAGAGCGCTGGCTGAGGGCTGAAAGAGGCTGCGGAAAAAAGGGGAACAAGCCATGAAATCAAGCTGCGGACGCATGGCAGGGGCTGAAGCCCGACGCATTGTGCTGGGCTTGTCGGCCTGACTGAAGTCAGGCCCTTGTTACAAAGCAAGGTCGAGCGAATTTTCCGCAGCCTGGAACCTCGGTCTACTGGGTCACGGTCTTCACCTTGTCGCCGGTCTTGAAGCCTGAGCCGGACACCGGCTCGCAGATCGCCGAGGCATCGTCCACGTCGGTGGCCTTCACCACGCCCACGGTGGTTGCGAGGCGGCGGATGACCGCTCCCGTAGTGGGGTCCTTGATCTCCTTGGTGACCCGCTCCACGTTGAACTGATCGCCGACCTTGATGCCGGCCTTGGCGCCCACGTTGAGGATGATCTGGTTACCTTCGACGGCGGCCACCACGCCTTCCACGGTGATGGTGCGGGTGGTGATTTTGGGCGCCTCGGCCACCAGGTTGGCGCTGAGCTGGTCTGTCGCCTGCTTGACCGCCTCACCAATGATGGTCTGCTGGAAGTTGCTGTTGCCGAAGTCGGCGCTGCCGGCCCCGAAGCCGCTCCAGTTACCGCCTCCGCCCAGCAGGTTGGTGCTGGCGCGGCTGGACTGGCCCTTGCCGTCGGCCACGCCCATGATCTCGGCGGTGTCTACGTTGATAATGCGGGCGGTGATGGCCACGTTCGCCTTGGAGTTGGAGTGGCCGACGTTGCCCAGCCCAATGCCGTGCCAGTTGCCGCCGACGCCGCCCAGCCCGGTCTTTTTGGTCTCATTGCCGAATTCGGTGATGCTGCCGACGACGATGGCATCGACGCCCAGGATTTTGGCGATCCGGGCGGCACTGGTGGGATCGGCGCGGTTGGAGTTGGAGAAGTTCTGTTCGGCGAGGATCTTGTCGAGTTGCTTGCGCTCGATCACCGAATAGGTGCCGTCCTTTACCAGGTCCGTGACCAGCAGATCGCCGATCCCTTTGCCGATGTCGACGTTGGTGCCGAAGATGGCCGCGGAAACGGTTTGAACGGTCGCATAATCAAAGTCCATGATGGCGATACGAGGCCTGCGCTTCGCAGCGGTTGGCGCCTGTGCGGCCAAGGCCGGCGACAACGCGAGAAAGGCCACGGCGGCCACCAGGGCCGGAACGATCGGATAGATTCTCATAAGAGCTACCTCGATAAGTAAGGACTTGCTAGAAGGTTCCTTCCGGTGAATAGTTCTGTCAAGATAATTTGCGTTTCAAACGGCAGCTGCAAGCTTCCAGACGCTGGGTTCCAGCTCATTTCTTTCCCGACAAGGTGCGGAGGCTCAGGCTGCGGCAAGTCCGAGCCAGAAGCTGATTTGCGAGGTTTGCTCCGCTGCCGCTGCTGTGCTAACCTTTGATTCTGTGCCGTTGTACGAGCACGGTTGGAGTGTGCCCGTACGCGGGTTTCAGGCCGCCGGAGGGTTTCCGGGTGGGAAGGCGGTTCGCAAGGGGGTCGCCGCGGACGGTTTTTGTTCGTGGGGTCATCGCCGGAGCGAAACCGTTGCTTCAGGGCTGGCGTAGCTCAGCTGGTAGAGCATCTGATTTGTAATCAGAGGGTCGGGGGTTCAAATCCCTTCGCCAGCTCCACTAATGGAGAGCAGAACCGGGTCGGGTTTGAGACGGCGGCAGCGAGTTTTTCCGGCAGCGGGCGGTTGGCGGTGCCGGGCCTGTTCTCCGCAGCGAATCCACTTCAGGCGCAGGCTCCAGAAGTGCCGGACGATTCCGGACGGGGCGTAATGCCTGAAATGGATGAGTGCCTGAACAGGAGCAAGCAGGGCACAGGTGGCCGAGTGGTTAATGGCAGCAGACTGTAAATCTGCCGCTCCTTGGAGCTACGGAGGTTCGAATCCTCCCCTGTGCACCAGGTTTTGGAGTTCGTGGTCTCCCGCCTTCGCGCCAGAAAGAAGCCGCGAGGACGGGGCACGGGAGATTTTGGGTGAGGTTGGCAGTGCGCTGGTGGTGGCAGAACAAACCTGAGTACATCGCCCATGAGCGAGCGATGGAGAATCTCGGGTCCCACGGGCGCGATCTTGACCAGAAGTATTGGATCGCTTTACTGGCGTACGGTGTGCTGGCGGTACTGGCGTGGTTTACCATCGGCGAGGGCACGATTATCAGCTTCGGGAGGCCTGTAGAATTGAGATTGATCCCGATCCTGATCCTGGCTCTCTTCGCGCTGCGAACGGTGCTGGTTCATCAGGCCGACAAGATTCGCCACCGGGACGAGTAGGGCTCCCGGAGCCGGGAGTGCGGAAAGTTTAGAGGGCTGATGTAGCTCAGTTGGTAGAGCACTCCCTTGGTAAGGGAGAGGTCACCAGTTCAATCCTGGTCATCAGCTCCAGAAATCAGCTTCTAGCCGGTAGCTTGTAGCCTGTAGCTGGTTGGTGGACGAATGAACGCGGTGGCGGATTTGAGCTACTGGGCTGCCGGCTACAAGCTACAGGCTGTTTTGCGGGAGTAACTCAGTGGTAGAGTCACAGCCTTCCAAGCTGTTGGTCGCGGGTTCGATCCCCGTCTCCCGCTCCAAAGATTGACGTTCCGGGGATCTCGTCCAAAACCAGGAGAAAAATGTTCGAGCAGGCGGCGATTGCGGTCAAAGACCAGCAGAGTTATTCCCGGCTTCATGGGCTGATCGATGCCGCATTTGATACGCGTCAGGTGGAGGTTCTGCTGGATCGGGTGGTTCGGGCTAAACTTCCGATTCGCGATTTTGAGTCGGTGCTGGGGCGTGGATTTCTGGGCCAGGAGGCGATCCGGCTCTATACGGCTCTGCCGGTCTCAGACCAGGGCCTGACCCGCGAACGCTATCTGCGGCTGGTCGAGAAGGTGGCCGCCGAGTTGCGGCAGCGGTATTTCAAGGCGTACGCGTACTACTAAGCTGTTAGCTTTTAGCTCTTGGCTATTAGCTGCATTTTGGAGAGTTCCGAACGGGTGACTCCGGTAAGGAAAAGCTAAGAGCTAACAGCTAATGGCTAAAAGCTGTTTCGAAAGAGCTACGAAAGGGAATTTGGATTTTTATGGCGAAGGAAAAATTTGATCGTTCCAAGCCCCACTGCAACGTGGGGACGATCGGACACATCGATCACGGCAAGACGACGCTGACGGCGGCGATCACCAAGGTGTTGGCTAAAAACAACCCCAAGATTCAGTTTCGTTCGTTCGACTCGATTGACAACGCTCCGGAAGAGCGCGAGCGGGGCATCACCATCGCCACGGCGCACGTGGAGTACGAGACCAAGAACCGGCACTACGCGCACGTGGACTGCCCCGGGCACGCCGACTACATCAAGAACATGATCACCGGCGCGGCGCAGATGGATGGCGCGATTCTGGTGGTGGCGGCCACCGACGGTCCGATGCCGCAGACCAAGGAGCACGTGCTTTTGGCCCGCCAGGTGGGCGTGCCCTACATCGTGGTGTTTCTGAACAAGTGCGACGCGGTGGAGGACACGGAACTGATCGACCTGGTGGAGATGGAAGTCCGCGAGCTGTTGACCAAGTACCAGTTCCCGGGCGACGACGTGCCGGTGGTGCGCGGGTCGGCTTTGGGGGCGTTGAACGGCGAGGCGCAGTGGGAAGCCAAGATCGACGAGCTGATGGAGGCGGTGGACAAGTTCGTGCCCCAGCCGCAGCGGTCGATTGAGCTGCCGTTCCTGATGCCGATCGAAGATATTTTCTCCATCTCCGGACGCGGGACGGTGGTTACGGGAAGAATCGAGCGGGGCAAGGTGAAGGTCGGCGAGGACGTGGAGATCGTGGGCTTCCGCGAAACGCGCAAGTCGGTTTGCACGGGCGTGGAGATGTTCAAGAAGCAGCTCGATGAAGGCCTGGCGGGGGATAACGCGGGCATCCTGCTGCGCGGCATTCCCAAGGAAGACGTGGAGCGCGGGATGGTGCTGGCCAAGCCGGCGTCGATCACGCCGCACACCCACTTCAGGGGAACGGTGTACGTATTGAGCAAGGAAGAGGGCGGTCGTCATACGCCGTTCTTCAAGGGCTATCGTCCGCAGTTCTACTTCCGTACGACCGACGTGACGGGGGTTGCGGAGTTGCCGGCGGGCACCGAGATGGTGATGCCGGGCGACAACGTGGAGCTGGAAGTAGACCTGATCACCCCTGTGGCCATGGAGAAGGGCCTGCGCTTCGCCATCCGCGAAGGCGGGCGGACGGTGGGCGCGGGCACGATCTCGGAAATCATTAAGTAGAGTTCACAGTTCACCCACCCTAGGCGCAAAAACAAAGACGCGCCGAGGGTGGGGCACCCAGTCGGGAACTGTGAACTAAGAACTACGAACTGTGAACTGGCTTCACCGGCGAACAGCCAGCGAAGCTCAGAATCGGTTAGGATAAGAAGATGCGGGAAATTGTGACATTGCAGTGCACTGAGTGCAAGGAGCGGAACTACTCGACGACCAAGAACAAGAAGACGACCACGGGCCGTCTGGAGTTCAAGAAGTTTTGTCCCCGCTGCCGCAAGCACCAGGCGCACAAGGAAACGAAGTAAAACAGCCGTTAGCTATTAGCCATTAGCTTTTAGCTCATATGCTCAGGATCAGCCGAGGTGGCTTCCAGCAGCAGGATCGAAGCTAACAGCTAAGAGCTAACGGCTAATAGCTGCTTTTAGGGGCGTAAGCTCAACGGTTAAACTGTCGGTCTCCAAAACCGAACTTGGGGGTTCGAATCCCTCCGCCCCTGCCAGTTTTTGCATGCGTAGTTTTCAAGGCGGCGAGGTTCCGGCCCTACCAGAAGGTGGGAGTCCCCAAAGGCTGCGGAAACTGCGAGAATGCAAACAGGCTTTCCCGGCATGACGCCGGGAATGAAGGATTGGAAGTATGGCGTCAAAGACGGCTACAGTAAATGGCGAAGAGCGCCCGGCGCAGATCAAGCGGCAGGAGCCCAGCACTATGGCAAACTTCTCCGGCATCGTGGTTGGCTTCTGGGAGCGGCTCACCGGTTTCCTGACCGACGTGCGCGCGGAGACCCGCAAGGTCGTGACCCCCTCGCGCAAGGAAGTGCAGGCCACCACTTCTGTGGTCCTGGTGACGGTGTTCGTGTTCGGGGTGTTCTTCATGGTGACCGATTTCGTTTTCAACCGGGTGATCTCTCAGATCCTCCACAAGTTGGGTGGCGCACAGTAGAATGCAGGAATCTCAGATCGAGAACAAAATGGCAGACGAAGTAGAGCAACCCGGCGAACCGCAGCCGGAGCGCAATGAGCGCTTCAAGTGGTACATCCTGCATGCCTACTCAGGCTTTGAGCGCAAGGTGAGGGAGTCGATCCAGAGCCGCGTCCAGGCCTTCGGCCTCAGCGACAAGGTGGGCCGGGTGATGATTCCCACCGAGCCGGTGACGGAGATCGTCAACGGCAAAAAGCGCACCGTGGAGCGCGTATTCCTGCCCGGCTATGTGCTGGTGGAGATGGATCTCGATAACAACCTGTGGCATGTGCTGAAGGACACCCCCAAGGTGACCGGCTTTCTGGGCACGGGCGACAAGCCGGTGGCGCTGTCGGAGGAAGAAGTGAGTTCGATTCTCTTCCGCTCCGAGGTGGCCAAGGAGAAGCCGCGGCTCAAGATCAAGTTCGAAAAGAGCGAGCAGGTCCGGATCACCGACGGGCCGTTTGCCAACTTCAATGGCGTGGTGGACGAGATCAACGAAGATCGCGAGACGCTCAAGGTGATGGTGACGATCTTCGGCCGCTCCACGCCTGTCGAACTGGAGTTCGGCAAAGTGGAAAAGATTGAGTAGCGACAGCTTTTAGCTATTAGCTTTTAGCTTCTAGCCGGTTGGATCACCTGGCGGCCGCCGGTTAAAAGCGAACGCTGACGGCTGCGCACCAAAATTCACATGTTGCATAGCCAGCTAAAAGCTAATAGCTAGGAGCTAAAAGCTGGTTTCCGAGGGAAACGTATGGCACCTCCGAAGAAAGTAACCGCGCAAGTCAAGCTGCAGATCGAAGCGGGCAAAGCCACGCCGGCGCCGCCGGTAGGCCCCGCGCTGGGCCAGGCCCAGGTCAACATCATGGAGTTCTGCAAGCAGTTCAACGCGCGCACGCAGAACAAGGAAATGGCCGGCCTGATCATCCCGGTGGTGATTACGGTGTACGCCGACCGCAGCTTTACGTTCATCACCAAGACACCGCCCGCCTCGGTGCTGCTGAAGAAGGCGGCCAAGGTGGAGAAGGGTTCGGGGGCGCCCAACAAGGACAAGGTGGGCAAGGTGACCGAAAAGCAGGTGCGGGAAATCGCCCAGCAGAAGATGCCCGACCTGAACGCCGCCTCCGTTGAGGCTGCGGTGCAGAGCATCAAGGGCACGGCCCGTTCCATGGGCATTGAAGTCGTGGCGTAAAGCGCGGCGGGACGCGTTTATTTGAAAACAAAGACAGCAAGTTAGCGTCGCTGCGCGGCATAGCGAGTTAGCGAGTTAGCGCGAATATCCAGTTCTCATGCAGACACTTTAGCCCCTGAGGGATGTTCCGAACGGAAAGAGCGCGTTTCGATATGTCCCACCAGGGGACAAATTCATGGCGGCGGCGAGATTATCTCGCGGCCGCCTTGTTGTTTCTGGGCACCGCTGGGTTCATTGTGTGGCAGAACACGCGCGTGGCCGTTCTCTGGGACCTGGGCTACCTGCTCGACACGGGCTGGCGCATCGCGCTCGGCCAGATGCCGTACCGCGATTTTCCCCTGGCGCATGCGCCGCTGACCTTCTTGATCCAGGCAGGGTTGATCCGCCTCGGCGGCAGGCATTTTCTCCTGGTGGCCGCATACGCCGCCATTGCCGGCGGGCTGGCCAGCGTGCTTACGTGGCGCATTCTTGTGCGGATGATCGAGGGGGCAGCCGTGTTTGGGCGCGCGACGTGGCTGATGGCGCTGGTGATTGCCGCGCCGCTAATCCCTCTGGGAATTTATTCGATCTACCCGCACCCCATCTACGATTGCGACTGCACGCTGGCGATGCTGGTGGCGATCCTCATGCTGGTGCGGATCGGAAGTCCGCGGGAGGCAGGGGCTGAAGCCCCAATAAACAGGGGCGCCTTTTCGGCACGACTGAAGTCGCGCCCTGTTACAAACCAACTTGCTGCGGTGGCTGGCGGCGTCGCTACGGTTGTTCCGCTGTTTTTCAAGCAGAACATGGGGCTGCCGTTTTTGGGCGTGGTTGTCGCGGGAATGTTCGTACTGCTTTCGGCGGAGTGGATGCGAACCCGCTGGTGGGCCGCGGTGATCCGTTCGCACCCCGCACTGGTCCTGGCGGGAATGATGTTCGCGCTCCTCGCCGCGTTGGGGATTATTGCGGCGACAGCCGGGCTGGGAAATTACATCCACTGGACAGTTCAGTTCGCTGCCCAGCGCCGTCTGCCGGGCCTGGCTTCGATGATTGGCGTCTATCAGCAGCCGTCGTTCGCATGGACGCTTCCCACTCTTGCCGCCGGCCTTGTTCTCTGCCACACGCGATTCGTCGCGCGATGGTGGGGCCGCATCGCCGCCTTCTGTCTTATTGCCGCGCCCTTCGCCGGCAGCCTCATCTTTCTCTTGATCGACGACGATGCCGACGAGCGCGCTGACAACCTCCTCGCGTTATGGCCGCTGCTGCTGCTGGCCGCGCTGGTCATCGCGCTCTTCGAACTGCGGCGCGGGATTACGCTCGGGCGGCTGATTCCGTTCTTCATCCTGGCGGCGATCCACGGAACGTTCTTGGCCCAGCAACTTTGGGGATCAACCTACGCGCTGTGGCCGTTGTTGATGGTCCTGGTGGCGTTCCTTGCCGCTACTCTGCCGGCAGAGGCGCGTCCAGTGGCGGTCGGCGGGGCGGCGATTATCGCGGTGGCATTTCTTGTATGCGGGGGCCTCTATGCCGCTTCGCTCGAACGCCTCAGCTACGTGAAGATCCCCGATGGGCCGGTGGAGCGCTCGTCCGTTCCCGCCCTGCGGGGGATGGCCACACCCGGCCCGTTTCTTTCCAACGTCAATGAGTTGGTGAGCTTCACTCAGAGCGAGATTCCGCCGCAGGACGGAGTGCTCCCGCTGCCCGGCGAAGACCCGTTTTATTACGCCACCGGCCGTACACCGGGTTTTCCCGTGACGATGTTCGATCCCGCCACCGACCCCTACTCGGCAGCCGGGCTGATGGACGAGGCGCGGCGCCGGAATGTGCGCTGGGTGATGGTAAAGCGAGCGCTCCAAATCAACGAGAATCCCATGCCGGAGTTTGAAGAGACCATGCGGCTTGTGCAGCGGGATTTCGGGCTGTACCGGCGGCTGCGCGGGTACGACGTCTACCGCAGACGGTGACACGGCATGGAATCGAGATTATTTTTATGACAAAGACAGCAAGTTGGCGCCGCTGCGCGGCATAGCGAGTTGGCGAGTTAGCGCGAAAATCCAGTTCTCACGGCGGCTTTCGGCGCCCTTCGACTACGCTCAATTGAGAAACTGCTCTGGCCCGGTCGGATCGTAGACACACGATCCTCTATGGCGCACCCCACTGAGGCACATGCCTGGACGCAACCGGACGAACGCGAAAAAGCCGCTCACATGGTGCGAGCGGCTCTCGGGCGAACTATTTCGGCGGGGGCGGCGTGAAGATTTCGCTTCTGCGCCCGGGCTCCGGTTTCGGCTTGGGCTTGGGGGCCTTCTTGACTTCTTTCTTGCCTTTGTCCTTGTTTCCCATGGGTCCAAGTGTGACACAAATCAGGGGTCAGTGAACAGTGGTCAGTGATCAGTTTGGAACCGGCGCAGTTACTTCTTTTCTTCTGTTCCCGCAGGGTGGGCCAGCCGGTCATGATTCAGGATGGCGTTGAACACCAGGGCATAGGTGCCGATGGTTTCGCCGCGATAGATGGGGTTGATCCCAAAAAGCAGCACGTTACCCTTGCCCAGGTGGGCATCGACCACTACGGCGTGTTCGGCGATGGAAGAAGCCTTGTCGAGCAGGCCGGAGAGCAGCATCGTTTTGGCGTCGGTGAAGCGCAGGATCACGTCGGGCCGGTACTGCGCTGGAATCACGTTGGGATTATTGCGCATCTGCTCCTCGTTAAGCTTGCGCGCCTCCCAGGGCTGCTGCTTCTCGATGGGTTCGGCCTCGGTAATCTTGCGGCCCTGAGGTTCATCGTTATCTTCCAGGCCCCCTCGTCCGGTCGGCCGCTCGGCGTAGGGATCCATCAGGATGCGCGGGTTTGAACGGCCCACCACATTGCTTACGTTAAAGGCCATGCCGTTGGCGCTCATGACCGGGAGGTTGAGGTCGTAGCCGTCGGCGACTGGGTTGTCGCGCGCGACAAATACGGTGTTGAGCACGGTGCCGACCACACGCGCATCAGCGGCGGGCGCAATGCTGACGCCCGGCGCGAGGCCCGTATCGATGGCGAACTGCGCGGTGTCTTCGCAGGTGATCAGCAGGCCGCCGTCTTCGACGAAGTTTTGCAGGTTCTCCACGCCGCTGTGGCTGAGCCCAGGACGAATGTCGTCAGTGGAGTCAATCACCAGGTTGGGCGTGAGATCGGTCTTCTGCCAGGGCATGGGGTTGTTCCATTGCGGGATGCCATCGATGATGTCCCTTGCGGAGACGCGGCTCACGGGGGCGAACACGATGACGTCGTACTTCGCGCGCAGGTCATTCTGTTTCGCGACGGTTTGGGTGCTGATGTAGTCGTAGGGGACGCCGGCGGTGTCGAAGGCGTAGCGCCACCAGCCCTCGGTCTGGGTGGCCAGCCAGGTGTGCATGATGGCGATGCGCGGCGGCGTGACGTCATGCGCCGGCACCATGGGGGCTACGGTCAAATGCACGCCGTCGAGGGCCAGGTCGTGCAGCGCATTCTTCAGCGACTCGCCGGAAACCCCGCCGATCAGCAGCGATCCGGCCGGGAAATGCTTGTCGCCCGCATCGAATGGCTTTTCGGCAGCCTGGATGTTGGCGCCCTTCAGCTTGTAGACGAGAGCCAACAGCGTGGTCTGGCCGGTGTTGGCAACCGCGACGAGTGAACCGTCGCCATCGAGGCGGCCGGCGAGCGCGGCGGGATCCTCCACGGGCTTCATCTCGGCCTTGAGGATCGCCGAGTCGGTCACGCGCGTGACCTTGAGATTGAACAGCTGGCTGAACGACCAGCCGGTGTCGTCGTAAGGATGCTTCTGCGGGTCGTCCGGCGCCCAGTACTGGCGATCGAGCAGCGCATCGGCGGCGCGCGAATAGGGCTGATCCATGCGCACCACGAGGCTGCCGGCCGCAAAGGTCTCCTGCTTCGGCTTGTCGCCGCGCTTCTCGCCGGGCACTTCGCAGGTAGCCGCGGCGGAAAGCTGCTGCACTTCGACGTGCTGGCGCTTGAGCACCTTCACCAGCTCGACAAGGCGATTCGCATGCGCGTCATCGTTGGCGACCACGTAGGCGGCCGGTCCTTCGAGCGCCGGCTTCTGTGCTGCCCGCTTGCTCTTCGCGTAATAGTTCTCAAGGAAGTGATGCGTATGCTGCGCGAAGTAGGAGAGCGTGGTCAGCAGCGCCGTCTCCTCGTAGTTGTTGTTATCGCGCTGCGACCAGGTGACGACCGGCAGCGGAGGATTCTGCCGGTACCAGGTGCGCGAATATTCTTCGGGCGTGAGGATGCGTTTTTCGGTATCCGCGCCGCCGTTGCCGAACGTTTCGTATAGCCGGCTGATGCCATTGTGCATGCCGGCAAGAAACATGAGGTAGCCGGGGCTCCAGGTGTCGAAGTCGCCGTGGGTGAAGACGCCCGGCATGCCGAAGCTCTGCATCTGGGCCACGTTGTTCCAGCCCAGTTCGGCCCATTCGTCGGCCAGCAGCGGGATCGACCCACGCGTTGTAAGGCCCGTCGCCGACGGTGTTGTCGTAGAGGAAGGGAACCGACTCGTGCAGGTCGTGCAGCACCTGCGCATGCCAGTCGAGGTAGGTGTCGAGCACGTTGCGCGTCAGGTCCAGAGTCATGCCCATGGCATCGCGATTGTTGTCGTGGGCGACGTAGTGGCCCCAGTAGAGGAGGCGCGGCCAGTCCTTGCCGGGGTTGGCCTTGTGCCACTTGTAGATGTCCACCATGCGGTCGCGGCCATCCACTTCGACGACCGGGGTGATGAGCACGATCATGTGCGAGCGGATGTACTTGATGTAGGGCGCGTCATCGACGGCGAGGCGGTACGCGAGTTCCATCAGGGCGGTGGGCGCGCCGGTCTCCGGCGAATGGATCGTGCCGGTGATGTAGTAGACCGGATATGAACGGTCGACCAGGTCGCGGGCCTTGGCGTCGTCGAAGTCGATGGTGCGCGGATCGGCCAGTTGCGCCAGCCGCGTCTTGTTGGCGTTGGCGCCGGCGAGCAGTTCGGGGTCGGCGATGGCCGCGGCGATCATCTCCCGACCCTCTTCCGAGTGGCCGATGGAAAAGACCTTTACGCGCGGGCTGGCGGCCTCGAGCATGCGGAAGTACTTGTAGACGTCCTCGGCGTAGGGCAGCATGTCGGGCGCGCCGGACACGTCGCCGAGCACTTTGGCCGGAGTGGGCACGGTCTTAGACGCGGGCAGATAATCCACCAGCGGGGAAATGAACGAGGGATCGGTGGTGTACTTTTTGATGTGATCGGTGTACGGCTGATCGATGGGCTGGTTGGGATCGCGGGTGTAGGTACTATTCAGAGACTGTGCCGGCGCGGTTGATGCCGTGTACATCGCAAACACGAAGAAGAACGCAAAAACACTCACAGGCTTCGAGGTCACAGGAATTCTCGGGTTGAAGCAGAAGTCGTCACGAAGAAAGCGTGAATAGCCAAACGTTACACCGCCATGCCGGGGTGGTTCAATGCTGGCATGGCTCCAGTCCTTATAAATAACCGGTCGGAAAGCCGGGCGCGTGCGGCCGGATCTCCTTGGCTGAGCGTGCCTTTTCAGGTAGGGTGATTCCGGGAGCCACCGGTTTCGAGGAGATGCCATGGAGCAGCAAGCAAATGAGACTCTGGCCGGGATGCGGGACGTCCTGCTGGAAACTTACGCCGTGAACGATGCGATGAACCAGCTTCTCCTTGGGCATCTCGATCCGCGGGCCTGGCGCGGGCAGTTGCCGGGACCGAAGCCGAACGCGGGCCGAACCATTGGGGCCATCTTCGCGCACCTTCACAATAGCCGCCTGGTGTGGCTGAAGAATTCGGCGCCGCACCTGCGGTGTCCGGCGGCGCTCGATCCCTACCGCTGCACGATGAAGCAGGCGGCCGCCGCGCACCGGAAGAGCGCCGAGGAGTGTTTGCGCATGCTGACCGATGCGTTATCCGGCGATCCGAAGCGCAAAGTCAAAAAATTCTCACGCGGAAGCTGGACGCGAACCTGGCCCGCCGGCGCTTCCATGTTCGCCTACATGTTTTCCCATGAGGCGCATCATCGCGGTCAGATTATCCAGCTTGCGCATGAACTCGGCTACCGGCTTCCGGCTAAGGCATGGGGCGGCATCTGGCAATGGGACAGGCTGTGGAAGGAGCGCGGGTTTGCCGGGCGGCCGAGGTGAGGAGGGTGTTTGTCGTCCTACCCGTCCTAGTGTAGGCCGCCGCTAATAGGGTCATTTACTAATGCCCCGCAGTTGGGTTGAATTTGAAGAAGAGGCATCCCTCAGGGGCTAAAGCCCGGCTCATTTCGGGCCCGTTTTACGGCACGACTGAAGTCGTGCCCTTTCAAAACCGCCCAACACACGGCGTTTTTCCGCAGCCTGTGAAGTCGTGCCCTTTCAAAACATAAACGACCATCTGTGCGGCGGACACCACTAGGACGGGGCACCCCAGGAAGCCAGGGCGGGGCACCCGGGTCTGTGGTTGGACAAACAAGCGCGCCGCCCGGATGGGCGGCGCGTCCTTCCACTTTGAACTGTGTACTACGAACTGCCTCTTACATGCCCGAAGTGGAGCGTTCCACCAGGACCTGCTGCGGCGCGTCCACCTTGGCGGGGACACCGTTCACCTTCAGATGCATGGTCTGCACGTCCGTTCCCTTGCCTTTCAGCGGGGCGGTGAAGGCCACTTCGTACTGGTTCTGCAGTCGCCGATCCAGATCCTTGAAGTAGGGCTGGAACGAGACCGGGTTGCCATATCCCTGCCAATAACTGTAGCCGCCCGTGGTCTGGGTAACCTGGGACATCAGGTTCTGGCCGGCGTTGGTGCCGTACCCCGTGCGGTCAAAGCGGCCGCGGTTCTGCCAGTAGATGGTGTAGACCACCAGGCCGCTGCGCACCGAGTCGGTGATGGCAGCCTGCACGTATGGGTCGTCGGGATCGTAGCGCGGATTATAGTAGTCGATGCCATCGGTGATCATCACCACCACGCGCCGTGCGCCGCGATCGTTCGAGGGCCAGCTCTTTGCCAGGCTCGAGAGGCTGAAGTAGGGGCTGGCGTTGGCACCCGAGAAGCCGACCGGCAGGTGAATGCCCTTCAGCGCCGCCTGGTGATCGGTGGTCAGCGGTGTGGCAAGCTGCGCCGTTCCGTTCACCATCCACCCGATCGAGACCTTGGCCTGCGGGGGAAGGGTTTTCACGAAGTCAGAAATGTCATTCAGCTGCGTGCCGATGCTGTCGCGCGCCCCCGAGTCGATCAGGACCACCAACTCGAGACGGTCGTTTTGCCCGCGCAGGGGCATGAAGTTGGTGATGGTGGAGTCCTTGCCGTTCACCTTGATGGCAAGGTCCTGCGACGACAAGCTCGGTGCAGCGGCATTGTCATGGGCCGGCAGAACCGTCACCACCGCCTGCCCGCGGCCCTCGTTCTCATTTTGTTGGGGAAATGCCGGCGCCGCGACCATAAGCGCCCCGGCAGCCAGACTCATTGCAAGTGCTATCCGTTTCATCTCAATTGCTCCTTTGAGGCGTCTGCTTTGGCTTGGCATTTGCCGGTCTTTCGCCTCGTTGTTCACATCTGCTCATCACGATGACTTGAACGCGAAAGCCGGGAAAATGTTGCTTCGGGCCGGGGTATCCGGCGTTTCGATTCCGGGAGCCAATGGCCGGATCCTGCTTATATGTACGGCTTTGCGACCGCATCAGATTGCGGCTGTGTGCGGGCTGCGAAGGAATTTCAAACCGAAAGGCAACCATGCACTGCCCCATGCATAAGAGATGTCCGCGAGTGCTTGCCGGACGCGGAGAACTCTCCAATCGCGACGATAGGCGGGTTCTATCGCGGCCACACGTTGGGGCCGCGGCGTCTCAGGAAAGATGAGTATTTATCGTGCGGGCATCGGGATGCGGTACACGTTCACCGAGTAGGGCGGCAACTCGACGGCGATCTTCCCCGACTTGACTTCGGCTGTCGATGCCTCGGGGGCGATGGCGGTGGGATGGTCGAAGCTGTTTTCGGCATTGAGGCCGGCGCTTCCCAGCGTCGTCACCTGGGCCGTGCCTGACCCATTGAAGCCGTTTAAACGGATCTCTGCCGGCCGGCGCGACGCCGTGACGTTGATCGCCTTGACTATCAACTGATGGGTGCGCTCGTCCACGGTCGCGCTGGTGTACAGGCCCGCTTCGGCCTTCGGCGCCGCCGGGATGATGCGCGTTCCGGCGTTGTTCGCAAAGAGCTTCTGAACGTAGTAATCGGGCGTGCCGTAAGAGCGCAGGTTGTCGAACCAGATGGCGTCCGGGGTCCACTGCCAGGCGTCCACGTGAGCCATCAGCGGCGCGTACGAGGCCAACTGCACCACGTCCCCGTTGCGTTCCAGGCCGGTCATGAAGGCCGCCTCGGCGATGGCCGCTCTCCAGTTATTGCGATTGTCCTGCCGGGCAACGCCGGCGGTTTGCGCCGCATATTCGCCGGCGAACACCTTGGGGCCGGAGCGATCGTAGTGGTCGTAGCGGGCGGTGTTGTCGAGGAACCATTCGGGGGCCATGTAGTAGTGCTCGTCCACGATGTCGGGCTTGAGTTGGCGCCAGTTGGCCCACATGGTCTCGAACGGCTCTCCGGCGGGCGCGGGCCCGGCGGCCGCCACCAGCTCGATCTCCGGGTGCTTCTCCTTCAATGCCGCCGCGAACATCTTGTAGCGCTCGAGATACCGCGGTCCCCACTGCTCGTTGCCGATGCCGATCATCTCCAGGTGAAACGGGGCGGGATGGCCCATCTGGGCTCGCAGCTTGCCCCACGGCGAGTCGACCGGACCATTAGCGAACTCGACCAGGTCGAGCGCGTCCTGTATGTATTCGTGCAGGTCCTCCATCTTTGCCGTTTCGCTGGAATTGAACTGGCAGGCCATGCCGCAGTTCAGGATGGGCAGCGGCCGCGCGCCGATGTCCTCAGCCAACTGGAAGTATTCATAAAACCCCAGACCGAAGGACTGGAAATAGTCGGGGGCGGGCCGGTAGTCGAACTCGTCGTTCCAGCGGTTGATGAGGGTCTTGCGCTCCGCGATATCGCCCACCGTGGTCTTCCAGCGATAGCGCGTCACCAGCCGGCGTCCCTCCACGATGCACCCGCCGGGGAAGCGGATGAATCCCGGGTGCAGGTCGTGGAGCAGTTGCACCAGGTCCTTGCGCAAGCCGTTGGGACGGTGGTTCCACGTGTCCACCGGAAACAGAGAGACCATGTCGAGATCGACGGAGCCCGTTCCATCCACGAACAGGTTCAATCGAGCGTGCGGCTCGGCAGCGCCGGCGCGAATGACGGTTTCATAATGCTGCCATTGGCCGCCGAATCCCTCCAGCTTGCCGCTGCCGATTTCGCGCCCGCTTCCGTTGGTGAGCGTGGCGCGGATAGCCGTGGGCCCGTCACTGCGCACGTAGGCCGAAAACCGGTATTCGGCTCCGTCCTCCACGCCCATGCCGCGAAAGCCGCTGTTGTAAAAGCCGTAACCGGACTGGTAGGCGCGCACCCGCAGGTAGTGGGTGTTGGTCGCGTTCAACGGATTCTCGGTGCGAACGTCCAGCTCGCCCCTGGAAGGATCGATGCCCTTGGCATTCACCACCATGATCTCGTGCCAACCGGCCAAGGGCTCGTTGAATTCGAACGAGCGATTCTTGACCAGTTCCGGATAGAGCCCGCCGTCGGCCGCAAAGTTGATGTCCTCAAAGAAAATCCCGAACATCTGCGGAGAAATGGCGGCGCCCGGATGAGCCACATCGACGTTGATGATTGCAGGGCTCGACGGCTCCTGGGCGATCACGCTGAGAGGAGCAAGGGCAAGCGACAGGAATAGGAGGAGAGATTTGGGGCGCATGGCAGTCGCGCTCCATTGTAAGGTCGTTAAGGGCCGGGGAACAGCGGTCAGGCGGCGCTGACGGCCATTAATTTTCCATCCCGGAGGGAGCGGATATCGCGCATGGGCGGCTGGCCGAACATGCGGCTGTACTCCCGGCTGAACTGGCTGATGCTCTCATAGCCGACTTCGTATGCCGCGCTGGTGGCGTCGATTCCATCCATCAACATGCGCTGTCTGGCCGCATGCAGCCGCAACTGCTTCTGGTATTGCAGCGGGCTCATGGCCGTCAGGGCGCGAAACTGATGATGAAGCGTGGAGACGCCCATGCGCGCAATGGAGGCCAGCTCCTCCATGCGCAATGGCTTGGCAAAGTTGGCGCGCAGCCAGGCGATCGCCCGCGCCGTCCGGTGGCTGAGGTCGCCGGTGGTGGCGATGGCTCGCAGGCGCTGTCCCTGGGGCGTGCGGAGGATGCGGTAGATGATCTCGCGCTGGATCAGATGGCTCAAAAACGGGATGTCCTCGGGGGTGTCGAGCAACTCAAGCAAGCGAGTGCATGCGCCCAGCAACCCGGCGGTCGTGACCCCCATGGCAAGCCCCCGTTTTTGATGAGAGTTCCCCGTCTCGGGCAATTCTTCCCGGCTCATGACATCGCGCACGGTGGGGATATCGAGGCGGAGAAACATCGACAGCATGGGCACCTCCGGCGATGCCTCGACGATCTGACTCTGCACCGGAACATCGATGGAGGACAACAGGAACGACGATCCATCGCAGAGGTATTTTTCTCCGCCCAGGTTGATCAGCTTTCTCCCCTGGACAAACACTGAAAGGCTGGGCTCGTACGCGGCCAGGTAGCAGGCCGTGGGACTGGTGCGGCGGAAGAGCCGCAGACCCGGTACGGCGGTTTGAACCTCTCCGGACGATGCGGTAAATGCGGCAATCCGGCGCCCAAGTTCAGCGCGCATTTCTTTGACTTCCGGTTTCGGCGCGGCACTCTTCGGGATGGGCTTGGTCATTCTCTTTGTCCTGCTTCTCCAGCCTACTACGCAAGCGGGTGCGATGTGCACAGAATCCAGAGGCCAAACAGGATCAGGCAAAAGATCGGCAGGATCGGGAAAGCGCCGGGCCAACGGAATTGGTTAACTTTCACAGAGGGAACGAGGGACCGGCGTGAAGGCTCTGATTTCGATGGCCACGGCGATACTTGTCATTGGTTTGTCCGGGGCGCTCGCAGCCGCGCAGCCCGGCTCTAAGGATCGCGACCGGCTGGTTGGCGCATGGAAGCTGGTGGCCCTGGAGCAGCCCGGTCCAGACGGGAAGCTCACCCGCATTGAATGTTGCGGAATGTTTGTCTTTACTCGCGATGGACACTTGTCCGTCCAGGTAATGCAACGCGAGCCCAAGCCGCAGACGGCGACGGAGCAGTATTCGCGAGGCGGATATGAAGCCTCGTATGGGAGTTACGTGGTGGACGAAAACAGCCACACGTTCACCTTTCACATCGAAGGCGCGCTGGTGCGAAGTCTTATTGGCGAGGATCTGCAGCGCGTATACGAGTTCCAGGGCGACCGGCTAATCGTGAAGCCGGCGCGTCCGGACGAACACTGGCGCGTGATCTGGAAGCATTACTAGGCGGGTGGCGTTATGCCACTGCCGCACATCAACCATTCAGGAGTAACCGCAATGAGCACATGGTCGAAGAACGATCTTCGCAAGATCGCGGAAGCCGATGACCTGCACATCTCGCCGTTCCGCGAGGATGGAGTTACCTACGGCACGCCGACGTGGATCTGGTCCGTGGCGGTCGATGATGCTCTCTATGTCCGCGCCTACAACGGAACGGGTTCGCGTTGGTATCAATCTGCGGAGCGACAAAAGGCGGGGCGCATCATGGCGGCCGGCATGACGAAGGAAGTCACTTTCGAGCCGGTGGACGGCCCGATCAACGATCGAATCGACGAAGCCTACCGCGCGAAGTACCACGGCAGCCCCTACCTCAAGCCCATGATCGGCAAACGGGCGCGCTCGGCTACCATCAGAATCATGCCGCGCGGAGCGGATGCATGATCTGCGGCGGCATCAGGAATCCACACGAGGACTTGTTTATGGACATCAAAAGGGTCGGCACGCAAGCTTCTGCAAAGGGACCGTCGGAGTGGTTCACCGGAACGGTACGAATCGACGCGCTGTTTCAGGCGCCCGATCCGGCCCTGGTCGCCGGCGCGAGCGTAACCTTCGAGCCCGGCGCCCGCACGGCGTGGCACACCCACCCGCTCGGCCAGACACTCATTGTCATCGCCGGATGCGGCTGGGCTCAGCGCGAGGGCGGTCCGGTGGAGGAGATCCGGCCGGGAGATGTGGTGTGGTTCGCGCCCGGCGAGAGACACTGGCACGGGGCAACACCCGCCACTGCCATGACCCACATCGCCATCCAGGAAAGGCTCAATGGAAAAGTTGTCGACTGGATGGAGCACGTGACCGACGAACAATACAAGAAGGGCTGACGAAAAAAGACCAGGTCTCAGACACCAAGAATCCGCGCCCTTGAAATCGTGTTCCCAGGTCCCAACACCAGGGACCTGGCGTGGTGTCCCCAATGTTCGTTGGATAATTCGAGCCCGAAAAGCAGGTCCCTCGACTGCGTTTGGCGCGTAAAACGCGCCAAACTCCGCTCAGGATGACAGCATTTTTTGGATGCGAACTTCAGGGACAGGACCTGGGGCACCCGCGGCTCAAGCAGAGAGCGCGATTCTTCGCCGTGCCATGGGCACTGTAAGGCGGGCGATTCCGCTGAAGAGCAGGCTCACGCCGACCAGCGTCCCCAGCGCCCAGGAAGAATCCGAAGGCCAGCGGAAGAAGATGAGGCAGGCAAGAAGCAGGGAAACGATCCCGTCGAACAGGAACCAGCCGGCTCCCGGGACCTTTCGAAGCCGTGAATGAAGCACCAGCTCGATGATGCCCTCGATGAAGATGTACCAGCCCAGCACCAGCGTGAGGGCGACGACGGCGCTCACCGGCAGCAGAAGCATGAAGATGGCGGCGCACAAGTAGAGAATTCCGATCAGGATCTGCCAGAGCACGGCGCCGGCTCCGCGTTCGAACCAGGCATAGACCAGGTGCGCTACGCCGGCCAACAGAACCAGCCACCCAAAGAAGATACTGGCCGCAATGCCTGCCATGAAGGGCAGAGCAAGGGAAGCAAAGCCGGAAACGATCAGAAGGATGCCGAGCAAGATGGACCATCCGGAAGAGGGGCCGCGAACCGAGACAAGCGCATTCATTTTTCGCCTCCTTCTGATTCGTCCAACGCGCGCGCGGTTGTCAAGAACCGGACCATCATAAATCCTTGCCGTGAACCGATGCGTAGTGGAGCCACAGTATTCCTCAAAAGTATTATGGGCCCCATGGATTTTGAACGGTCTGGTCATCGCGCCGGGTCGACGGGTTATCTCCGCCGCGAATACCGGCATCTACCCTAATAATGAACCACGGATCGAGCGATTCCTCCGCTCGAAAGGAGCGACCATGAAACGCAGCCTGCAAGTTTTGGTTGTCTTGTCATTAGCCCTGGCTTCCACATCGCCGGTTCCCGGCCAGGTCGAACCTTCCAGTCCCGCCCAGGCGCGGATTCAAAAGGAAGTGCGTCACGAACTGTTGATGCTGCCGTATTTCGGCGTATTCGACAATATCGAGTACAAGGTCGAGGGTGACACGGTCACGCTGCTCGGCGCCGTGACTCGGCCGGTGCTTAAATCGGACGCGGAAAATGTGGTGAAACACATCGAGGGTGTCAGCCGCGTCGTCAACCAGATCGATGTGCTGCCTCCGTCACCCATGGACGACCGGATTCGCCGTGCCCTGTTTCACGCCATCTATGGGGATCCCGCGCTGGAGAAGTACGACCTGGGGGTGCAAAAGCCTATCCGGATCATCGTCAAGAATGGCCAGGTGAGCCTGGAGGGAGTGGTCGATAACCAGGCGGATAAGAATCTTGCCGGCCTGCGCGCCAACGGTGTGTCCGGAGTATTCTCGGTGACCAACAATCTGCGGGTCGTTCCGTCGTAGAGCGTGTTTCAAAAACCGAACAAGACAGAATGCAAACCATCCCTCGGCGGCTATTGGTTCCTGCAAAACGAATGTCCTGCCGCGGTGGAGAAAAGCACCCGCAGATCCTTCGACCGCGCCGCGCTTCACGCGGCTCCGCTCAGGATGACAGGACATTATTTGTGCAGGAATCATCCCCCACAGCCTGTCCGGTCAGCGATCGGGCAGGTCGAGACAACGGCGGCCGAAGATGGCCGCGTCGATCGAGAGCCCCCCGGGGCCGAGCATGGCAATGGCAAGACCGATGCCGATCAGGCACATGAGGATGCGCGGATCGTCGGCTCCTTCAATCATCAGGGCTGCTTCGATAATGGCCGACAGTACGCCGGCGATCGGCGTCCATAGCCCCAACAGCGTAAGAAGGCCCACCACCAATGAGGCTGCGCCGAGGGCCCCTGCCGCGTGATGCGCGCTTCCGAACCAGTACGCAATTCCATTGTGCAGGAGAAGCGATCCGCCCGTCAGCCTGAGGACCAAGAGCCCTCTGCCCGGCCAGCCGCCCGGAAACATGGAAAACAGGCGTTGCAGAGGCCGCACCCCCCGTAGGGCAGGGTACGCGAAGTTGGTTTGCGCTCCAACGCCAGAAAGAGGTAGCCGCAACTACTTCTTTCGAGTAATTACAGATCGATGATCCCCCGTTTGACCGCAATAGTCACCGCGTGCGTTCGGTCATTCGCGCCCAGCTTGGACAGAATGCTGCGCACGTGCGCTTTGACCGTGTCCTCGGTAATCGACAGTTGGTCGGCGATGATCTTATTGGCGTTTCCCTGGGCGATAAGCTGAAGCACATCGACCTCGCGGGAGCTCAGGGCGCTGTCTGCCGCGTACTCGGCTACCTGGCTCGCCACCTCCGGCGAAATGCGCTTTTTTCCTTCGTGCACGGCGCGGATCGTCTCCAGAAGCTCCTTGCGCAAGAGCCCCTTCAGCAGGTAGCCCTGGGCGCCGGCCTTGAGAGCGCGAATGATCTGTGCGTCTCCGCTGTAGGTCGTCAGGATGATGATTTTGGCGTCGGAGAACTCGGCGAGGATGCGGGTGATGGCTTCGATTCCGTTCATGTCCCCCATGCGCAAGTCCATCAGCGTAATGTCCGGGCGGTGCTTTCGGAACTGTTCGATAGCTTCGTTTCCGTTTGAGGCTTCTGCTACCACCGTCATGTCGGGCCGCGTCCCCACCAGCGACGCGATTCCTTCCCGCAGCAGAGGATGATCGTCAACGGTCAGGATGCGGATCTGATTTGGGTTCGTGCTCATGGTTCCTTCCGAACATGTTTTTGATGATGAGGGGCGCCATTTCGGTTCTCGTTCCTGTCATAGGCAATCGAACCCGGCACACTCAAATCTACCTCGGTGCCGACGCCCGGTTTGCTCCACACGTTCAATTGCGCTCCCACCTGACTGGCCCGCTCCTTGATTCCGATCATTCCCCAATGCCCCAGGCGTTTGCCGTTCTTGAGCACTTGGGGATCGATTCCCACTCCATCATCGCGCATTCGAATACGCAACTGCGATTCTCCGAAAGTCAGCTCCGCCTCGATCCGGGACGCGCGTGCGTGTTGAAATGCATTGCGCAGGCACTCGCGCGCAATCCGGCTGACCTCCGCATTGACAGGCGCCTTCAGCGGCCGAGGCTCGCCTTCCACCACCACGGAGAACTGCGGATTTGTGTTTCCGTCAAGCGCATATACTTCCGCCAGTTCGGTCATCATGCCCTGAATCGAATGCGCCAGGTCGCCGGTTAAGGATGTTGAAGAGCGAATACTCTGGATGGCGTTTCGGCTCTCGATGATCGCACTATCGGCGTGATCGAGCGCTTCTTCCAGCACCTTCTTCGCCTCCCCAGGCCGCGCGGGCAGCAAGTTGTCGACCGTCTGGAAGCGCAGCATCAGGCCCTGGAAGCTCTGCAGGAGCGTGTCGTGGAGCTCCTGGGCGATGCGGGTGCGTTCCGAGAGGCGCTCCTGGAAGCGCGCGTGTAACTGGCGTGACAGCCGGATGCTCCGGATGCGGATCATACCCAGGACAAGCAGACCTAGCGCCATTGCGCCGGTGCTGCGGAACCACCAGGTCTGCCAGTAGGCGCGATCGATCGAGAAAGCTTCCACGGTCTCGGGGCTGTTCCACAGCCTGCCGTCGCGCGACGCAACGACGTGGAAGCGGTATATGCCGGGACCGAGGTTGTTGTAACTTACCTGGCGCGATTCGCCGGCCATGCTCCAGGCCGACTCGGCATCCTCGAGGCGATAGCGAAAGCGCACCCGGTTGGGCGCAAAGAGCGAATCGCCTTCGAAATGAAACGTCATGCTTCGCGTACCCGCGGGAAGAGCGGGGGAGCCATTGAGGCTGACACTTTTACCGCTTTGCGTAACCGCGCCGATGCGAACGTGAATGGGGAGGGAATCGCGAGCGGTGGTTGTCGGCTCACCCGAAGCGATACCGCGATGCAGTGCGATCCACAGCCTCCCCGACGCATCCGAAACCAGGGATCGCTCCCGGCGAACGGGCTCGATGCGGGAGAGACCGTCAGCCAAGCCATAACTGACGATTTCCGGGGGACGGGGCGAGCCTGAAAGCAGGGCCTCACGATCGATACGCAGCACATGGTCGGAGGTTGAGAACCAGAGGGATCCCAGCCGATCTTCGGTGATACCGAGAACCTGTCCGCTGACCGAGTTGGGAAGTTCATTCACGATGGTGATGCGCCCTGCGGAGAAATACGCAAGACCGCCGCCGGTTGCAATCCAGACGATCCCTTCCGCGTCGGCAAAACACAATCGGACATCGGCACCGGGCAAACCATTCTGGGTCGTGAAATGCATCCAATGGCCGTCGCGGAACTGTTCGAGGCCGGCCGGGGTGGCGACCCAAACGCTTCCATCAGAAGTCTCGGTGATCGAATTCACCGAGTTCGATTCCAGGCCATTGACCGTGGTGTAGGTCCTGAACCCGGATCCGTCGAACACCGATAGACCGCCGCTGACGGTTCCCGCCCAGACGGTTCCGTTCCGGCTGCGATGAACGGCGTACACGTTATTCTGCGCCAGTCCATCTTTGTCGGTGTAGGTCTTCATGGCGAGGGTTTCACCGCGATCGCGAATGCGGGTCAATCCGCCTCTCTGGCGGGCGATCCACACGTCCCCGGCGCCGCCGTCGATGGAGTAGACTACGTCGCCATCCAGTCCATCCTGCTGAACGCGACGGAGCCGCCCGTCTTTGTACCAGTAGAGCCCTCCGGCAAGCGGGGCGAACCAGACGCCTCCTTCGGAATCGGCAAAGATGGGACCAACCTGTACCGACGGAAATCCGTCCGCCGGGCCATAGGTCGTAAAGACGCCATCCTGGAGGCGCTCCAGCCCCGCCGTCCCGCCAAACCAGAGGTTCCCTTCGCGATCCTCGAAGACCGCGTTCACCTCGCTCTGGTCTTCGGTTCCGGCGCGCAGACTCGCTTCTCCAGCAGGTGTAATCCGCAGCAGTCCTTTGTCAGTACCTGCCCAGACACAGCCATTCCGGTCCTTGAACAAGGCCAGAATCTGCAATTTTTGTGTCCAGGCGGGGAGCGAGCCGCCGAGATCTCCGGTGTTGGTGAGAAACAGCAGGCCGCGATCGGTTCCAACCCAGAGTCCGCCGTTGTTGGCGCCCACCAGGGCGTTGATTTTGGCGACCCGCAGCAGACCGCTCATGGGAGAGACGCGTCCCTGTTCCACCCGGAAGAGGCCGCTGTCCCGCGTGCCCACCCATATTCTCCCGTCGCGTGACTCGGCCAGCGAGATGACCGTCCCCGGCATGTTTTGGTTCTCGGTAATGGAGTCCACGGCGCCCTTTCTGGAACGCAGCATGTCCTCGCCGAAACCCGAGAGCAAAACATTTCCGCCGTGATCGAGCGCCATCGCGCTATAAATCACGTCGGGGATCTTGCGGCTGGAGGAGGCATCCATGAATTGGCCGTCTTGATAGAGGGCCAGGTGTGGACCCTCGAACTGAATCCAAAGTACGCCTTCTCCATCCAATGCCAGGCCGTGCACGCTGCTGACAGCCGGAAGCCCGAGAAGCAGCGGATGGATCAGCTCGAACGTGTAGCCATCAAACCGCACCAGTCCGCGATCGGTGCCGATCCACAAATATCCGTCACTGGAGCGGCTGATGGCGTAGATGGTTCCGCCGGGAAAACCTTGATCCGGTCCCCACGCTTGATGGACGAATTGCGGCAGCGAGCGGGCCGGATCGAGAGCCGCCGCCGGAACCAGCAGCCAGCCGGACGCGAGAATCGCCACCAGCATCAGCGCATGTGCCGCCGCCGTCGGGCGCCTACGGCAAGTATTCGAACTTTTCAATGACAACCTCGACAGGTTGTGGCGAAGGATTCTTGGAATGGTGGTACTCGTAAAGATCGATATGCACCGTTTCGTTCGCAGGAGTGGGAATTCCCGAGATAAACACGTGCCCGTTGAAGGGTCTCGCCATGGGATCCCGTCCCTCACCCTGGAAGGACCGGAACGATACCTTACCAGGCTCCCAGCGGAATGCATGGGTCACCATGCCGGGCGACACCACGAATCGGGACACATTCTCGGCAACATAGAACGGCTGGACGACATATTGAGCATTTTTGCTCTTGGGATCGCCCCAGCGGCTCAACTCGATGTCGAGTTCATTGCGATAATCCTGCGAACGGATGTCATCCCAGGTAAAGAGCCCGACGACCGCGCTCGGAGAAAGATGCGCGGAATCCTGCACCGCAAATCGATAAGTCCCATACCCGAGGCTGCGTGCCAGGAATACCTCGGCGCATGACCATTTTCCATTTACATTTGCCATGCGAAGATGCAGGTACCCGCTGCCGTCCACCCACACGTTATCGGGATCGTAGTTGTTGGGTTCGCCTCCTCGATCGCTGCCCGCCGAACGAACGATCCAGTCGTATCCGCTGAAATGGAGCATCTTTTTCGCGACCGGAGTACTGGAGCTGCCCGGCACAATGGCCACTGCGATGACCCCGTTGCCAAGGTCGGGCACGGTTAGCATTCGGGGCGGGGGAGTGAAACCGGAATCGACCAGCAGGGCGGCATAATCGGTGCCCAGGTGGGTCGAATTCTTCCACTTTCCATCGGGCTGAATTGAGGTTCGCGGATGGTCCGCTAAGGGCTGAACCCACCACACTCCGCTGTGAGCATACAGCACAATCTGCTCGTCCCCCTTGGCTCCCTGGACTGAGCCTTCAATGAATTCCATCCTCTCCGGACCGCCTGCATCTGCCGGCGGAACGCGCGTGATCAACACTGTCGGATGAGGTGCGGACCGGCGGCCGCAGCCGCCGGCAGCGGCGAGCGAAACCAACAGGGCCGCAAGGCACCTGATCCGCGGCCCGAAGACTTTCTCGATCTGCCTCATTTTGCGTAGTTTGCCGGTGGCTGCTGGGGAAACTCACCGGGTTCGATCCCGGTGCTTGACGGCGAGCATCGTTACTAAAATCATCGCACACTCAGGAAAGGCCCGGGCAGAACTTCCCCTGGCTAAATTCCAGATTTCAATGCGCACTAGCCTTGCGATCGCGCTCCGTCCGATTTCGCCCAGCAGTGTCCGTGCCCGGACAGGCCCCGGCCGGTGAACAGGCGGCCGGGTGCTTAATATCAATCTCTTAGTTGCGGACCATTTGGCGCGCAAACTGCCTGCACTCCCTCAAGGCTCTCCAAGCCGAGAGCCGCTTTCCGTCCCCAATAACGCTTGCCAATTCCGCCCGGGAGGTCAGACGATGCGCGTGCTCATGCAGGATTTGCGATTTGCTCTCCGCCAGATGGCGAAGAGACCGGGGTTCACTTCCGTTGTGGTGCTCACGATGGCCCTGGGCATCGGCGCCAATGCCGCCATCTTCAGCGTGCTCGATGCGGTGCTGCTGCGGCCGCTGCCCTATCGTAATCCCGAGGGATTGGTGAAGGTCTGGTCGCGCTTTACCGGGATCGGCATGCCCAACGATCAGAACTGGGTATCGGCTCCCGAGTTTCGCGATTACCAGCAGTTGAACCACTCCTTCAGCGACCTCGCCGCCATCGACACCGAATCGTTCAACCTGGGCGTCAAAGGTAGTCCGCAGAGGCTGCTGGGCGCCAACGTTTCTCCCGGCTTGTTCGCCATGCTGGGAGCGCAGCCGCTCCTGGGGCGGACCTTTCTCGCCGAAGAAGCGCAACCGGGCCGCGAGCACGAGGTGCTCCTGAGCTACGCATTATGGCGGAGGGTCTTTGCGTCCGATCCGAACGTGGTTGGAACCACCCTGGATATCGATGGCGTCCCTTATCTGGTCATTGGGGTGATGCCGGCCGGATTCTCCTACCCCGACCAGGCCGAGGCCTGGGGCCCGCTCGCTTTTTCGCCTGACGATCTCAGTGAGAACAGCCGCGGCAATCACGGGCTGGAGGTGCTGGGCCGCATCAAGCCCGGACTTTCGCCGGCGCAGGTGCAGGGGGACATGGACCGCGTAGCCCGAACCATGATCGAGCAGCATCGCTCCTATCCGTATGAAAAATACGGATTCGGCGTGATCCTGCATCCGCTGCTGGAAGAGACTGTGGGCGACGTGAGGCCGTCGCTGCTGGTGCTGATGGCCGCCGTGGGCCTGGTGCTGCTGATTGCCTGCGCCAATATCGCCAACCTGCTGCTGGCGCGCTCGACGGAGCGGCAGCAGGAGATGGAAACGCGCCTCGCGTTGGGCGCAAGCGGCGGGCGCCTGGCCCGCCAGCTTCTCACCGAGAGCGTCGTTCTGGCGTGCACCGGAGGCATTGTCGGCCTGGCCATCAGTCCGTTTGTGCTGCGCGAGCTGGTGCGCCTCGGGGCCAAATCACTGCCGCGCGCCGTCCACACCTCGCTCGACTTCAGGGCCCTGGCGCTCACCGCCGCCATTTCTCTGGCGACGGGGGTGCTGTTCGGCCTGGCCCCGGCGCTGCAAGCCGCCCGCCGGCGCAACTTCGAAGCGCTGAAGAGCGGAAAGAGCACCGAAGGCCGGCGCCCAAGGCGCCTGAGAAGCGCGCTGGTGATTGCGGAAACCGCGTTTTCGCTGCTGCTGGTGGCGGCCGCCGGACTTCTTCTGCGCAGCTTTGCGCAAATCCTGAAGGTCGACCCGGGATTCCGTCCCGACGGCGTGCTGACTTTGCGCGTCTCCCTGCCGGATGCGATTTACAGCAAGCCGGAGCAGATCCGCGGCTTCTATAACGAATTGCTCTCCCGGGTACAAAAGCTTCCCGGCGTGGATGCCGCGGGCGCAGTTTCAGGGCTGCCGCTGGCAGGCGAGGGAGGCTCCGGAACCACCACCGTCGACTCGCAATCCGTGCCGCTTGAAAACACCACGCCGGAAGCGGATCAGCGGGTGATCACTCCCGATTACTTCAAGGCCATGGGGATTTCCCTGGTGCGCGGGCGTTTTTTCGATGGGCGCGACGCCGACAAGGCGCCCCCTGTCGCGATCGTGGACGAGACCCTGGCGGACACTTTCTGGCCGGGCCAGGATCCGATCGGCAAGCGGGTGCATCAGGGCGGGCGTCTCAACAAGGTGCCCTGGGAGACAGTCATTGGCGTCGTCCGCCATGTTCGCAACCGTACGCTCGAAGCTCGTTCGCGGGTCGAAGTGTACTGGCCGGCGAACCAGATTCCCTTTGGCGCGATGACCGTGGCTGTGCACGTGGCCGGAAATCCGATGAACCTGGCGCCGACCATCCAACGCGAAGTGTCCGCGATCGATCCGGATCTGCCGGTGTATCGGGTGCGCACCATGACCGAGGTGATGGGCGAATCGCTCCAGCGCCGCCGGCTGGCGCTGATTCTGCTCGCCGTCTTCGCCGGCCTGGCGTTGCTGCTGGCTTCCATCGGAATTTACGGCGTCACCTCGTATGCTGTCGCCCAGCGACGGATCGAGATCGGCGTGCGCATGGCCCTGGGCGCCGATCGCGGTCAAGTCTTGCGAATGATGATCGGGACCGGATTGGCGACCATTGCGTATGGACTGGCGCTGGGGGTGATTCTTTCGTTTGGAATGACGCGCTTCATGGGAGGCATGCTGTTTGCGGTGCGGCCATCCGACCCGCTGACCCTGAGCGCGGCCGCCCTGGTGCTGATGGCGGTTGCTTTCCTGGCCATCTTCATTCCGGTGCGGCGCGCCACCCGGGTGGATCCCATGGTGGCGCTGAGGTACGAATAGCGGGGCGTGACGGACGCCTTCCTGGTCTCCCACCTTCGCGCCCGACCACCCCACGGACGAAGACCTGTCCGTGGGGACCCCGGGAAGGCGCGAAGATGGGGCACGGAAGATTGTTCTTTCGACGCTCCTATTGTTTGTTCTGGCCTTTGATGACATAGTCAGAGCTGAAAAGCTTCGGCCAAAGCTCATCGTCTCTCCCGCGCGAGAATCGGCCCGGCAATCTCCCTTTTTTCCCCGAGTCATGACTAGTCCAGGACTTAATCGCCTGCAGGAGGATCGTCGTGCCCACTCAAGCCTTCTCCCCCGAGGTGCAGGCGGCTCTGGATGCCTATCGGGCTGCCGCTCAAACGCCCACCACGAAGTCTGTCCTTCTCAACGGCGCTCCTGTTCCTGTCCCCTATCCTTTTCCATCTCCACCTGACTGGCGCGACCGCTGGATCTATTTCCTCCTGATCGATCGCTTTAACAATCCCGCGGCCGCGCCAGCCTTCGCCTGGAACCAAAAATACGGCTTCCGCCAGGGAGGCACATTCAAAGGTGTTCAGGCGGAGCTGGGATATCTCCAGGACCTCGGCGTCAATGCCATCTGGCTTTCGCCGGTGCTCAAGAATACCCGTCCCGAGATCGATGGCTTTGCATTCGCCTATCCCGGCTACAACACGCAGGACTTCTTCAGCCTTGAAGGGCGCTTTGCCTCCGATGGCACCGAGGCCACGGCCGAGGTGGAATTGGTTGACCTGGTGCAGGAAGCGCATGCGCGCGGAATGCATATGATCATCGACATCGTTCTCAACCACACCGGGCGGGTCTTCGATTACCTGTGGCAAGGAAGTGTGCAGTCCTCATTTACCGACCATAACCTGCTGTATGGTCCGCCGGGGAATGAGCCGCCCATCCAATGGATGAACGGGCTGGGCGCGCCGCGAGCCGACTGGCAGGACTCGAGCCCTCCGGCCGGAGCCGGCCCGGATGACGCCATCTGGCCTCTCGATCTGCAAAGGCCGGTGTTCTTTCGCCGGCGCGGGTCAAAGGATTCCGATTCGCCCGGACCTCCGCTCAACTACGTGCCGGGCGATTTCGGCGTGATGCGTCAACTGGTGGTCGAGTACGACGCTTCGGTTCCCGGTCAGGAAGCCCTCCGCGCGCAATACGGCGTATCTCCGGTGCTGGGCATTTTGATCCGCGGGTATCAGTACCTGATGGCGAAATACGATATCGATGGCTATCGCATCGATACCGTCAAATACGTGCGCGCCGACATGATCGCCACGTTCGGCAATGCCATGCGCGAGTTTGCCCAGAGCGCGGGCAAGCGCAATTTCTTCACCTTCGGCGAAGTTTACGATTCGGAAGGCACCGTCGATGAGTTCGTGGGACGAAACGCTCCCGACGATCAAGGTTTCGGGATCGATTCCGCGCTGGATTTTCCGCTGTTCTTTCTTCTGCCCAGCGTGATCAAGGCGCTTGGCCCCAATCCGCCGGGCGTCGAATCCATCGCGGCCATGTTCGATGCCCGCAAGCAGGCTGAGCAGGGGCAGATTTCTTCGCACGGCGAGGCCGGCAAATACTTCGTCACCTTCATCGACAACCACGATCAGCACGCGCGCTTCAATGCGCCGGGCACGCCGCCGGAGCAAGTCACGATGGCGCTTGCTCTGCTGTTCAGCCTGCAGGGCATACCGTGCGTCTATTACGGAACCGAGCAGGGATTGCAAGGCACCATCGACGGACTGGACGCCAACGAGTCGGTCCGCGAAGCTCTCTGGGGCAAGCCCACGCCCTTCGACCCCGCGAGCACTTTCTATGTCGCGCTGCAGGCGATCGCAGCCCTGCGCTTGTCGGAAAGCGCGATTCGATATGGCCGTCTCTATTTTCGCGAAGTTTCCGGCAATGGCAGCGATTTCGGGCCCTCCACCGGCGCGGGAGGCCTGATTGCTTTTTCCCGTGTCCTTTCCTCGCGCGAAGTCCTGGTGGTTGCCAACACCAGCGGCTCCAGCGGTTTCTCCGGTTCCGTTCTGTGCGATCTCGACATCAACCGGAGCGGCGTTACGTTCAAGGTGGCCTACAGCAACAAGGGGACCGCCGGGACCGGTACAACAAAAATCGCGGCGGCCACCATTTATTCCCCGGGCGCCGCTCCTGCCGCAACCCAGGTCGCGTCGCTGCCCATCGTGCTCGCTCCCTGGGAAATTCAGATCCTCACTCCGCTATAGCCTTAGAATTGTTAGTTCTCCACCGTCGTTGCCCACCCGCGAGGAATGAAAGCGTGGTTTTTTCAAATTCAGCAAGCCAGCGTCGCTTCGCGACATAGCAAGTTAGCAAGTCAGCGGTTTGTTTCTTCCTGGTCGAACACCGGGATTCCGACCCGCGATGGATGAAACGACTTCCAGTCTCACGGTTCTTCGCGAGTTGGCGTCGCTTCGCGACGTAGCAAGTTGGCAGGTTAGCGGGTTTTGTGAGACCGACAATGAACCCAGTTTCTTTCTAGGCGGCGAGAATATTTCCCAATTCATCCAAGATGGTTGGAAAATGGCGGTCTCGCCATGAGTGCGTATTTCGGCGACGTGTGGATTACCCGCCTTCTCGTGCAGAGGGGGATGGCGGCGCTCTACCTCGTCGCCTTCATCGCCGTGGTGCAGCAGTTCAAGCCGCTCCTGGGTGAGCGTGGCCTGCTGCCGGCGCCGGCCTTCGTCAAGCGCATCAGCTTTCGCGAATTCCCAAGCGTCTTCTGCTGGCGGTATTCCGATCGCCTTCTCGATGTGGTTGGGTGGACGGGCGTGCTGATCGCCGCGTGCGCCGTTTGCGGGTTCACGGAGGCAGGGCCGCTCTGGATTTCAGTGGGCGCATGGCTCCTGCTGTGGCTCCTCTATCTGTCGATCGTGAACGTGGGGCAGAGGTTCTACAGTTTCGGCTGGGAATCGATGCTGCTGGAGGCCGGCTTCTTCACCGCGTTTCTGGGCCCGTCGCGGATGAAGCCGTCCATCCTGCCCGTGCTCATCCTGCGCTGGATGCTGTTTCGCACCGAGATGGGCGCCGGACTGATCAAGCTGCGCCACGACGTCTGCTGGCGTGAACTGACCTGCATGTTCTATCACTACGAGACCCAGCCCCTGCCCAATCCGCTGAGCTGGTATTTCCACCGCCTCCCGGCGGTTCTACACCGTTTCTCCGCGCTGGCCAGTCATTTCGTGCAGATCGTTGTTCCGTTCGGACTGTTCGCGCCGCAGCCGGTAGCTTCTGTCGCCGGCGGCCTCATCGTTTTCCATCAGATGTGGCTCATCATCAGCGGCAACTACGCGTGGCTGAACTGGCTGACGGTGGTGCTCGGCGTGTCGGCCTTCAGCGATCGGGTCCTGGAATTCGCAGTTCCAATCATGCCGCCGGCGCTGGACTCGCGTCCGCTGTCTTTCGAGATTCTCCTTTACCTCATAGGCGCGGGCACGGTAGCGCTCAGCGTGCAGCCCACCATGAACCTGTTCTCCCGCAACCAGGCGATGAACTTCAGCTATAACCCGTTCCATCTGGTGAACACATATGGCGCTTTCGGCAACGTGGGACGCAAGCGCTATGAGATCGTGATTGAAGGCACCGCTGAGCGCGTTGTGACGCCGCATACGCGATGGCAGGAGTACGGATTCAAAGGTAAGCCCGGCGATGCGAAGCGCATGCCTCCGCAGGTCGCGCCCTATCATCTCCGCCTGGACTGGCTGATCTGGTTTCTGCCCTTCACGGTGGCCGTCACCGGCGACGGAATTCGCGTCGGGGGATACCAGCTCTGGTTTATCGAGTTCATCCAGAAGCTGCTCGCCGGCGACCCGGCCATTCTGCGCCTGATGGGCAGGAATCCGTTTCCCGATCAGCCGCCAGCCTTCGTTCGGGCGCTGTTCTACGAGTATCGCTACACGGATTGGGAGGAGAAGCGCGCGACGGGCGCGTGGTGGATCCGCAAGCTGCTGGGCGAATATCTCGGACCAGTTTCCCTCGAAATGCTTAAGAACACGTGAACGGCGAGATCAGGCCGCGGCGATGACTCGCAGCGGCCCCTCGTATTCTTGTTTTCTCGCCCGCTTCTATTGCTGGGGCTTTTTGTCTCTGTCTTTATCGTCAGGCTTCTTGTTTTTCTCTGGCGGAGGTGGCTGCTGGCGCGGGGCCGGGCGGGGCGCAGGCTCGGTGTTCTGCCTGGGCGGCGGAGGCGCCGGACGCTCTTCCGGACGAGGTTGCCCCGGGGGCGGAGGCGCTGGCCGTTCCTCCGGCCGAGTTGGCGGAGCGGGCTGCGAATACGGCGCCGGCCGTTCCTGAGGGCGCTGCGGCGGGGGCGCCGGTTGCGAGTATGGCTGCCGCGGCGGAGGCGCGGGTGGCTGATACGGCGCCGGCCGCTCCTCGGGACGCGGTGGAGGTGTGGGCGTCTGGTGTTGCACGGGGGGCGCGGTCTCCGGCGCGGGCTGAGCCGGAGGCCGGGCGCTTGAAGGGGGAATCGGCGTCGGGCGCGGCTGGTTCGACGGAATCTGCGCGGGCCGTTCCGCAGGCGCAGGTGGGGCGATAGCCGGCCGGCCTGGAACGGGCGGTTGCGCCGGGCGGGGCGCGTTTTGCATTGCCTGGCGGGCGGCGGGGGTCATCCTCATATTGGGCGGCGGAGCCACCACCGCGCGGTTGGGAAGGGATGGCGGCTGCGGAGCGGGCTTGGTGGGCGGGGCTGCCGACTGGGCCTTCGGCTGGGCCGCCACCGCCATTCCCTTGGCATTGATCATCACCGGACGATTGACAGCCACGGGCACCGGCCTGGCCGGGGGAGCCGATATTACCGCCGTGCGGGTGGGCGTCGCCTCGGGCTTGGCCAGCACCTGCACGTGCTGCATCTGCTGCGGATCGATATGGACCGCTGCCTGCGCCACCGGCCGGCCGGCGGCGAAGTCCTGCTGGCGCATTGCGGTCACCCCGGTGGTGCGGTTGACATAGGTAATGTTGGTCACATTCGTCACGTTGACGATGTTCACGTAGGTCTTCTGCACGTGCACGATATTGGTTTCCCGGATATTGGAGATATTCACCCGGTCGACGTAGCGCGGGCTGCAGGGATACCAAGGCCGATACGGTTCACCAGGGCCGAGAGGAAACCAGACCGAGACCCCTCCGCCTCCGACGCCTCCGGCAAACACCACCAGGGCGGGAGACCAGACGGGGTGTGCTTCGCGAGCTCCCGGAATCCATCCCCACCGGCCGTGGTAGTCGATCCACCGACCGTAGTGGAAAGGCGCGTAGCCCCACGGCTCATCCTCCACCCACACCCAGCCCCAGGGCTGGTGATTGACCCAGTGGCCGTTGTGGTAGGGAGCCCAGCCGGCGGGTACCTGGGGGAACCACATGTCGCCGTACTCGGTGCCTGGCTGCCATTGCCCATAGGCGTCCATATCCTCGACGCCGGAAGCATCCGGGCTGACGTATTGATACGAAGCAGCCCGCATCAGCTGCGCGTCACGCCGCTCGCTCCAGCTGTCGAGGCCGTCGGGCGCGGCGGGCTGCAGCCACTGCGGATACACCGGATTCGAGCCGACGAGTTCGAGCGACTGGCCGGGGCCGGTATCCATTCCCAGATCGTTGGCGCCGGAGATGTAGACGTCGCCGTCAAGGTTGGTAAAGATGGCGGTCTGCTGGTCGGGATAGACATCCACGCGGAAGTCGGCGGGTCCTGTAACCGTGGAACTGCCGCTGGGGGTCTGCACGTAAAGCGACTGGCCCTGCCACAGGCCGCGGGTCCGGACGTGCACCGCTCCCTGCCCGGCTCCAAAGGTAATGGCGTCCTGGGTGAAATCGACGAACGTCACGTCGGTGCGGGGGCCGAGGCGCACATAGGTCCGGCCGACCTGGATCTCTGCCCGCCCGTCGGAGTCGGTAAAGATGCGGTCGCCAGGGCCGAGGGGGTAATTCAGGTAGGCCTGGCCCCAGTCCTGCGCACCGGCGGGCTGGATGGAGACCGTGCCGTTCACGATCGACAGCCGTCCGGCCTGCTGGGGCGGATCATCGTCCTGTGCCGGAGATGGAACGGACATGCAGGCCAGAACAGCCATGATGGCCGCAGCTGGAAAGAACCTTCGGATCAAGCCTCGTTTCATGGGAACTTCCTTTCATCCATCGCCCGGCCAGGCATGCATTCCCGAGGTTCCGGAGCCCATGCCGGTGAAATAAAAACACGAACCGTACCGAAAGCAAGCCTCGGCAAAAACCTTAAGCATGGTAACCCGGGCCGGCGGAGAAAGTGGCAAAAAGCATCTATGCGATCGGGATCTCCGACTCGGTGCACAATCATTTGGATGCGGGGGATGGGTTCGTTCGGAAGTCTCGAAAATGCTTTGTAAAGCCCACGACGTCAGCCATTAGGTAAATGCCACCAAATCAATGGCGGCTTATGACTCCTGCAGGGTCCACAGCTCGCCACGCGGGCGCAAGATGGTTAAAGTCCACAGCCCGCGAAGCGGGCCCAAGATGGTAGCCCCGGGCGAAAGCCCGGGGGATGGGGACGAATGGAGCAGGTCCAGCCCCGCAGGGGGCGGAAGAATGCACACTCCGGCTCGCACGCGGCATCATCGGCAATCCTCATGATGCACCACACGAGAGCGTTTGCTTACCCGCCTCCTTTAATCTCGGCTCCGATTAAGTATGTCTCCTACCTCGATTGCAGCGCCTGTTAATCGATTCGATATCCAACGAATTCAACTTATGAACTCGAAGGAATCTGAAGTTACATGTATAAATCGCATCTTGTTTGCTCGTCAGTGTGCCAGACTTCTAACGGACCACTTGTTTACATTTCTTGACATGGTCGCGGGCGCGATGCACAATCCCCATAACCTGAAAGCGTGAGGCCCCGATTCAGGAGCTCGATTGTTCGCCTGTTTTCGGCAGTGCGGGCATTGGTCTCTTCCGTCGAAGCAAGCTTTACGACTTCATATTCTCCTGAATAGGCGACGGAAGTCCCAATGACAGCTGACTTTCACGATCTCGATCGAGTGGTTTTGGAAGCAGTATCAGAGGATTATCAGTCCTTTGAAGCTTTGGTCAGCAAGCTATCGCGATCGAAGAATGCGAACTGTCAAGTTAGCGACATAGAGCACATGCTGCTGGGTGCGATTGCCAATCACTTAGTAAGTGCCTATCTGTTGCACGCCGATCCGCCCTACGCCACCGAAGTGGGCGCCGATTCGGAAACGATCCAAAGATACTGGTTCGCCATTACCGAAGAGGGACGGGAATATCTTCGTCACCTTATGCAGAAGCAATCGATCGTTCGCAGCGATCGAACGCAGTGATTTGTCAGCTCTTCGAGGAAGAGAGACAAGCCACAAGGACCTTCTTCATTGCGAAACAGACGTCCATGCCCGTCCTCGCGACTTCACCGGGTTCCCGGTGACAGGTCTTTGTGGAGGTTGGGTCGGGCGAGGGTGGGAAACCATGAACCTCGAATTCCGCTCGGCCCTTGCATCCCAGCCTGAACCCATCTAAGATGCGCAATTGATTCTTATGACGCAAACGGCACAACTTGTGCCGCCGGCGGTTCCGCCGCGTCCGCGGCTGCACCTGGGCAAGCTGTGCGTGGCACTGCAGGCGCGCACCCCGGCGGAGATGGTGGAGCGCGCCGAAAGAGCGCTGCAGGAGGCAAAATTCCTGGAGTTCCGGCTCGACTTCCTTCCCCGCCCCGGCGCTGCCTTACCCGACTTGAGAGACTTCCTGGCCGGGCATCGCGATGTGGCCGCCATTGCGACCTGCCGGCGAAAGGAGAATGGGGGCAATTTTGCCGGTTCCGTGACTGCCGAGCTGGATGTACTGCTGAAAGCCGCCCAGGCCGGCTGCCATATCGTCGATCTCGAAGTCGAGTCGGCGGAGCAAGCGCGTCCGTCGCAACTGGAGAAGTTTCGCGAAGGGATACGGGCGGCCGGCGCGGCGTTGATGGTGAGCTTCCACGATTTTGCCCGCACCCGGGGTCTCGACCAGGCCGCGGGCCGGATTGCGGCGTTCGAGCCCGAATTCATCAAAGTCGTATCCACGGCGCACGCCCTGGCCGATAACCTGGCCGTGCTGCGGCTCATCGAGGACCGCTCGCGGTCGGCCAACGTGGTGGGGATGGCCATGGGCGAGGAGGGCCTTGTCAGCCGGGTGCTCGCTCCTCGCGCCGGCGCGGCCTTTACGTTTGCCTCGCTCGACGAGGGCATCGAAACTGCGCCGGGGCAAGTGACGGCGCGAGCCATGCGCGACCAGTACCGCCTGGAGCACATCGATGCGGCGACGCGCATCTTTGGCGTGGCCGGGAATCCCATTGCCCATTCGCTTTCGCCGCTGATGCACAACTCGGCGTTCCGCCGTGAACATGTGAACGCCGTGATGCTGCCACTGAAAGTGAAGGCGCTGAATGACCTGTTGACGCTGGTCCTGGATCTTCCCGTCAGCGGCCTGGCGGTGACCATGCCGTTGAAACAGCAGATCATTCCCCACCTGGCCAACATGGATCCGCTCACCGCCAAGATCGGCGCATGCAATACGCTGCGCACCGGCGCAGACGGTAAGCTGTACGGCTTCAATACCGACGTGGCGGGCGTGATCCGGCCGCTGGAAAAGCGTCTGCGGCTCAAGGGCGCGCGGGTGGCAGTATTGGGGGCGGGCGGGGCAGCGCGAGCGGCGGTTTTCGGCCTCGTCAACCAAGGCGCGGAGGTCTTCATCGTCAACCGCACGCATGAGCATGCCGTGGCGCTTGCCAGGGCAGCCAAGGCCAGGTCGCTGAAGCACGAGCAACTGGCCAAGAACCGCTTCGACGTGCTCATCAACTCGACCCCCTGCGGGATGACCGGCACGAAACAGGCTCTGCCCATCAAGGAAGACGAGCTGAATGCCGGCCTGGTATTCGATATGGTCTACACCCCGCTGGAGACGCCGCTGCTGAAGCTGGCCGCCTCGCGCGGCATTCCGGTCATTGGCGGCCTGGAGATGTTCGTGCAGCAGGGCGCGCGTCAATTCGAGATCTGGACCGGAAAACCGGCGCCGGAAACGGAGATGCTGAAGTCTGTGGAATTGGCGCTGAAGAAGCGGGGGTGACGCGGTCTTCCTCCGCAGGGCATTGACGGCGCGAGCACCGACCGTTCACCCTGATTCAAAACATCGGTTGGGAGAACCTGCTATCATGATGTCCTCTCTTTACATGCACCAGCTCAAGCAGACCATGCGCGAAACATGGATGGCGGGCGACTTCGGCGTGATCGCCAAAACCATCGCGCGGGAAGCCGAGGCGTTTGTCAGCCGGCTTGACTTGCCCGCCGGCGCACAGGTGCTGGACGTGGCCTGCGGCACGGGTAACTCCGCCATCCCGCTGGCGCGGCGCGGCGCGCGGGTCACCGGAGTGGACATCGCTCCCAACCTGCTGGAACAGGCTCGCCAGCGGGCCGCCGCCGAAGGGCTGGAGATCGGGTTCGATGAGGGCGATGCGGAGCAGCTTCCTTATCCGGACGCGACTTTCGACGCGGTCGTGACCATGTTCGGAGCCATGTTCGCGCCGCAGCCGGAACTGGTGGTGGCGGAGTGCGCGCGGGTGCTCAAGCCGGGAGGGCTGCTGGCCATGGCTAACTGGACGCCGGGCGGGCTGGCGGGACAGATGTTTCAGGTGACCGCGCGTCATGCCGGGGCGCCGCTGGGGATCGCGCCGCCGGTGCATTGGGGTCATCCGATGGTGGTGCGGGGCCGGCTCTCGTCGTCCTTCGACAGCGTCGAGATGGAAGTCATCTCCATGGAGGTGGATTTTCCGGGTAGTCCGGCAGATGCGGTGAGGTTTTTCCGCACGTATTTTGGGCCGACGCAGGCGGCGTTCAACGCCTTGGACGATGCACGGCAGGCGTCGCTGGCGGCGGATCTGGAAGGGCTGTGGGCGGAGGGAAACCGGGCTCCCGACCCCACCACCCGCACGCTCATCGAAAACGAATATCTGCAGGTGACGGCGCGGAAGAAGGAATGAGGGCGGCGGAGTTGGCGGGGCTCGCGGAGACTTGGCCACGACATCCCTCAGGGGCTAAAGCCCGATGCATTTTTGTTGGGCTTATCGGCCCGACTGAAGAGGCTGCGGAAAAATGGGGAAAATGCAGCAATATTGCGCGAGCACGTAGCAGGGGCTGAAGAGTGTGCGTGAGAACTCGTTCCGGGCGTGGAATCCACAATTTTTGATGACAAAAACAGCAAGTCAGCGCCGCTGCGCGGCATAGCGAGTCAGCAAGTCAGCGCGAAAGTCCAGTTCTCACGCAAACACTGAAGCCCACGTTGATTTTGCGCGATTTGCGGCCCGACTAAAGTCGTGCCCTTATTACAAAGCACCTCCCGCGGCGAGTTTTTCCGCAGCCTCTGAAGTCGTGCCCTTGTTACAAAGCAATGTAGAGCGAGATCCGCTCGCTAGCTGTTTTCGGGCGCCATGGGCATGGCGCGGGGCCGCTTGCCGGTGGCGGCGAAGATGGCGTTGCCGACTGCCGGAGCGATGCCGACGAGGCCGGTTTCGCCGGCGCCCGCGGACGGCTGGTCTTTGCGGTCAATGAGGACGATTTCGATTTTTGGCGTGTCGCTGAAACGGGGAACGCGGTACTGAGCGAAATGCGGGTTCTCGATGCGCCCGCTGGAGAAAAGAATCTTCTCAAACAACGCCCCGCCGATGCCCATCACGATGGCTCCGGAGAGCTGGTTCTTCAGGCCGTCGGGATTGATCACGGCGCCGCAATCCCAGGCTTGTACCACGCGGCTGACGCGCACCTTTTTCGTGCCCGGATCGATGGCCACCTCCGCGCATGTGGCTACGTAACCACCCTTATCGAATCCGCACGCGATCCCATTACCGCATGACGAGTTGGACTTCGCGTTGGCCCAGCCGAATTTCTCCGCCGCCGCATCGAGAACGGCGAGCATTCGCGGATCGGTCAGGTTTTTCAATCGGAATTCCAACGGGTTCGTCTGCGCGGCGTGGGCCAGGGCATCCATGTGCGACTCGCGCGCGAAATGATTCGCGGTCGAAGCGAGCCCGCGATACGAGCCCTGGCGCAGCGGCGATTTCGAGGGGTGGTACTGGATGAGCTGGTTGGGAACGTTGTAGTATGTGCCGATCGCCGCCGGCCCGGAGTTGTAGTTATGGTGCTCCCATGCAAGCAGGGCGCCGTCGCGCTTGATGCCGGCGCGGATCTCGATCAGTCCGGCGGGGCGCAGGTAAGCCCAGGTGAATTCGTCCTGCCGGGTCCACACCACTTTGACGGGTTTGCCTGCGGCTCTGGCGAGGCGGGCGGCTTCAATGGCCGCTTCCCCGGTGTGCTTGCCGCCATAGCCTGAACCCATGTCGGGCTGGATGACGCGGACCTGCGAGGCCGGCAAATTAAACGTCTGCATCAACTGGTCGCGCACGCCGAAGGGCCGCTGCGTGCCGGTCCACACGGTGAGCTTGCCATCGGTCCATTCGGACACGGCGGCCCGCGGCTCCAGCGGCGCGTGGGCGATGTATTCGACCGTGTAGCTGTCTTCGAGCTTGATGTCGGCGGTGGCCAGCGCGTCGGCAACCGAGCCGGAGAGATGCTGCGGCTTGCTCTCTTCTCCCGGTTCGGGATTGTTCTTGAGATATTCAAAAAGGCCGTCGTTGGAGGGCTGGTCAGGCACCTTCCAGCGGGCCTCGATGGAGGCGATGGCTTTCTGCGCGCTGTAGGCATCGGGAGCAACGACGCCGATGAAATCGCCATCCTGGACCAGCCTGGCGCCGGGGATTCTGCCCACGCCGGTGGTGTCGACTAACGCCAGCGTGGCGTCGAAGCCGTCGGGGCGCAGGACCGCGCCGTGGAGCATGCCGGAGCGCGTGATGTCGGAAGGGAACTTGTGCCTGCCGGTGACGAAGTCGCGGCCTTCGGCCTTGGGAACCGGGGCGCCGGAGACCTTCCACTGCGTCGCGGGGGTGAGGTGTTCTTCGCCGGTGACGGTCTTGACCAGCTTCTCGCCGCGCGTGAGTTCGCCATAGGAAACGGTCCGCGAAGTTTTGGGATCGACGATCTTGCAGTCGTCGCACGTGAGGGCAGATTTATCGACGTGCCAGCGCTCGGCGGCCATGTCGATGAGCGTCTCGCGCGCCGCAGCGGCCATGGTGCGCAACTGCGGACCCATGGTCGGCGTGGTGCGGCTGCCGAAGGTGCCCATGTCCCAGGGAACCAGTTCGGTGTCGCCCATGATCATGTTGATGGAGTCGAAGGGCACGCGCAGTTCTTCGGCCACCTGCTGGGCGAGGGAGGTGCGGATGTTCTGGCCGACTTCGACTTTACCGGTGAAGACGTTGACTTTGCCGTCAACGCCGATGTGGATCCAGGCGCTGACCTCTTTAGGCAGCTCATGCCCGCCCCAGCCACCGCCGCGGCCTGATTCCTGCGCCGGCGCGGAGTGCGGAGCGAGACAGACCAGCAGACCTCCTCCAAGAAGCCTGAAAAAATCGCGCCGATCCAATGGCGGGGTGGAGGCCCCAGGCCCGGCAGGGAATTGGCGATTGAGAACGGTGGGATCGAAGGGCTTCATTTCGCACCTCCGGTCAGCGGCGCCTGGGCAGCGCGTTTGATGGCGGCCAGAATGCGCGGATATGTGCCGCAGCGGCAAACGTTGGCGTTCATGTAGGCCAGGATCTGGTCATCGTTGGGATGACGGTTGTCGCGCAGCAGGGCCGTGGCGCTCACGATCATCCCCGAGGTGCAGTAGCCGCATTGGAACGCGCCTTCGTCGAGAAAGGCCTGCTGGACGGGCGTCAGTACCCCGTGCTGTTCGAGGCCTTCGATGGTGGTGATCTTGGCGCTCGCCACCCCGGCAACGGGCACGCTGCAGGAGCGGATCGGGCTACCGTCCACCAGCACGGTGCAGGCGCCGCACTGGCCTTCGCCGCAACCGTACTTGGTTCCGGTCAGATCGAGGCGATTGCGCAGAACCGAGAGAAGCGGCTCGTCTTCGGGAGCTGTGACTTTGAGACGCGCGCCGTTGACGTTCAAAAGATAGTCAGGCATGGGAAGCTCCGCACGAACGCGTACGGGAACAGGATAGCGCAGTCTCTTACCGGCTTTCCGGCCTTCGTGGTTTCCCACCTTCGAGCCCGAAAGAAGGCGCGAAGATGGGGCACGGGAGATTTGTTTCTTTCTAGCGGGGCTGGGCGAGCAGATCTATTTTTGATAACAAAAACAGCGAGTCAGCGTCGCGGCGCGACATAGCGAGTCAGCAAGTCAGCGCGGAGGTTCTTGTTTTGACGCAGATACTTTGGTCCTGAGCGAGTTGGGCGGATTATCGAGTTCTTAATTGTGCTGGCGGGGAGTAACCGTCTATACTCCGAAAAACTTATCTATATCCGCGAGGGTGCTCGACGGATGCTAAAGTACGCCAATAGAATGATCTATTTCCCCGAAGTAAGCAGGTACGGAATGCGAGCTACTGTATGCGAGGCACGACGTACTGCAGCGTGTTTCTATCCATTGCGTTGCGCGACGGACAAAGCATTATTCCTGGCCATGGCGCTATGGTTCGTGTTGGGCATTGCGCCCATGGCCCATGCGCAGATTTCTCCGGGGCCCCTGGCGCGGCCGCATCATCAGTTCGACGGCCCCGCCAACTGCACCAAGTGCCACACGCAGTCGGTGCGGGAGCGCGCCTTCAAGTGCAACGACTGCCACAAGGAAATCGCGGCGGAGATGCAGGAGCACCGCGGCCTGCATAGCACTTATTCCAACGCGGGCCGGCCCGGCGAGGCGTGCGTCAAGTGCCACTCCGACCATAACGGTGAGGGTTTTTCCTTGTTGCACTGGACGCCGACGCATCAAGGATTCGATCACTCGAAGACGGGGTATGTGCTGGATGGCAAGCATGCGACAGTGGATTGCCGTCAGTGTCACCAGGCGAAGAACATTCCCGCTTCGGCGCGCGGATTCCTTCAGGGGCTGGAGAAGAACCCGAATGAGACGTACTTCGGGCTGTCGACGCAGTGCGCTACGTGCCACGAGGACGTGCACAAGGGCCGCTTCGGGACTACCTGCACCAATTGCCACAACACGTCGGACTGGAAGAACGCCAAGGTCCAGGAGCAGGGCTTCGATCACTCCAAGACCAACTACCCGCTGACCGGCGCAGCATCGGGAAGTGGCCTGCCAGAAATGCCACACGCCCGGGCGCCGACGGCCTGCCGCGCTACAAGGGTCTGCCGTTCGCCACCTGCGCCAATTGCCACGCCGATCCCCACAAGGGCGAGTTCAAACAGGATTGCACCTCATGCCATACGACTTCAACGTGGAAGAAGTCGGGGTTCGAGTCGCAGTTCGACCACTCCAAGACGGCGTTTCCGCTGCTGGGCAAGCACAAGGATGTGACCTGCATCGCCTGCCACAAGTCGGCTGACTTCAAGGCTCCGCTGCAGTACAAGCTGTGCTCCAATTGCCACAAGGACGAGCACAACGGCCAGTTCCTCAAGCGGGCCGACGGTGGAAAGTGCGAAAGCTGCCACACCGTGCAGGGCTGGAAGCCAAGCACGTATTCGGTCGCGGACCACGCCCGTACCGGCTTCCCCCTGGTGATGCCGCACAACAAAGTGGAATGCGCCAAGTGCCACAAGCCGCAGGGAGAAAGGGGAGAGAAGACGGTTTACAAGATGGCCTATGCTAAGTGCCTCGACTGCCATGAGGACGAGCACAAGGGCCAGTTTTCGGCCGCGCCGTGGCAGAACAAGTGCGAGAAGTGCCACAACGCCGCCACCTGGAAGAATACGAACTTCACCCTGGCGCTGCACCAGAAGACCAAGTATCCGCTAACCGGCGCGCACATGGCGGTGGCCTGCAACGATTGCCATAAGCCGATGCTGGGCTCGCCGGTAGCCCTCTATCACTTCAAGAGCCTGGAATGCACGACCTGCCATGAGGACATTCACAAGGGCGAATTCGCCAGCCGCATGGCGGTGCTGTCGCCGGCGCACAAACCGCTGGGCTGCGAAGCGTGCCACCAGACCAAGGACTGGCACGACCTGACCAAGTTCGACCACTCGACCACCAAGTTTGCTTTGGATGGCTCGCACCGCGCGGTGCAGTGCATCGAGTGCCACAAGCCGCCGAACCTGGAACGGACGCTGCTGCACGTGAACTTCGCCGAGGCGCCGAAGGGGTGCAACGAGTGCCACCAGAATCCGCATGCCGACCAGTTCGGCGCGCGGGCGCTGAAATGCCAGGAGTGCCATAACAGCAACAAGTGGAAGCCCTCGCTCTTCGATCACGAGACGACCGGCTTCTCGCTCCGGGGCGGACACGAGAATGTGGCCTGTGGCGCCTGTCACCAGCTCAAGCGCGAGGTGAATGGAGAGCAGGTGCTGTTCTACAAGCCCACGCCCAAGGCTTGCGAGGCCTGCCACTCCACTGGCGTGCCAAAGCAGACCACGCCTCCGGCGACCAACAAGCCGACGTAGGCAATCCCCGGGGTGGAGATGTGATGCTTGCGCAGGAACCCAGATCTCGTTCGAGATCTGGGTTCGCTTTATTCTGGGGCCGTCTGCGCCTTTGGACTCCCATCCTCGCGTCAACCACCCCAGCGACGAAGACCTGTCGCTTGGAACCCCCGGTAACGGCGCGAGGATGAGGCACGAGATTTGTCAGGTGACGCACCCATGAAACCTGTTTCTGTCATTGACTTATAGCAAACATTCGAAACTTTGGGAGTCATATTGTCTAACCAGGAGCCAACCTGTTCCACCAGACAAGCATCTCTGTTGACGCGACTACGGTAGTTAGCCGGCGACGGTGATAGCTTGCTTCAGACCCGGCTCAGCGATGAAATTCGGCGCTCTTTCTTTTCTGCTCAAGCGCCGCTTCCCTGTAATGATTTCCAGACTGTGATGCGTCTCACACGATGCATCACTAGAATTTTTCGTTGCTCTGGTGATTTGGCTGACTACCGGAAGCAGCGGAGCTATATTGCCTGAATCTGGATTGCAGATCACAACACACTCAAGAATGTTTGGCCTTTGAAAGTAGACCACGCGATGTTTCTTGGTCGGTTGTTTTGTAAGACAGGTCCACGGCAGTTCCTCAGAAGGCGTATTGGACATGTTCAGGCGCGAGCGGGCTCTCCTGGGGGAGAGCTGATGCGGCGCTCGTCTTTGCTTAGGAACTGGGGGATACCTGTCAATACGGTTTTAACCGTGCTGTTGTCGCTGGCGCTTACCGGTAGGCCAGCGTACAGCGGACCGCAGGCGCCGTCTGCGCACCCGGAAGCGCAGACGGCCCCGGTTTCCGATGCGGGGCAGGGTCCGCGGGCCAAAGTCGTGAATCCGCACGGACCCACCATCGGGTCATGCCAGAACTGCCACACCTATACGAGCTGGAAACCCATCCGCTCGATGCCCGAGTTCAATCACGATCAGACGCGCTATCCGCTGCGCGGCATGCACCAGAGCGTACCCTGCACCAAGTGCCACACGTCGATGGTGTTCAAAAACGTGAGCACGCATTGTTCCGACTGCCATGCCGATATCCACATGCGGCAGTTCGGCGCCAACTGCGAGCAATGCCACTCGGTGAAGGGATGGCAGGTTTCGACGCAGCAGATCCAGAACCATACCAATCGGTTTCCGCTGGTAGGCGCGCATGCCCTGGCGGAATGTGCCGACTGCCACAAGAGCGCGGCGGTGGGGCAGTTCGTGGGGCTTTCGACCGCCTGTTATTCGTGTCACGCGCAGGAGGCAAAGAATGCTCCCATTGACCACTCGACGTTTCCCAGGACGTGCGATTCATGCCACTCGGTGGACAACTGGTTCGGAGCCAAGTTCGATCACCTGGCTGTAACCGGGTACGCGCTGACCGGCATGCACGCCACGCTGGAGTGCACGGCCTGCCACGTAAATAACCAGTTCAAGGGCACTCCGTCAGCATGCTTCGCATGCCACCAGAACGACTGGGCCGGGACCAACAATCCGCCCCACGCGCAGACAAACTTCCCGCACGACTGCGGAGTGTGCCACTCCACCATCAACTGGCAGAATGCGAAATTCGACCACGCCGCCTACACCGGCTATGCGCTGACGGGCATGCACGCGACGCTGACTTGCGTCCAGTGCCACGTAAACAATCAGTACACAAGCACGCCCACCGATTGTTATTCGTGTCACAAGCAGGACTACAGCTCGGCGAGCAATCCGAATCACGTCATGGGAGGGTTCCCGCAGAATTGCGCGCAGTGCCACACGACCAGCGGCTGGAGCCCGGCGTCGTTCGATCATTCGAAGACGGGATTCCCGCTCACCGGCGCGCACGTTACCGTGCCATGCAGCCAATGTCATGTGAACAATAACTACAGTTCGATATCGGCTGCGTGCTATAGCTGCCACAGCGGCGAATTCAACGGCACGACCAATCCCAATCATGTGGCCGCCCAGTTTCCCCAAAACTGCGCCGTCTGCCACAACACGACCAACTGGTCCAATGCTGCTTTCGATCATGCCGCCTATACCGGCTACGCCTTGACGGGCATGCACGCCACGCTGACATGCGGACAATGCCACCTGAACGGCAACTACACCAATACCTCGGTTGCCTGTTATTCATGCCACCAGGCAGACTTCACCTCCACCACCAATCCGAACCACGTTAGCTCCGGCTTCCCCACCGACTGCTCCATTTGCCACTCCACCAGCGGCTGGAACCCGTCCACGTTCAATCATGCAAACACAGCGTTCCCCCTGACGGGCGCCCACACGTCGGTGCCCTGCTCGCAGTGCCACACGAGCAACAACTACACCACGCTGTCGACGGCATGCATCGGCTGCCACCAGACGGACTACAACAACACCACCAATCCAAATCACACGGCAGCAGGCTTCCCGACCGACTGCACCGTCTGCCACACCACCACGTCCTGGGCGGGCGCGGTCTTTGACCACTCCAAGACGCCCTTCCCGCTGACCGGCGCGCACGTGAACGTGGCATGCACTCAGTGCCACATCAACAACGTGTTCGCGGGAACGCCAACCGACTGTTACTCGTGCCACAGCAAGGATTACCTGGGGACGACAAATCCCAACCATCAGTCGGCGGGGTTCCCCACGAGCTGCGCGACGTGCCACACCACCGCCTCGTGGCTGGGCGCCACCTTCAATCACACCTGGTTCCCGACGAACCACGGCGGCGCTCAAGGGGTGTGCTCCACCTGCCACACCAACTCCGCCAACTACGCCGTGTTCCAATGCACCGGCTGTCACGGCGGCAACAATGCGGCCAACTTCCATCATGAGAATGTGCCTGGATACCAGTACCTGAGCACAGCCTGCTATGCGTGTCACAAAAATGGCGGCGGAGGCTAGAAATGCGGCGATTTCTGTTTTCACTGCTTCTTGCTGCCGCCCTCTCATCGACGGCGCAGCAGCCAGGAGGGGACGCGGTGGCAGTTCCCGCCCAGAGTGCTCTGACGCATGCCGAGTTCCACGTGAAGTACGTGAACGGAAACAACGTGTACATCGACGCGGGCCGCAACGGAGGGCTGGAAGAAGGGACGAAGCTGGTTCTCAAACAGGCGCCCGCGAACCCCGATGACAACGATGCGCCGGTCCAGCCGGGGGTGGTGGCCAAGCTGACGGTGGTATCGGTGGCGTCGACGTCCGCGGTTTGCCAGGTGGATGAAACCACCCGCGCCCTGCAGGTGGGCGACGTGCTGAGCCTGCCCGATCAGGAAGTGGAGAAGATGGTGGCAAAGAACGCCATGGGGATTACGCGCGTCTATCCCATGGTGATGAGCTTTGATGCCGGCGACCCCCTCGATGAAGAAGTCCGCGAAGAGATCCCCCATCCGCCCTTGCCGGAGGTGAACCAGGCGCGCGGCCGCTTTGGCGTGGACGTAAGCGTGCTCCAGGGCAGCGGATTCACGTCGACCGTGTTCGGCGCAGTGGCCCGCGCCGACGTCACCCGCATCGCCGGCACCTATTGGAACCTGAACGGCTATTGGCGCGGGCGCATTCAGCACAGCAGCGCCCCGGTCACCGCGTCCATCCAGGACCTCATCAACCGCACCTACATCATGAGCCTGACCTACGTCCATCCGGGGTCCCGCTATACCGCCGGAGTTGGCCGCCTCTACCTGCCCTGGGCCGCCAGCCTGCAAGTCATCGACGGCGGCTACTTTGGATTCTCCCCTTCGAAAGCGAACACGGTCGGCGTTTTTATGGGCTCCACGCCCGATCCCACCGCCTGGAACTACAACCCCAATCGCAAGGTGGGGGGCGGGTTCGTGAATTTTCATGGCGGCGATTGGGATAACTTTCGTTACTCAAGCACGGAAGGTGCTGGGGTAGAACTACTTGGCTGGTCGGTCGACCGCCCGTTCTTCTTTTCCGAAAATGATTTCTCGTTCAAACACGCCTTTTCCTTGTATCATTCAATGCAGATAGATCGGCCGACGGCGAATCCTGGTTCGCCGGCGGTTAATTTCGGCGTGGGCCAAAGTTTGCTCTCTCTTCGCGCTCAAGCAAACCCCCGCATAGAGTTCGAAATTCAGGACACATACTTCCGGGACGTTCCCACCTATGACGCTTCACTTGTGGGCACCGGATTGTTGGATAAATACCTATTTCAGGGTGTGAGCGGCGGCTCACGCATCCAGTTGCCTCATCGAGTTACGGGATATTTCAGCATCGGGCGAAGCAGTGCGTCGTCCGACAAGAAGGACTCGTGGAACACGATGTTTGGTGGGTCGATGTCCCGCATCTGGAAGACGGAATTAACGGTAGATGCCCGTTACTCGAAGTTTGACAGCGCGTTTGCCTCGGGTATTTATCGCACCGTAAGCATTTCGCGCGACCTAGGCGACCGGTTCCGGATGAGTCTCCAGGCCGGCAAACAGTCATTTGCTTCTTCGATATCGAAGGATAACGGCGATTATTTCGCCAATCTTTTGATGGAAACGAATCTTGGATCGAGATATTTTTTGGAGAGTAGTTTTTCAACGCAGCGAGGCGGCGCGGATCAGTACAACCAAGTCACGGCCACGTTTGGCTATCGTTTCGATAACCGCTCCCGCGAAAGGATAGTTGCTCATGCGCAGAAACCCTGATGCTCTCGTGCTCAATCTTGCTCTCGTCTTCCTTGCGCCCGGCCTCGCCGCGGCGCAAGCGGTCGTTCCCGCGGCCCTGGTGGACCAGGCTCAGAAACAGGTGGTCAACTACATTGCCAAGCTTGCCGACCTGCACTGTACCGAGGACGTGGTGCAGGAAAAGCTGAAGCCCAATGGCGGCGTCGAGTTATCCAGCAAGAGCCAGTACGACTACTTCCTCTACATGCAGGGGAACAGCTACGACTTCCAGCTATCGGAGTCGCGGCTGGAGGTCGGGACGCAGAAGCCGGCGCGCCAGCCGCTGCTGTTGACCAACGGATTCTCGACCCTCCTGCTGGTGTTTCATCCGTACTATCGCAATGCGTTCGATTTCACCGCGGGGCCATCGGAGACCATTGATGGCCGGCCGGTTGTGCCGGTGCACTTCGCCCACGTCAAGGGCGCGCGGTCGCCGGCCGCGCTGGCCCTCCGGGGGCGCGAATTCCCCCTCGATCTGGAAGGAACCGCATGGCTGGACGCGCACTCGGGCCAGGTGGTCCGCATGGACGCCGGCCTGGAGCAGGAAATGACCGACGTGGGCATGAAAGCGCTCAGGATCCGAGTGGATTACATCCCCTCGCCCAAGCCGTCAGATCACTTCATGGTGCCCTCCCGCGCGGTTGTCGAATTGCAGACGCCCAAGCAACACTGGCGGAATACTCACACTTTCCACAACTACAAGCTCTTCTCCACGGAGGCAAACCAGGACCCGACGGTAAAGGTCAAGGCCGCCAGGGAGAATCAGGCCACACCCAATGCTGCGCCGCCGGCTACGCCTGACAGCTCGCCCGCAGCACCCAACAACTAAGGAGCAAAACTAAGTCATGGCTCATTCCACTGTTGTTCTTTCTGCCACTGCCCGCTCGCGCCAGGCCGCGGAACGGGTGCACCGGATGCGTGTCTGGATTGCCTGGATGGCCGCGCTGACATTTTGCCTGGCTGTCGGGATTTACGGGTTTGACTATTACAGGCTTCCCCGCGAGCTGCGCCCCTTTTCCGACAAGCACGAAGTGCTTCGTCCCAGCGGATTGATCGGAATCAACCTGGGCGTCCTGGGCACGGTTCTGTTCCTCATCATTTTCCTTTACGCATTCCGCAAGGTGTTTCCCTGGCTGGGCCGGATCGGCACGGCGAAGCACTGGATGGATTTCCACATCGTCTGCGGCGTAACCGCTCCGGTGATCATCGCTTTCCATGCGTCGTTCAAGTTCAACAACATTGCCGGCGTCGCCTTCTGGATCATGCTTGCGGTGGCGTTCAGTGGCATCATCGGCCGCTATCTGTATGCGCAGATCCCGCAATCGCTGAGCGTGGCCAAAACATCGTTCCAGGAACTGGAACACAATAAAGATGAACTTTCCGAGGCGCTGAGACGTCAGTCAGTGTATTCAGAAGAGAAGATTGCGCGCATTTTTGCCATGCCCACTGCCGAACAGATTCGCAAGAGCGCGCTGCTGGTAACTCTGTGCCAGATGATCGTTCTCGACGTCAGCCGGCCGTTCCAGATTGCGGCATTGCGGCGCCAGGCATCGACCTTCGGACAATTCATGCGCTCCATGGGGGGGGTGTTCTCCACCGGCAATCCAGACACAGAAAGGATCGTGGGGCTGGTTCGCAAGAAAGCCTCGCTTTCCAAGCGCATCCTGTTTCTCGACCAGGCAGAGCGCGTGTTTCACCTTTGGCACGTGGTGCACCGGCCGTTCAGTTATGCCTTTGCGGTCCTGGCCGCGATTCACATCGTTAACGCTATTCGATTGGGGTATTTCTAAGGAATGGAAAATCTTTATAGCTGGCTGGTTGCGGCAGCGGTGGTCATGTTTTTTGTGGCCCGCTACTGGCTGGGACATAAAAAGCGCGAAAAGGCGGCCGTTGAGGCGGCCGAGCATGGAAAGCTGTTTTCCGACGGGCCCCGGGCGCAGCATCCGCATATCAATCTTGAATCCTGCATCGGGTGCGGGACCTGCGTGGATGCCTGCCCCGAGGGCGACGTTCTCGGCCTGCTGAACGGCAAGGCCACGATTGTGAAAGGGCACAAATGCATCGGGCACAGTATCTGCGCCGACGTGTGCCCGGTGGGCGCCATCACCATGGTGATGGCCAAGGCGACCGCGAGCGCCGATATGCCCGCGCTGACGTCGGAGTGCGAAACCAGCATTCCCAACCTGTTCATTGCGGGAGAACTCGGCGGCCTGGCGCTGATCAAGAACGCGGTAAACCAGGGACGCGAATGTATCGACCTGATTACGTCGCGCCTGCCGCAGCTTCAGCAAGCCACTCCGTCGGTGAATGGGCACTCTGATCTCATCGACGTGATCATTGTGGGTGCGGGGCCGGCGGGCATCAGCGCTTCGCTGCGGGCCACGGAAAACAAACTCAGCCACCTGACGCTGGAGCGCGAGTCGGTGGGCGGTACGGTGTCAAAATATCCGCGATCGAAGCTGGTGATGACCAGCCCCGTCGAATTCCCCCTGTATGGAAAGTTCAACAAGACACAGTTGAGTAAGGAAGAACTTCTGGGACTGTGGGAAAAGGTGATGGGGCGCGCCGATCTCAACATCAAGACCCAGGAATGCGTGGACACCATCAAGCGCGAAGACGACGGCATCTTCAGCGTCAAGACCTGCAACGGCACCTACCAGTCGCGCTCGGTGGTCATGGCGCTGGGTCGGGCGGGCACTCCGCGCAAGCTGGGCGTGCCCGGAGAAGATCTGCCCCACGTCCTCTACCGCCTCATCGAGGCCGACCACTACACCAACAACAAAATTCTCATTGTGGGCGGCGGCGACAGCGCCGTGGAAGCCGCCATGGGCCTGGCCCACCAGCCCGGGAACAAGGTAACGATCTCCTACCGCAAAGGCGAGTTCAGCCGCCTCAAGGACCGCAACACCAAGCGCGTCGAAGAGCACATCAAGGGCAAGAAAATGGATGTCCTGTTCAACTCCATGCCCGTGGAGTTCCGCAAGGGGAGCGTGCTGATTGACGTGGGCGGCGAGACGCGGGAAATTGCCAACGACTACGTCTGGATCTTTGCCGGAGGCATTCCCCCGACGGAGTTCCTGAAAGCGACCGGCATCGCGTTCGGCGCGATGGATGTATCGGCGCGGGTGGAATAAAGCAGGGACTGAGGGACTAGGGACTGAGGGACTAGGAAGGCCTGCGGGGGGTGTTACTCCGCAGGCCTTCTGCATGGGGCGATGGATAGTTGAGTTATGTGGGGCTCACGTTGAGATAGAAGGTCACGCTGTGGACGCGCGATCCGCTGATGCCCCAAAGCGTGATGGGCACGGTCTGCTTCACCGCCGTCGAGGCCGCCTTGAACGTGATGGTGACCGCGCCGCTGACCAGGCTGGACTGGCTGATGGTTGCGGTTACGCCGCTGGGCACTCCCTCCAGTTGCAGATTGACGGTCCCGAATCCAAATGAGTTGACGCGCGCGGTGGATGTGGCCGTGGCGGCGGACATGGTGTAGACGTTGCTGTTGAGGTTCAGGTTGAAATCGGCAAACGAGGCCGCCGGCGGGGTGCATACGGACAGGGGCGGCGTCGCGGAAGCCTGCCATGTGGATGTGTAGTCGGTCTGGACCGCGCTCTGCCAGACGGAGAGGTTGACGATATGCCCATTCACAACCTTGAAGCCGCTGGCCGTGGCGGGATCGTACCAGGTGTTGCTGCCGGCTTTCAGCGTGCTGGCAAATTGCGTCCAGTCGGTTCCGCCCAGGTAGGTTCCAAACACAAGCTGGCCGGATGACGCATCGAGGAACGTATTGCCGGTGAGTACCATCCCGGTGGTGAACAGGTCGTAGGCCTGCCCGGTGAGGAAGTCGTTGATGACGATGCCGCCCGCCTGGCCGCCGATGAAGATTTCAGCCTGGTACTTGTTCGTGCCGCTGTTGTTATAGAAGGTGTTGTTGTTGATGGTCAGGTTGGGACTTGTAAGCACATTGATGCCCTGGCCGCTGGAGCAGAAGTGGCTGTTCTGGACCGTAATGGGTCCGGGGTCACGTTCGATCTGCAGGGCGGCCTGCACATTTCCAGAGAGCGTGACGTTGTTGACAGTGATGTTGTGGTTGTCGGTATCGAACCAGAGTCCCTGGGCCTGGTTGTTGTAGGAGAAATGATTCTGCACAGTGGCGGTGTGCGTCTGGAAGAGCTTGGTGCCGCCCATGCCCCAGTCGTAGAAGGCGCCCTGCGCGCCGCGCCAGTTGTTATAGTCGCTTTCGTTGAAGCCGAACAATACGTTCTGGTCCTGGTCGGTCAGGAATCCCGTTCCGCCGTTGTAGCTGCCGACGGAGTTCTGGATGGTGATGTTCTGCGACGTATAGATCCCCAGGCCGCCCCAGTTGTTCCACAGGGCCTGCACAGAATCGATAAGCACGTTGGAGCTGCTGTAGACGCTGGCGCCGCTCGAATTAATGCAGTCGGCGGCATGGCGGAACACGAGCCCGCGCAGAACCACGTTGTTGCGGCTGACCACGCTGAGCGTGGTGGGCCGGGTGGCGACTTCGACCACCGAGGTGGCCATATTGGTTCCGGTGGGCGGCGCGATATGAAGCATCTGGTATGCGTCGCTGAAGAAGAACGTGCCCGGCCTCAGATCGTTCCACGACATCACCTGGGACAGCGGCGAGCCGTTGACAAAGACCATTTCGGTTCGCTGGATGATGGGGGCAAAGGTGGCAGGCCAGCCGGAAGGGAGGGCACAGAAGCCGGCCCTGTCGGTCCACGGTGTGTCATAGGCTATCGAATTCTCCTGCGCCCAGCCGTTGACCACGTTCGATCCGGCAATCACGGCCGTGCCGGCCACCGCCGCCTGCACGGTCAGGGTCGCGCTGGTGCTCTTGTAATTTCCGATCGTGACCGCTTCGCGGTACACGCCCGCGTTGACGATGACTTTGACGCCGCTGCCCTGCTGGTTGAACTGGCTGGCTTTGTTGATGGCGGCCTGGATGGTCTTGAAGGGGGTTGCCTGCGCGCCCGAGTTCGAGTCGGAACCCAGCCTGCCGTCAACATAGATATAGGTGGACTGGTTCTCAACCACGTTGGCTTGTGCGCTCGTACGACTTCCGGTAATAGAGATAGTCGCAAGAAGGAAGAGAGTAAATAAGACTTTCAAAGAGCCCATACTTGCCTTCAGGCGTCACCGGCCGTGCATCTGCGGGTGAAGAGGTGACACCGTCGTCCGGATAGACGTGACCGATCACCGCCCGCATGAATCGGGTGATCGACTCACTGCACCTTGGATTGAGTGCTTAGGCAGCAGTCTTGCCCGGAGCTGGATTGCGCGTATGTGACGAGTGCCACAAATTAGATTACTTTGGTGTAGATATCGATAAGCTGCCAGAATTCGCGCGTCGAGCAGGATTTCGTTTACATTGGCATTCAGCTTTTCTTTTCCTGAGGTTGCCAATGAGTTCCCCCGAGGCGAGGCAATTATTCGCAGACCTGCAATCTTCCTTTTCAGCGGCCGATCGCGAGCGGCTCAACCGCATTCTTGAACGCTGCCGAACCGACCTCGAGAACCCGCTGGAGGCCATTGGCACCGGGAGCCAGGTCACCCTGAAACGCGGCACTGCCCTGAAGCTTGTGCTGGAGGGCGCGGACTTGGCGGCCATTGCCGCTGCCTCATCGCTCTCGGAAGCGCGCGTGGTGCAGGTGCTCATCAATGTCCAGGAATCTGGCGTCAGTGCTCTGTATCCGCGTTTCCCGGAGACGCTTGCGCTGCAAAAGCCGCTCGATGAGAAGGGACTGTGGAAGGTCATCAAGGAATACCTGGGCAAGCCTCCGTCAACGGTCGGCGTTGCCGATGACAAGTGGCGCCCTTCCACAGCGGCAGACTACCTGGTGCACACCGGCACATTGGAAGATGTGAGCGTCAGCCAGATCTCGTCGATCATCGCCAACTATAAAGACAGAAAACAGGGCATCGAAATCCAGGGCATCACCATCAAGAGGGAATACAGGTACGAGGCCCGGGAAGAATCGCATGCCGGTCAGAGGCGCCTTTTGCCGATCTCCCTGTGGTTCGTCTTCGGGGTGCTGATGTTCGGGTGGGTGCTGTGGGGGATGATCACCGGGCACCTCACGACCGGGGACGGAGAGCACACCGGCTGGTTCCAGCGCATCTTCCTCGGAGGCCTGTCGGCTTTGGCCGTGGTTCTCATGCTTGGGCAAATGGTCAAGCAGTCGATGGAGTGGTGGCTGTTGCAAAAGGTGTTGGCCTCAACCAAAGTTGCCAGTCGGGCGCCTGTCAGCGCCGGGCAGTTGTGGAAGCGCTGGTTCCGGCGCGACATCCTCGGCCTCGCCGACGCGTCCGGTAAGGTCCCGGGGCGCTCGGTGCGCGGAATCGTGGTTGCCTGGATCCGGAGAACGGTCCCGTTTATGAAGAAGAAAGAGGCGCCACAGCCAGCGCCACCGCACCGGGTAAGTCCGCTGGGCGCCCCGGGGCTGACGATTCTTCATGCGCGATCACTGCCTGAAGCGCCGTGGAATATTGATTCCATCAGCGACGCGCGCAATGCCCTCGGTACGCCCCCGGTCCGCACGCTCTATTTGTGGGTTTTCGACGCCCAGGACGCGCAGACAGGAGTGTACAAGGAGCAGGGGTGGCTCCAGCTTGGTCCGGTGCATATGCTGTTGAACGCCACTGCGCTGCCCATGCTGACGCTGTGGCGAAAGGGAAAAGACCTGCTCCTCCCCGATCCTGCCAGTGTCAACGCCTGGCTCGCGAGCTTTAACGATAAGGCCGGCTCGTATCTGCCTTCGGGATTGTTTGGAGACTCGCTGCGCACCAAGGAAACATACCTGGGCTATCCGCTCCACACGCCGCTGTGCAGCGATGGAAGCTGGGAATATGGCCTGCGCCAGTTGGCGCAAAGATGCGATCTGGCGGTGGTCAATCTCTCCGGATACGACCCAAGCCATCCCGGGCTGGAATACGAGTTGCGGTATCTGCTCGCGGGCGGTCCTCCGGGCAGCTTCGTGTTCATGTACGACCACGCCACCGATGCGGACGCGGTGATCGAGGGCGTGCTGGACGTGTGGAACGAAATGGATCCGCCGGCCACCGCTCCGGAACTGATATTTGTGCGTACGATGCGGCCGGAAATCTCCATGTTCAGTGCCTACGACGCGCAGTTCGAGGCGCGTATGGAGAAGCGTAAGGCCGTAAAGCAGCGTTACGAACAGGAGGCGGCCAAGTTTGTGCCGGTCGCGGCAAGGGTGCTCGCGTACCTGATCGCCAGAGGTCATCTTAGCGCTGGAGAAAGCCACGTTTTGCGGGCGGGTGACTGAAGAGGCTGCGGAAAAGCGCCAATTGACGAGCCAATCGAGCTGAGAAATCCCCTCAGGGGCTTAAAGCCCGGAACGTTAATGGGCTCTTGCGGCACGACTGAAGAGGCTGCGGAAAAACTCGCCGCGGGAGGTGCTTTGTAATAAGGGCACGACTTTTAGTCGGGCCGCAAATCGCGCAAAATCAACGTGGGCTTCAGCCCCTGCGGATGCCGTTCCACTCGATTCGCTCTCTCTTCGGACTTTTTCCGCAGCCCCGGAAGTCGTGCCCGGTTACAAGCCCGTTATGGAAAGCCTTTGCGCTGGATTTTAGACGCGGTCGATGGTGAGCGCGGTCTGATCGTCCAGGGGCCGCGTTCCCACGCAGAACTGCTCCAGGGCCGCGAACAGGGCTTCCACCGCGTTGGGGTGGCGCAGATAGGGCCTGATTCCCTCCTCACCAAAGTCCTTGCCCTCCCGGTTCTCGGCTTCGGTGATGCCGTCAGTGAGGAGAAGGATCCGGTCGCCCTGGTTGAACTGGAGGGGGATGCTGTGAAAGCGCACGAAACCGAACAGGCCGACGGGAGGATCGCCGTCGGTAATGGTCTCCACCGGGCCGGCGGCGCGTACCAACAAGGGTGCTACATGGCCCGCATTTAAAAGCTCGATCTGCCCGTCAGCGTAGCGCACCGCGACCAGTGTGACGTACTTCTCGCCGGGGGCGCGCTCCACGATGAAGCGGTTGAGGCACTGGACGGCGTCGGCCAGCGAGGCCCCGGAGGTGATCTGGGCATGAAACATGCCCTGCGCCATGGCGCCCAGCAGGGCCGCAGGAACGCCCTTTCCGCATACGTCGCCCACAATGGCCGCGAATCCGCCCGGGACGGGAATCACATCGTAGAAGTCCCCGCCGATCCCGGTGCATGGCACCGACCGCGCGCCCAGCCGCACATATGGGAATTCGGGCAGGTGCTGGGGGATGATCTGGCGCTGGATGGTGGCGGCAATCTCGAGTTCCTTGCGCAAGAGGTCGAATTCGCGCTCGTCGTCGAGCATGCGCAGGTTTTCGAACAGCGAGGCCACCTGGGTGGCGATGGCCTCCAGGATCTCGCGGCGGGTGCGAGTGAAATCGTGCGTGGCGGCGCGGCTATCGAGATACAGCAGGCCGATCAGTTCGGGCGTGTTCGGTCGCCGCAGCGGAATCGCGGCCACGTTGCGAATGGCACTGAGGATCATGCTCTGTTGCCCCACCGCCGCAGGTTCCGCGGAATCGGAGAAGAGGAAGGCGAGCGGTGAGCCGGCGGCCTCTCGCAGCACCGATTGCGACACGTGGGTCGGCTCTGAGATGGCATTCCCGTTATGTTCCTGGCCGCATTCGAAGCGAAGGCTGGCGGCGCTGTTGCCCAGGAACACGAACCCGCGGTCCGCCCCCGTGAGCCGGATCGCGTACTCCAGCATGGTCGAAAGCACGTCTGCCCGCGCTCCGTGCTTGTAGAGGCTTTGCGCGAACTTGAGGAATAGAGCCAGGGTGTCGAGATCGGAGGGGGTGGTTAACCCGGGGCGAGCCGCGGACCCGGTTTGCGAGAGTTGGGTAATCAACGACCGGGTTGAGGTGTCGCTATCGCTGACTTCGAAGAGCAGGCTGTGCTCGGGCGTGCCGAGGGCGATCTCGTCCAGCGAACGCAGGCGGGTGGTGGTGATGCGGATGCCATTCACGAAGGTGCCGTGGCGGCTGCCGGTATCGCGCACGAAATAGCCGTCCGCGTCGCGATCGATGAGCGCGTGGGCGCGCGAGATTTCGGGGCTGCTGATGCACAGATCGCGTTCCGAACTGCGGCCGAGGGTGAACGGAAGATGATCGATGGTCACGGTGCGCGGCGAAGCGCCTTGCGCCGGCCATTGGATGGTCAGGCGGGCCTTCGAACCTGGTCGCGTGGCGATGGTCATATGTGGAATGGAAGGATGGGCTGCGCAGATCCCGCGGTTGTGTATAGGATAGTACCACCGGCCAGCGCAGCAGATGAGGCTTCTTTCCCGGCCGGACCATGGGTGCCGTTCATGGATTGGGGGCATGAATGGGCGCGGAAGCAGGTTTTCGCCTGCGATGAATGAAGATCCGACCATTCCGATCGGCACGGTTACGCCGCCAACCGGGGGTGAGCCTGTGGGAGCGCCCGCGCCTGCGGCGGCATGGGGCGGTTTCACCCTGCTGGCGCGAGTGGGTTCGGGCGGCTTCGGCGAGGTCTATCGCGCTTGGGACCCGCACCTGCAGCGCGAAGTAGCGCTCAAGCTGCTTCTGCCGGGCGCAGTAGCGGGCGAAGCCGAATACGAGGCCATGCTGCGCGAGGCACGGGCGCTGGCCTCAGTGCGGCATCCCAACATTGTTCCGGTGCACGGAATCGACCGCCACGACGGCCGGGTCGGCTTCTGGACCGATTTCGTGCGCGGCAAAACGCTGTCCGTGCTGGTGGGCGAGCAGGGCACGTTCGGGGCTCGCGAGGCGGCGCTGATCGGGCTCGACGTCGCCCGGGCGTTGAGCGCAGTGCATCGCGCCGGCCTGTTGCATCGCGACATCAAGGCCGAAAACGTGATGCGCGAAGAGGGCGGGCGCATTCTGCTGATGGATTTCGGACTCAGCGCGCTGGAGCAGCGCCAGACCGACACCCGAGCAGTTTCGCGCAAGCTAAGATTTCATGGCTTGCATTGGCTCGGTGATCAGAACGCGAAATAGTCTTCAGGTACGGTCTCAGTCGGGCGCCAGTCGATCTGCCCAGCTTCAACACCCTTGTATCGTATGAATACTTCGCTCATCAACTCCTTGTCCAGGACAGGCTGATCCTGTACATGCATCATCCATTGGAAAGCGTTCCACGGATCGAGTTCGCCTCCTTTTGTCAATCCAATTACCAAGACGATCAAGTGTTTGCAAAGCGATCCGTCCAAACCGCCGCAAGGTCTCAGGTTCTGGGTGCAACATGAAAAGGCACCATCTTTAGTCAAACGACAAGCATAAACGAGTTTTGCATCCGTTTGACTTTTAACCACACCAACTAAGTTGTCCTCATGCAAATCAGCAAACAGTTTGAAGATGTCTGCCTTGAGCATTTTCATCGATTTGGAGAAGCGGTTGGGGTCAAGGTTTTCACGATCTCTTGGATAAAGCCATCAAATCCGAACATCTCGATCGCCTTCTTGCCTGCCGCCATTTTTGCCGGGATCAGGCCCCTCTTCCAGTCCAACACATATCGTCGGGTAAAACACCATCAGGCCAGATTGTCCTTTCATTCCATTTGGTATTCTTAAATGTCGCTCCTATCAGGTTGGAGCCGGAAAGGTTTGCTCCGCAAAGATTCGCATCAGAGAAGTCGGCGTCCTGAAGATCTGCCTTGTCAAAGTTTGCTCCGCGCAATACGGCACGTACCTCCATACGTAGTGGCGGTCGCCATGGAAAATTGGCACGTGGCAGTTTGCCATAGTCGTCAATTTGCGCATCGGCATACTCTCCCTGCCGCACAGAAGGAATAGTCATGCGCAATGCTGAATCGACTATAGCCAGCCTGCCAGAGCCAAGACAGGTCTGAGTCCAACATTGGTCAATCGATTGGGAAAAATCGTCAAATACAGCGATATCTATGTACCTCGCCTCTTCGTACTACTAGATACATGTGCTTCTGAGAACCGGAATTTTCAAAAGCTCGTCTTCTAACCTTTGCCATACCAGTAGATCGGCCTGCGTGTTGCTTAACAGCTGGTTTTTTTGGGCTGCGTCACGCATCGTCTGGGAGACAAGGTGACGGAAGTTTGCGAAGGAGGCCTTTTGCTCTTCTGGTGGTGGCATGATAGAGAGCGCAAATTGCTCTAGCGCATAAAATTCTTGTGGGTCAAAAGCCAGCGCAACCAGATCTGCGTAACGCTGTATAAGATCCGTATTCACCTGCGAAAGAAAATAATTTTTTTGTGTGCTAGAAACTAGCAATACTCCAGCAACACGACCAGCGTATAAAATGGGATAAACTGCAGTGCTTCGCTCGTATTCTATCCATCCAGCAGACATAGTCAGGCACTCTTGTTCAATATCCTGGATAATGATTGGTCGGCACAGTGTGACAACATTGCAGGCCAAGGACTCAGCGCCTAGGAACACTGCCGTTTGCTCCAGATTGCTTGGCCAGGGAGGTGTTCCCAAGCCAACGCTCTCACGTAAGCTACGTACTTTGTTATATGGCCCAGAAGGCGGCATACAGTGTACAACCCAGAGGGACATACCCAGACGTTCTGGGTCGAGCTGCTCTAATGCTTGCTGCAAAATCAGATGGCAGGTTGACCAGAAGCGCAAATTCTCACTGGTACTTGCGCGAGCCTGGAGCAAGCGTGCATAAAATTCGGAAGGAATTTCTTTGGTCAACTGACGCGCCTCTGGAGCAGCTTCCTCGCTAAAATCGTTTTCTTCTTTGAGCAGAACACGGAGTTGCTCACGATATTGTGGTAACACACTTATCAAACGGCGCAGGTTTTGAGGGCGTGGATCTGAGTCTCCGTTCACCCAGCGTGTTAAGGTAATGGAAGTAATGCCCAGTTCCTCAATCAGGCGTTGTTTCTCCTTCCCATCGCGAATAATATCCGCCAGCAACTCACGCCATGTTCGTGCCTCTTGCATATTATTTACCTTGTCGCTGAAAATTGTCATAAAAGCACTCCATGGATTATATCATAGCAGCTTGCAGTCATAACGTCAACAGACATTGATCATCTTTCTACGATTTTGATGACATATATCGTCTGGCAAGCAAATAATCTGCCTTTGTTGGGAATTTTCCTCGCGCCTGAATGAGGCCGTACGATGAATATGGAATGTACACAAGAACTACTATTGATACGAACGACAGGAGCATTTTGCTACTTCTATTACAGAGCAATGGTGGCATGAGAAGGCATATTGTAGAAGGACAGCCTGGAGCATCAATCTGGAGGATCGCTTGCGAGAAACGTGACTGTTCACAATTTGGTAGCCCTAGGGAGGCCTCCCCACTTCAGAGAGATTCTCCCGTTCTAAGCGAATGGTATTCCCCACTTATGGCCTATTTTGCCCATTGAAGTGAAGGTCATTCCCCACTTTATCAAGTGTTACCAACTATCGAACAGTCACCGAGAAACTCAAGCGAGTATCGCTAAATTTGCCATGTACTGTTGAAAATACTTATGGTATCCTAGAATTTAATGAAATAGAGTAGCTATCTCCTGATTGCCCAGCGGTTAGGATGGTTTGGTAGATAGGCATAGCATTACAGGCCCAAACGGTAGATTCTTTGCAGCAGAGGCGGTACAATGGTAAGGAAAGCAGGGTACCTATCCATCGGTAGGATGATGGATACAGTTAGAAGAAAGGAGCGGTGCTTGTTCTTCCCTTGTTAGTGGAAGTGTCTGCGCCGCTATTGCGTGAACTCAGGATGCAATTTCCAGTGCCATTAGCCGTTGAACATCCCGAACTTCTCACCTATCGCGATGAGTTTCCGCTACTACAACGCAAAACCTATTTGAATAGCTGTTCCCTAGGTGCGCTGTCCCAGCGCTCTATGCAAGGTATGGCTCGTTTTATGGAGGTGTGGAACGAGTGGGGGGCTCATGCATGGTATGATGTATGGATGGATGAGATTGCGCAAGCCCGCAAGAACTTTGCCCCCTTGATCGGGGCACAAGTCCATGAGGTGGCAATTGCCCCGAGTGTTTCCGCTGCGTTGAGTTCTATTGCCTCAGCTCTTGATTATAATACGCGCAAAAAAGTGGTCTTGAGCAACATGGATTTTCCGACGCTAGCATACCAGTGGTTGGCGAAAGAGCGCTTGGGGGTAGAGTGCCGTTTTGTGAGGAGCCCCGATGGTGTCTATATGCCATCGGATTTGTTTGCTACTGAAATAGACAACCAGACGGCATTAGTAGCGACCTCGCATGTCTACTATACTAGCGGGTACATTCAGGATATTCGGTCTGTAGCCGATATAGCGCATAAAAACGGTGCATGTATGCTGGTCGATGATTACCAGGGCACAGGTCAGATTCCGATTAATGTCAATACTTTGGACGTTGATTTTCTTGTGTCCGGTACACTGAAATGGTTAATGGGGGGGCCTGGTTTGGCCTTTGTCTATATTCGTGAAGGTCTGTTGCCATCCCTAGCTCCGACAATTGCTGGCTGGTTTGGTCATCGTGACCAGTTCCAGTTTCGGGTAGATGAACTGATATTTCGCCCCGAGGCGACTAGAGTGGAAATGGGCACTCCAGCCATGGCGGCAGTCTATGCAGCTAATGGGGGAATGGATATTGTGCTCGAAGCCAGTGTCAAAAGCATTTGTGAGCGTACACGTTATCTTACCAATGACTTGATAGCACGTGCTCGTGAACGTGGGTGGACGGTACGTGCACCACAGGAGCCGGATTTGCGCAGTTCAATTGTGATGATAGAGCTAGATGAGCCGCAAGAGATTGTGAATGCGCTGATTGCACGCAATATCGTGGTCGACTCTCATCTAGGCTTACTACGTATCTCTCCGTACTTTTACAATACGATTGAGGAGAATGCGCTCGTCATTGAGGCAATTGCCGAGATATTGGAACAGAAAAAGAAGGCTTAAGCAAGCTTATTGATGTTTTGTTCTTTTGTTATGAGGAGGAAGATTATGCGATGTCACAACTGTCGTGTCGAGAATATGGGGGGAGAGACGTACTGCCACGAGTGTGGAACGGATCTGACGTCGTCAAAGAGTCTTGTGACTCTGCAGGCAAAGCTTCCTGCTGTATTGTACCGGTCTCCTGTGCCGCGCAGTGTGGCAGCTGGGGTTGGTGCGCTGGCTCTAGGTATGGGGATTGAACTGCTGCGTCGAAATATGCTATCTCGCTTGCGGCTGAGGCGAACGAAGAAAGACTCCCTTCCTGCCATGACTATCAGCGGGTTGAAAGATATGTTGTTTTCGCAGTCCGATAAGTCGGTGAAACTGCCAAAGGGATATGAACTTCACGAAACGGTTGTCTATATGAGCCGCGTCGTTCGTGGGAAGGATTGAGCAGTCTAAGTATCTATTCTCAAATCTGGTTGAAAGGCTCCATGCAAGGCTTGGTAGTCTCTCACAAGGCTAGTGATGCTGCCAGCCAAAATATGCTACGATAAGATAAAGGATGTAGAGTAAGCCACAGATGAGAAAGATCGCGCCGTAACAGGTCAGTCTCCAGGCGCGCTGGTTGTTGAGGGCCTGCCAGAGCTGCTCGGCCATATCGGGAGGATCAAGCTCTAAGTCTGGGTGCAGTTCAAGAATTTGTGGGATCATGGCACGGAAACCTCGTGCATTGGTCATACCTTCGGCCAGAATGACAGTTGAGCCATCATCCAAGTCGGCCATTAAGATTAATTTGGATGGATTGGGATCACCGGGTATCAAGGTCAGACATTTGATCTCATGGAGAGGTAAGCAGATGGTCTGACCTTCTTCTTGCTCAGTGATAACCAACTCATTTTTGTATAGTTGTATTTCTTTCCCCAGTCCAAAACGGACGATGTTGATGGGAAATTTTTGGCTTGCTTCGTTTTCGCTCATGCTGTTTCCATATATTAACATAATAGAGGGGTGTAGTATTGCTTTTTAGATTGTACCTCATGTCCTGCCAAGCGTCGAGTAGTTGTGGTCCACATGATAGCTATACTAATCATATCATGGTAACTAACTTTTAAAAAGCAGTGTGATAGCCGAGATGGGGTATGATGATGGTGTTTCTTGACAGAGCGTATCTAGAAGCATTACAATTTGAGAAAGAGTACATTAGTAAGCAAGGAATATCAAAATGTTATGGCCCAGGTAGGTCTGCTAGAAGATAATTCGCGTATCGCAAAACTATGTGCGACGATACTGCAGTATGCAGGTCATCAGGTGTTTGTTTACGAACATCCGCAAGCGTGTTTAGACGCTCTTTTGCCTACGCCAGTGTCACGTAGTAATAAACAGGTGAAGGTGGTTCCTGGCTCCCCGCCTGTTGATGTGCTCATTTTAGATCTTCATCTACCTGATATTACTGGTCTTGATGTTTTGCGCTCATTGAGTTCTCATCCTACCACGCAGTCATTACCTCTGATTTGCTGTACCGCAGCAACAACGGCTGAAATTTCTAAAGCCCACAGTATTGCTCCCAATGCTTGTTTTATCGAAAAGCCTTTTACGTACCAGGATCTTGTTTCTGCTGTAGCAAGTGTGCTTGGTTTGCCGAACGGCTAGGCTCGTGGTGAGCACGGTCGAAGGTAAGAGACTCTATTGCGGTTGGTGTCGTGGTGAGGGGAGAAGCTTCCGTCTGCGTATTGGTCTCTATGCTCGCTCTCTGCGAACCGGAATAGGGTCTAAGGCTACATGCTAACGTGAGAGAGTGGACTTTTCACGGTTACATGAAGCGTCCACTCTCTTATGAATGTCGCACGTAGAAAAAATGTTAGACCAGTATGAGTAAACTGGTGAGTAATGTGAGATCAGCGACTTGCCAGTGACCACCTGGGCTCACATACAGTTCTTGAATGCTGTTTCTGGGACCAGCGTAGACAACTTCTTTAGTGTTAGCCGCTGACCAGGCAAAGCCTGCGATCGGTCCTTTCTGGACGCGAGGAGCGCCTGTCGCTGCCATTAAGTCGGCACAATGCCAGTAATCGTTCTCTTTCACGTATAGTTCCTGGACATGGTAATTGGAATCGACATAGACAACTTGCTTGCTTCTTCCAGCAGGCCAATCATAGCCCACAATGCCGCCGATAGTATTGGCGAGAGGAGCCTGCGCAACCATTGTAAGATCAACTAGTTGCCACTGGCCGCCTACGGTGACATACATTTCCATGATATGCTCGTTGGTGTCCTGGTAGATGATCTGTTTGGACTTACCAGCTTCCCAGGAGAAGGCAGTAAGAGAAGGACCAAGGTTCCCTCGGTCTGCCAGGGGTGCACCGATCATTTGAGTGATGTCAGCGAACTGCCATTGTCCTCCAATGCCAACATAAAGCTCTATAATATGGCCTCGGTTGTCAATATAGGCGACCTGCTTACTTTTTCCAGCAGGCCAATCATAGCCGACAATGTGTGTTCCCTCAGCCAGGGGAGCACCGGTAAGTGTGGTAAGATCAACGACTTGCCACTGACCTCCTGGGCCGACATGCATCTCTTGAATATGGTAGTTGTGGTCAACGTAGACAACTTGTTTAGTGTAGCCTGCGGTCCACTCAAAGCCAGTCAGGGCAGTGCCGTCAAGCAAGGGGGCATTGGTGAGCGCAGTTAGGTCGGTATACTGCCACCAGATGTGGGTGCCTGTATATAGTTCCTGAATGTGGCGATTACGATCCATGTAGATGATCTGTTTGGTACCGCCAGCGGTCCAGGAGAAACCTGCGAGTGGTGACATATCACTTGCCTTGGGGGCATGGGTAATAGCGGTCAGGTCGTGCTCTTGCCAGAATTCTCCTTCCTTTACAAACATTTCTTGAATGTGGTAGCGTTCATCGAGGTAGGCCACTTGTTTTGACCTTCCAGCGGGCCAGTCGAATCCACATAGTGTCATCGTACTTCTCTCCTTTAGTTGCACTAATAGTTGCGTTAATGGGATTACTCCGTTCCCTTGTTACACTATCGGTACTTTGTCGATTAACGAAAAGGGTGCAAGAGATCCTTAGGGTAGTGCTGTATGTGAAACCGTTTTTAGTTTTGCATTCGTATTATTGTTAGGTGTCCCTAAACTTCCATGTACTTCTTCACTGGCCCTTGGGCAAAAGGTGTTCTACCCCTAGAATGGAAGATACTATGTTTGATAGTCAAGATGCGCTCTCCCCTGACGTCGGGACAATTCTTGTAGTAGAAGACGATAGGCCCACGGGTGAAGTGATCCAGCTTACACTTATGGAGGAACTATCGTTGCATACCTTTCTGGTTGCAGATCCGTATGAGGCGTTAGATTTTGCTAATACAGTCAAAGTAGGCCTCTGGATCATTGATTACCTGCTTCCTGGCATGAATGGCCTCGAACTCTATGACAGGCTTCATGCGAGCAAAGCCTTACAAGATGTTCCTTCTATTCTCATCAGTGCGAGTTTTTCCCTCCATAAGCGTGATCTGGGCGAGCGAAAGTTGACAATATTGGATAAGCCGTTTGATCTCAACGTGCTTTTAGAAACCGTCAAGCAAATAGTTAGAAGCTCCATAGCTAAAAGCTAGAGGTTTGTGTCCGTACTCCGCTTTCCTGTTAGCAGGAAAACAGCTTTGCTTACGAGCAGGCTTGGCTGAACTTATCGAGATTATGAAGTGGTTTCACGCTGCACCTGTGAACGGTTTGTGCTGAAGAGATAGATCAGGACTCTTAGAAAGCTTCCCCAGATCGCAAGAATCAAGAGTGGGTAGAAGACCATATGGAATTGCATGTAATAATCAGCTCTATAGCCTCCTAGGGTTGTAACGATGACCCCATAGACTAGTAAGAGAGTAATAGCTCCCATTGCCAAACCCTCCTGCCAGGATGCTGTTTGTCTCCGGCAGAGCAGGAACAACCAGACGAGCACGCAGGTTGGAAAGTAGGCGTTTAGCAGGTAGAGCACCTGATGAAAGGTCTTCAGCCAGGACAGAGGAGTATAAAATGGACCAGGAGGAATACCTTGATGATAGGGAACATCAAAGTAATCGGTCAATGATGAGAAGAAGAGTGGCCAGGACTTAAAGAGAAATTCTGCTGGGTGGTTAAGAATGATGGACTTGGCAAATTCACCAGCAGGCGCGTCATAGGGGCCGGAAAGTGCAGGGACACAAGGCAAGACATGGTAGGGATCCCTACCAATATGTGCTATACACTTATCAAGTACCCGGCTAATAGGCTTCTCTTTGGGAGAGACCTCGTTCTCCATCCCATACTGCAATACTTTTCCCATAAGGTTAAAATTTACTACTGATGTAAGGGTTTGATAATCATTTTGTATGCCATTTCTTTCGATATAAGCTCCTACGCATAAGTAGATAAGCATAAGCGAGAGAACAGCATGAATGCCATATTGGACTAGTTGTCGACGACCTCTCCGCCGGATTACCACGAGGAGCAGATAGGCAAGTAAAGGGCTTGGCAGATACACCCATTCGGGCCGCGTAAATGTCAGCAACAGTAGAAATAATGTGATAAGCCACACCTTCCAGACTTGTGGTGTAAGTACGAAGCAGACTACTATCAGGGTAAGAGTGGTAAGGAGGAAGGCCGCCAACCCTTCAGACATGATAGGTTTGATGTAGGAAACAAGGATCAGGTTGGTTCCAACCAGCAGCCCAACGAGGAAAGCCAGCCAAATGCGTCGGAAGACGAGCAGTGCTATCAAGTAGATTTCTAATGTTATGAGTATGAAGAGGACGGCTTGCAGGTCACTAACAGCTGCCAAATTGCCGCGTCCCTCAAGCATATAGACAAGTCTAATGAAGAGAGGGTATCCTGGCAAACGTACCGGATTGACTAAGAGATCGGGGCGAACTTGAGAGCGCTCCACCACAAGGAGATATGAGATTGTATCTGGATTTTGTTCTATCTGTGGGTAACTGATATAATAGGCCACTGTAGGAATAACTGTGAGTATAAGAAGAAGTAGGGCAAAGTAGAGAGCTTTCCACACAAGTCTATTGCGAGTAGAATCTACTAAGAAAGGAGAATGTCCTTTCAGGAGTGTGCTTTGATCATTCTTGTCCGTTTGCTTGCCAGTAGCGTGCTCTCCATCCTCTCTTACTGCTGAAAATTCATCCATAAGTGGCCTTTCTCTTTTCTATTTCGTGGAAATGACTGATTCCCTGTTTTTGTTCTTGCAGGAGGCTCGGGAAAGATTGAACTAATGGTTCCTGCAGAGCTTGGTCGAGAGCTAGTATAGAAGAAGTTGGCACACTTGCATAGGAAGAAAGAGGGACAATCATCCCTCTCGAAAGGTTATTTCTCTTTCACAAGTTCAGTGAAGAAGCATTTATCGGTGGTACGAGGAATTCTATGTATATTATAGCTCTATGACTTTCCGTCCGCCAAGACCTTGCGGCCATCGGAGTGGTTACCGTTGCCAATTTCTGGCAGCGTCTGCAGGACAATCTGCTGCGTTGGTATGGGGAGGTCTATGCCGCTCTCGACCAGACAGTTCTTAAGGGCCATAAGCACTTTATCTTGCAGGTAAAGGGCATCCATATGCCGGGGCGTCATTGTCCACCAGTAGATGCGGATCTTGATGCCGGATTCTGCTAATGCTACAACAAGCACCTCGGCGGCTGGATAGTCTAGCACTCCATTAGTGCTATTGACCGCATCGAGGATGATTCTTTTCGTCTGAGCAATATCTTCTTTGTAGTCAATCTCCACCTCGTATTCCAGGCGACGCTTTCCAAAGGCGGTGTTGACCGTTACTGAATTGGTAAATAGACTGGTGTTGGGTAGGACAATGCGGCGTCCATCATAGGTCCTGATTGTTGTAGCGCGTGTCTGGATGTCTTCGACGGTCCCTTCAAAATCTTCGATCCTAATCTGGTCACCAATCTTAAAGGGAGCGGTCAGCAGCAAGAGGATGCCTGCCAGAAAGTTCTGAAAGATGTCGTGGAAGGCGAAGCCGATGGCCACACTACCAATGCCCAGAAGTTGGATTAGATCGCCAGGCCTAAACGACGGGAAGAGGATGGTCATTGTTACCAGCAGGCCAGCAATAACGACAGAAGTCTGTGCGGTTTTTCCCAGCAGCAATGCGAGGTTTTTTGCCCTGTGCTGCTTTTCAGTCATTTGAGTGACAAGTGACCTTATTCTTCTGGCAACGAAATAAAAAATGATGAAAATGATAAAAGCTAGAATAAGATTAGGGAGTGCTGCGATAAAACCTCCCACCATATTTGTTATTGTATCCCAGGCACGTTTAAAGTCCATTCTTCCTCCTTGTATCTTCTTTAGAATATGTGCTTTCTAACGAGGAGCTACTCGTTGGCGTATTGCTTTAGCAAATCGATCAGCCACTGTTCATCATGGATAGGCACACCAGCTTTTTGTGCCTTGGCAAGCTTGGAGCCAGGATCTTCACCGACAACGAGGTGTGTAAGCGACTTACTCACTCCGCTGGCGATGGTTCCTCCTAGGCGCGTGATGGCCTCCTCGGCGGCTGAGCGAGTCATATTGCTGAGGCGTCCGGTGAGCAGGAAGGTTTGTCCTGATAGTGGACCGCTAACCGTTTGCTGCTCCTCTTTCATGTTGAGACCAGCTTGACGTAACCGCTCGATCAGGGCACGATTTGGCTCTTGTTGCAGCCAGCTATAAAGACTATGGCCAGTTTTTGGACCAATTCCTGGTATCGCGATAATCTCCTCCTCCTGAGCTGCCATCAGGCCATCAATGTCGCCAAAGGCCTGGGCAATGATCTGGGCAGCCTTCTCACCCAAGTAGCGAATATTGAGCGCGAAGAGGAGGCGAGAAAGAGGTTGCTGTTTGCTGGCTTTGATGGCATTGAGCATGTTCGTAGCGCTTTTCTCCTTGACGCCTTCTAGCGTCAACAACTGGTCATGCGTCAAGTAATAGAAATCTGCGACACTGTGGACATAGCCCGCTTCGGCGAGTTGCTCGCACATCTTCTCACCAATCGTATCCATGTCCATGGCACTTTTTGAGACGAAATGAATGGTGCTCTCAAGGCGTCGTGCTGGACACTGTGTATTGGGGCAGTAAGCCATCGCTTGATCAGGATCGCGTTCAATGGGTGTGCCACATTCTGGACAGCGTTCCGGCAGGCGATAGACCTCTTCCTGACCTGTGCGCCGCTCTACAACAGGCTTAACGACCTGAGGGATAACTTCACCAGCACGTTGTACGAGAACCCAATCGCCGATGCGCAGATCTTTGCGTTGGATATCACCTTCATTGTGCAGTGCTGCACGGGAGACGGTAACACCGCGAATATTGACCGATTCGAGCACTGCCCAGGGATTTACAGTGCCGGTACGTCCGATGTTTACGCGAATATCGAGTAGTTTGGTCGCGACCTGAGTGGGCGGGTACTTGAAGGCAATCGCCCAGCGTGGATCGCGTGCGACGGTGCCTAACTCTTCTTGCTGGGAGCGGTCATTGATCTTGATGACAACGCCATCGATTTCATAGGGGAGGTTAAAGCGCTCTTTTTCCCATTTGTTACAATATTCCATTACCTCTTCCAGGCTATATGCCAGTTGAGCAAACGGATTGACAGGGAAGCCCCATTCGCGAATGAGTTGGAGGGCATCCCAGTGGGTACGAATATCCATGCCCTGGACGTGGCCGATCTGATAACCGAAGAAGTTGAGGTGCCGGGTTGCTGTAATGCGCGAATCTTTCTGGCGCAGTGAACCTGCAGCTGCGTTGCGTGGATTGGCAAAAAGACGGTTGTTAGTCATCTCTTGGTTGAGCTGCTCAAAGTCCTGAATAGACATGTAAATTTCGCCCCGTACCTCAACTTTGGCAGGGACATGCTCTCCACGCAACTTGTGCGGAATGGTGCGGATGGTGCGAATGTTTGGGGTCCAATTTTCTCCCACCAGCCCATCACCGCGTGTGGCACCGATAGTGAGTTGCCCTTGCTCATAGGTTAGAGCCATAGCCAGGCCATCAATTTTCAACTCGCATACATAGGTAAATTGCGCACCAGGCGTAATATTTTGTGCACGCTTGTGCCAGTCACGCAATTCTTGTTCGTTGTGTGCATTTGCCAGACTCAACATCGGGAGCGGATGACGGTGCTGCGACACATCCTGCCCGGGTCCTGCACCAACCCGTTGTGTTGGTGAATCGGGCGTTTGCAACTCCGGGTGCTCGCGCTCAATTCGTTGGAGTTCGAGCATCAATTGATCGTACTCAGCATCAGTCAGGACTGGATTATCTTGGACGTAGTACTGATAATTTGCCTCTTCGAGCTGGTGACGAATGGCCGCGATATGCGCTGCAAGTTGTTCTTCTGTGCTGCTGCCTGCCTGCTCCAGCGAGGGGTAATCCTCTTCTGTTGGCTGCTCCTGTTTGTCATGGTTGTCTGAAAGCTCAGACATATCTACACACTCCTGCCAAATTGTGTTTGTGGTGGTAATAGTCTATCTATTCAGAGCTACTACTTCTGTGGTTACGCTACTTCCTTATGATTCAACGAATGACGGTGATATTGTTCCTGGCCGTGCTCAGTTGGTCGAAAGAGAAGTGCTGTCTGGATGAGAGATTGTGTACTTAGTTTTTCTTTTTAATAGGGCTGATAGTGGAAAACCTCGGGAGATCCTTCGAAGAGATTGTTGATATAGCTGCGCCATTTCGGGAAGAGTGGGCCATTGCGAAAATCAATCATATGCGCTTCCATGGAGGTCCAGACAACAGAGAGCATATAGCGTCCTGGGTGTTCAATACAGTGCGTTGCATTCGCAGAGATACATCCTGGATGCTGGCGAATAGCTTCCAAGCCTTGAATGATTCCCTGGCCGAGAGCATCTTCGTTGCCGGGAATAGCTGTGAATATAGCGACTTCTGTAACCAATGGTATTCTACCTTTCAAAATATCTTCAAAAAGAAATAACCATTTCTTTTTGGTGCAGGGGAGTTCTAGTTCAGGATCTATGGTACCACAGTTTGCCTAGAGTTGACTATACTAGGAAATAAGGGAATAAGGGAGGCTAAAATTCAGGATTATCTAACCTCTCGAAATGTCCCCTTTTCGGATGAAGAAGAGCTATGCTGCCTGTGAAACTCCCCAGTCCTGTTGAAATGTCTGTTGTAGCGTGTTGAGCACGTTCTGGTCCGAGACAATCACGCCAAGTTCGCGGTTGTGGTCTAGTGAGGCTGTAGAGATGTTCTCTGAGCCAACGAACGCTTCTTGACCATCAACAATGATGATCTTGGCATGTATATAGAGCTGTGAGTCCTCTTTGACCTGTACTCCTCCTTGTTTGATAGTCGAGATGCCCTGACTATTACTATCGCCTCCAGCACTCTCACTGGACGAACTGCTTGAGGTCGGAAGGATGACCTGAACCTGTACACCGTGTTGGGCGGCATTGACCAGGTCCTGCTCGATCTGGCTATCCTGCATTTCTTCGGCCTCAATGGCGAGTGTTTTGTGGGCTCCATTGATTAGGCTTGCGAAGGCGTTGCGTGAATTATCCGGGCTGACAACCAGATTGGGATCGCTATATTGGGCATTACGATGGTTCCAGTCTGCATTGAAAATTGCAATCACAGTCTGTACATCCTGTGCATTATTATCTATAATGCCATATTCCCTGTTTTTAGTGCTCTTGCCAACACCAAGTGCTGCCAGTGTAAAGTTGCAGGTCATGATGTAAGCCGTCTGTCCGTCGATAATCAAGCCTTTCTCGTGAGTTAGGCTAAAACTCGAACTGGTGGGCTGGGCTTTGATACCAGCTGCACTGAGTTTATCCAATGTTTCACGGGGTGAGACGCTTCCTACTCCGTATGGATGCGGCTCTAGCATTACACGTACATCAAGTCCCCTGTGGGCAGCGTCTTCTAGGGCGCGGACAACCTTAGTATCAGTCAGCAGATAGATCTCAAGCCAAACAGATTGCTTTGCCTCATCAATGGCGCTGGTAATGACGCTCTCTCCTGCAGTGGGTTCAACGAAGACCTGTACTCCCTGGGTGCCCTGACCATTAGTGGTATTTCCTGAACTCGGTGGGGTGCCGCCTGTACTGGAATAAGTACTGTTCGAACTGGTGCTGATATCACATGCAGCAAAAGTCATACATAGCGCTAAAGCAATAATAGAAGTAATAAAGTTCTTTTTTCTTTGGGGTGTGAATGATAGTTGATTTATCGGTACCCTCCTTATTAAGCCGATGGACACGCAGACGAAATTGCCTCACAAATGTCAAGATAGTTGATGCATAGATATCCCCTTATCTATTGCTACGGGCTATCCCAAGCAACTGTATACAGGCGCTTTCTATGGTAACAGAAGAGGAGAGGAAAATGCTATACGCAGAAATGAGGATTACAGGAAGTTTTCAGGAGAATTTACTGACAGCATGGAGGACGTAGATGGTGAGGGGGGTGATCCTGATCCACTATCAGCAAGGTAGCGTTCCCCAAATTGTTTGATCGCTTCTAAGATATCCACTAAGGCCAGCCCTTGCTCTGTCAGGCAATACTCGACGCGTGGAGGGATCTCGGCAAAGGCTTGACGCTCCACAAAACCAATCTCTTCGAGCATTTTGAGGCGTTGCGATACTGTCTTGGGACTGACCTTGCCCATTGCCTCAAGCAGTTTGCCAAAGCGCTTGGGGCCGCTTAAAAGAGTGTGGACGATCATCAGCGTCCACATATCGCCGATCAGGCGAATGGCACGGCCCATCGGATGGATTGCACAGCTGGCTGGATGTTCGGTTGTGGGCGATTGGTTGCTCTTACTCATAGAGGAAGTATAGCATAAATTTCTTTCAAAAACATCCTTGACAATAGTAACTTCCCTATATATAATTATTTCCATAAAGGAAATAATAGTGCGAAGGGAAGTATAGAAAGTTGGCAGTTCCCTTTGTAAGGAGAAGAGAAGATGAACATCACACTTTGGATCATCCAGGCTCTGCTAGCCCTAGTATTTCTAATGGCTGGCTTTATGAAAACTTTTCGGCCACTGGATGCTCTTGCTGAAAGAATGTCCTGGGTCAGTAAGGTTCTCTCACCACTTGTGCGTTTACTTGGAATTGCTGAATTGCTGGGAGCTATTGGACTTATTCTCCCGGCCCTCATACAGATTCTACCCTGGTTGACAGCCCTCGCTGCTGTTGGACTGGCGCTGATTATGATAGGCGCGACAGTCTTCCATGCTTCGCGACGGGAATTTCCGGGGGCTGGCGTCACTGTAATCATTCTCATCTTAGCAGTTTTCGTAGCCTATGGACGGTGGATGCCGATATCATTCTAGTGTTATACTTTTAAGAGGATGTAATCCATTTGCTCCCGAGAGAGGCAGTGGAGAAGTTCTCGTTGTGCGAAGTCATAGCTTCTATGTGTTGGTTCTCGGAATGGGAGAGCGTTAATGAATACTACATCAACTTCCATCCATCCTGGAACGGTCATCGGCTATGTTCACCTGACTGTCTCAGACCTTGGACGGTCGCTGGCCTTCTATCAGGATATACTCGGCTTTAGACTCCATCGACGCGATGGCAACACTGCCCGTCTCGGAGCTGGTGGTCCGGACCTGCTCCTGCTCACAGAACAACCGGGTGCGCGTCCTAGACCGCCTCGCACTAGCGGACTGTACCACTTTGCCATCCTCGTGCCTAGCCGTGCTGATCTGGCACGGACACTCTTGCACCTTGTCGAAACGCAGACTACGCTGCAAGGTCTTTCCGATCATCTGGTCAGCGAGGCAATCTATCTGGCTGACCCTGATGGTAACGGCATCGAGATCTATAGTGATCGGCCACGCGACGCATGGCAGTTCGAGGGAACTCTAGTGAGCATGGCAACCAGGCCTCTCGACGTCGATGGACTGCTAGCAGAGCTTTCGGGACGCGATGGAGCTTGGAGTGAGCTATCTGCAGAGACGGTGATTGGTCATGTACACCTGCACGTGGCTGATCTTGCTGAAGCGCAGACCTTCTATGTCGACGTACTCGGGTTTGATATCATGCAACGGTACGGGTCGCAGGCTTTGTTCGTCTCAGCTGGTGGATATCATCACCACATTGGTCTTAACACCTGGGCTGGCGTTGGTGCACCGCCACCACCACCAGATGCCGCTGGTCTGCGCACCTTCGTCATCTGCTTACCTGACGAAACCGAACTGGATCGCCTGACCAGTCGCGTGCGCGAGGCAGGGCTTGCTTTTGAGGAGACGCCCGATGGTGTTCTGGTGCGTGATCCGTCGCAAAACTGCCTGCTGCTCGCCTCTGCTGCCAGGAAGCTATGACGGCTGAAGTAGTGTGGTGGCTTCTTGGAAAATATAGCTAGAAACTCATGGGGCCTCCTTTCCGGTCAGTGAGTCCAGCCAATGCCTGACTTCTTCGGCTTTGTGATGTCCCATTGTTTCAAGTATAGCCACACTGTCCGTACCGAGACGACGAGCCTCGGTGATATCTCCGCGCAGTGCAGCAATCTGGGCCAGACCATACTGAGCCTCGTGCGATCAAGTGAGGGTCTTGCTCCTGAACCGCTCGTGAGAGGTGAGGACTTCGCTGAAAGGCTGCGGCAGCGGCATCCAGTTGGTGATATTTGAGATGGATTTCTCCCCAGTTCTCAGGACAGCACTGATACAGCCATGGTGATCCAAGATGACGAGCCACTTCGACACCTTCCTGGAAACAGGCATTGGCCCGGCCGTAATCCCCCTGTTGTCCAATAGCACCTCCTAAATTCATCAGCAAGAAAGGCAAACTGTCCCGATTTCCCAACTGACGAGCCAGTTCCACGCCTTCTTGCAGATAGCGCTCTGCCTGGGTATAGTCACCCTGTGCAGTGTTAAGGTCGCTCCCAGGTTTGCCAGGAGACGACAGATCTGTGCACGGTGTCCGATCTGGCGTGCGATGGTCAGCCCTTCCTGGAAATAGGCTTCGGCCTGCTTGTACTGTCCTCGATAATAGGCGATGGCTCCTAATTGGACCAGAGTAGATGACTCAGATGTTCGCGATGTCCCTGCTGACGTGCCAGTGAGAGACCTTCCAGGCAATACTGTTCGGCCTGATCATAGTTGCCCTTGTTCCCGTGTGATTGCTCCCAGGAAAGCGAGCAGAAGACTCATGAGATCCCAATGCTCGTTTTCCTGTGCCAGGAGCTAGCCCTTCGTGATAGAGTGCCTCAGCCTGAGTGTAAGTTTCCCTGAGACCGGGCAACTCTGCCAAGGTCGCTGAGCAGGGTACAGATCTGCTCACTGTCGCCTACCTGCCGTGCCAGTTGCAATCCTTCCTCGAGGCAGACCTGCGCCTGGGCATTGTCACCGTGATAAAAGGCCACAAGCCCCAAAGTGGTCAGCAAGGCACTCACCTCGTCGATCCGTTCAAGCTGTCGGGCCAGGATCAGTCCCAACTGGCCGTAGTGCTCTGCCTGTGGATAGTCTCCGCGTAATTCGGCAAAGGTGGCCAGATGGCGCAGGACGGTCATTTGCCCTATTGGATCCTCCAGAGCCGTTGCTGCTTGCAGGGCCGACTGCAGATACTGGTCGGCCAGACTATAGTGTCCACGTACGCGCAAGAAGGCCACAAAGGCCGTTACTCCTTGCAGCAGGGCTTGTGACATCTCCAAGTCCACTAGCGGCATCCAGCGCAGCCAGGATATTGCTGGTCTCTAGCTCCAGAGCCTCGTAGTCCTGTTCATGGGTCTGGATATACTGCCAGCATATAGTTGACCAGTCGCTGCCGTGCAGTCTGGATCTTGGGTCTGGGTTTGCGCATAGTCGGCAATGGTCTGGTGTAAGGTGTAGCGTTTGGGCCCGCTACTCTCCAGTAGACCAGCATCCCAGAGGGCATCCAACGTCTCAACTGGTTCCTGGCTGACCGCCAGGGCTGCCTCCTCCGAGAAACTGTTCGGCTTAGCAGGAAAGACGGCCAGGGCAGCACAAGGCGGCATGGACCTGCGGGCTGAGCTGCTGAGCACTGATGGTGATAGCAGCGTGCAAGGAAAGGGGGATGTTTTCTGGAAGGCTGGGGGACCGTTCGCCTGGTGTGGTTGGCATGCTCACGCGTAAGCGTTGCTCGGTATCGTGTAAACGAGCCAGAGCAGCTTGCAGGCGTCTGGGCTGTCCTGTGGAGACCTGGGCGGCTAGATACTTGCCCATCAGGGTCAAGGCTAATGGTAAGCCGCCCACCGCTCGCACCAGAGCTCGTGCATCTTTGGGATCTTGCTGTACCAGCTGCGGGACAAAGCGGGCCAACAGGTCCAGCCCATCGGCTTCCTTCAATTCAGGAACGACGATAGCCCCCTGCTGAGCGAAGGCAAAGGCGACTTGGGGCAGACGGGTGGTCAACAGGTGAGCACACTGTGTCCCTCCGACCTGAAAGGCCAGAGCGTCCTCCACGCTCCAGGCATCGTCAATGACCAGCAAGAAGACGACGGTTGCCAATGGCTGGCCTGCAGTGCTCGTCCCCAGGCCTCCCAGTTATTGACGTTTTCTACGTCGGCAGGTTTGATGCCTAAGAGGACGCCCCAGCGAGCGAGTAGACCAAGCACATTGGGTCGAGGTCCCAGGCCAGCCCACAGGATGCCATCGCGGAAGTGGGCCTGCACTTGGTCCCATTTAGCGTTGAAATTGGGTGGTGTATCAACAACGAGAAAATCAAGGGCTTCCAAATTTGACGGGTTAACCTCGATTTCACTTCCAAACAGAGAATTGGTCAAAGACCCCTGTTCGTGATCCGCATCGATTGCGCCCACCCGAGCACCGTTCTCGCGCAATCCGATAGCCGCCAAGATTGCCACGGTCGTTTTCCCTGGTCCGCCTTTGCGATTGACAACTGCTACCGTAATCATGAATTCGAGAGCAATATCGGAATGTCCGTCAAAGCGCAAGTCCGGTAATCCGCAAATAGGATAAGCAGAAGCACCGTATGTAAGAAAACCTGTGAATCAGCCGATCAGATATCCGCATAGTCTGTGAAGCAGAGTATCAGAAAAACAGTGAACCGCAATCACAGATAAACAGGTTACGGGGTAGTAAGATATACTGACAACGAGGCTATAGGACAATCATGTAATCCGTATGCAGGAGTATCAGAAAAACAGGCAGTAAGAAAGCCGTATAAGCCTATAGACATAGTATCCGTAGATAAGATTATCAGATAATCAGGAGGTAGCGCATCGGTCAAACGAACGTATTTCTTCCGGAGACATCAAAGCTCTTCTTTATCGTCTTTGTCATGTCATACCTCCAAGCTAATGGCTTCAGTGAAGCTACCCCGCTTTGGCGGACACGGAAGCCCAAAGCAAAATGAGACGACCCGTGAAGAAAAGAAGGTACAAAAGACGGACGACGAGGAGCTTAAGCGCCAGGTAGTCGAACTGGTGTTTCACAGATAGGCTGTTGCTCCCCAACA
>CAVREL010000097.1:0-14914 GCA_963720105.1 uncultured Acidobacteriota bacterium | reverse complement strand
TCGTCTTCCGAGGCCAGTTCGACGGTCTTCGCTTTCAAGGCTCTTTTGAGATTGGCCAGGTCGACATGGAGGTTGGCCGGGAGCACCGCCATCACCATCTTCTCATCCAGCTTGACCATCACGGTTTTGGCCAGTTCCTTACCCGAGATATGGGTAAGACCGGCAATGCCCTCGGCCGTGTACGCGGGCGAGTGGGTGATGATTACGTATTTCACGTGGTTCTGGTCGAGGTATTCCGTCAGACTCGCGAGTGCCATGATTTCCTCCTTTTTTGCATTCTGGATCCATCGTCTCCCACCTTGGTCCGATCTGCGGCCGCGCGAAGGTGGGGCACCCATGTCTCTGATGAGGTAGCGGTCCCAGGTCCCAACACCGGGGACCTGGGGCACCCAGGTTTATCTCTTGTAGCCGATCTTGCGCAGCAGATCGTGACGCCACGCGATGTCGGCTTCTGCTTCCACTCCTTTGGGCGAGCTTCCGTCGATCACGCCCAGCACGCCCCGGCCCTGCGCGCTGGCGGCCAGCACCACTTCCACGGGGTTGGCGGTGGCGCAATAAATGTTGCACACCTCCGGAACATTGCGGATGGCATGCAGAAGGTTGATGGGATACGCGTTGCGGATGAGGAGCACAAACACGTGCCCGGCGGCAATGGCCTGGGCGTTGCGGATGGCGGCTTCGCGCAGCGCCGGATCGTTTCCCTCGGTGCGGATCAGGCACGGTCCGGAGCTCTCGTTGAAGGCCAGCCCGAATTTCGCCTGCGGAGCAGTGGTGACGACCGCCTCGTAGATATCTTCCACGGTCTTGATGAAATGCGACTGGCCGAGGATGAGGTTGGCTTCCTCGGGAATCTCCATGCGCGCTGTGAGCAAGTCGGCCATGGTGTCTCCTTTGCGTTCGCGCCGCACGCGTTTTCTGGTGCTGGAAGAATACTCCAAATTTCAGCCCGCCAGGCGGGAACCAGGCATCCACAATGGCCGCAAAGCGAAATGTGATCAGTGATGATGGTCACCTGCCCGGCGATTGCTCCAGTCCACGGGAGCCGTCATGCTCCCTCTGCTAAAGTGGGAGGTTGGGGCCGGCCCGGCGAAGGGCGTCATGGCCTCACTCATGTTTCCCCAAGGACAGTTCATGGCTGGCAGTCCAGCGTCTTCTGCGCAAGAATTGGCGCCGTTTCTTATCCAACCGCTCTTTGTCAGCCGGATATGGGGCTACGACGACCTGCGCCCCTGGTTCGACTACGTGGCGGGACAGGGAACTGAGCCCATCGGCGAGGTGTGGCTGACGGGCGACGAGTGCCGGGTGGCGAGCGGACCCCATGCCGGAAAGAAGCTCGGCGAGATGTTTCCGGCGGCTCCGTCAGCCATGCTGGGGCCGGGCGCGGCTGCGGCTCAATCGCCGCTGCTCATCAAAGTCATTTTTGCGCGCCAGAAACTAAGCGTGCAGGTCCACCCCGACGACCGCCTGGCGCAAGAGTACGGCCAGCCGCGCGGCAAGACCGAGTGCTGGTATGCGCTCAGCGCCGAGCCGGGCGCGCAGGTGGCCGCCGGCCTGAAGCCCGGCGTCAGCATCGAAGAAGTGCGCGCCGGGATCAAAGGCGGAACGCTGGAGCAGAGCCTGAAAGTACTCCCTGTCCGCCGCGGCGACATGGTGCTTGTGGATGCGGGCACCGTGCACGCCATCTGGCCGGGTTCCATTCTGCTGGAAACCCAGCAGAACTCCGACACCACCTATCGCATGTACGATTACGGGCGTCCCCGCGAACTGCACGTGGAGAAATCCCTGGAGGCGATGCGGTTTGAGACCCGCGCCGGGCTTGTGCCGCCGCGGGTGCTCGACGATCGCACCATCCTGATCGACGTGGAATATTTTCGCGTGGAGCGCATCCCGGTGGCGGGAAGAAGGACAAGCGCAACTCTGCCCGGCCCCGAGGAGCCTGCCGGAGTTTTGTCGTACCTGTTTGCCGCGGGAGGCGCCGCCCGCGTGAGCGGGGAAGGATTCGACGCGGTTGAATTGCCGCCCCGCGGGATTGCCGCCATCCCGGCTGCATCCCCGGCATTTACACTGGAAGATCTCGGGGAACTCGACCTGATTCGTATTTCTGCACGATGGCCCCGGAATCCTTTATGAACAATCCTGCCTGGCGACAATCCGTAATGGCCTATATTCGCGCCGAAGCGCAGCCGAAGGACAAGTTCGGCCATCAGCCGCGTCTTTATGCTCTGGCCACTCAGATCGGCAAGGGCATGGAATATGACGACGAGGTGCTGTTTGCCGCGGCGTGGATGCACGACCTGGGTGTCTATATTGGTCACCGGCCAAGCAGCCAGGCAGAGTTGGAGCGCTGGAACCACGTTCCCTACACCATTGCCCGCACGCGCGAACTGCTGGCCGCCTGCGGATTCCCGATGCAGAAGCTGGACCCGGTGTGCGAGGCCATCCGCACCCACCAGCCCTGGGACGAGCCCAGGACCACGGAGGCGACCATCCTTCGCGACGCCGACATCCTGGAGCAACTGGGCGCCATCGGAGCACTGCGCGCGCTGGCCAAAGTGGGTCGCGACACGCGTTATCCCACATTTTCGTCGGTGCTGCCCGTGCTGCAGAGGGCGGCCGATGAACTGCCCGGCAAACTGCGTCTGCCCAGCGCTCAGCGGCTGGCCGAGCCGCGCGTCGAGGTGCTGAGGATCCTGACCGCGGCTATCACCAACGAGGCCGGGGACATGCTGTTCTAAAAGCCAGGCGCGGCGTGCCCAGGGTCCCCGATGGTTGGGACCAGGGATACCGAAGTCGATCGGTCGAAGCATTATGGCTGCGGAGGGCCCATCGGCCGTTCATGGATGATCATCCACGACGTGCCGAAGTTGCGATTCTCAGCAGGAGGTCGACTATTACTGGGACAAGTTGTCGGCCGGCGGCAAGGAGATTCAGTGCGGATGGCTCATGGACAAGTTCGGACTGTGTTGGCAGATTACGCCGGCGCGGCTGCCGGAGCTGATCCGGCATCCAAAGGCCATGCAAGCCATGATGAAGATGGTGAAGATCGACATTGCGGAAATAGAACGGGCCGCGCGATCGTGAGGGAGTAGCGCCGGTCTCCCGACCGGCTGTGCTGGCGGCGTCTTCGCCGCCACCACATTATGCGCGGGTCAGGAGACCCGCGCGACAGCCGGCCGGGAGGCCGGCGCTACCTGTTTTCTCTGGTTAGAACAGATCCAGCGGGAGGGGCTTGGCGGGATCGAAGTCGTTGTCTTCGACGGCGCGCGGGAAGCAGTGCCTGCTGGACTGCACGGTGGTTGCGTAGGAGCGCGTCACGTGCAGGCGATCCATCACGATGTACCGGGTGCGCAGGCCGCCGATGGCTTCGGGCAGCGTGCCGGGAGAGCGCCCGCGATCGACGTAAATCACCAGGGCCGCTTCGTGCGGATTGTCGAGACTCTGGCCCACGCCGACGCCGAAGAACGCCGGATTGCGAGCCATAAGGTTGCGCGCTGCCTGCCGCTTGACGGCCAGCGCCTGGCTCAGCGCCGGGCCGCTCAAGGCCGGCAAGCCCATCGCGGCATTCGCCAGTGGCGCGGTTCCAAAGGCCACGGCGTGCGCGTTGGTGGGAATCACTAATGTCCGCACTCCCTCCACCGATGCCGGTACGTTCGCATTTCCCGATTCGTCCACGTAAACGATGACCGCGGCCTCGCCCGGACGATCGCTGCTTTTGCCCATGGCCACACCCAGGATGCCATTGGTTGGATTCACCAGCAGCCGCGCCGAGGCCAGCGCTTGCTGCCCGCGCTCAATCTGCTCATCGCTGAGCGGCGTTGCCTGCGCCGATGCGACGGTGCTGTTGCCATAGCTGAGACAACTGACGCCGTGATCGGCCGCGCCCACGTAGGAGAAGCTCGCACCGCCTCCCACCTGCGCTGCGAGTTCGCTGAGCACGTCCGGCGCCGGGCTGGCTACCCCTTGCCCCACGCCGGCCGCGTCGGTCCCGCCGGCAAAGAAGAGGCCCACCGGCTCGGCGTTGTTCGCGTCCACCACCAGCGCGCCCGAGTCGCCTGCATCGCTGAAACGATCGCCGCTCATGGCCACCTGGTTGGTGTACAGCTTGGTCAGGTAGGGCCTGGTTTCCGCGCAGTCGCGATAGTAGTCGACGGAAACATCGACGCTTACCGCCGAGATGCCGCCGCAGGTCAGGCCCGTGGTGCGGCCGCTTTTGGCCACCTTCATCTGCAGCGCGGCGATTTCGCCCTTGCCCCCGCTGGAGGAGATGCCGGGTGGCGCCGCCGCCAGCCTGCCGTCGGCCTGGCGCCCGCCCAATTCCATAATGGCTCCGCTGGCATCCACGGTGCGCGAGGCCACCTGCGCGATCGCGGCGTCGGCGTTGGTCTGCGCCGATCTGAGCGGCAGCCATGCGGTCAGCGCGCCCACCGGCACGGTTCCGGGGCCTTCGCCGCTGGGCGTGCAGTTGTTATCGATTAGGCCGGGCTGCACGATGGAGTCCCCCACCGCGGCATGATCGCTGCGCGCCAGCACGTGGTTGTTGCTCAGCAGGTATTGGCGGCCGTTGTTGTCTTCGAGCAGCGCGCCCAGAGTTCCGCTGCAGCAGTCGGCGATGGCGTTTCCACGGGCGTCGAAGTCGTTGTTGTTCCCGCCGGAGCTGCCCAGCGGCATCAGTGTCGGCAACTGCTCCTGGTGCGCGGCGGGATTGCTGTTCACCCCGGCGGAGTTCAGCAGAATTTCCGTTTCTGCGCGAGCGCCTGAGCCGGTCGCGGCGGCAACCACATAGGTGACGCCGGTTCCCGCGATGGACGCCGGCGCGGTGTAGGTCACAGCGCAGGAAGTGAAAGCCTTGTTGGAGCGCTGGCAGTTGACTGGCCCCAGCGATCCTTCACCCGCGCCGCTGCCGGTCGCGGTGCCCGCCAAAGCAAAGTCGATCCCGCTGCTTCCTCCGGCTACGGCCAGCTTTGCAGTAACGGTTACGGTTCCGCTGGGGCCGACGGCGACGTTCTCGGGCGTCAACGGCTGGAGGAATCCGGGAGTGACGGTGATGCGGGCGCTGGCGGAGATGCGCGGATCGCCGGCCAGCCGCGCCGTCACCATGACTTCTGCCCGATCGGCCGTCAGGTAGGCGGGAGGCGTGTATTCGCCGTCGGCGCTGATTCGGCCCGGCCCGGCGATCGCGTCGCCGCCGGATACCAACCAGGTCACGGGGGCTGCGCCGCCCTTGGCGAACGCGGCCCCGAAACGATGCGCCGGGAGCCCGTGAGCGCCTGTTCCGTTGCAGCCGGTGCAGTTGGTGTCGATGGCGGCGGCCGCGGGGGAGATGGTGAGAGCGCTATTGGCGGAGTTGGCGGCTACGGGCGCGGTGCCGCAGCCGGCCAGGGCCACCATAAAAGGCACGGCCGAGGCGGCCATGAGCGCAATCCGGCGCAGACCCATAGGCATGGGCTTCAGGTGTGCCCGCATTCGGGTGATGCGCTGCAAGGTCCGGGGCTACTGCTTGCTTCGACGGACGACGCCAGAAACCGCATCCGGCACGCCGGCGATTCTGAATCTCTAGTGATTTTACTTGAGCCCATGTTACACCCGCGTGTGTTTGCGCAGGGGGCGATTCGGATGGACCGGACCCCCTACGGTCACGTCACCGGCGTATCCTCAGACAGGATCGAGGTACCAGCATGGCGCAACTCATCCCCATCTCCGGCGATATTACGAAGCTGCAGGTCGATGCCATCGTCAACGCGGCCAATACGTCGCTGCTGGGCGGCGGGGGCGTGGATGGGGCGATTCATCGCGCTGCCGGGCCGGATCTGTTGCACGCCTGCCATAAGTTGCACGGCTGCCCGACGGGTGATGCCAAGGCTACGCCCGGCTTCCGTTTACCTGCCAAGTGGGTGTTCCACGCGGTGGGGCCGGTGTGGAACGGCGGCCAGCGCGGCGAAGACGGCCTGCTGGCCGGCTGCTACCAACGCGCCCTCGAGCTCGCTCGCGAGCACAACGCGCGGTCCATCGCCTTTCCGGCCATCAGCACCGGGATCTATGGCTTTCCCGCCGAGCGCGCCGCCAAAATCGCTGTGGACACGGTGAGAGCCAACGTGGACGCCAGCGGCGTGGAAGTGGTGAACTTCGTGTGCTTCGACGAGCGGACGTTGCGGATCTACGAGGACCTGCTGTCGGGGTCATGACATTGAACGCCGGCCGTGGATCGATCTTCGCCAGAGAGTAACTTCCCAATTGCCCACGACTCACCATGAACCCGAACCGGCCCGCATTCCTCCCCCGCATTCCTCAACCCCAAGGCGCTGTCATCCTGAGCGGAGTTGATCGCGCACGCGATCAACGCAGTCGAAGGATCTGCGGTTGCTTCTTGACTCCGAAATCGTCGATACCTCCGCATCGCCCCATACACGACCATGACCTCTTCACCGCCCGTGAATTAAGGGGCTCTGGTAAGCTCTGGCTCAGTAAGCCTTATGCGAAACCGCCGCACAATTGTGATCTTTATGACCGTCATAATGGCCGGGGGCGCATGCTTGGCTTACCTGGTGTGGCGAGGTTTGAATGAAGTAGCTCACTTGGAACCGGGTATGGTCACGCTCCACCTTCCCGGTGGCGCTACCGCATACGTCCGGCGACAGTCGCTATTCCGAAAGCCAGCCGAGGTCTACTTGTCTGAGTCTGCAGACTTCTGTGCACCGTATGATCGATCACATGACTTCAAGTTGCCCAATGTCATTCACGGGGGAATAGAATCTCCATTGCTGATTTCCTATCAGGGCAACACGATCATTTTGCATGGTCCGAAGCAGCTTCAGCAGCCCAGACATGCCCCGCCGAGCTACTTCAATGTGATTTACGAGGAACTGACACCCGAGCAGTATTCAGCTTACGTGGGATCGAACCAGCAACCCCTTAAGCTTCCAGAAGGGTGGGTGCGAGTTGAGGTTCCATTCGGCCACAATACTTGCGCCTTATAGTCAAAGTCTCTGCAATTTTTTGTTGCGGTCGAATGACCGCCCAGTTCGGACGTAACCAACAGCAACCGCAGATCCTTCGCCTTCGGCTCAGGATGACAATGTGAGAGGGGTGTGCGATGTGGGAGGATTTCTGCCCAACCGTGAGTCACTCGTGGGCATCGATTCCCGCGTATGGCGATGGTGAGCGACAGAATGGATCGTAGGTAGCAGCCGCCGTGGCGTTCTGATTCGAGTCGATTGCCGCGTGCGCGGAGGAGAACGCATGGACTACGTCAATCTCGGCAACACCGGCCTCAAGGTTTCGCGCATCTGCCTGGGCTGCATGACCTACGGCGCACCCGCCAAGGAAGGCGAACCCAAGGGCGGCCGCCACTACTGGGCGCTGAACGAAGACGAGAGCCGGCCCTTTTTCAAACAGGCTCTCGACCTGGGCATCAATTTCTTCGATACCGCCAACGTGTATTCGAGCGGCGACAGTGAGGTGGTGCTGGGCAACTTCCTCAAGGCCAATGTGCGGCGCGAATCGGTGGTGATCGCCACCAAGGTCTTCGGCGTGATGCGCGATGAGCCCAATGGCGGCGGCCTTTCGCGCAAAGCCATCCTTTTCGAACTCGATCAGAGCCTGCGCCGGCTGCAGACCGATTACGTGGACCTCTACCAGACGCATCGCTGGGACAACGAGACGCCCATCGAAGAGACGCTCGAAGCGTTGCACGACGCGGTGAAGGCGGGCAAGGTGCGCTACATCGGCGCATCCTCCATGTACGCCTGGCAGTTCGCCAAGGCGCTGTATCTCGCCGATCGGCACGGCTGGACCCGATTTGTCTCCATGCAGAACCACTACAACCTGCTCTATCGCGAAGAAGAGCGGGAGATGATCGGTCTGTGCCTGGCGGAAGGGATCGGGGTGCTGCCGTGGAGCCCGCTGGCGCGCGGCCGGCTCACGCGTCCATGGCAGTCGGAGACCACGCGGCGTTCGGAGACGGACCGCTTCGGCAACACCATGTATTCGCGCACCGAGGAGGACGACCGGAAAGTGGTGGAGCGCCTGGGCGAGATCGCCCAGAAGCGCGGCCTGCCGCGGGCCCAGGTGGCGCTGGCGTGGCTGCTCGCCAGGCCCGCGGTGACCGCGCCGATTGTGGGGGCCACCAAGCCGCATCATCTGCAGGATGCGGTGGCCGCCCTTGCTCTGCGCCTGTCGCCGGAAGAAATGGCCGCGCTCCAAGAGCCCTACTCGCCGCACCCGGTGCTCGGGTTTAGTTAGCCAGTAGCCAGTAGCTTGTAGCCAGTCCCGAGGGCTACGAGCTACAGGCTGCAAGCTACGAGCTACAAGCTTGATTATTCCTGCGCAGCGGACGGTATGGTCTCGGGAATGGCGGACGGCCGCGCCGGCACAAAGGAATTGAAGAAGCGGTCGACATCCTTGTCCCGGCGGGCGCTGGCGGAGGGGAAAAGGGCCATAAGCAGATACAGCCGGTTTTCGGCCATGACCAGGCGGGCATTCAGAATGCCCCCGCTGGTGTTGCGGGCCAGCAGATCGAGCGACGGATAGTCGCGTTGGAAGCCGCGCGATTCGCTGACGATGGTGGTTTCGGTGCGCGCCAGCATCCCGTCGCGTGCCAGGTTAAGAGTGCGCTCCGGAGCCTGGCTGACCCGGGCCACCGGCGGGTTGTCGGCCCAGGCCACGGCGAACGTCACGTCGCCATTGGGATTGGCCACCAGCATATGCACCGGTTCGGAGCCGCCGGCCTCGTTGAACGCCGGGGCGTCATTTTCCTTTTCCTCGGCGGGCAGTTCGACCTTGAAGCCGTCTCCTGGCCGCTGCACGGCGCGCCATTGCATGCGCGACCCGGGAGCGGGCGCCTCGTCGGAGGAGAACAGGCCCTGTCCGCCCCAATGCGCGTATACATAGATAATCCCGGCCACCGCCGCGGCAGCCAACCCGAAATAGTACCAGCGCTTCACTTATGATGAGAGTTTACGCCCGAGGGAATTGGGTTGGGGAGATTCCAGCCAGCCGCCGGAGGCGGTAACGAGGGTATGCATCCGTCAAGTTACCTGGGTGGCATTAGGGGATACCTGGGTGGGATTCCCAAATCGGGAAAAAGCTTGCTCCAAATCAATCGCAAAAGATTGTGGAAAATAATTTAGGCAACCATTAGCCAGGGGGTGACGTCCAATCGAGTAACAAGCAGAGGCTTCCCCGAATTATGACTCTTCCAAGGTAGGTGTTTCTCTCCTTTTCGAGGGTCCTTGGTAACGAGGACCCCTTCTCCGAACATCCCTCCAGGACCCCCTCCAAATCATGCCTCTCAAGCGGGCCTGCCGGAAGGCAGGCCCAGACGCTTTATAAGCGCTTTTATCGTCGCTTAACTACTTATTTTTTAGCTATTTGCCGGGAAATAATCCCATCGCCCCCTTTGTCAATTGCCGACATAAGGCAGGATGCCAAGGCCCGGATACAATCAAGGGAGCATGCCCCAGCCGCTCAAAAAGCGCCGCCGGCCAGCGACCGCGGTTGCCCCCGAAACATCTAATAAAATCCCCGAAATTGGGTCGAAAAGTGACATTGCGGGGCTGAATGAGCTGTTTGCGAGGGCCGGGCTGGTCCGGTCGCGCCGTGAAAAACCGGCCGGAGTGGCTCGCCGGGCTCCTTTCCAGGCGGCCACTCCCGAAGAGCTTTCGCCCCCTCCGGCTATCCCGGCAATGGCATCGAACGGGGTGGAATGGCTTCCGGTTCCGGGCGGGGACCGCATGCCCTGGCTATGGCATGGATTCAGCACGCGGCGGGGCGGCGTTTCGCGCTCCTATTGCGCCCAGGATGCGCCCGGCGAGTTGAATCTCGGGTTTACGCCGGAGGATGACCGCGCCAACGTTCTCCGCAATCGCCAGTTGCTGGCCGAGGCGGTGACGGGCAGCCCCTCCACGCCGCTGGTCACCGTGCGCCAGATTCATTCCAATGTGCTCGTGGTGGGCGGGCCCGACTCTGCCGGCGGCGAGGCAGGCAAACCGCTTGCGAAGGGCGACGGGCTCATGACCGATCAGCCCGGTATCCTGCTGGCTATTCAGACCGCGGACTGCCTTCCGGTGGTGGTAGCCGATGTGCGCCGGCGCGTGGTGGCGGCCTTTCACGCCGGGTGGCGGGGAACGGTCAAGCGCATCGTGGAAAACGGGATAGGACGCATGCGCCTGGAGTTCGGCTCGCGGCCCGAAGACCTGGTTGCGGCCATTGGACCCGGGAACCTGGCGTGTTGCTACCAGGTGGGAGAAGACGTGCTCTCGGAGTTCGAATCGCAATTCACTTACGGCCGGGAACTGTTCCGGGAGGTATACGATTCGGATGCCGTCCGCACCCGGTACCCGCTGCTTTTCATGACCCAGCGCGCGCCGGGGCATTCGCCGATTGGGCCAAGCCTGCATGTGGACCTGGTGGAAGCCAATCGCCGCCAGCTTATGGCTGCCGGCCTCCGGCCTGACGTGATTCAGTTTGTGGGCGCCTGCACGCATTGCCACCCGGAGCTGTTCTTCTCCCATCGCGGATCGCGCGGCCGGTGCGGGCGGATGCTGAGCGTGATCGGGGTAAAGCAGGAAATAGGGATTAGGGATTAGGGTCGCCAAGGCAATAACCTCAGCAACCGGGTCGTGGTGGAAATGCAGCCGATCGCCTATTGAGGCTTGGCCGCTTCCTCGGGATTGACCAGATCGCGGAGTTCCTTGGATGGCTTGAAGTAGGGCACGCGTTTGGCGGGCACCTCCACGCGCTCGCCGGTTTTGGGATTCCGGCCGATGCGCGGATTGCGCTGGCGGATACGAAATGAACCAAAGCCGCGGATTTCAATCTTGTCCCCACCCTGCAGGGCCCGGATCACGGAATCGAAAATGGTTTCGACGATGATTTCGCCGTCACGGCGAGTCAGGTCGCCCAGGCGGGTTACTTTTTCCACCAGGTCTGCCTTGGTCATTGCCCTCATGGCCTCCGCAAACAGCATACCCAAATTCCCCGCCTGTGCGCATGAAAAATAAAGAGATATGGAAACGACTGGGGGCGGACGAAAAATCGCCGCCCCAACCCCTCCCGGTCCGGTTATGATGTCCAGAGTCTTGCATTGTGGCAACGGCATCTATAGAGTGGGCTCCGAAAGAGGGCAGTCTTGGCGCAGTATCCCAAATACAGCATCGTCATTCCCGCCTACAACGAGGGCGCTCGTATTCCCGCCACGCTTCGTTCCGTGGTGGACTGTATCCGGGCGCGCGGTTGGGATGCCGAGGTGGTGGTGGTCAACGATGGCTCGCGCGACAACACCGCCGAAGTGGTGCGCGAGTTCGCCCGGACCGCTCCCGAGGTGCGCCTGCTCGAGAACCCCAAAAACTGCGGCAAAGGCTACTCCGTTCGCCATGGCATCCTGCAGGCCCAGGGCGAGATCGTGATGTTTACCGATGCCGACTTGTCGTCGCCCATCGAAGAGGCGGAGGGCCTGTTTGCGGCCATCGCGCAGGGAGCCGAGATCGCTATCGGGTCGCGATGGCTGGCCACCAGCCGCCAGACCCACCGCCAGCCGCTCTACCGGCAGTTCTTCGGCCGTTGCTTCAACCTGCTCACTCGCATGGTGATGAACCTGCCTTTCGCCGATACTCAATGCGGGTTCAAGGCGTTTACCCGCAATGCCGCCCAGACCGTGTTCCAGTTGCAGACCATCGAGCGCTGGGGATTCGACCCGGAAATCCTCTTCATCGCCCTCAAGCGCGGCTACCACATCAGCGAGGTGCCGGTGAGCTGGGCCCACGATGCCCGCACCCGCATCAGCTATCTGCGCGACGGCATGCAGATGCTGAAAGAACTGGCCATCGTCCGCTGGAATGCGCTGCTCGGCCGCTACAGCCGTCCGGTGGACGCCATGCAGCGCGCCGGCGAAACGCCGCTGGAACCGTCGCGGAGGTAGAACAGAGAACAGAGGCACGCAAAGTACTGTGTGGCTGTGCTTGCCTGTTTCTCCCATGATCTTCGATTTCAGCAGCTTAAACCTGCCTGCACAGCCACAGAGTTGCCCGGGGGGCTACATGTCGCCGGGGACACATAATTATCTGCAAAACTGGCATTGATAAAGGCGTATGGGTTGCTTTGTCCGCGGCGTGGTATCCGGTCTGATGAAAAAGGACAGGGCGTTCTGAGCGTGGGTGCAGACGCTGCCGAAGAGGTGATGGGAGGAATCCCAGTCTCCCAAATCGGGAGACCTGAGGCACCCGGCTAGATCAGCGGAGAGATGCGTCTACTGCGCTCCCTTCGATGATGGCACCGGTGGCGCCGCCTTTTCCTTGGCCAATGCTTCGTCCACTCGCTTCTTGAAGTCTCCGGCGTCATTGTGCTCGATGCCCCGATAGGCGGTGTTCACGGACATCTCGCAGCCATCTCCCTTGGGCATCAGCACAACAGAGTTCAGCATCTTGCCCGTCCACACCGCGCCTACAGTGAACGAGGCGGTGAGTTCGTTGCTGTCGATCCCGACGATGTTGTACTTGCCGGACGTTTTCAAGACGTCCTTCACCGAGGCCCAGAGAGTAGAACACGGCATGTTATATGTGTCTTTGTGCGTCCTGGCGAGGGCAGGCAAAGGCAACAAGAGGCAGAGGAGCAGGCAAAGCGTTTCATTGAGGTCTCCGATGCCGGGCAGTTTAGCGCGGATCGGGGCGCGTGGCGTGTGACGCGGGACACGTGGCCACCATCGCTTTTAGGCCCTGTTACAAAATGGTTCGAAATAGATTCACCCGACACGGTCTAGTGGTTGCGGAGCTGGCTCAGCGCCAGTTTTTCCGCGGTTGCTAATGCATCGGCGGCCTTTACCTTCACGTCGGGCTCTACGCCGGAGCCTTCCCAGATGGGTTTCGTGCCCTCGGGTGGTGGACCGCTGCCATGCGAGGCGCCGCTGGTGGTTTCGCCCACCAGAGTGGCCCGTTGGAGAGTTTTCAGGTCGTAGGCAAAGTGCTCGCCACCGGAAAACGTGCGCGGCGAGGTGAGAATGAATACCGGTTTGTTCGCGAGCCGGCTTCCCGGCACCGGTTGGGTGACCGATTGTTCAGGCGACTCCGCCCGCGGGTTGTACCAGGGCGTTGGGCGGTCGAAGAACCAGCCGGCCATCATGCGCACCATTTCCGGGTAGCCTCCCCGGTTGTCGCGCAAATCGAAGATGACCGCATCGGTGGCATTCAACTTTTCCATCACCGCCTCGACGATCGTCGCGCATTGCATGGGATTCGGAAATGAGTTGATCTTCACGTACCCGATGTTGCCGGGATGCAGTTCCAGCTTTTCGAATCCGCACCTCTGTTGCGCGGAGACAGCCTGAATCTGCCCCTTGAGTTTCTCGGCAATCTCCTCGACGCTGGGAGCGCCGTGGCTGGTGGACGCGCCCGCCAGTCCATGGAAGTTCGAGAACGGATGCCAGGCGGAAGCATGATTCATGACGAAGACAAAGGCCGCCAGCGCCGCGATGGCGAGGATACTGCCCATCGCAACTGACCCGGGCCGCAGCGGTTCCCGATCGAGCAACCGGAACGCGGGAATCCCGGTTGGGCTCAGCGGCGCGGGCGAGGCGCTCACCATTAAGTAGCTGTTGCGGTATGCCTGTGGCAGGCCGGTAGCGAAGTCCGCCAGCAGATCGAACCAGAGGCGGACCCGGCCCGCCGCTCCCCGCTCGTCGCGCAGGCGGTCGCGCAGAAGCCCCATCGCTTCCGCCCCGTATTGCCGGCGGAAACCGGCCGGGTAGAGACGGAGCAGGAGGGCGAATATCTTTTCACTTAGGTGGGGTCTGTGGTCTCCCGCCTTCGCGCCAGGAAAAAGGCGCGAAGACGGGGCACGGGAAGTCTGTTGGGAGGATGGGGCACGGGAGGTTTGTTTCCGGTCAGACATAATCGCCCCTCAGGATCCGTTTGGCGCGAGCCACGCGCAGGATTTCCGCGAGTCTCTGCGCTTCGATGCGAGCCACCTTTCTGCCGCCGGAGGTGAGGCGGTAGGAGCGGCGGCGCTCGCGCGGCGGATTGGATAGTTCAGGAGCCTCCGCCCGATCCACCTCTTCGATCAAGCCCTCTTCGAGCAGCGCCTGGATGGAACTGTAAAGAGTGCCCGGGCCGAGGCGCACCTTGCCGGCGGTCTGCTCCTCCACCTGGCGCATAATGGCGTAGCCGTGCAGATCGCTCCCGGCGAGCGAAAGCAGGATCTGGAAGGCGGCGGCGGGGAGTGGATCGAGCTTGCGTTTGGGCATCGGCGCTCCGATCATCGATATATCGATTATCGACTGTACACCGGGTTTGAGATAAGCGTCAAGCCTCGGGGAGTGAGGCCAATGAGAGAGCCGGTGGCATCATAATCGAACCCCAGGCAACCAAAAGCGCGATCGCGCCGCTGCGTCTACATATCTGAATTCATTGAGGCGTAGCCGTAATATACGTCGCCAGACGAAGCTTCGGTCTGCCCTTCGTGCGAAGCCTGCATCATACGCACGATACGGAGGAGGCGGAATGGTATCTCCTCAACGACACGTGACTTTGTATGGACACCTCAAGGGCATGGAACATGAAGCACAGTGCAGAGTATCGGCATTGGAAGTTCCTCTGCCCGACAGCGATTCGTCCGAATATGCCCTGATCATGATCAGTGACGCGCCCCATGATCTACCAGACGGCCGGTATAGCCTCTGTTTCGATAGCCGCGCGATACCTGTACAGCGACACAACGGTGTATGGCTTGTCTTGCCCAGGTAGCCGTATGGATTCGCGTTTTGCGGCGCGGCTGAAGCCGCGCCCCTGTTACAAAATTCCTCAGTGCGCATCTGATCGCCCGATTGCCACCTCGATGACCTTCATGTCCGTGTCGCGATCGCGGAGGGTGAGCAGGATTTTTCCCGTTCCGTCGGCGACGAAGCTGGATCCGCCGTACGTCTGGCCGG
>CAVREL010000096.1:0-77249 GCA_963720105.1 uncultured Acidobacteriota bacterium | reverse complement strand
CAGCAGAAGTTTCGGTCTTTTCGCCTGACAACCTGCGAAGAACCTCTGCGGCCACGCCGGTGAGGCCTTTCGTCAGGAAGGTGCGTTCCAGAAATCGCTCTGGATCCTGGTAGACTGCAGGCGCTCGTCCGTCCCTGACCTGATCGAGGTGAACGGCGAATTCTGAGGCATCGAGCGGCTTCCCATCTCTCAGGTCTTCCCTCGGCGTGACGACTTTATACCAAGGCTTGAGCGCCATATTCTTGCATCTCCTTGCAGATCGCTGACTTCATCAGAAGCCGAATTGCTTCTTGCGGGCCAATACACCGTCTACCCAACGTTTCTCATCGGTTCCGGTTGGATAGAGTGCCGAAAGGGCCTGGGCCAGCCGCCAGAATTTGCCATCCTGTCCCACGCCATCATCAACAACAAACCGTTTCAGTGCTTCACCGCGTCCGGCTGCGAACAGAATCATCGCCTGGTGAACTCGGTCGAGTGCCGTCTCGCCAACCCGGCTCACAGTCTTTTCTTTCCAAGCGACCTCGGCGTCCGCGCCCTCGGTCAATTCGGCAAACATGTTCAACTGCGCGGAGGATTTTTTCCTGCCACTCGCACGCGCAGGCTCTTCTTCGTCTTTCCCGAAGAGGTGCTTCGTTCGCTCAGTTACCGGCAACAGGCGTGCCTGGTCGCCCGATACCTCTACGAGGTGGGTCAAGCCCTCCAAGTGGGCGCCAAGGCCTTGGGCAATCTTGCGCGCAGCATCGTATTCAAGCTGGAATCCGCCGATCGTTGGTCTTTTGATCTCTTGCTCGTCTTCGGAATCCTCATCGTCGCCGCCGCCTTCAGAGTTACCTTTTGAGTCCGGTGCTTTGAGTGTCCAGAGCCACATGGCAGTGAGGCGAGCGTCTGCCTCAAAGCCCGTTGCGTCGGCGCCTTCGAAAACCATGGCAAGAGCCTCTTTGGCGACAGCCGCCCAAACATGCTCCAAGTAATCGCCCAAAACGACGGATTCACCGCTAGCCTTTTCTACGCGGGCATAGCGAGAAAAGATCTCTAAAGCAGGACCAAGACAGGCGAAGATGGCGTCCGCCCCAACGACACCTTCACTTGCAAGGCGAGGCATCCATTCGTGGATGCGGTGGGGCAACTCCTGCAGTATGTCGCGCCAATCGCCGATTTCATTTGCGAAAGACAAACCCTTGGAAGCATCGCGCGGACGGCAAACAATATGCACAGATGATTGCAATGACGCAGACTCTTGTGCCTGGGTCCGATTCTGCATTTCCGTGTCGATCGGCCACGAACTAGTCACCGTCCATCCTGCAGCCACAATCGCGCCCAAAATCGCTTCCCATGAATTTGTGCTGCTATCAGCAAATACGATAACTGCGATCCCATTCGGTATCAGTGATCGACGTGCTGAATTCAGCGCACTAGACATTTCGTGTTCAAAAAAAAGTGGCGACTTCGTTTCACCAGCGGGTCCCGAATTGGCGTTGGTTACAATGATTTCCCGACTTTGATCAATCAATCCAGCCGCATATAGTTCGGGATATAGCCTCCTTAGCAGCTCTCTTTCCCAAACGTAAAAAACATTGGACAAATCTGTGTAAGGGATGGCAGCGAAATAGGGCGGGTCAGTTGCCAAGAGATGAGCCGTACCATCGGGGAGAATCTGATCTTGGGCTGCGGCGCGTTCGATTGTGCCGCTTCCGCCAAGTATGACATTAGCCTCAATTACCTCTACGACCCAATCCAGAGCGTTATTCCAATTCGCCGAGCCATTCGAAAATGGGTTCGCTTCAACAAAATCCCAAACAACCTGTAGCGCTTGCTTGCCGAAGGCCCCTTCGATCTTCGCTCCAGTTGCGTTCCATCGAGAAAGTGAGCAGTTTTGGAAAATGTAACGGCTAACAACGAAATGAACAAGCGTAGCAACTGCACGATTGAAGGCGCGGTCCCCATCCGAATCGCAAATTCTGAAAGTAATATCCTGAAGGGTGCAAATCGCAAGTCCCTGTCTGGGCGTGTAAAGATCACCAAATCGTTCAATTCCTATCCGAGTGACGGCGCTCAACCCACGCGAGTTCTTGTACGGGCGTATGGGATTGATATCATCTGTGGGCAAACGGCTTCGATCCAAATTCTTTGAGGCAGCCGCGAATGCATGATGATCTGCTGGAGCCTTAGGCCTGAATCGCCTCCCCCCCCCATCGCCTTCGACATATACTGCCATGAGATAAGGCGCTTCAGAACCACCACGTTTTGAAGCCAGCTGGGCTTTGACGGCCTTTGCCGGAGTAGTGTAATGACAGAGAGGACAGGTCGCACTGCCTTTTCGAACCGTGCCAGGTTCCGTCGTAGTACCCTCGCATAGCTCAGTCTCAATCGTTCCGGTTTTGGGTCGAATTCGAAGACACCAAGTCCGTCCCTTCCGAGTCAATTGGAGATTCCTGATCAGCGGGACTTCCACGCCGCAACCGGGGCCTTCGCATTGAATGGTCCTTGCCCAAAGGTACGCAATCGGCGTAGCACCGTCTGGGTCCTTTGGATAGAACTCAGCCAATTCTTTCTCCGCTTCGCTGCGAACCCAGTTGCCCCACTTCCGCACTTCATCTGCGAGTCTCTGGCCGTATTTCGGAATGTACTCAAGGACAGCCTTATTGAGCAGAACAGCAATCGGATTCAAGTCGCTTGCAAAAGCATCTGCCCCGACGCGCAACGCTTCCAGCGGCATAGAACCGCCGCCGGCAAAGGGGTCGACGACCAGTGGTCGCGTTCCGGGCTCGCCTCCAAGTGCTTCATGAGCAGCTTGCGTCAGTGCGCGGCTGGTATTGAGATACTCCTGGACCGTGGAGTTGTCCCAATCAGCGAAGTCGGCAATGAAGTCGAGCAGGGCGAAGCGCAGGATGTTCCAATGCGCTTTATTCCGGCTGTCGAGCCCGTCTGTTTTGGCAAGTGCCTGCCATTTGATCCAGGTCTCGTGATCGCAACTCCCACCAAGCTCTTTGCTGTTTCCTGCGAGGCGCGCGAATTCGAAGATGATCTTTGCGGCTTTGTCGCGGAAATCTTGCGGGCAGAGGGGATCAGCAGGGTCAGGCCACAGGGACGCACAGATGACCGCACGGCAGGCCGCCAGCGGCCTACGTGCCCACCATATATGGAGTGTCGAGATGTGGCCGTGGCGAATCGACTTCTCCCGCCGGGCATGAGCCGAAATGCGCTTAATGGGAAGATCGACTTCGATGAGGCGCTTTGGATACTTTTGGATCATCTACTTTCCATTGTCCGCTAAGCCTCTGCAGCATCGAGAATGGCCTTCGGTTTCACCTGATAATGCTCGATCTTGACGATTGCCTGCCAATCGAGTTGCGCCGGGTCGCGAACGACGTTGACGACCGGCTCTCCTCCGCAGTTGAAGACAACATAAAGCCAATAGTCCTTCTTGAGGCGCTGAGCCGTCCTGTACTCATTCCCTGACAAAGCTACCTCGCCAACACCAACGCGTCCCTTGACTTCGATGAAACGAACATCGATAGCTGTCTTGGGATCTTCCGGATGCGGGCGGCGTGAGATGAGATCAAAACCGCGATTGTCCGCTTCCACGCTTTCGACTTCGCATCCCCGGGCCTGCTCAAACGCAATCACCGCATCCACGGCAATTCGCTCGATCTCGTCGTCGCGCACCATCGCTGCGAGCCCAGGAGTCAACCGGTCCGGATGGGGAAGCACCCAGGCCGTTGCATGGCGCTGAATATCGCCGATGGTGCAGTTGCGTTCCTTTTCGAGGTCACGCTTTCGCCCTTCAAGCCTTCCGAACAACTCGTCGAGACGGTCCTGCGCCTGTTTTGTGTTTGCGGCCAGCAGCGGGCTGGTGTCGCCATTCTCCTGCATTGCGAGCAATTCAGCGAGCTTGAGATTCTGACGGAGAATGAGTTCGTCGAGGCTGAGTTCCAGGTGCCTTGTTATAGTCTGAAGCTCTTTCTCGCGCTCGGTTTTGACCTCCTGGAGGAATGGTTCAAGCGCTTGCTGCACGAGAAAGTGTTCGATGGTATTCCGGTCTGCACCCGTTTCGATTGGAACTGTGGTCCCTTTCGGCGCCGGAAGAAGGTCAAGGAGAAGGGTTGGTTGACGCACAGTAAGTGTGCCGTCGATCTCCTCCTGGACAATGAACAGACGGCGGTGAGGTTCGTGCCCCAGGCCGTCGCGAATGGCGGCCGAATAGACGGCAAGGCGAGCTGGGACGCTGCGGTTGACGTCATAGAAGACGGCGCCGCGTTCCATCTCACTGCGAACGGTGTCGGAAAGCTCCTCTCGAACCGCTTCAAAGAGTGGGTGGCCCGGCGTAACCCAGTCAAAAGTGGGCTGCTTCTTGAGAATCTCCTTGTCAAAAACGAACTGCTTATATTCACGGCCCAACTTGCCGAACCGTGGCTCCAGGCGCTCACCCGTTGCCCAGAGGCTTCGAGGAATGCGAGGCGCCCGATACGTGTGCTGTCCCTTGCCCTGTTCGCTGACTTCAAGACCGGTGATAGGAGCCGCCTGAAGAAAGAAGTCTTCAATTACCTCCGGGACCAGACGGCGTTCCTTCGCTTCCGCGGACTTCCCAACGATTGCGGAGAGATTCAACTCTTTCTTCGCCAGTCCCTCAAGGGTTGAATTCGTTATGCTGCGGAAGTGCTCGGGGTCGACTTGTTCGACAATGCGCTGTTTGATTAGCTCCTCCGTCATCTGATTGTGCGCATACATATCGCGGAGCATCTTCTCTAACTGGTTCGCCGGGAAGACCTCACCGAGGACGTTGAATACTTTGCCGGTGCGCTTGGGGTCGAGATCAGCTTCGATTGCAGTAATGCGTTCGAAGAGCTTCTCGAGGACCCTGCCTTCGCGGGTGTTGGTCGTCACAAAATTAAATATTAGGCAGTCCTTGTCCTGGCCATATCGATGGATACGTCCCATGCGTTGCTCAAGCCGAACCGGATTCCATGGGATGTCGTAATTGATCATCAGCCAGCAGAATTGGAGGTTGATACCTTCTCCCGCGGCTTCGGTGGCAACCAGAACCTGGCACGACTCGCGAAACTCGCGTTCTGCGTAAATTCTGGTTCCGGGCGTATCGCGGTCACCGATCTTCATGCCGCCGTGGATTTGGGTGACGGAAAGTCCCCATTCCCGCAACTTGCCCAGCGGTCGGTTGTCCCGTCCGTCGCCCACGAGAAAATCAAGAGTGTCTTTGTGCTCAGTGAAAAGCAGGAGTTTCATCGTGGGGTCTCTGAAGACGCCCTGATCAGTCAGCAATTCCTTCAATCGCCGGACTTTCACTTCTGCTTCCTGAAGTTCAAGCACTTTGGCATCGCGAATCAGCTTATCCAGTTCGGCAATTTCAGTCCGCAGATCATTGGGATCGAAGGAGGCGACCACCTCTTCGAGTTCCGCCATGATCTCCTGCTGGTCTTCGTCGGCCAGATCATCGAAGTCCTCAGGTAGCCGCTGGGTAATTTGTTCCTGACGATACTTGGCGGGATCTACGAGGATTTTCTCGCGCTTCTCCTTCATGCGCTCCAGAGTCCTACGAACAGCATAGATGCTGGAAGCAAACCGACGTTGCAGCATGGCCATCGTGAACCCAATGGCGCGAGCCCTTGCAGAATCTTCTCTGGCGGCCTTGATTGACTGATCTTCAACATACCGAGTGAGCTGATCGTAAAGTTCCAGTTCGTCATCACCGATCTGGAACGGCGTTGTATGGACGATTCGCTTGGTGAACAATGCCTTAACGACGCCTGTGTCTGGATCGGGAAAGCTGACCAGTGCCTCTTTCACTCGGCGCAGGTAAAACGGCGCCTCGTGCTTTTCCATTGCTTCTTCGAGGCTCTTGATGTTGCCGTAGACATCTTTGTCGAGCAGTGAAAGGAACCGGCAGAAGTTCTCGGGATCACCCTTGTGGGGGGTGGCGGTCATCAAAAGGTAGTGATCCGTCATCCCGGAGAGGGCTTCGCCAAGCCGATAGGCGAGGGTCTTCTTATCGTCGCTGTACGCGCTCATTTTGTGGGCTTCATCCACGATGATGAGATCCCACTGGCTCCTCAGCAGCGATTCCTTGGCATCCTCGATACGCGAGACCCACGAGACGGATGTGATGACCTGGTTTTTCTCCTGCCAAGGATTCATTCCATAGTTGGCTCGAAGCACATCGCTGCGGACAACTTCGAAGCTCTCGCGGAATTTATCTTTGAGTTCCCGTTGCCACTGGAAAGAGAGATTCGCAGGAGTCACGATAAGCGTTCGCTTGACCAAGCCTCGAATCTTCAATTCCTTGATAAGGAGGCCGGCCATGATCGTCTTGCCGGCGCCTGGATCGTCGGCAAGTAAGAACCGGATGCGGGGAAGCTTAATGAAATAGTCGTAGACAGCCTCCAACTGGTGGGGTAGTGGGTCTACGCGAGCGATTGATAAAGAGAAATACGGGTCATACTCATACGCGAGTCCGAGGCGCATTGCCTCAACGCCGAGCCGGAACTTGATTGCGTCACCGTCAAAAGGCTCTTGCAGCGGTGAGGCGTGTAGCTGCCCCAGTTGTTCGACGCTCAAAATTGGCTCGTAAACCTTGTTCGATCGAACACCTTTTCCGATCAACTTGATTGAGTCACCCATCGGCATCATAAGGATGACCTGGACGGGCTCGGGAAATAGGGGGCCGTAAACCGTAACGTTTTGTTTTAGATCTTCAGGGAGCATTGAGTTTCAGTTCGCTCCGCCCGAACTGGTTGCCTCTTTGTCACTCGGATTCTATCAAAGCCTATCGCTCATCATGGCCCTTCTGGACTTATATAACCTATGGTTGCCCGCTCGGCAACGATTGCTCGACACCGTCCCCACTTCCTGGCAAGTGTTTCGCAGCCTTTCGGTGTGCCTTCGGTACACTTGCCGGCGCTAGGCCAACCTCTATCGACGCACATAGCCGCGGATAACGCGTGGGCCGCCGGTCCCCCGACAACGCGCTCCCTCGTAAGAGAATCTCAACTAGCTATTCTTTTGACGAGGAGCGCAGTTTTCCTGGGGGACGCGGGGTCCAGCCTGCTCCGAGATTTGAAACCTTTCGGTTTCTCATCAGTTACGTTTTCCGGAGGACAGATCATTCTCAAGTTCCTTGATGACTATCCAACGATTGGTTTCGTAATGGTCTTCTCAGCCAAACGTGGGCCGTCCGGGGCCGGAGGACAATCAAAGACGATCTGGAACACCCAGGTCTTCGCGCGACCAGACGAGCTCACAAACGCCGACCTAAGCCGATTGCAGTTGCTACGTGAGACGATGATGCCGCCGAATCTAGGAGGGTATCAGGCGTATTCTTGGCACACACAAGGCATGTGCGATGCGGATGCAGTTGGGAAGTACGTTCCCACGAGCATTGGGATTGGCAGGGACAGAATGATCTTGAAAGTATCGGCACGGCAGTCCAGGAACTGTTGGCTGGCCGTTTTTCGGTGGACCAATTTCGCAATTTGAGCTTCGGTGCGGACAATCCCGTGCGGCGGCAAATCGAGGCTGGCAGAACCATTTCGTCGGTGCGCTTTGAACCGCACGGGGATAGCGAAGATGGCGATTATTTGATCTTCGAATTTCGCGATGATCCTTCCGCAAGAGCGTTGCAGATGCCGTCGGAATTAAAGGGCGACAAGTCCATATGAGCCTTGTAGCGGAAAGTTTGATCAACGAATTTAGACAGCACTTCAAACTCGACAAAGCGATCAAGATTCTCAACACGGCGGTCGTGGGATTTGACTCGCAAGACAACCCGCCGCGTCTCGACAACTTTGCCTTTGCTATGCGCGAACTGGGCGCATCGGGCTCGAGCATATGGCGCTAAAAGATAAGATCATAGGATCCGCGTAGTTCGAGCAAATACCATCTCTGAAGAGGATGGGGTCAAACGCCGCTCGCATGGTGCGATCATGAAGGGCTTTGCCGACCTGAGGAGTAAAGAAGTCTGCGCCAAACGGCGAGCGGAGGCCACGCGCGCGGTTACAGTGAGGATGGGATCACTGAGCTAGGTAGAAAACTGGTCCCGAACTGGTCCCAGACGAAGATGAAAAGACGCCAAGTTCTTTATTTTATTGGCGTCCCCGACGGGATTTGAACCCGTGTTATCGCCGTGAAAGGGCGGTGTCCTAGGCCGGGCTAGACGACGGGGACGAGTTTCGGCGGGAAATTCCGATCGGCGTGCCGTGGGGAGCGAACCGCGGGACGAAACGCCCCTTTTGAAGGCTATCAACTCAAGATGGGTGTGTCAAAAGCGGCACAAAAGCGCCGGGGACGGTGGTCCGTGAAATGAGCAGTTTTAAGCCGGCGTCCCCCGCGCCTGATCTTCTCGGCGGACCGTCTGGCAACACCGGTTCGCGCGCAGGCGAATTTTTTGCGACAATGGACAGGTCCCCGTCGTCAGATTGGATGGATCGATGCGGCGCTTGGGCGCCGGTTGCACGTTTTTTTCTGCTCACTCCATCACATCCGACGATCGTGGTCTCGCTGTAAGATCGTTCGCGCGATCTTTCCCGACGCAAAACCTGCCCCAGCCGGAACCGGCCCGGGTAACGTATTCAGCAAGCGAGGGTTACGTTGAAACGACTGATTGGAATGACTGGTGTTGTTTTGGGCATGGTGGTCTGCGGATGCCAGAAGAATGCCGCCCCTCCCCCGGCCGCTGCCGCCGGAATGCGTGCCATGCCGGTGCAGACGGTGGCGGTTTCGATGCAGCCGGTTGCCCAGAGCAGCGAGTACGTGGCGACCATCAAGTCGCGGCGTTCGGCTACCATGCAGCCCCAGGTGGACGGGCGCCTGACCGGGATCAGCGTCCGCTCCGGCGATCACGTAACGGCAGGCCAGCTGATCATGTCCATCGACCCGCTCCACCAGCAGGCCTCGGTGGACGAAAAACGCGGCACCGAGCGCCAGAAGAAAGCGGTTTTCGACTACGCCGCGGTCCAATTCGAGCGGCAAAAGAAGCTCTACGACGCCGGCATTATCAGCCGCGACCTGTTTGACCAGGCGCAGCAGGCCTACGACAATTCAAAAGCCGATTACGATTCGGCGGTCGCCTCCCGAAAGACGGAGGAAGAGCAACTTGCCTATTACACCATTCGTGCCCCGTTCGACGGCGTGATCGGCGATATTCCCGTCCACATGGGGGACTATGTTTCTTCGTCGACCTTGCTCACCACGGTGGATGAGAACAAGGACCTGGAAGCATACATCTACATACCCGCGGAACGAGCCGGGCAGATCCGCTTGGGACTGGAAGTCGATCTGATGGACACCTCCAGCAAGATGCTGGAGAAGGCGAAGATCGACTTCATTTCACCGCAAGTGGACAACACGCTGCAGGGCATCCTGGTGAAGGCGCCGGTGCATTTCAAGCTCGATGAGCTGCGCAACTCGCAACTGGTAAAGGCGAAGGTGGTATGGAGTACCGCGCCGATGGCGGTGGTGCCCGTACTGGCGGTGACGCGCCAGGGCGGCCAGAGCTTCGTCTTCGTAGCCAGGCAGCAGAACGGCCAGTTCATCGCGGCGCAAACACCGGTGACTTTGGGCGATACCGTGGGCAACACTTACTCGGTCACTTCGGGATTGAACGCCGGAGATCGGGTGATTGTTTCGAGCACCCAATTCCTGGTGAACAACATGCCGGTGCAACCGATGGGAGCTTGAACCGGATCGTAAGGGGAAAACGGTCCGCAGCCGGCCCGGCGATGCAGTTTGAAGGCTGATCCGGCGATGGCATTTTCTACCGGCTCCTCGCGTATCACTTCGGCCATGCCGATTCCGTGAGCCGGCCCTCTAGGAATCTTGCACGACGCACTCGGAAGGAAGGCATACCTTGTTTGTCGATTTCTTTATTTTCCGGCCGGTGTTCGCTACCGTATGCGCGCTTCTGATCATACTGGCGGGAGCGGTGTGCATCCCCACCCTGCCCATCGCGCTGTACCCGCAGCTTTCTCCTCCCCAGATTCGCGTCACTACCAATTACGTGGGCGCCAACGCCGACACGGTCGAGAAAGCGGTCACCATCCCGCTGGAAGAAGCCATCAACGGCGTGGAGGGCATGCGCTACATCAGTTCCTCCAGCGCCAACAACGGCACGAGCGGAATCGTGGTGACGTTCCAGACCGGGTACAACCTCGACATCGCAGCCGTCGACGTGCAGAACCGTGTGGCCAGCGTGCAGGGCAGGCTGCCGGCCGCCGTTAACCAGCTCGGCGTTACCATCACCAAGGCCAGCACTAACTTTGTGTTTGGCGCGGGATTCTTCACTCGCGACGGCCGTTACTCGAACGAGTTCATCTCCAACTACCTTGACGTCTACGTCAAGGACGCCATCAAGCGCGTGCCGGGCGTGGGCGATGTGACCATCTTCGGCGAGCGCAAATACGCCATGCGCGTGTGGCTCGATCCGGTCCGCCTCGCCGCCCGCAATTTGACCGCGACCGACGTGGTGAATGCGCTCGAGGAACAGAACGTCGAGATTCCCGCGGGTCAGCTTGGGCAGCCGCCGGCCAACTCCTCGCAGGCCTTTCAAGTGCCGGTGCGGGTGGTTGGCCGCCTCAGCGAACCGAAAGAGTTCGACCAGATCATTCTCAAGAACAGTCCCAACGGCCTGGTGCAGTTAAAAGATGTGGGGCACTCGGCCATCGGTGCCGAAGACTACAGTTCCATCCTCAGCTACAGTGGCCAAACCGCCCAGGGCATCGGTGTTCAGCAGCTCTCCAACGCCAACGCGCTCGACGTCGACGCCAAGGCCAAGGCTGCTTTGAAGGAGCTCTCCAAGAGCTTCCCGCCGGGCCTGGAATACGCCATCGCGTTCGACTCCACGACTGTGATCGGCGACTCCATTCGCGAAGTGCTGGTCACGCTGGGCGAGGCCATCATCATCGTCATCGTGGTAATCTTCCTGTTCCTGCTCGACTGGCGCGCTACCATCATTCCCGCGGTCACCATCCCGGTATCGCTTATCGGAACCTTTGCCTTCGTCAAGGTGTTCGGCTTCTCCATCAATTCGCTCACCCTGTTCGGCATCACCCTGGCTACGGGGCTGGTGGTCGATGACGCCATCGTGGTCATCGAAAACGTGCAGCGCCACATCGCCGCCGAACACTGTGATCCCCACCGGGCCACCTCCGAGGCCATGGGCGAAGTCACCAGCGCCGTCATCGCTACCTCGCTGGTGCTCATCGCGGTGTTTGTGCCGGTTTCGTTCTTTCCGGGAACCACGGGCATTCTATATCGCCAGTTCGCGCTCACCATCGCGTTCTCGATCGCCATCTCGGCCTTCAATGCGCTCACGCTCTCTCCGGCGCTCTCCGCCCTCTTCCTCCGCGGCGAAGAAGACCGGCCTCGCCAACTGGATTTCCTTCACATTCGCTTCATCTCGCGCGCCTTCGCTGCGTTCATTCACGGTGCCGATGCCTTCGTCTCCTGGATCGGCCGCACCTACGCCCGCATGATCCACGGAGCGCTGAAAATCCGCTATGTCCTGCTCTTACTCTTCGTTGCCGGCTTATATGCCACCGTGGTGATGTACCAGCGTGTGCCCACCGGGTTCCTGCCCCAGGAAGACCAGGGATATCTCATGGTGATTGTCCAGGCGCCCCCGGGATCGTCGCTCCAGTACACCAACAACCTGGCCAACCGCGCCACGGGGATGCTCATGCGAGATCCGGATATTGCCGGCGCGTTCCAGGTCATCGGCTTCAGCTTCTCCGGCGCGGCCTCCAACCAGGGCCTGATGTTCGTCTCCACCAAGCCGGCCGATCAGCGCAAAACGGCGGGACACTCGGCGCACGATATCGTGGCCAGGCTCGCGCCCAAGCTCCAGATGCTTATGTTTGCGCCCAACGGCGGCCTCGTCGCGCTCATCGAGCCACCCGCCGTCCAGGGTGTGGGTTCATACGGCGGCTTCCAGTTCGTTCTGGAGGACTCCGGCAAGAACTCCATCACCGATCTCGACCGCGTGGCCCACCAGGTCGTTGGCGCAAGCCGCGCGCGCAAGGACCTCTCCGGCCTCATCACCACCTTCTCCGCCAACGATCCCCAGGTGCTCGTCACTATCGATCGCGAGAAGGCCAAAGCCCTGAATATTCCGCTCGACCAGGTCACTACGACTCTCAGCGTGTTCATGGGATCGCAGTACGTCAACGACTTCGACTTCAACAACCGCACCTACCGCGTCTTCGTCCAGGCCGACCAGCCCTTCCGCATGACCGAACGCGACCTGCACAACTTCTATGTCCGCTCCAACTCCGGCCAGATGGTTCCGCTCGATAACCTGGTTTCGGTCGTCAACAGCTCCGGCCCGCCCGTTATTAACCACTACGATCTTTTCCGCTCGGTTGAAATCGATGGCTCGCCCGCGCCCGGCTACAGCTCCGGACAGGCCATTGACGGCATGCAAGACCTCGCCAAACAGGTGATGATGCCCGGCATGATGTACGAGTGGACCGGCCTCACCCTCGACGAGCTCGAGTCCGCCGGCCGGGCGCTCGTCATCTTTGGGCTCGGCATCCTCGTCGTCTATCTAACGCTTTCCGCCCAGTACGAGAGCTTCGCGCTGCCCTTTATCATCCTGCTCGCCGTGCCCATGGCGGTTCTGGGCGCATTGGGTCTGGTGTCGTTGCGCGGAATGTCGAACGATGTCTACTGCCAGATCGGTCTGGTGATGCTTATCGGCCTCTCGGCCAAGAACTCCATTCTGATCGTTGAATTCGCAGAGCAGTTACGCGAGAAGGGGCGCTCCATCGCCGACGCCGCCATTGAAGCCGCCGAACTGCGTCTTCGCCCCATCCTCATGACCTCCTTCGCATTCATCCTCGGCATCGGGCCATTGGTGTTCGCCACAGGCGCCGGCGCGCTAGGACGCCGCTCCGTAGGAACCACCATCGTGGGCGGAATGCTCTTCTCCACGGTGCTGAACCTGTTCTTTATTCCCACGCTCTACGTGATTCTGAGCAACCTTCTTTCCACTGGTCCGCGCCGCCACGCTCCGCAGATGATTGAAGAACGCGAACCGGCCATTGCTGCTTCTCACGCTGGGCGATGATGGCCCTGACCACTGATCACTGACCACTGTTTTTCCGGTGGGCGATGATGTAATCCTTGATGCGGTTATAGACTTCGCCGCTCACCACCCCGCGATCCAGCAGGTCCTGCTTGCTGCGGTAGGGCCGGAAACGCACGATGCGTCCGGCCCAACTGCGCGTCATCCCCGGAATCTGCAATAACTCTTCGAGCGTCGCGCGGTTGATATCCACCCGCATCTCCGCCGGCGGAGGCGCATGCCGCGGCGGCGTATTTTGCGCGGTGGCGGCGGGTGCAAGCTGCATCGGACCCATGCCAAAAGCGACCATCAGAAGCGCGGTGATTGCGGTCCGTCTGCGCACCGTTTCATTTTCCTGCGCGCACCGGCGTTTCGCAAGGGCGGCAGCAATCTGCGCGCCTCGTCGAGTTTTCTTCCCGCGATTTGAGCCGAACTGGGACAATGGAGATATGGCCCTCCCTCCCATCGTTCCCAGTGCGGCACGGATGCTTCGCGCCCGGATATTTCGGCGGACCAAGAACACTTTGCTGCTGGTCTTGTGCGCTCTGCTCATTCTCTGCGTCGTCTTCGCATATACCACGCGCGATGCCATGTCGAATCTTCCCTTCATCGCGGGGCAGGGGCGCGCTGCCGTTTCCACCCGGAAAACCATCGTCGATCTGAGTCCGTGGCAAACCGCCCAGGCGCTGGCCGCATTGGCCGTGACCGCGGAGGAAACCGAGTACGCGCGCGAAGCCGAACGCCTCGCGGACCACGAAGTCGACCAGGCTTTCGCAGCGGCATTGCGCCAGGCCACCATCCAGGCCGAGCATCGTACGCTCGCCGGCGAAGCGCTTGCGCTCTCGCAGCGTGTTGATCAACTGCAACAATTGGTGGCTCAGGACCAGGCACAGGTGCGCCAACTCAGCTCCACCACTCCGGGAGCAGCGACCAAGCCGGCCGGCGGCGAAACCGATCTCGACATTGCCAAGGCGCAACTTCAGCTCGATTCCGACGAACTTGCCGATGGGCAGCAGGACCTGGCCCGCGCTTCCGGAGATGAGCGCGCCCAGATCCAGGGCGAGCTCGATGCGCACGAGGCGGCGATGCGCAAGTACGATGCCGAATCGCATGGCGATGGGCAGATCGCGGTTCTCTCCGCCGCTCGCTACGGCACGCTCGCCGTCCTACTGCGGGCCTGGAATAATCAGCGATCGCGCAATCAACTCATCGCCCAGGCAAGGGATCAGGCGCTGGCCGACGTGGGCGCGCTCACCGCCGAGCACAACGCGCTCGAAGCGCAGGCCGGCGCAAACGCGGCGCAAACCACCGCCCAGGACCGCAGCGCCAGGCTGGCCAGCATCCGCGACCGCAGCGCGCTGCGCCAACTCCTCAGCATCTACGACGACCGCATCCAGACCGAGCAGCAACTCGGCACCGTCTATGGAAAGTGGGCTGCGCAGGTTCAGCTGCAACATCGCATCGTACTGCACCTCATTCTGCAGTCGGCCGCGATGGTCATTCTCATCCTGATGGGCATGATTCTGGGTGATGCGCTGGTGAGGCGACTGATGGCGCACCCGGTGCTCGACCGGCGCCAGGCGCAAACCCTGCGCATGGTGTTTGAGCTCGCGGTCCAGATCGTGGGCGCGGTCCTGATCCTGATCATCATCTTCGGGGCGCCCCACGAGACACCCACGATTCTCGGCCTGGCCACCGCGGCCCTCACCATCGCCCTACAGGACTTCATCATCGCCTTCCTGGGATGGTTCGTCCTGGTGGGCAAGCGCGGCATCCGTGTGGGCGATTGGGTTGAGATCAACGGCGTGGGCGGCGAAGTCACCGAGGTCGGGCTGATGCGGACCACGCTGCTCGAAACCGGCAATCTAACCGCCGGCGGCTATCCCACCGGCCGCCGCATCTCGTTCATGAACAGCTTCGCAATCCGCGGCACGTGCTTCAATTTTTCCACCGCCGGCCAGTGGATGTGGGACGAACTCACCATTTCGCTTCCCGGCTCCATCGATACGCGGGCCACGGTGGAGCGCATCCTGCAGGCGGTGCGCGACGACACCCAGGAGAGCGCGGGCCTTGCCGAGCAGGAGTGGAAGCGCGGCACGCGTGGAGATGAATTGAGCAAATTCCGCACCGATCCGGCGGTGAACCTGCGCCCGTCCGGCTCCGGCGTGGATATCGAAATTCGTTACGTGACGCGCGCCTGGGAGCGCGTCGAAATGCGCAACCGCCTGTATCGCCACGTGCTCGAATTGCTCCACCAGTCGTCAGCCGAGCCGCAACCACAAACCTAAAATTGCTTGCATCCGGCTTTGAAAAGGCACGGCTTCACAGGTTGCGGAAAACCGTCGCGGGTTGGGCTGTTTTGAAAGGGCACGACTTTAGTCGTGCCGATAAGCCGAACAAAATGTGCCGGGCTTTAGCCCCTGAGGGAAGCTTCTTTGGTCTCCGAAATTATTGGCACAACCAGTTCTACTCGAGCCGATCGCGGTTCTTGTTGACACCACCCGCGCTCACCCCTTACCGTAGAAGCAGATGCAGTTCCGCCACCATCACGGACATCACCACCATCATGGACATTCCATGCCGGCGGACTGCCATGGCCTGAGCTAGACGGCCAGAGAGATCGGAAACACCGAAGCCCGCCGGCGCCCAGCCAGCGGGCTTTTTGATTTTCACTTCAAAACGGAATCAAGGCCGGAGAACATGATCGACTTCGACAAAATGGATGGACTCGCGCCCGGCATCGTGCAGGATGCGCGCACCGGCGAAGTGCTGATGCTGGGCTTTCTCAACCCGGCCAGCTACGCCACGACCCTGGAGACCGGCTTCGTGACATTCTGGAGCCGCACCCGCCAGAAGCTGTGGATGAAAGGCGAGACCAGCGGCAACCGCCTGCGCGTCATCTCCGCCTCTACCGACTGCGACAACGACACGCTGCTGTTTCGCGTCGAGGTGGAAGGCGATGGGCTGGTGTGCCACGAAGGGACGGTAAGCTGCTTCACCCGCCCCATCGATTTTGCCAAGAAGACGGAGACCGCCGCATGACGAACAAGCTTAGGCTCGGTATTCCCAAGGGCAGCCTGCAAGATTCGACCATCGCGCTCTTCAAGCGCGCCGGCTGGAACATCTATGCCGACGGCCGCTCTTACTTTCCGTCGATCGACGATGTCGAAATCGAGTGCATGTTGATTCGCGCCCAGGAGATGGCGCGCTATGTCGATCATGGCGTGCTCGACGCGGGGCTCACCGGCATCGACTGGGTCATCGAGAGCGGTCTCGACGTAACCAGTGTTACCTCGCTTACCTACGCCAAGCAGAGCCGCCGCAAAGTGCGCTGGGTCCTCGCCGTTCCCGAGTCGAGCGGATTCGAGAAGGCCGAAGACCTGGAAGGCAAGATCATCGCCACCGAACTGGTCGAAGTGAGCAAGCGCTACTTCGCGGAACTCGGCGTGAACGTGAAGGTGGAATTCAGTTGGGGCGCGACGGAAGTCAAGCCGCCCATGCTTGCCGACGCCATCGTCGAAGTCACCGAGACGGGCAGTTCGCTCAAGGCCAACCACCTCAAGATCATCGATACCGTGATGGAGAGCGAGACACACCTGATCGCGAGCAAAGCGGCGCTGGCCGACCCATGGAAGCGGGAAAAGATCGACTCCATTGCGGTGATGCTGCGGGGCGCCATCGATGCCCAATCTCAGGTAGGCCTGATGCTCAACGTTCGCCGCGCGAATCTCGATGCCGTCCTCGCCGTATTGCCGGCGCTCAATTCGCCGACCGTATCGCACCTGAGCGATCCCGATTGGGTAGCGGTCAATACCATCGTTGAAGAGCGCACCGCGCGCGAAGTGATTCCGCGCCTCAAGGCCGCCAACGCCACCGGCATCGTCGAATATCCATTGAACAAGGTTGTGCTGTAGTCCGGAGGACGAGATGAAATTGATCCGCACCCACGGACGAGGCGCAACCAAGGCAGCCAGCATGGTGGCGGCGTTGGAAAATCGTGGCAATTTGGCGCTCGACCCTGTTCTGCCTGCCGTAAAACGCATCGTGGCGGATGTGCGCCGCAAAGGCGATCGCGCCCTCCTGCGTTATGCCTCGCAATTCGACGGCCTCTCTGATCCCGAGGCACTCCGCGTCACGCGCGAAGAGATGGTGGCCGCGTGGAACGCAGCCGAGGCGGCGTTGCGGAAGGCTCTCACTACCGCGGCCGCGCAGATCCGCCGATTCGCCAAACACCAACTGCCTGCATCGTGGACACGGACTGGGGGCGCGGGCCTTACCACCGGCCAGCTTGTGCGCCCCCTTGGCTCGGTGGGCTGCTACGTTCCCAGTGGCCGCCATCCGCTTCCATCCACTTTGCTGATGACCGCGATTCCTGCGCAGGTAGCCGGAGTCAGGCGAATCGCCGTTGTCTCTCCCAAGCCCGCGCCGGAAACCCTTGCCGCCGCTCATCTGCTGGGCATCGGCGAGTTCTATCGCGCCGGTGGCGCTCATGCCGTGGCGGCCCTTGCCTACGGAACGCAGACCATCGCCCGCGTCGACAAGATTGTTGGTCCCGGCAATCTGTACGTCACGGCCGCCAAGCGGCTGGTTGCCTTCGATTGCGCCATCGACATGCTGGCCGGCCCCACCGAGATCGTCGTCACTTCCGAGCGCGGGCGCGCGCCCGATATCGCCTCCGACCTGGTCGCACAGGCGGAGCACGATCCTGAAACCCTCGCGATCTTCATCACCACGCGCGCCGATCTCGCCCAGCAGGTCATGGCCGAAACCAAAGCGCGCAGCCGCCATAACCCGGTGGCGCGGGAAGCTCTCGATCGCCATGGTCTCGTGATTCTTGCGGCAAACGTGGACCAGGCTCGCGCCATCACCAATCGCCTTGCGCCCGAACACCTCACCGTCGACAGCGCGAGTGATCTCGACTGGGTGCAGAACGCCGGCTCGGTCTTCATCGGCCGCTGGTCCGCGCAGCCCATGGGCGACTACATCTCCGGCCCCAATCACACCCTGCCCACCGGTGGAATGGCCCGCGTGCGCGGCGGCCTGAGCGTGAACGATTTCCTCAAGCTGATCACCGTGCAGGAATATTCGGCGCAGGGCATCGCGCAGCTTGGTCCGCACGCCGCGCTGATCGCCGAGGCCGAGGGCCTCACCGGCCACGCCGAAGCCATTCGCACTCGACTCAGAAGGAGACCGGCCCGTGCCTGAACCTGCAACATTGATCCATCCCGCTCCCCGCCCGCGTGTTCGCGCCATGAAGGAATATCATCCCCCGCTCGGCAGCCGCGACGGCCTTCGTCTCGACTTCAACGAGAACACGGTGGCCTGCTCTCCCGCGGTGCGCGATGTACTCGGCAGGATTTCCGGCGGCCTGCTGACGCGCTATCCCGAGCGCGAATCGGTCGAGGCGATCGTTGCCGCGCATCTCGGGCTCGGGCCCGCTCAGGTGGCGCTCACCAACGGCGTCGACGAGGCGATTCATGTGCTGTTCGAGGCGTTTCTCGACGACGGGGACGAACTGCTGCTTCCCCTCCCCACGTACACGATGTATGAGGTGTACGCTTCCGCTACTGATGCGCGCGTGGTGACAGTGCAGGCGGACGATGACCTGGAATTCCCATTTGAAAAACTGAGAGCGGGGATTACGCCGCAGACCAAGGTCATCGCCATCGCCAATCCCAACAGCCCTTCGGGAACCATGGCCACGCGCGAGCAGATCGTCGAACTCGCTCGCCGCGCGCCCCAGGCGGTCACCCTGGTAGACGAAGCCTATTTCCATTTCTGCGGCGAAACGGTGATGGATCTCATCGGTGTGCTTCCCAACATCATGGTTGCGCGGACCTTCTCCAAGGCTTATGGCCTTGCCGGCCTGCGCATCGGTGTGCTCGCGGGCGCGGTTGAACTGATGCACTGGATCCGCCGCGTGCTGTCGCCCTACAGCGTCAACTCGGTCGCTCTTGCCTGTCTCCCCGCGGCCCTGGAAGATACTGCGTACGTGGATTGGTACGTGGGCGAAGTGATCGCCGCGCGCGCCGAATTCGAGAAAGCTCTTCAGGCGGCGCGCGTGCGTTATTGGCCAAGCCGTGCGAATTTCATCCTGGTCGATATCGGTCCTTGCCACAAGCAATTCGTACAGCGCATGCTCGATGCGGGCGTGCTGGTGCGCGATCGCTCCAACGATCCCGGCTGCGACGGCCGCGTCCGCATCACCATTGGAACCCGCGACCAGATGCAGAAAGCCGTTGCTGCCATGACTGCTGCCCTGAAATATCTGCGGCGCGGGGAGGCCGCGCAATGACCGCCAACTCTATGCGCACTGCGGTCATCGACCGCAACACCGCCGAGACCCGCATATCCATCAATCTCACCATTGAAGGCAAGGGCCGTTACAAAATCACCACCGGCATCCGCTTCTTCGATCACATGCTGGAGCTCTTTACGCGCCACGGCGCTTTCGATATCGAGCTCAAGTGCGACGGCGACCTTGACGTCGATCAGCACCACACGGTGGAAGATGTGGGCATCGCGCTTGGGGAGGCGTTCGATCGCGCGCTGGGCGACAAGCGCGGCATCCTGCGGGCGGGATACTTCATCATGCCCATGGACGAGACGCTGGCCATCGCCGCTGTTGACCTCAGCGGACGGGCGGCCTTTGCTGTCGACACCAAGGTTCGCACCCGCCTGGTCGGCGACCTGCAGACCGAACTGGTCACCGATTTTTTTGAAGGATTCGCGCGCGGCGCCCGCGCCAACGTTCACTTGAAGACCATGTACGGCCGCTCCAATCACCACAAGATCGAAGCCATCTTCAAGGCGTTTGCGCGCGCCCTGCGCGTGGCCTGCTCGCGCGACAAACAACTGGGAGAAATGCTGCCCTCGACGAAAGGGCTGCTGTGATGCGGGTAACCGTGATCGACTACAAGGCCGGCAATCTCACCTCGGTGCTCAAGGCGCTGCGCCACCTGGGCGCCGAGGTTGTTGTGACCGACGACGACCTGTCGTCCGTCCAATCCGCCGAGCGCCTGGTGCTCCCCGGCGTCGGTCATTTTGCGGCGACGAAGCGTCTCGACGACACCGGCCTCACTGCGGCCATTCGCGCTGCGATCGCGCGCGGCGTGCCGTTTCTGGGAATTTGCGTGGGAATGCAGTGGCTTTATTCCGGGTCAACAGAAGCCCCCCATCAGCCGGGCCTCGGCCATTTCGCTGAAGGCTGCGCGCGCTTCCCCGAATGCGAGTACAAGGTTCCGCACGTAGGGTGGAACTCGCTCGAGCTGCGCAACGGCTCGCGGCTGCTGGCCGGAGTCGAATCCGGCGAGTATGTTTACTTCACGCATTCCTACAAGGCGCCGGTTACTCAGGACACCGCCGCCGTCGTGCACTATATCGAACCCTTCGCCGCCGCCGCAGAGCGCGGCAACGTGATGGGCGTGCAGTTTCACCCCGAAAAATCGGGCGCAACCGGCCTCAAAATCCTCAGCAATTTTCTGGAGTTGTGATGCTGACCAAGCGCATCATCGCCTGTCTCGATGTTCATGGCGGCCGCGTGGTCAAGGGCGTTCAGTTCGTCGATCTCATCGACGCGGGCGATCCGGCTACGCAGGCCGCGCGTCACGCGCGCGAAGGCGCCGATGAGATCGTGCTGCTCGACATCACTGCCACGCACGAAGGCCGTCAAACCCTGCTGGAGACCGTCCGCCGCACCGCCCGCGAGCTCTTTGTGCCCTTCGCCGTGGGTGGGGGCATCCGCAGCGCGCGCGACGCCGAGAACGTCTTCGATGCGGGCGCCGACAAGGTAAGCATCAACTCCGCGGCCCTCGCCGACCCGGCGCTCATCGATGCGATCGGCCGCAACTTTGGCGCCCAGGCAGTAGTCGTGGCCATCGACGCCCGCCGCGATCCCCAAGCCGCCGATCCCGTCCGCGATGCTCAAGTCTTTGTTCAAGGCGGACGCAGGGCAACGGGCCGCCGCGTCGTCGAGTGGGCGCGCGAAGCGGAAGCGCGCGGGGCCGGTGAAATTCTGCTCACCTCCATGGACGCCGACGGAACCCGCGCCGGCTTTGACTGCGATCTGACCGCCGCAGTCAGCGAAGCCGTCAACATTCCCGTGATCGCTTCCGGCGGAGCCGGCGCCGTGGAGCATTTCGTCGACGTCTTCGCCGGCGGAAAGGCCGACGCGGCGCTGGCCGCCAGCATCTTTCACTTCGGCGTTTCCAGCGCCCGGTCGCTCAAACAGGAACTGGTCAGGGCCGGCGTTGCAGTGAGGCTCCCATGCTGATTCCTTCCATTGATCTCTTAGGTGGACGCATCGTGCAACTGGTTCAGGGCGAGAAGCTGCGCCTGGCCTTCGATGACTTCGAATACTGGTTCGAAAAATTCGCGCCATACCCGCTGGTGCAACTCATCGATCTCGACGCTGCGATGCGCCAGGGCGACAACTCCGCTCTGGTGGAGAAAATAGCCCGGCGGCTGCCATGCCAGGCCGGCGGCGGCATTCACTCCATCGACCGGGCGCGGCGCGTTCTTGGTGCGGGCGCAAGGCGTGTGATCATCGGCTCCGCGCTGTTTAGCGAACAGCAAGGACGCGCGGCCGTCAACACAGCTTTCGCTTCGGAATTGGCAAGCGCGGTGGGACGCGAGCAGGTGGTCGCCGGAATCGATACAAAGAACGGCAGCATCGCCGTCAAGGGATGGAAGGCCCAGGTCGCGCTCACTCCCGATGAAGCCATCCCGCAACTGGAGCCGCATGTCGCGGCCTTCCTCTACACCCATGTCGATCGCGAGGGCCTCATGCAGGGGTTTCCCATCGAGGTGGCCGCGCGCCTGCGCAAGTTGACCGAGCGGCAACTTATCGTGGCGGGCGGCATTCGCACCCAAAACGAAATCGACGCGCTCCAGGCCATCGGCGCTGACGCCGTCGTCGGCATGGCCGTCTACACCCAGACGCTCGCCGTCTAGTTTCGCGCATCCAAATCTGGGGAATGCAAGAAGCTTCAGCTATGCTGGAAACAACCTGTGCGGAAAGGAAATCCGGATGGCGGCGACGAAGGTGAGTGGGATTCGGCTGGCCAAGCGGCTGGACGAAGTTGGTTTCTCCGATATCGTGCAGATTCGTAATAAGGTGATGGCCATGCGCGCCGAGGGAATCCAGGTGCACTCCCTGCATGGCGGCGAGCCTTACTTCGAAACCCCTGACGACATCAAGTTTGCCGCCGTTCGCGCCCTGGTGGAAAACCAGACCCACTACGCGCCCTCTTCGGGTCTTCTTCCGTTGCGCCAAACCCTGGTTGAAAAGCTGGCGAGAAAAAACAGCATTCATGCTACCACCGACGAGGTGATTGTCACGGTGGGTGGCTCGCAGGGCCTGTACGCCGCGTTTCAGAGCGTTCTCGATCCCGGGGATGACGCGCTGGTTTTTTCGCCGTATTGGACGCCCATCGGCGATCTGGTCACCGGGACCCAGGCCCGGCTGCTGCTCGTCCCCACCATCACCGCGCGTCGCAATGGCATTCGCAAAACGCTTGCCCAGTTCTCCACGCCCAGGACGCGCGCCATCTACTACAACACCCCGCAGAATCCCAGCGGGCTGGTTTTCACGCGCGCCGAAGCCGAAGAGGTTGCCGCCTTCGCCATGGAGCGCGACCTGATCGTCATTGCCGATGAGGCCTATGAAGACCTGGTGTACGAGGGCGAACATGTTTCCATCGCCTCGCTGCCGGGGATGGCGGAGCGCACCATTACCGCATTTACCTTCTCCAAGACCTACGCCATGACCGGATGGCGCGCCGGCTACGCGGTGGCCAGGGAACCATTCATGACGGCCATTCGCAAGATCGTTCTCTACTCCACCAACGGCGTGGCCACGCCGGTGCAATATGCGATGCTGAAGGCTCTCGCTACACCCGAGTCCGAGATTGCCGCCCGCCGCGAGGAGTATCGCAAGCGCCGCGATCTGCTGATCGCCGGTCTCCATGAAGTGGGCTTTGAATGTCCGCCTCCCGCCGGCGCGTTTTATTGTTTTCCCAACGTGGAGAGGATCAACAGGAGCAGCCGCACAGCGGCCCAGATTCTGCTTGACAAGGCCCACATTGCCACTGTCCCGGGTGTCGTATTCGGCGCGCAGGGCGAGGGCCATGTTCGCTTCGGTTATGCGATCACCATCCAGGAAATCGAAGACTGCGTAGCGGCTTTGCGGCGTTTCAATCGCTAAGGATTTCCGCCGGGAGAACTTGTTTATCCATTGAAAACCCAGCTATCCACCCAATCCCGGAAGCTTTCTTTTTGTTCATCGTAAACAAATCTGACTCCTTCTCCGTATTCGAGCATCTCAATGGTTGACCGCTGGCCCAGTGAACTCTAGTAGCAGCGCAGGATTCGCCCTGCCCGGCAGGGCGGTTTTTGTACCGGGCGCGCGGTCAGGCCGGGTGGTCTCGAGATTGGACAGAATGGAGCACCACGCACATGCGACGCATTGCATATTCATTGGCGGTTTTGTTCTCCGGCGCCGCACTTGCGCTGAACTCGCCGGCTCAGGCGCCTCCTGCGGATTCCAGCAGCACCGAAGCTCTCGCCGCTCTTCCTGACGCGCCCTCGCAGGCAACCGCCGCGAATGCGAACGCGTCGAGTGCATCGGTCAGCAGTGCGAATCAAACCGTGGAGGGCAAGCAGACCAAGCGGATTCTTTGGATCATCCCCAACTTCCGCTCTGTCAGCACCGATCAAAAGCTTCCGCCCATCGCCATCCATGACAAGTTCAAGCTCATGCTCGAGGATTCTTTCGATTATTCCAGCTTCATCTATGTGGGCCTCCTGTCGGGTATCTCGCAGGCAGAGAATTCTTATCCGGAGTTCCACCAGGGAGCTTCGGGGTACGGGCGCTATTACTGGCACAGCTTTGCGGACACTCTCGACGGCAATCTGATGACCGAGTTCGTCTTTCCCACCGTGACTCGCGAAGATCCCCGATATTACACCCTGGGACGCGGAGGGTTCGTCAAGCGGGCCGGCTACTCTGTCTCGCGGCTGATCGTCACGCGCACCGATAAAGGCGGCAGGACACCCAACATCTCGGAGATTGTCGGCAACGGTTCGGCGGCGGGCATCGCGAGTCTTTATTATCCGAGTCCCGAACGCACCTGGACCAAGACCGGCCAGCGCTGGGTTACACAGGTCGGGCTAGATGGATTCGCCAACCTGATCAAGGAATTCTGGCCCGACGTAAACGCGAAGCTCTTTCACAACCACTACTGATCGATCTAGCGCTCCGTGCCCCATCTTCGCGGTGTTTTTCCGCGAAGGTGGGAGACCACGGACCTCAAAAGCACCGCCGGCGCAGCCATGTAGCATAAATACAGGTCGGTATGCTTCGCGTCGGTTACCCTGCCATCCTGAATCCGGAACTGTTGAAGGTCATGCCCGAGGGGATCGAACTGATTCCTCTCCCCGACGGGCTAGATCATCCAGTTGACATCGACGTGTGGATTCCCGACCCCTACCCGACGCGCGCTCTTCGCGTCTGGCCGCACTTGCGTGGCGTGCGCCTCGTCTTGTCGTTGATGGCGGGTACGGAGTGGATTCCCGGCACCGTCGGTCCTCATGTCACCATCTGCAATGCGCGCGGCGCCCACAACATCTCCACGGCCGAATGGACCCTGACCGCCATTCTCTCCATGCTCAAGTATGTGCCGCTATACCTGGACATCCAGCAGTCCGGCGACTGGCGGCGGCGTTCCGAGGCGAGCCGGCTTTACCAGCAACTCACCCATGACGAGCGGCCCTATCATCCCCCTGTCAAACTCGAAGAGCTGACGGGGAAGACGGTATTGCTGGTCGGTCACGGATCCATTGGCAAGGATATCGAGAGTCTTCTCGCTCCTTTTCACGTGGAGATCATTCGCGTGGCCCGCAATGCACGCTCCCATCCGCTGGTCCACCCCGTCGCGGAGTTGGATAATCTGTTACCCGCGGCTGACGTGATCGTTCTGATCCTGCCGCTGACCGCGGAATCGAAGGGCATGATCGGCCCCAGGCAATTTGCGCTCATGCGCCACGGCGCGCTGCTGGTCAACGCCGCGCGCGGCGGAATCGTGCAGACCGATGCGCTGGTGGATGCGCTCAACGCAGGAAAGATTCGCGCGGCGCTCGATGTCACCGATCCGGAGCCGCTGCCCGGCGATCACCCGCTGTGGCGCTGTCCGAATCTTCTCATCACTCCGCACATCGGGGGCTCCAGTCCGCAGTTCGCCGCGCGAGCGCTCAAGGTGGCGGCGGATGAATTGCGCCGTTACATGAATGGCGAGCCGCTCAGGAACGTGGTTCAGGCCGCGACTTGATCGGCCACCGGCGCGCGCCGCCAATCGCGAAGGCCGATGATCGCGAGCCCCACCAGGACCGCATACAGCACCGCGGTCAACCACAAATCTTTGTAGATGTACTCGCCGACATAGACGATGTCGACCACGATCCACAGCCACCAGTTGGCCATGTGCTTGCGCGCCTGCCACCAACTGCCAACCAGACTGTAACTGGTAAGCGCAGCATCAAGAAAGGGAAGCGCGGCGTGCAAGTGGCGCGCGGGAAAACCGAGAATGACCGTGCCGGCCGCCCCGGCAGCCAGGGCCAGCAGCATGCTTTCCGTCCGCAGGCGGACAACACGCACCTCGCCTTCCTGGCGAACTCCGCGCCACCAGTGCCACCATCCGTAGAGGGTGAAGCCTACAAAAAACACCTGCAGCAGCGAGTCGGAAAGCAGGCGTGCCTGGTAGAACACCACCAGGTAGAGCACATCGGCGGCCAGCGTGATCGGCCAGCATAGCAGGTTGCGCCGCGCCGTCAGCCAGATCCCCAGGCCGGTGGAGATGAATCCGGCGAGTTCCAGCCAATGCGCCCTGAAGAACTGCTCGATCGCGGTCTCCATCATCGTGACCCCCCACGGTGCGTGGGGTACTTTCGCGCTTCCGCCCGCGCGCGCAGCGCATCCAGCAGCTTGGATCCCGGGCCGCGGAACCAGTACGCGTGGGCCACGAGGTAACCTTCGCAAGCCATGTACGCTTTCTCCTCGGAGTGGAGCACGCTCAGGAAATAGTCCGTCTCCGAAAGCGCAAACTCGGCGTGACACAGCGCCGCCATGGGAGCCAGCGCAAGTGATTCCTCGCGCGAGAGCGGGCGCACCGATTCATAACCGTTGAGCAGCGCGGAAAGATGATCGTAATGCACCGCGACATCCTCGGGATGCGCCGGATCATTCACCAGCGCAAGCCAGTCAACGATGTTTCGTTCGATGGCATGCGCCAGGTCGTGCACGGCAGTGGTTCGATCGGCCAGGCCGAAATCGATGACCGCCGCGGCCTGTGCGTCCTCGCCGGCGTCGCTCCACATCAGGTTCGAAGCGTGCCAGTCGTTGTGCGTCCACAGGGGCGCCAGGGCGCGCAGCCAGGGCAGCAACTCCGCGTGAAAAGGCGCCAGCAGATTGAGCGCCTCGCCGCAGCATGGGCGCGCCTGGAGATAGGTGCTCAGGGCCGGCCGCGCGGCGACATAGCGGTCGAACTCCGCGGCGGGATCTTGCGCGGCGAAGATTGTGAATCCCGCCACCAGTTGCCGCTGCTTGCGCCCCGGCGCCTCGAATCGCCGCGATGCCTGATGCAGCCTCGCCAGCGCTTGTCCCGCGGAGTAGGCATGGCCCGCGCAGCGAAACGGCGTCCACGAAATCGCATCCTCATAAAGATCCACTCCGGGCGGAACCTCATGAATCTCGTAAGTCCAGTCGCCCAGCTTGATCGCTGTCTGCCCGGACGCCGCGGCAATCACGCCCGGTACGGCTGCTCCGTTGGCGCGCAGATGGGCCATGAAGCGATGTTCTTCGCGCAACCCCTCTACGTCGCGCACTTCAAAATGATGCCGCTTGATAAACACGTGCTTGCTTTCGGCGGCGACGATGCTGGCTGCGGAGAGCGGCCGCGGGCTTACGGTTAATAGTTGCGCCGGCTTTCCCAGAGAGGGGTAGTAGCGCAGCAGCCCGCGAACTTCATCGAACGTGAGCGGCGGCCAATCCGGCTCGACCAGCGTGCCGTCCAGTCCGTGGGTGATCGCCGTGTTGTGCGCTTCCGCCTGCATCCTGAATAAACCGGGGCGCCCCACCTTCGGGGTCCCCATGGACAGGTCTTCGTCCATGGGGTGAACCTTCGCGACGTCTTTGTTTTGTCGCTAAGGTGGGATACCTAAAACGTGTAATGCGCCGACAGCCGCACCGTGGCGGGCGCTCCCAGGTGAATGAACGTATCTCCGTAGCTCGCGCCCGTATCCTTCCAATACCGCTTGTCCATGATGTTGTCGGCATACAGGCGCAACGTTGTGCGCCCCTGCTCGCCGCCAATCGTGTATCGTGCGCCCAGGTTGAACAGGTTATAACCCGGGACGCTCACCGCGTCGTCGCGCGTCGCGTACTTCCGCGCAGTGTAACTCCAGCCGGGCATCACGTGCAGTCCGCGAGCATGCGGTACAGATACATCGGCGAACAGCGCCGTGCGCAACCGCGGCACATTGATCACCTGCTTGTCGTCAAACGCCGGAGTGCCGGAGTTACTCGAAATGGCGCGGATCACCGCCGCCGACGCATCCAGCCGCAGCCAGTTCGCCGCCTTTCCCCCGGCATTCATCTCGATGCCGTTGTGCGTCTCGTGACCTTCGGACACGAAGGTGAGATCGTCTCCAATATCGCTGCCCTGGGGATAAAAGAACGGCGCGCGCATGCGGAACAGCGCCATCGACAGCAGGATGCGGCGGCCGGGTTCGTACTTGGCGCCCACTTCGGCCTGGCGCGTGAAGTAAGGCGGCAGAAAATAACTGCCCGCCCACCACGGCGCCTGGGGTCCGAGCGATAACAGCACTCCGTAGTTGCCGTAGAGCGTGAGGCTGTCGAGAGGCGTGTACGTCACCGCAAACTGCGGCAGCCAGATTCCCTTGCCGGTCAACGTAGGAGGCGTAGAAGGGCCGGTCGCCGTTAAAGAGTAGTTATGATCGCGCAGCGAATCGTACCGGCCGCCGGCCAGCAACTGAATGCGGCCGGGGAGATGAATCCGATCCTGCAGCAGCGCGGAGCCCTGGTGGTTGTCTTCCCATAGCCTGCGCGGACCTGCCTGCAGGCGCGTTCCGTCGCTGTTGGTTGCGCCGGGAAAGGGAGTGTTCGGCTGATAGATATTCTCGGACCCAATGAAGGTGTACACCGCGCCATCCTGCACCACGCCATCCGGCGAGACCGGATTATCCGCGGTGAAGTAGCCCGGCTGCTGCACGCTGCGCCGGAAGAGCTCGACGCCGCCGGCCAGGTCGTGCGCGAGTCGCGCCCGTCTTCACATGGCCCATCACCAGCGCCTCGCCATCGGCATCGATGCGCAGCTCGCCCGGATCGCGGTAGTCATAAATGTCGTAGCCGCCGTCGGGCGCGAAGAAGTAGTCGGGCGAAGAGCCGCCGCTCGAATAGCAGTCCGCCTCATACCCGCATCCGTACGCGTAGACCACGTTGTCGTCGATCAGCGAATGGCTGAAGCTCGCCGCCCCGAACGCATGCCAGCCATGGGCCAGGTCGTAATCGAAGCGCGCTCCGGTGTTGAAGGTGTCGAAGGTGTTGGGCTTCTCCCACGACTGCTCGCCGAGCATCGTGGATGGATAGACCTTGTGGAGATCGGGCACCGTAGTGCCGCCCAGCAACTGGTAGCCGCACACCGATCGCTCCAGCTTGTGCTGGTACTCGAAGTCGGTCTTGAGAATGGCGCGTGGAGTTATCTTCCAATCCGCGGCGCCCGCGCCCATCGCGCGCCATCCATCGGCGCCATTCACGTAAGCTGTGGATGTTCTCGCCGGCCAGGTTCAGCCGCGCGCCTACCTGCTTTTGCGCGCCGAAGAACCGCCCCAGGTCGACATCGCCGAACGCGCTCCCGCGGTGATCTGTGGCCAGGTCGATGGCTTCAATAGCCGCCGGCCGCTTGGTGATGAAGTCGATCAGGCCGCCCGCCGAAGCCACGCCGCTCTCCACGCCGGCAATGCCCTTCAGCAGTTCCACGCGTTCCTTGTTTTCGAGCGGCACATCCTGCTCGCCGGCAATGGTCATGCCGTTGATCTCGAGTCCCGTAGCGAGATCGATGGGAAATCCGCGAATCTCGAAATCGCCGTAGTAGCCCACCGGCGCGTAGTCTTCGCCGATCGAAGCGTCGTTCTTCACCACGTCGGAGAGCACGCGCGAAACCTGGTCGTTGAGCAGGTCGCGGGTCACCACCGTGGCCGAAAGCGGAGTCTCGGCCAGCGGCGTGCTGTCCAGCGTGCCCGCGGTCATGGTTTCGGGAAGGTAGTTGTCCTTCACGTCGCCGTGCACCACAACCGTCGTGGTCACCGGCGGGATGACTTGTGCCGGCGCATTCGAACTCTGCGGCTGACTCTGTTGCGCGGTTGCGGCCGAAAATGCCCAGCCGAAGAGGATCAGAACCAGGGCCGGCGGCGCCGCGACAAGTCCTGTAACAGGGCACGACTTGCCGGGGTCCCCAGCGACAGGTCTTCGTCGCTGGGGTGGCTTTAGTCGTGCCGTAAACACCCAAAAAGAAGTGCGGGCTTTAGCCCATGATCGATTGTGGCCGGGAACGGCGCCCATAAGCTTCCTCTTGATTCCGCTGAAACAAGAGCGCTCGTTGTGGGGAATTCAGGAAGGATGGCTACTTCGGGAAACTTCCCACGCCGGCATTATCCGGATCGGGTTCGAGGGTATCTTCTCAGCCCCGCCTTATCGGAGCACCCCTGTCTCAATAACAAGAGTGTAACACTTCATCGGTGGGCGAAGGCGAAGATGCGCATACCATAATCATTGGGGTCTGTCGTCCCGGACACATACCAAGACAAAACGCGGGTAGATATGGGGGCGCCGAGCCTTGTAGTCAGCGCCACAATGCGGCGACCAGGGGACGATAGGTTTCCAACTCCGGCGCCTCGAGCCCCGCGATCTTGGCTTCGTCGTCGGCGCGCCGCAATTGCACAGCCGCGCGAGCGTGCGGCAAAGCAAGAAACTCCCCGGCTTCCGCTGCCGTCATGGGACCGCCCTGCAGCGTCAGGCTTTCCACCGACGCAGGCGAGAGAGCCGCAAGATAATCCGGTTCGTTGAAGCACAGGTATCGCTTTGCCGCCACGTGCATCCGGATCGGATCGAGGACCGAGTCCGGCAAATGGCCGGCCAACGCCGCTGCAGCAAGCTCTTCGTGGCGCGTGTCCAGGCCGCGGCCGGCTGCGTCCTCGCCGTCCCGATGCAGCAGATGCCCAAGATCGTGCAGCAGCGCAGCGGCCACCAGCGTCTCTTCACCGCCAGTGCCGCGGATGATCCACGCCGCCTGCAGGCTGTGTTCCAGCACCGTCACCGGCTCGCCGAAATAGGCCGTCGCGCCGCCGGTGGCGAGCACGTCGAACACCCGGTCTACGGAAGATAATTCCATGTCGTTCAAGCCTCCGCGGCGCCCGCTTTTATGGAGCGCTGATGCAGCGCCAGCAGCAGCGCCACCAGCGCCGTCACGAACGCCGCCACCGCCAGCACCAGGAACGCCTGTCTCCAGCCGTAACGCACCGTAATCCGCGCCACCGTGAAGCCGGAAAGCCAGCCCGCCATGTATCCCACACCATCGATGATCCCCGCCGCCGTAGCGCTGCCGCGCTTGCCGCCGAAGTCCAGGCTCATGGCGCCCGCCAGGTAGGAGTACGGCCCCAGCAGCAGAAATCCCACCAGCGCCACCAGCGCGACGGCGATCCACGGGTTCGCGTGCTCGGGAGTCTTCGCCAAGAGCAGCAGGCACACCGTGCACGCCCCCATGCCGATGACAATGACCAGGTTTCTGCCGTTCAATCCCAGCTTGTCGCTCAGCACTCCGGCCAGCACCACCGCTACACCGCCCAGCAGCGGAAACAGCGCGCTGCGGGTGGCCGCCTCGCTCGGCGACAATCCCACGAACTGCACGAAGTACGTCGGCGTCCAGAAGTTGAAAGTCTCGCGCAGCAGTGTGGTTCCCAGCGAAAGCACGCAGACCAGCCAAAATGGAAAGCTCCTCAGCAAGGGACCCAGAATCGCGCTCAGTCCCATGGGCTCGTTGTCGGGCTTCTCTTCGGCGGCGTACACGTTCAGCGGGTTCGCTTCCGGCGCGGGCAGTCCGCGCTCCTCGGGCGTTTCTCTCAGCAGCAACGCATTGGCAACCAGCAGCGCCGCCAGGCACGCCGCCGCCACCATAAATACACCGCGCCAGCCCACGCCGTGGGCCATCAACAGCCCCATCACCCAGCGGCAACCCGCGTCGCCGAACAGAAAACTCAGGCTGAGCACCGCCATCACGGTTCCATAGCTGGAGTATGAAAACCAGCGCGACGCGACTTTCACCAGGCCCACCCATCCCGCCGATTGAAACAGGCGGTTCCCGATCCACGCCAGCGTGAACAGGGGAAATCCGCCGCTCGCCAGGAACAGGACGGTGAAAAAGATCGATCCTCCCATCCCGGCCAGGAAATTTCTACGCCCGCCAAACAGATCGGCTACCGAGCCGGAGATGAACTTGCCCGCCGCGTAGGCCATGGTTCCTGCGGACGCGATGAAGCCCAGCCGCACCTGCGCCTCGCTCAGCGTGACCCCGTGCCGCGACAGGTCCTGCATCAGATCAGGCAGAACCACCGACAGATTCGAGCGGCAGAAATAATACCCGGAATAGCCAAGCGCGAGCAGCGCAATCGTCGCTGCGTGCCACGCCGTGAACCCGCCGCGCGCCGGCGCGTCCATCGCCGGCGGGGAAGGGATGACTGTTTCTTCCGACCTCACAGCGGCAGAGTATCATGGCGCAAATGCAGCATCGGTGGTTAAAAAGCCGTGAATCGCAAAATGGGAGTGGGGTATGAAGGGCATCGGATTTCTATGGAAGTGCGGAGTGGCGGCGGCTCTCATTGCGATCGCGGCGGCGCCGCCGGCCGGTCCGGTCAGCGGGCCGTTTTCGGCTGATGAATTGCTGCAGTTCCGCGCGCTGATTCCCATCGACACTCACACGCACGTCTTTGCCGCGGACCCGGCCTTCACCGCCATGCTCAGAAAACTCAACCTTCATATCCTCGACATCCTGGTCGTGGATGACATGGAGCCCGGGCATGCCGATCTCGACAAGCAACGCCAGGAGGCCATGGCCGTGGTGCGCGCCAGCGACGGCTTCGCGAAGCTCTGCACCAGCTTCGACCCCTTTTCCTTCAACCAGCCACACTACGCCCACACTGTCATCCACGGTCTCGATCAAGACTTCGCCAACGGCGCCATTGCGGTCAAAATCTGGAAGAACGTCGGCATGGAGATCAAGGACGCGAAGGGCCGTTACCTGATGCCCGATGATCCCGTGTTCGAGTCGATCTTTGAGGACATCGCGGCGCATAACAAGACGCTCGTGGCGCACGTCGCCGATCCCGACTCCGGCTGGCAGCCGCCCAATCCCACATCGCCCGATTACGAGTACTATCGCGATCATCCCGCGGCGTACATGTATGGAAAGCAGGGCGTCCCCGTAAAGGCCGAGATCCTGGCGGCCCGCGATCATGTGCTGGAGACGAATACCAATCTGCGCGTGGTGGGCGCGCACCTGGGCAGCATGGAGTCGAATCTGACCGAGTTGGGACAACACCTCGACCGCTACCCGAATTTCGCCGTCGATATTGCTGCCCGGATGCCCTACTTCGAGATGTATCCGCGCGAAACCATGATCGCATTCATCACCAGGTACCAGGACAGGCTGATCTACGGGACCGATAACGGCTTCCGCGGCGGAAATTCAACAACGATCGAACACCTCGAAAGCGTCTACGCGAACGACTGGCGCTTTTTCGCCACCAGCGATGCGCTGTCCTACAAGAACAAGCCGGTGCAGGGGCTGGCCCTGCCGGCTGCAATTCTCCGCAAGATTTACCATGACAATGCCGTGAAGTGGTTCCCGGGGATTCTCAATCCCGCGCGCATTGAACCGCACGGCGGAGCGGATTGAAAAGCGCTCCGAGTCGTGGCGCTCTGGGGGATCGTCGCGCCCAACAGATCTCGGAGTCTATGCGCCAGTTCTCACGCCAACTCTTAAGAACCCCCCTAATCCCTAGTCCCTACTTTCCCGTTCCCTCGGTCAGCGTCAGAATCTGGTCTACACCCGGCGCAGTGAATCTTTCAGTCTTTCCGCTGGGCCAGCGCACTTCGATGGAATCTACGCTGGTTGCGCCACCTAGCCCAAAATGCGGTCTCAGGTCATTCGACGACAGATAGCTCCCGCCGCTGATGACGTCCTCGCGCTGGCGCATGCCGTTGCAGGTCACATACACGGTTGCGCCCACGGCATCACGCGGGCTCTTTTCGCCGCCTACCAGCTTCAACTCCAGCCAGTGATTCTTGTCGGCGTTCACGTTGCGCAACAGCACCGGGTGCCCATCCATCACGTTGATGACGGCGTCGAGCTTGCCATTATTGAACAGATCGCCCACGGCCATGCCCCGCCCGGCAATCACCACCGCCAGGCCCGTGCCCTCCACCGCCGGCACCGGCTCGAACTTCTTTCCCTCCAGGTTGTGAAACAGCATGGGCCGCTGCTTCCAGCTCGTGCCCCAGGCATACTTGTCCGCCTCGGGATAGACATGCCCGTCGGACATCAGCAGATCCTTCCAGCCGTCGTTGTCGTAATCCATGAAAGCGTCGCCCCAGCTGAGGAAGGGAACCGAAATCTCGGCTAGCCCCAAGTGATAACTGATATCGGTCAGGTTGGCATCGCCTTCGTTGCGATAGAGCGGCTTGTAATCGTCGGAAAACGTCGTGTCGAAGACGTCGACCATGCCGGTGTTCTCGTAATCGCCCACGGCAATGCCCATCGACGCCGTCTCGCGCCCCGCCTCGTTCAGCGCGAATCCCGACGCATAGCTCACATCCTCAAACGTGCCGTCGCCCTTGTTTAGATATAGATAGTTGGGCGTCGAGTCATTGCCCACCAGCAGGTCCGGCTTGCCGTCGTTGTTGATGTCCACAAACACGGCGCCCAGCCCGTAGTAGCCCGGCTTGTCGGCGACGCCAGCTTTTTCGCTCACGTCGGTAAACGTTCCGTCGCCGTTGTTATGGAATAGATGGTCGCCCTCGCCCTTCAATCCGCGCGGGCCGCAGCTCACCTTCTCGCCGCGAAACGTGCAGAACGCGTTCGGCACGCCGCTATCGCCCGGCGACGGCATGTGGCGCCGGTCGTAATGCAGGTACCCGGCCACAAACAGATCCAGCCGGCCGTCGCCGTCGTAGTCGCCCCACGTGGCGCCCGTATGCCAGGCTGCCGGATCATCCAGCGCCACGCCCGCCTTGTCGGCTACGTCGGTGAACGTCCCATTGTGGTTATTGTGATATAGCCGGTTCTTTCCCCAGTTCGACACATAGATGTCGGGCCAGCCGTCATTGTCGAAGTCGGCAATCGCCACCCCGAACCCCCAGCGGTCGTTGGTCACGCCGGCCTTGGCCGCCACATCGGTGAACGTGCCATCGTGGTTGTTATGAAATAGAGCGGCATGCGGCGGCGTCTCCTTGCCGTCCAGCGCGTTGAAGGTCGACCCGTTCACAATGTAGACGTCGAGCCATCCATCGTTGTCGTAATCGATCAGGCCCACTCCCGAGCCCTTGGTCTCCACGATGTAGGTCTTGGCCGGGGTGCCCATCCGGTGGGTCCACTTTGTCAGCCCCGCCTTTTGCGATGCGTCCTCGAACACGATGGGCCCGGTCTTGACAAAGCCGCCCATGGTGATGGGCCGGTGCTGTGCGTCAAGCTGCAGCGGATGCGGCCCGGCTGAGTTCTGCGCCGGCTTCTTCTCCTGGGATTGGGCGAAAGAAAACGACAGAATTCCCGCCGCCAGCAGCGCCCACGGGGCGGCTTTACGAGTGACCATGAACATGGGTGCCAGTATAAGGGGCGGGGTGCAGGCCGGTCTCGACCGAAAGATGGACCGGCACGATTGCCTATAACAAGGGCGTCGCGGACCCGGCCGCCGGGTAATTCCCGGCGCCACTCCTATCCGGGGCGAGCGAGGATTGATCCCTGAGATCGGCGGCCAGATCGGCAATCATGGCGGTGCTCAACACCTCCAGCATCGCCGCCTGCGCCTTCACCCAAATCTTGTGAGCCGGGCACCAGTCCCTGCGCGAGCACGATCGCCGCTCGCTCAGGCAAACGTTCAGGCACATGCGCCCGTCGATCGCCTCGATGGCGTCGCGCATCGAGGCATGCCGCCCGCGCGCCGAAATCTCGAATCCGCCCGCCGGTCCGCGCCGCGACATAACCAGCCGCGCCCGCGTCAAGGCCTGCATTACCTTCGACAGGAAACTGTCCGGCGCGCCCGTAGCTGCCACCAATGCCGCCAGCGAAACCCGCTCCCCGCTCTCAAGTCCGGCCAGGTGAATCATCACCCGAATCGCGTAATCGGCGGCGCGCGTCAGTTGCATCGATGAGTTCGATCTTTCGAGGGCCGGTTCTGTGGTCATGGTGTCACCCGAACCAGGCAGGTTCGCGTGTGGAATGAGTTTAGTTGATTTGGATCACGTCTATACGTGTTCCAGATCACAGACGTTGGTTTCTTTGGGGCGATAACCTGCAATCCAGTTTATTGGACGCGAGCACTCCAAATTGCTTGGGGAAACACCCCGGCAAATGAGATACATAGAGCAGACATAGAAAAAGAGGGGCGCCTTCGAATTCTAAAGGCGCCCCCAGTTTTTTCGCGCTAATTCTGCGCCCGTTGCCTTGCCGGGCGGATCGAACTACTCCGCCTCGCGCGCCTATGTTCCGGGACCGATTGCCGTCTGCTGCACCGCCTGGGCCGAATCCAGCTCCGGCGCACTCGCCTTTCCCGGCTCATCCCGCCACAGACACACGATCCACCAGATCAGAATGGCGATGTAGACCGTGCTGTTGGTGTTGGTCAGTTTTTCCCATAGCCCCATTACGCGCATGCGATCGGGCATGGACTGCACGATGGCGGGGGTGTTCTGGGCACTGCGCAGGATTCCTTCCCACAAGCCCTGGAGCAGAACCTCCGCGATTGCCGCGGTCGAAAGTCCGATAGCGATCTGCTGCGTATGACTGCGCCACCCGGCTTTAAAGCGGCTTCCGAGCAGCACAACCAGAAGCGCGACGGCGACCATTTCCACGTCCGCCACGAGGTTGGATTTTTCGGCAATCAACTGGAGCAGGCGCAGCGTGGAGACGGTGGAGCGCGCTGCGAATGTGCTCCATGACGGCCAGGGGCCCCAGAACCTCAGCACTACAGCGCCCAGGGCCATCAGCACCAGCGCTCCCACAATCCACGTTGGACGGCGCACGCCGCCAAAAGCGCGCCGTGCAATCTCCACGACCACAAGGAGCTTTACGAAGCTGATGAGATCGTTAAGGGGAATGATGATGGAATAAAACGTCGCTTGGGGCAGACGGGTCGCCAGCAGCCGGATGGCGAGGGTGAGCAGCGCCAGCAGCACGATGCTGGTGGTGAACCATGGGAATCGACGGATGCGGTCCCGGCCCAGCAACACCACCAGCAGAACCAGGTAGCCGGCAAACTTAAGGGTGAAAAAGATGTCGCCCGCGGAAAAGTGAAAGTGCATTCTGGCCTTGTCCGGGGGCGTCCATGGGACGCCCCCTCACCAGTCTAAATGGCCGCAATGCGCGGCCCGCGGCCATGATCAGGCACAGCCTTCCTTAGACAAAATCGCGGAAATCAGAACACGGAAGGAATCAGAAGATGGACTGGTGCGCCCGGAGAGATTCGAACTCCCGACCTAATGCTCCGGAGGCATTCGCTCTATCCAGCTGAGCTACGGGCGCACCTATCCAGCATAGCGCATTTCGAAGATTTCGTGATCCCCGGGAGCTTTCCTTCAGCATCAGGTGCGGGTTCTTCGACGAGCAAAGTTCCCGGAGGGAACGCAAGAAAATAGCCCAAGGTGAAGCGCAGCGGAACCCTGGGATAGCCCAGAATTCGAGGCCCAGTCCCGTAGCGACTGTCTGTTTTGTCAACACAAAATATGGTGGGGAACAGCGCTGTTTTGAGTTTTTGAGGCATTGGCGATCTTTCCGCCCGATATGTTCTTTGACCGGGAGCGAGTCGTCAGGCCCGTTCCCGGTCCTCATCGGTCCGGATGAGTCGCAGCCGGCTATTCCTCGACAGGTTGGTCTCCACCAGAGCCCGTCTCCGCTTTACCGGATGGCTTCAGTATCTCCGAGCCGAGAACCGGCTGGGAAGAGAGCTTCAGGCCGCCGTCATCAGCTCCAGCCCACCCCCCGAACGGGCCGATTCCATCCGCTGCCGAACCTCGCGAGCCTTGGCGTTCAGCCGCACCAGCAGCTTGTGCGCCAACGCCACGCGCACCACTTTGGCCGGCTTGCCCGCCGCCATCAGCCGCTGGCGGAAGGCCTTGAAGTCCGGTTCGTACTGCCCCGCCACGCCGGCCGCCATGTACAGAATCTCGCGCACCGCCGGCCGCCCTCCCCGGATGGCCCGCTTGCCCTGATACTGACCGCTGTCCTGCGCCAGAGGCGCCAGTCCGGCCAGCTTGGACACCGCCTTGTTCGTCAACGTGCCGATCTCCGGCATCTCCGCCATCAACCGCGCCACAGTGCGGTCCGACACTCCCTTCACCGAACGCCAGGCATGATCCAACTCACGCCACACCGGATCCTCGCTGATCAACCGGGCCACCGAGCCCGCCAACTGCTCGATCTGTTCCTCCACCACCGCCAGCAGCCGCGCGAATTGTTCGCACACCTCCGGTTCAGTCACCAGCCGCGCCTGATTGCGCTCGGCCGTGCGCATTTCCGTCAACTGCCGAAGCCGTATCACCAGCGCGCGCAGCTTTTGCTGGTTGGCCTCCCCCAGGATCGTGGCCTGGCTGTTCTTCACCTCCGCATACCAGGCGATCGCGCCCGTGTCGATCCGGTCCGTCTTCTCCAGCAAGCCCATGGCCTGGGCAAACTGCCGCACCGCGCGCGGGTTCAGCACCGCCACACCCATACCCTGCGCCGACAGAAGCGCCCACGCCTGACGCTCGTAACCGCCGGTGGCCTCCAACGCCACCAACTCCACCTCGTGGCGGTGGCAGAAATCCGCAAGAGCGGCTATGCCCTCCGCATCGTTGCTAAAGCTGGCCTGCTCACCGTCTCGCCCAATCCGCGCTTCCAGACTGCGGGCGGCAACATCCACTCCACAAATCACTCGTGTCACGGTATAACCTTCCTTGTAAGTGCGATGGATTTCATCGTTCGACTGTTCGGTCGTTCGTGACTTGGGCAGCGGTCCCTAGCTACGGGACGATGGGCAACCATCAAGGGACGTACGGGAGCCGCCCGCCCGCGGGGGAACCGATTCCTCGGTTCCCCCACCGCAACAGTCTCGCCGAAACTGCCGCTGTTCTACAGATACAAGGGACGTAAGAACGGACCCATTTCCATGTTTTCTGGGTGCCGCAACGCGCCATCTTAGACTGCGGTTGTCTTTCGTAACTTCCTGATAGGCGGTAATCCTCCGCTTCGCTTTGCCCGCGCGCTGTCATCCTGAACGAAGTGAAGGATCTGCCGTTGTTCTTCATAACTTCCCCATCGGTGGTAACTCTCCCGCTTCGGTGACTCCCCCGCTTCCCTCCCACTCAACCTGTCTTCCTGAGTGGAGCGCAGCGGAATCGAAGGATCCGCAGTTGCTCTTGCCTTTGCTTCTGAAAATTCCCCATCGGCGGTAATACGCCCGGGATGATTGTTCACGATATAGACTTCGTTTTTCACTTTCGATATCTCATCCGAAGGGGTTCACCCCACTGACCGAAAAGTTGTACAGCCTCGCAAACGTGTGATTGTACGGGATTTGATCTCTGCTATAGTTTCATTATATTCAAACCACGTACATTATCGCTGAGTGAAGGGGCAATGAGAGATCGACCAATCATTTGTAATCGGTGCGGATGTTCGAACATGCGCCGCTCAGCTTGGCAAACCGGGGATCTCACCTCACTGCTATGGCTAAGTTATCCGGTCCGTTGTCGCGTATGTCGTGCACGCGATCATGTCAGCATTGCGCAGGCATTTCGACTTAGGCCCGCCCGTCAGCGAAGCTGATCAACCAATCCAATACGCAACGGAAAACTGCAGCGGTTTCCTGACAACGCGGGTAGCCCAGGTCCCATACCTCTCGCACTCGACAAGGCGAATGGGGTGCCCCAGGTCCCTGATTCTAGGATCCAACGAAGAGATACTCAGGCGAGTTCGGCGATACGTTGAAGGAGAACATCCGGGGGAACGGGCTTGGGGAGAATCTTGTAGCAATCGGTTGACGGACTGCGCTTTGACAGGTCCTTCGTCGTTGCTTGGCCGGAAAAGAGAATCACTTTGCACTTCGGCAGAAAGCCTAGAATCTCATTTGCAGCCTCAATCCCAGTAATCCCGCGCATGACCACATCGCTAATGAGCAGGTCGGGCTGGAAGATTCTGGCCATTTCAATCGCTTGTTCTCCGCTTCGGGCCATCTTGGCTGCAAAGCCGCTGTGCGAAAGAATCATCGCCAAACTCTCCGAAATCGGCCATTCATCATCGACAACCAGCACACGACGAATCTGACCAAAGCATTCGTTCATTTTTGTCGCCTCGGGGATCTTTTGAGTTTCAACGGTGTGGCGCAATTGTTTCACAATTCGGCCTGTGGATATTCCGGCTGAATTTCCTACCCGAGAGAAATGATTCTCCGAATCGAAACATACCTACTTGAGCGGCCTCCCAGCCCCCATGGACAAGTGAAGATTGCTTTTTTCGCTTGGCTTCTCTCGTTTTGACATATCGGCGTGAGCGAAGGCGGAAACACAGTGCGCGGAATTTGCGCAGGATGGTCTTCAATGGGCAAGGTGGTTCTGATTCGTGGCGAGCTGTGTGGAATGGAGCGTCAGACCCGCTGTCAAGTGCTTGCCCGGAAACACTCAATCGAGAGTGGCTTACGTGGCCCCGGATATTCAGAAGGTTTCGTCCTAAACGCGCCAGAGGATTTACCTGACGGGGTGTACACCGTTACGTTCGACGGCCACTCCCTCGGTGCCGTTCGACATCACGGAATCTGGCTCACCACGACCGATATTGTGCGCGTTGTCGCCTGATGGAGACATGCAACAGGTTGAACTCCGGCCGCCGTTTGCCACGACTGCCGCGGCGAGAACTGGTTCAAGTCATCGAGGCGGTTTCCGGGCTTGCCATCATTTCGCTGATGTTTCCATGGAGCTCAATACCAGCGAGTCCGACTGGCACCAAAGTTCGGCCGGAACTCCACTATCGTGTCTTTCGTCCGCGTATTCTTCGCTGGTACGCTCACGACAGGAGCGTACCGGGTGCAACGGAGCGCCAAACTCTGGCTAGGGGTACCTATAGCGCTGACGCTGCTGCAGATCGCGGCGTCGGCCTTGCTGCCACGAGGATTTGCGCTCACGGTGGCCTCTGATGCCGTGGAGGTACTGGTCCTGCTGACGCTATTGGTGGCCTTCGCCCAGAATGCCATCTCCAGCCATGGACGTTTGCGTTCATTTTGGGTTCTGCAAATGGCATGCTGGGCCTTCTGGTTGATCGATCAATCATGGTGGATTCTCTACGACATCGTTCTGCGCAAACCGATCCCTCCAATGTTCTTCGGGGATGTGATCTTGTTCCTCGCCGGAGTGCCGATGCTGGCGGGGCTGTTGCTGCGTCCGAACGTCCACCAGGGAAAGCAAAGCTCCCGGCTGGGGTTGATCGATTTTCTATTACTGATGTTGTGGTGGGTCTTTTGTTATGTCTTCCTGGTGATGTGCTGGAAGTATGTCTCCGCAAACACTGCGCTCTACAACCGGAACTTCGACCGGCTCTATCAAGTGCAGTTCCTTTTGCTGGTGATTGTACTCGGCGTACTCTTCAAGCGGAGTGCAGGGGCATGGGAAAGCTTCTTTGGCTACTTTTTCGTGGGAATATTGTTCCATGGTTTGAGCGTCATTGCGGAATACCACGCCGTTGACTCAAACGCCTACTACAACGGGTGTTGGCTTGACATTCCGTTCGTGGCGTCGCTTGCATTCTTTCTTCTGGTTGCGAATAAAGGCCGCAATCTGGCCCCCGCGGCCATGACAAACGAGGACGAGAAATACGGCGTGTGGATGGAACTGCTCGCTGTAGCAGCGGTGCTCTCGATGCCGGTGGTTGTCATCGTGGCGGTCGGTGAAAAGGGAATACCCCAGCAGGTCTTGTACTTCAGGGTGTTGATCACCGCGGCGACGATGTTCGGCTTATCCGCTTTGATATTCGTAAAGCAGTGGCAGTTACATGAAGAGTTGCGGCAGATCAATCGGAGCCTCGAAGAAGCTTCCATGACCGATCCGCTGACTGGAATCCGGAACCGTCGCTTCTTTTCCGCGATGATTCAAAACGATGTCGCGCAGACAATCCGCGCCTATCTGGGACAAAAGGACCCGTTCGCCCGGGACTTGGTTTTCTTCCTGATCGATCTGGACAATTTCAAGGAAGTGAATGATTCGTATGGTCATGATACGGGGGATCACGTGCTGGTCGAGACGGTGCGCCGAATCGGTTCCGCAATCCGCAGTTCTGATCTATTGGTGCGCTGGGGTGGAGAGGAATTCCTGATCGTATCTCGCCATACCAACCGCAGAGAAGCCGATGCTCAGGCGCAGCGTGTGCTGCAAGCGGTCAGGGAAGAACTTTATTCGGTCAGTTCCACCCATAAGATCAGACAGACTTGTTCTATTGGCTGGGCGGCGTTTCCGTGGCTTGAAGACAATGTGAACGCCATTGGATATGAGGCGGTACTCACAATGGCGGATCGGGCGCTCGGTCAAGCCAAACAGGCGGGGAAAGATCAGGCAATCGGGATGGCTCCGTCGTTGGAAGCGGGAAACCCGCACAAGGAATTCCCATCAACCCGAATTGCAGGGGATTTCAGCCACCGGCTTGGCGCTGGTTGCGAAGTCTACAAGTCCACCGCTTCGATGCCAGACCCTTTTCGAACTTGATCGACCGGGTAAACACCCAGGCCCGCCTCCGGGCGGAGACGGGATCGTTCCCGAAGCTGATCATCGGATGACATCGAAGGCTGTACCGGCGCCGGCGATCATTTGTGTTTCGCAGTTGGCTGTCGGAGTCGAGCCGAACCGGCGCACACCGGCGGCGGAGCGACGGAGTAAAGGCGCTCCCAAGGTATATTCTCCTGCGTTGGCCCGTTTCCGGTGATTGGGATCAAATCCGCTAGCTGGCGATCTTCGTCTGTCCACATGACAACGAAAACTTTCTCGCCGTTGTCCACATATACTCGATCCAAGGCTCTGGGCGTCTGCACTCTAGCCACCCCCGAATTATCCATTTCCAAAAAATGAACCCACGGCCGACAAGCGGCTGTGCATAGCTCGTCTTGTTCTTGTGCTCTTGCATCCTGAACTTCGTTCTGTTCGTGTCTCACATCATGGTGTACGAGAAAGTTTATCTATGCGCTGTGATGAGCCTCACAACCTTAGAGTCCGTGTTTCTTGGATGCCCGCCGCCGTGTTCCGTCCGAGTAACCTGCGCGCGGTGGACAAGTCGACGATCGCACCACCAGTTCAGGACGAACATGGATACTTCCTGCAACCTCGTTCTTCCCCATCTTGCGGATCAGGAGTTCTGCCGCCTTGGCGCCCATCTCGCGAAGTGGTTGGCGAACCGTTGTCAGCGGCGGGTTCGCGATGCTTGCAAACTCGATATCGTCGAACCCCATCACTGAAATGTCCTCCGGCACTTTATGGCCGGCTTCACGTAAGGCGGTCATGGCGCCGAGGGCGGAGATGTCATTGTAGGCCACCAGCGCCGTAAAGCGTCTGCCGCAAACGAGTAACCTCTGCGCGGCGATGCGGCCCTCTTCGGCATGGCGCATCCCGGTGGGCTCAAGTCGCTCCAGTTGCACGGTAAGATCTGCAACGATTTGAATGCCGAGATCCTTGCATGTTGAAACCACGGCGTTCCAGCGATCTTTTGTATCGCCGCTCCACTCAGGTCCTTTGATGAATGCGAACTCTCTATGGCCCAGGCTGACCAGGTGATCGATGGCTTTGCGAATGCCAAAGGCATTGTCGATGGAAACCCGTGTAGCCCATATGGGCGAGCGGTCGGTGCAGATCGTCACCACGGGAATTCCCGGCGATTCGCTGGGCGTGGAATCGATCAGCAGCAACCCCTCGGCTCCGCGATGGCATAGGGTTTCAAGATGCCGCTCGAGAAGCGGCGGGGACCAGAAGTGGTTGGCAACAAAGGATGTGTACCCGGTATCCAGCAGATGGCGTTCGAAACCGCTCAGCAGCGCGGCCTCGTAGCCGTTGCCGAAATCGGGCGCGATGATCCCGATCAGGCAGGTGGGCTTTCGGTTCAGTGAACGGGCGAAATAGTTGGGGCGATATCCAAGTTTCTTCGCGGATTCCACCACCCGCTTCCGGGTATCCTCGGGGAAACGTGCCGCTTCGGGGACATCGTTGAGAATCAGCGAGATCGTCGTTCGCGACAGGCCGAGATGTTCGGCCAACTTTTTCAGCGTGATCCGGTGGCTTGAATCGCGCGCCGGCCCGCGCTTAGACGCGATCGATTTCGTGCTCTTGGGTTGCATTTATGGCCAGATCCGTTACCGCACTGTGACCCGCATCCCCGACGCATGCGGCACCGCCACTGTGAACCTGCCCTGTTGGAGCGATCCGTGCTTCGGCGCGCGCGTAATGTATGCCTCGCGCGCCTCCATTTCCGGCGCATGCAGTGTCTCCGTCTCCACCGTGCCCCTCTTCCCTGCTCCAAAATCGAGCGTCAGGTCCAGGTCCCGCGCCGCATCCTTGTTCAGAATCACCACGCCCCTTGCGCCGTCCGCCAGCTTCGCCGCATATGCCGTTCCGTCCACACCTGTCGCTTGGATTTGGCTGGTCAGGTCGGCCTTCACCAGCCTTGCCCCGCACAGTGCGCCCGCGAACTTCAGCCCGTAGGCCACCGGCTCCAGGGTGTACTGGCCGCCGAACGTTGCAATGGGAGTGTAAAACGGGTGGGGGTGGCTCGCGATCTGTTCCTCCGTTGCGCCCCCCTCCTTCAGCATCACGTCGCCGGGCAGGAATCCGCCTACGGAGTTCGCCACAGACTTGCCCGTGCCCCCGTGCAAATTCACCCCGGAGTAGTTGTTGCTCGCCAGCAGCAGCGCATAATCCGCCGACCACAGCGCCGCGGCAAACACATCCGACACACCCGGCTTGCCGCCGCGATAGCACGTGTTGCCCTCTGTCATGCGTACCCGCGCGCCCATCTTGTCCGCCGCGGCCGTGGCCGTGTCCGCGGTCTTCTGCACCCGCGCCATGGTGGCCGGCTTCAGCAGATTGGGGATGCTTACGTCGGGGTTCGTCGCCGGGCCGCCGAAGTAATAATGGTGCGTCAGGGTGGTTACCCGCGGAGGATTCTGGATCGACGGCCAAATCTCGGCAATCTGCTTCAGCCAACTCACGTTGGCCGCCACGTCCGGGATGCCGAATTGCGCCGCCGGCACCGCCTTGGTCACCGCGCGCGCCATGGCCAGCCACTCGTCCAGGTAGGCTTTCGCATTCCAGGTCTTCGGGTCGCGCAGGTGGTGGCTGAACAGGTCCGCCTCGTTCCCGATCTGGAAATACTGCAGCCGGTCGCCCAGCGTCTTGGCCACATACTCGGCCTCCATCGCGGCGCGCTCCGGCGTGTTGGTCCCCATCCCGATTCCGTACAGGCATGTCCATCCCGTCGCCCGTAGAAACCCCGCCAGGTTGCGGACCGCTTCGCCGGTCACCGGGTAGTACTGCGCCTTGGGCTCACCCACCACCTCGCGCGTCGGCGGATGCTCGGGCTCCGCTGACTCCGGCGTCGGCTTCCACCACTCGAACTCGCTCGTGTTTCCGCCCAGCCGCAGCACACCATGAGGGCTCAGCTCCTTGAACTCCCTGATCAGTCCCGTGTTCTGTGCGGAAAAGAACGCAGGATCCACCAGTTGCTGCACTTCGTAGGAGAGCCCGACGTAATCCTCCGGCATGTGCGGCCCCGTAGCCTCGGCTGGAATCGTCAACGTGACCTGGGCCGCCGATTGCGCCCGCAGGCGCATCGCGCCGACACTCATGGCGGCAGCAGCAAGAAAACGGCGCCGGCTGATCCCATCCATCCTGATCACTCCTTCCTCCACTCTAGTGCCCTGAGTCAGAAGTTCGCATCATGATTTCGCTGTCATCCTGAGCGGAGTTTGGCGCGTTTTACGCGCCAAACGCAGTCGAAGGATCTGCGGTTGTTTTTTCCAAGAACTTCAGATTCACCGTTCCAGCCGCCATGCCCAAATCGGCATCCGCCCTCTCAATGAACCTCTTTGAAATCGAAATAAGCCAGGTTCATGTTGCCGTTCGTCAGGATGTGCACGGTGAGAACATTTCTTCCTTTACTAAGGCGCGCCTTGAATAACTGCGTGGCCAGGTTCCAGTGGTGCCATTGACGCCAGGCTACCGGATCGGCGGGATCATTGGTGGACGCAATCTGCAGAGGCCCGGTGGCGTCTTTTCCGTTCACATCGATGGAGATTGTTCCGCCGCGATTCGACGTGTAAAGGAAATCGGCGGCGTAGGTTCCTGTCTCCGCCGCCTCGACGGTTATATTGAACCACTCCCCGGGCTCGGTCCAGCCAACATAGAGCAAATCCCGCGGGGGAACGACCTTGTCGTAAGGGTTGTCGTCAATTCGATCCGGCTTCCGGTCGAACTTGGTGTATGAAGTGTCCACGCCTTCATGGATACGGAATTCGTTCAGATACGTCCCGTCGGCAGGATTCAATTCTCCACTGCCGTGATTCTTCGCGTCGGTATCGTGATACGCCACCCCTTCGCCGCCCAGGTCGTAGTAGGCGCACAACACCTGCCCCGGTATCTTCTGCGGACCGCCTTGATAGCGGCTGTCATGATAGGGCACGCCCTTGTACTGGCTCAGGAAGGACTGCGAAAACCCATCCGCCGCTAACATCGCTGCGGCGGCCGCCAGGAACACTTTCCAACCCATCGAACAGCTCCTCTCAACCGGATCAGCCTGCCTGGAACAACTCGATCCCATTCGACTTTCCTATGTTGCGCGAATACTTCTTGTCCGTTCCATTGTTCCAATGCTCATGTACGCCCAGGCTGCGGCATCGGATCCCGTCATGTTCAGGATCGTAGAACGTCTTCGACGGAGGATCGTTCGCCAGGGCGGCTTCCCGCAAATAGTTATCGGCGCCCGCAATGTCCGGCAGATCAGGCCATTCGGAGGTTAGAAAATCGAAACCCACGGAATCGATCGCCACCCCGTCAAGCGACATGAAGATGCTGTTCGGCCAGGCATCGTTAAATGGCGGCATCTTCCATTTACGGTGAGGCGGACCATCCACATTATCGTTTCCATAAAGCCCATCGAGAATGAAGAGAACGGTTTTCTCGCCCAGGTCCTTGTGACCCAGAAAATCCGCGAATGCCGAGTAACTCGGCGAACCGTCGCGGTTGTGTTGGAATCCGTCGTGTGCGTTCTTGTGCCAGTCGGTATAAATACTCGTGCAGCCAAACAGATTCTTCGCGCAGAGCGTGACTCCAGAGCTCACATGCGCTCTCAACACGGCGGCATTGATCAGGTAAGCCGCGTCAATCACCGTGGTATCCAGGCCCTTTGCATTGCGGCTGCCGCTGAGAGAGAAGGGAATTGCGTCCGGCTTGAACTCCGCCTTCGCTCTTCCGTCCCCGCCAATATGATCGACGAACGCGACGCCGGGAAACTCGTGGTGAATCTTGTCGTAGATATAGGCCGGGACCCATCGGCTGGAATCGAAAACGGTGATCGACGTTTGAGGAACGCGTCCCGGCCCCGTCAGCTGCCGGACCAGCGAAAGAATCATATGGGGCGACGAGTTCAGCCGTTCGATCGTGCCATGATCCACCGTGTTGTTCAGGTTCGCCTTGATGGCGATCTTCTCGCCGGCCTTATACCCCGCGTTCCCGCGCCCATGAGTGCGATTGAAATCGTGAAAGATCGCATTCCATGCCTGGGCATCGCTCTTTTGATTGGTAAGACCGCGGATGGAGTTGGAAACCATGCGGTCTATGACAGCCTGGTTGTTATTGGCGTCCGTCCACCAGGAACCGGTCCCGTCCCAGGTTACAGCCGCCGGATCGTGCGCCCAGGTGACGCGGCCGGGGACAACACCCCGGGGAACACCCAATGGGGTGAGCGAGGGTTCAAGCAGCGATGAACCCATGCTGCTGGCAGCTGCAAGCGACAGGGCGAATTGCCGGCGCGTCATTTCCATCGTTGTCCCTCCGCCTTTTGTGAATGTCAGTCCTTATGCGGACGGTTGAAAAGAGGAGGCGCCGATTTGCTGGCGCCCCCGAGGAGCAAACTGGATTGCCCGATCAGAGGTTCGAGCGCGACATTCAGAACCATTTGGTGAACCGTGTCACTATGCTTAGTGAACCGGTTAACCACTTCCAAGAATTCAATTCTATGGCGCGGATATTGTCAAGGCAAAAGCGGCAGACGCGACCGCTTTAAGCCGTCGCGTCCTCTGTCATTTCGCCGCCCATCTCAGGGGTGAGTACCGTTGCGCCACCGGGAGGCTCGGGCCGGCCACCCTGGGGCAGAACAATGCCGTCCTGCGCCAGCAGCGCTTCGTATACCGGTATCGGCCGCCAGTGGCGCGCCAGGGCAAACGCGCTCATATTCGCAATCATCAGCGGCAGGACGAGACCATAACCTCCGGTCATCTCGAACACGATCAGCACCGAAGTCATGGGCGCGCGCACAATGCCCGCAAACACCGCGCCCATGCCCACCACCGCGAAAGCCCCAATGGCATCGGCCGAATGATGAAACACCATCACGTCGATGTAGCCCACCGCCCCGCCCAGCATGCCCCCCATGAACAGCGACGGCGCAAAGATGCCGCCCGACCCGCCGCTCCCATACGAGAGCACCGTCGCCACCAGCTTCAGTACGCAATAGCTCGCCATCAGCGATAGCGGCAGAGTCCCGGTCAACGCCAGGGTCAGTGTCTGATAGGGATCGCCGGCGATTCCATTGCGGTGAAAAAACTCCAGGCCGAGCACCGCCAGCGCGCCCACTCCCAGTCCGCCGATCGCCGGATGAATCCATTTCGGAATGGACGTCAGCCGCTTGAATCGCGCGCGCAGCCACAAAAGGCTGTCGGTGAAGGCGATGGACAGGAACGCCGCCAGAACCCCCAATATGGCGTACCAGATCAGTGACGAAGCCCCGTCGAAGATGTACGGCCGCGGAACGCGGAAGATCGGCTTGTTGCTCAGGATCTTGTTCTCTACCACGGCCGCGATTGCCGATGCCACGATCACGCCCGAGAGCATGGTCTGGTCCAGATCGCCGATCAGTTCCTCCAGCGTGAAGGTAATCGCCGCAATCGGCGCATTGAACGCTGCTGCGATTCCGGCCGACATGCCCACTGAAGCCATGCGCCGACGATATTGCGGGCTGAGCTGCGCGCCGCGCGCCAGCAGGCTGCTCAACCCGGCGCAGATCTGCACGGTGGGGCCCTCCAGACCCAGCGAAGCGCCCGCCCCGATCTGAAATGAGCAGAGCACAAATTTGCCGATCGTCTCCCGCAACGAGACCAGCCCGTATCGTAATGCGAACGCGACCTTCACCTGCGGAATGCCGCTGCCCGCCGCCGCCGGCGCCCAATACGTCAGGCCGAGGCCCACAATCAGGCCGCCCAGGCCGGGCGTCAGGATGGTCCAGAAGATCCATGTGTGGCCGTGCGCTCCGTTGGCACGATTGATGAACAGATTCTCCATCCACCCGATGCTCAGGTGGAAAGCCACCGCGGCCAGGCCGCACAATCCGCCGGCCACAATCGTCAGCGCCAGCAATCGTTGCCGCTCGCTGGGAAGACGCCGCGCCAGCCACGCCACGAAGCGTGCATAAAGACCTCCAAATGCCTGCGCGAAACTCAATCTGCGGTGAACCTCGTGGCGATCTCCAGTTCCTTCAGTATAGGTGCATGTCCGATCGCCTCCCAGCCGGTTCCTGGTCCCTGATCCCTGTTTCCTGCATTTATCGTCGCCCACCGGGGATTTCTGTGCTCGAAAAGCAGTAGAAAATGTCACGCCGCGAAGCGAATTGATTGGGTTTGTCCCGACTTTGTCATTCCTTTGTCAGGGCCCGCTCAACGCATATTTCCGAACCTATAATCCGGACCTGACGGCACAGATTTCGGCTTCCCAAAACACCCCCCTGTGGCCGCATTCGATCGGAGGTTCATCATGCAAGGATTCGCGCGGAAGCCGTTGGGCTTCTTTCTGAAATCCCTCTTCGTTTTGGCGGTCGTCATCACATGCGGCACGGCAACCCAGTCTGCCAAGGGCCAATCGGTCGAGCGGGGTCACATCCTGATTTCCGACCAATTCAACAATCGCGTCATCGAGGTGAACCCTGCCAACCACCAGGTGGTGTGGACCTTCGGCAACGGATCGGACGTGGCCGGGCCGCATAGCGTGGTCGGCGTCAACGATGCCCAGCGGGTCGGCCCCCTGACACTCATCTCCGGCACCGGCATTCCGCCCAGCGATCCGGCCAACCCCCTGCCCGGATGCTCCGATCCGGTCAACGGCTGCGCGGACAATCGCGTGTTCATCGTGGACCCCGCGGGGCACATCGTGTGGCAGTACGGCCAGGCCGGCGTCACCGGCTCGGGCGACAACCAGTTGAACACCCCGGTGGCGGCGGTTTTCCTCTCCGGCTTTCCCGGGCGCCGCGGATTTGGCGTCCTCATCACCGACCAGGGAAACCAGCGCGTCATCCTGGTCGATCTGTTCACGAAAAAAATCGGGTGGCAATACGGCACCACGGGCACTGTGGGGATAGGGCCGAACCAGCTCAATAACCCCAACAGCGCTGAGGTGCTGGAGAACGGCCACATCCTCATTGCCGATGAGCTGAACAATCGCGTCATCGAGATTACGGCGGCCGGCCACATCGTGCACACATTCACTGAAGGCGGAGCGCTCAACACCGCTGCCTTTGCCAGCCGCCTGCCCAATGGCCACACCCTGATTACCGATTCGGGCAACAACCGCATCGTGGAAGTGGACTCAACCGATCACATCGTGTGGCAATACGTAACCAACAACGGCGCCAACAGCAATCCCAATCCGAATCCCACCCGCGGCGTCCGCCTGGCCAACGGCGACACGCTCATCAGCGACCAGTTCAACAATCGCGTCATCGAAGTCACGCCCGGCGGCCATATTGTTTTTCAGCAAGGCAAGACCAACGTGACCGGCAATGGATTCAACCGCTTGAATGGGCCGTACGACGCCAAGCAGATCGGCGATTTCACCGGCCTCACCCCACCCTTCGACCTCGACCACGACGCCGACGATCACTAATCTCTGCTTGGACCGCATATCCCGGTTCAGGAGCCAATGCGGGCCGCGCCGCGTAACGGAGAGAGAGCCGGCTCGGCTCGACTGGCTGATACGGCCATGAACCTTCCGTGCCCCGTCTTCGCGACTTTTTTCTGTCGCGAAGGCGGGAGACCCACGAACCCCGACCGTACCTCGGCGTTCCCTCAACAGCCCGAATCCACCTCACCACTCACTTCTCACCCGGCTCCGTCTGGCGCATGAATTCCGCCAGGTAATCCTTCCACACCGCCGCCACCGTGTGCGTGCCGTGCCCGCGCGTCTGGTCGGAGATGGGCAGCAGAATAAAGCGCCCGTGCGGAATCCGCTTCACCAGCCGTTCCGCGATCCCCAGTTCCGGCGGATTGATGAAGTCGTCGGCGGAGTTGATCCACAGCACCGGCGCCTGGATGGTCTCCAGCTTGGGCTCGGGATTATAGTTCCGGCTTGCGTCGAGGTAGTAGATCATGTCGTTCGCGTCGGTGTTCGCCATGGTTCGCTGCAGGTAGCGGTCCACGTACTGCTCCGCTGCTTCGCGGGTGGGCGCCTGCTTCTGCATCTGTAGCGGGCTCGATCCCATGATCATGACGATTTCGTTGGCCGCGCGCAGCCCGTCCTGCGGCTCGGTCTTGTACTCGCCGTTCATCCACGCCGGATCGAGCACAATGTTTCGGATGGCCATGTAGCGCATCATGCGGTTGCGGCCCGCGATCTGGACCGGCAGACACGCAAACGGCGCCAGCGCATCCATGAAGTCGGGGTAGGTCTCGCCCCACACGAAGCTCTGCATGCACCCCATCGACGTGCCCAGAATCAGCCGCAGGTGATCGACCTTCATCTCATCGAGCATCATGCGCTGGCCGCGCACCATGTCGTCGTAATCGTAGTGCGGGAAGCGCATCTTCGACCCGTCGGAGGGCCTGGAGCTTTCGCCGTGGCCGATGTCGTCCGGCAGGATGATGAAGTATCTCTGAATGTCCAGCACCCCGCCGGGCACGAACAGCACATTCGAGAACACCGGATTCAGCAGCGAGTGCGCGTTGCCGCCCGTCCCGTGCAGCAGCAGCACGGCGTTGTCCACCCGGCCGGCGGCATTGCGATGCGCCGTGCCCAGCGTCAGGTAATGCAGCTTGAGCTCGGGCAGCGTCTCGCCGCTGCCGTATTTGAAATCCTTCAGCGTGATCCAGCCATCCTTCGTAGGCCAGGTCGTAGCCGTTTGCGTTGCCGATGGCGTTTGTGGCGCCGCACTCATACTGCCGAGAAAAATGGCTGACCAAATCGTCAAAAGTTCGCGCCAATGCATCTATGCCTCCCGGTCCCACCTGAGCCCCGTGCCCCATCTTCGCGCCTTTTTCCTGGCGCGAAGGTGGGAGACCACGAACCTCAATCCGCGACCTGAAAATAGCCTACCGAATCCTGAACAACCCATTTCCACTCGTCCATCCACCGCGCTAAAATTATCGCGGAATCCGATGCCCGCCCGCACCACCATCCCCGATTCGCTTTTCCTCAAGCGCTTCCGGCGCGGCCGCCACGACCGTGGACGGTAGTTCCCCCCACTGATTAATCTATTCCCGACGAAATCCTGCCCTCCCGGGTCCCAACAGCAGGGACCTGGGGCACCCGCGCGGAGTGAGTTTCCCGCATTCCATCCGCTGCTCAGGCGCGGATAGAAAGGCATCTTGCCATGAATAGTTTCAACAGCCGTGCGACTCTCAGATCCGGTGCGAAGACCTACAGCATCCACCGCCTTCCCGCGCTCGAAGCCCGGGGCTTCAATCTCGGCCGCCTTCCCTTCAGCCTGAAGATCCTGCTCGAAAACCTGCTGCGACGCGAAGACGGCGTCAACGTCACCGCCGCCGACATCGAGTTCCTCGCCCAGTGGGATCCCAAGGCCGAGCCCAGCCGCGAAATCGCCTACATGCCCGCCCGCGTGCTCATGCAGGACTTCACCGGCGTGCCCGCCATCGTCGACCTGGCCGCCATGCGCGACGCCATCAAGACGCTGGGCGGCGACCCGGAGCGCGTCAATCCCCTCATTCCCGCCGAGCTGGTCATCGACCACTCCGTGCAGGTCGACGAGTTCGGCACCCCCGCCGCCTACGACGCCAACTCGCTGCTCGAGTTCCAGCGCAACCGCGAGCGCTACGCCTTCCTTAAGTGGGGCCAGACCGCGTTCCGCAACTTCTCCGTCGTCCCGCCCGGCATGGGCATCTGCCACCAGGTCAACCTTGAATACCTGGCCCGCGTCGTCTTCACCACGGAGATCAACGGCGAATTCATCGCCTATCCCGACACCCTGGTCGGCACCGACTCGCACACCACCATGATCAACGGCCTGGGCGTGCTGGGCTGGGGCGTCGGCGGCATCGAAGCCGAAGCCGCCATGCTCGGCCAGCCCGTCTCCATGCTGGTTCCGCAAGTCGTCGGCTACAAGCTCACCGGCAAGCTGCGCGAAGGCGCGACGGCCACCGACCTCGTTCTCACCGTCACCCAGGCGCTGCGCAAGCTCGGCGTGGTCGGCAAGTTCGTCGAATTCTACGGCCCCGGCATCGCCGAGCTCCCGCTCGCCGACCGCGCCACCATCAGCAACATGGCTCCCGAGTACGGCGCCACCTGCGGCATCTTCCCCGTCGACGCCGAGACGCTGCGCTATCTCCGCCTCACCGGCCGCAGCGAAGACCACATCAAGCTCGTCGAGGCCTACTACAAGGAGCAGGGCCTCTTCCACACGGCAAGCTCGCCGGAAGCCGAGTACTCGCAGACCCTCGAGCTCGACCTCGGCGCCGTCGAGCCCAGCGTCGCCGGCCCCAGGCGCCCGCAGGATCGCGTGCTGCTGAAGGACGCCGCGTCCAGCTTCCAGCAACAGCTTCCGTCCCTGCTCGTCACCCACGGCCAAGCCTCTGGGTACACGCACCGCGGCCGCATGGGAGCCGCGCGCGGTAGCCGATACCGCCCTCGCCGTTGCCAACGAAGATAACGAAGGCCCGGCAACTTCGTCCGCAACTGCCAAGACCGCCCTGGCCGCACCGCTCCACGTCACCACCACCGTAAAAGAGCGCTTCAACATCGATCCCGACAAGTACCTCGATCACGGTTCGGTCGTCATCGCCGCCATCACCAGTTGCACCAACACCTCGAATCCATCGGTGATGGTCGCCGCCGGCCTGCTTGCCAAGAAAGCCGTCGAGAAAGGTCTCAGCGTGCCCCCGTGGGTCAAGACCTCCTTGGCGCCGGGCTCGCGCGTGGTGACGGACTACTACCAGAAGTCCGGCCTGCTGCCCTATCTCGAAAAGCTGCGCTTCAACGTGGTGGGCTACGGCTGCACCACCTGCATCGGCAACTCCGGCCCGCTCCCCAGCGATGTTTCCAAAAGCATCGACGAGCACGGGCTCGTCGCCGTCAGCGTGCTCAGCGGCAACCGCAACTTCGAGGGCCGCGTCAACGTCGGACGTGCGCGCGAACTATCTTATGTCGCCCGCCGCTGGTCGTGGCCTACGCGCTGGCCGGCAACATCGGCCACAACTTCGACACCGATCCGCTCGGCGCCGACCAGCACGGCAAGCCCGTCTTCCTGCGCGACATCTGGCCCACGCAGCAGGAAGTCGCCGCGGCCATCGAGAAGGGCATTCTCCAGCGAAGGCTTCCGCCAGCGAGTACGCCACCGTCACCGAGGGCGACGCGAACTGGCAGGGCCTCAGTTTCCCCACCGGCGACGTCTACCAGTGGGAGCCCGACTCGACCTACATCCGCCAGGCGCCCTACTTCGACGGCATCACGCCAACGCCCGCTCCGGTCGAAGAACATCACCGGCGCCCGCGTGCTCGCCGTCCTCGGCGACTCCGTCACCACCGACCACATCTCCCCCGCCGGTTCCATCAAGGCCAACGGCCCGGCCGGCAAATACCTCACCGAACACGGCGTCAAGCCAGCCGACTTCAACAGCTACGGCTCCCGCCGCGGCAACCATGAAGTCATGGTCCGCGGCACCTTCGCCAACGTGCGCCTCCGCAACAAGCTGGCGCCGGGCACCGAGGGCGGCGTCACCCGCCTGCTTCCCGAAGGCGAGCAGATGTCCATCTACGACGCCAGCGCGAAGTACGCCGGAGCGCGGTGTGCCGCTGGTGATTCTCGCCGGCAAGGAATACGGCTCAGGCTCATCGCGCGACTGGGCCGCCAAAGGGCCGAATCTCCTGGGTGTCCGGGTGGTCATCGCCGAGAGCTTCGAGCGCATCCATCGCTCCAACCTCGTCGGCATGGGCATTCTTCCGCTGGAGTTCGAGGCGGGCAAAAACGCCGAATCGCTAGGCCTGACGGGCGAAGAAACCTACGACATCCTAGGTTTCAAAGAGCGGCTCGACCAGAAATTCGAGAATGGCCGCACTCTGGCTGTAGTGGCAACCTCGTCTGAAGGTAAGAAAAAAACCTTCGAGGCCCGCATCCGCATCGACACGCCGCAGGAGATTCTCTATTACGAGCACGGCGGCATCCTGCAGTACGTACTGCGCCAGTTAGCCGCGAGGTAAAGGGGATGGGAATCCAGGTCCCAACCGCAGGGACCTGGGGCACCCGGCCAGGATTGGGCCGGAACGGTTTCGATGAAAACATACGCTGAAATCAAGGCTGCGCTCGATCAGCTCGAGGCGCTCGGCCTGAAGATCGGAGATTGGGTCTGGCTGAAGGCCGCCAACGATCAGCCGCGCCGGAAGGCCCAGATTCGATCGCCTCTTGCTGCGGTCATGTTGGTAAGTGTCTCACCGGAAAGCAAAGGTGATGATGGCGTCCGGGTGATTAACGCAGATCTCATCGAGGGCAGGGCAGTTTGAATCAGGCCGGGTGCCCCGGGTCCCGGTTTTGGGACCTGGGATACTCCGGACTCAGCTCCCCGCCACCGGCCCCTCCACCGTCCTCACTTTCGCAAACACCTTGTTCTTCAGCGGATGATGCAGCGACCGGTACGCCATGCTGAGCAGTTCCGCATCCGCGGTGTCCTCACTCAGTTCCCAGATCATTATGCCGGCCAGGTGCTGGTCGCGCGCGTAGCTCACCTTATAGCGCACCGAAACGGGATCCTCGTAGGTCCAGAACGTCTGGCCGTCGAACAGCCAGGGCGCCTGCGATCGCGGGTCGCGATACGCCGCGAAAGACGCCGGCAGCGTGCGGATGTAGTTGTACGGCCGGTCGCCCCGCACCGCGCTTCCCGGCTGGAACAGGCCGTTGTTCGTGCTCCCCACCGCCGTCCAACTGTAGCCATAGAACGGCACTCCCATCAGCAGCTTTTCAGCCGGCACGCCGGCGGCCTTGTAACTGGCGATGCTGCGTTCAATGCTGAGACCATGACGGTTGGCAAACAGCGGCGCCAGGAAACCGGTGGTCTTGTTCCACGGGCCGGCGTAGTCGTAATTCATCACCCCCACCTGGTCCACCTGCGTGGCGATGGCGGCGAAGTTGGTCCCGGCTAGTGTCTCGGGGGCCTGATCCACCGCGATCGACAGCCGCAGGCCCGGGCGCACGGCATTCATCTGTCGCCGGAATTCCTCCACCAGCGCCCGAAAATTCTCCGCATCCGCCGCCTGTGGCGATTCCCAGTCAATATCGAACCCGTCGAACAGACCCGCCCGGCTGACCTCAGGCGCAAAGTGCCCGCGGATGTACGTGTCCACACACGAAGACACAAACGCGCGCCGGTTCTCCGGTTTTGCGTCCTCGGCGAAATCGGCTGCCCGGCCTTCGAGAGAGATCAAAACCTTCAGCCGCGGATTGCGGCTCTTCAATTCTTCGAGTTGATGAAAATAGCCGCGGAAGGGCGAATCAGGGTCGTCCGCCAGCCCGCTGACACTGGTCTCGGCCGTAAACGCGGTATTGAGATCGGCATTGGCATCGGCCAGCGAGCACCGTCCCCCGCCCACCGATGCCTGCGAGTAGTTGATCTGGTCGAGGCGTTTCGCGCTGCCGTTGCTCACCAGCGTCTTCACGTAGTATGGCTGCTTGTAATAGATTCCCCACTGGGGAAAGTAGCCCACCACAATGGGATGAGTGGCGTGCACGCGAAGACTCGGCAAACCGAACCCGCGCGCCCGCGGCGTCTGGATCAAGGCAACGGCCACAACAATTACCAGCAATCCCGGCTTCCGCAGGGCAGAATAAAGGCAACCCATGGTATACATTCAGACGCTGAATTCATGCCCTCGGGTGCAGGTTTTCATACCAAAGTTCAATGCGGCATTCCCATTTTTTTTTCCCGTTTGCTTTTGATCAATGATCCGGCACTGCACGCACCAGAACCAAACCTCCGTGCCCCGTCTTCGCGACTTTTTTCTGTCGCGAAGGCGGGAAACCACGGAACTGTCCCAATCTCCTGAGGAGGCTGTCTCTTGCACTCGTCTCTGTTCCGCCCCATCGCCGCGTCCATCTTGTTTCCGATCCTCATCTTCGCCGCCCGGCTGGCGCCGCATGCCGCCGCACAGGCAACTGGCGCGGCCCCGCCGGACAAATATGCCTGGCTCGAAGACGTCAACGGCGAAAAGCCCCTCGCCTGGGTCAAAGAACACGACCAGCGAACCACCGCCGTGCTGGAGAAAGACCCCCACTTCGCCCAGTTGCAGGCCGAAGCGCTTACCGTGCTGCAGTCTCCGGATCGGCTCCCGTGGCCGGACTTCCACGGCGGCACGATCTACAACTTCTGGCAGGATGCCGGGCATATACGCGGAATCCTGCGCCGCACCAGCGACTACCTGGCCGCCGATCCGAAATGGGAGACCATCCTCGACTTCGACTCGCTGGCCAAGAAAGACAACCAGAGCTGGGTGTTGAATGGTTTCGATTGTCTTCCTCCTGCCAACGAAGTTTGCCTGGTGTACCTCTCGGCGGGCGGCGAAGACGCGAAGATCGAGCGCGAATTCGATTTGAAAACCGGCAAGTTCGTCGAAGGCGGATTCGTGCTGCCGCGCGGCAAGCAGAACGAGGCCTGGGCCGACAAAGACACGCTGCTCATCGCCCGCGAGTGGGGCCCGGGCACCATGACCGAATCCGGGTATCCCTTCACCGTGCGGACATGGAAACGCGGGCAGCCCCTGGAGAGCGCCACGGAACTTTTTCGTGGCACCGCAAAGGATGTCAGCGTTAACCCCAATTCCTATGTCGACGGAGAAGGGCACCGCGCCGCTGTCATCGGAAGGGACGTGAGCTTCTTTGAGCACGAATGGCACGTGGTCCAGTCCGGCGCGGTACATAAGCTGGCAATGCCTCCCAAAACCTGGCTGGAAGGTTTTATCGATAACCAGTTGATCTTCTCCATGCACGAAGATTGGACGCCGGCCGGGCAAAACACAGCCATCAAACAGGGATCGATCATCGCCATCGATCTGGACGCGGCCGCCAAAGATCCTGAGCACCTGAAGCCGGTAGTGGTGTTGGCTCCCACCTCCCGGGAGTTCGCGCAGCAGGTGGCTACGACGCGCCACCACTTGCTCCTGACCACGCTCGACCATGTGCAGGGACGCGCCTCCGTGTACACCCGCGGCAAGGACGGCCAGTGGACCCGCAAGAAGCTTCCTGTGCCCGACAACCTGACCGTAGGTTTCGCTGCGTCCAGCCAACTCGATGATCGATTCTTCCTCGGAGAGACGGGGTTTTTGACTCCACATTCACTCTGGCTGGGGGATGCGGATCAAGCGTCGCTAAAACTGGTGAAGACGCAGAAGGCGTTGTTCGACACCTCCAAAGATGTGGTCGAGCAGTTGGATGCAACCTCCAGCGACGGAACCAGCGTTCCCTATTTCGTCGTGCATCGCAAAGACATGCCGTACGACGGCAACAATCCCACCGTGATGACCGCGTACGGAGGATTCGAAATCGCCGTGACTCCGTTCTACGACAGCGTGAAGGGCAAGCTTTGGCTGGAGCGCGGCGGAGTCTTCGTGCTGGCTAACATCCGCGGCGGCGGCGAGTTTGGACCGGCGTGGCACGAGGCCGGCCTCAAGACCCACCGACAGCGGATCTACGACGATTTCTATGGCGTCGCGCGGGACATGGCCGCGCGAAAGATCACCTCGCCCCAGCGCCTGGGGATCTATGGCGGATCGAATGGCGGCCTGCTGATGGGGGTGGAGTTTACACAGCATCCAGAGAGCTGGAACGCGGTCGTGATCGAGGTTCCGCTGCTCGACATGCTGGGGTACGAACATCTGTCCGCTGGGGCGTCGTGGGTGGGCGAGTACGGCTCTGTCTCCGTCCCCGAGGAGCGCGCTTTCCTGGCTTCCATTTCTCCCTACAACAACCTGAAGCCGGACGGTCATTATCCCGAGCCATTGATCTTCACTACCACCAAGGATGATCGCGTGGGTCCGGTGCAGGCGCGCAAGTTTGCTGCGCTCATGGAGGAGTACCACCTGCCGTTTTACTACGACGAGATCATCGAAGGCGGCCACGGCGAAGGCGCAGACAGCAAGCAGCAAGCGCGCACCGACGCCGAGAAGTACACCTACTTCATGATGAAACTCATGAATTGAAGTCCGTGGTTTGCTTATCAACGGGTGTCGCGCGGCGATGGGAGCCAATGCAGGGCGTCGTAAATCGCCGCGATTACTTCAGGGCGACGTTTAAAGCCCGCAAAGCGGGCGCGAGATGGTAGCCCCAGGCGCAAGCCTGGGGAATGCCGAAGAATATCGGAGGTCAAGCCCCCGAAGGGGGCGGAAGAAGCACATGCAATCGCTGCCACGTCGTAAAAAGATAATCGCAGTCTGCACCTCGCGCCACCCCTGATGCGGGGGGATCGCGCCTGTGCCGGTGTAGAATCGCCCTGCGCCGAAGACTGTCTGCAAATTCAACCCGAAATCCAGCCGCAGTCGTCACTTTTCCATTTCTTCGCAGGAGCCGGTTGTGCGACAACACGGCTGTCAGGAGGGAATCAATGATCATCAAGCGAAGAGCCCCCTTCATTGCCTTGGCTCTGCTGGTTGCGCTCGCGTGGGGACGGCCATCCTTTGCTGGATCGGCGGAAACCGGCTTCCACGTCCCCGTCGAGTATTACAAGCTGCCCAATGGCCTGCGGGTGGTGCTCTCGCCGGATCACACCGCGCCCACCGTCTGCGTGGGAGTGTATTACCACATCGGCTTTCGCATCGAGCCGCGCGACCGCACCGGCTTTGCCCACCTCTTCGAGCACATGATGTTTCAGGGCTCCGCCAACCTGGGCAAGATGGAGTTCATCAAGCTGGTGCAGAGCAACGGCGGCGTCCTCAACGGGTCAACCCGCTTCGACTTCACCAACTATTTTGAGGTTCTTCCTTCCAACAAGCTCGAAACGGCGCTGTGGGCCGAGGCGGACCGCATGAGCGGACTGGCCGTAACCGACGACAACCTGAAGAACCAGCAGGGTGTGGTGGGCAACGAAGTCAAAGTCAACGTCCTCAACGCCCCCTATGGCGGCTTCCCCTGGATCGACATGCCCATGGCCGCCAACTCGAACTGGTATAACGCGCATAACTTCTACGGCGACCTGACCGACATCGAAGCCGCCAGGATCGACGAGGTGCAGAAGTTCCACGCCACCTATTACGCGCCCAACAACGCGGCGCTGGCGATCGTGGGAGATTTCGAGCCGGCCGAAGCGAAGAAGTTTGTGGAGAAGTATTTCGGGCCCATCAAGGCGGCGGACGTGCCCCCGTTGCCCGATCTCTCCGAGCCGCGCCAGGAGAGCGAAAAGCGCATCCGCAAGACAGATCCTCTTGCGCCCCGGCCGGCCATCGCCGTCGGATACCACATGCCCGACCGCAACACGCCGGAGTACTACGCCATGGGCCTGATTGAGGAGATTCTGATCGAGGGCAACGACTCGCTGCTCTACAAGGAACTGGCGCAAAAGCGCGGGCTCACGGACAGCGTGGAGGGCGGCATCAATGCCGGCCTGGGCGACATGTTCGACTACCAGGGACCGATGCTGCTGGAAGCCGACCTGCGCTACGACCCGGCCAACAAGGCGGACGATGTGCTGGCCGCCATCGACAACGCCATTGCGCCTCTTCGGGAAAAGCCGGTGGACGCGCAGTTGCTGGCGCGATCGAAAGTCAAGCTGCGTTCCGCGATGTACGACGAGATCGGGCAGTTCGGAGGCTTTGGCCTGGTGAACATGCTGGCCAGCTTCGCGCTGTTCGATGACGATCCCGGGCGCGTCAACACGCTGGACGATAAATTCGCGCAGGTGACGCCGGAACTGATTCAAAAGACCGCCCAGGAATACCTGCGTCCCGGAAATCGCACCGTGATTGAACTGCAACCCAAGCCGAAGGAAACAGCGGCCCCAGCGAATCAGTAGGAGAGAGCGATGAAGACCAGATTATTGATGACGGGTTGGCTGGTGGTGGCGTTGGGCGGGTACGCGGGCGCGCAGGCACGGGCGCAAAAACAGGCTCCGCCGGAAGGCGGCCCGGCCAAGGCATTTACGGTTCCGGCGCGCGAGACTTACACGCTGCCCAACGGCCTCAAGGTCACGCTGATTCCATATGGCAACATTCCCAAGGTGACCGTGGCGATCACCGTGGTGGCCGGCAGCGCCGACGAAGGCAGCGGGCATCAGGGCCTGGCTGAGGTGACCGCAAACCTGCTGAAGGAAGGCACCGGGAAGCTCACCTCGAGCCAACTGGCCGATGAGGCGGCCCGCATGGGGAGCACGCTCGATGTCAGCTCATCGTATGACAGCACCAACGCGACCCTCGACGTGCTCTCCGAGTTCGGTCCCGACGCGGTTCGCCTGCTGTCCGATGTGGTGGCGCATCCCCGGCTTCCCGAGTCGGAACTCGATCGCCTGAAGAACGACGAGTTGCGGCAGATTGCGCTGGGAAGATCGCAGCCGCGAACTCTTGCCCAGATCCGATTCAAAAAGATTCTTTACGGCGACCATCCCTATGCGATGGTCCTGCCTTCGGAAGAGGACGTTAAAAAGATCGCCATCCGCGACGTGAAGGATTACGTTTCCACCAACTTCAGTCCCCGCCGCGGGCATGTCTACGTCGCGGGAAAATTCGATGTGCCGCAAGTGAAGAAAGCCATCGCCGACAGCCTGGGGTCCTGGCAGGCGTCCGGCCGCGCCCGCGCTGCCAACGTCCCCAAACCCAATCCGCAGAGAATTCTCGACCTCACCGATCGCTCCGGCGCGCCGCAATCGACCATCATCATCGGATTGCCGGTGGCCACGGCCGACAGCCCGGATGCCATTCCCTTGCAGGTGACCAATGCGCTCCTGGGCGGATCGTTCAACTCGCGCATTACCGCGAATATCCGTGAACAGAAGGGATACACCTATTCGCCGTTTGCCGTGATTTCGAACCGCTTCCGCGACTCCTACTGGACCGAGAACGCCGACGTTACCACCAAGTTCACCGGAGCTTCGCTGAAGGAGATCGTCGCCGAGATCAATCGCCTTGCCGCCGAACCGCCCACCGCAACGGAGTTGAAGGGGATCCAGAATTACCTGTCGGGGCTGTTCATCATTCGCAATTCAAACCGCGGCGCGCTCATAGCGCAATTGCAGAGTATCGACGCGCTTGGCCTGGGTGACGACTACTTGAAGACTTACGTGGGCAAGGTAAATGCCATCTCTCCGGCCGATGTGCAGAAGATGACCGCGCAATACCTCAAGCCGGCATCGATGACCATCGTGGTCGTTGGCGACAAGGAGAAGATCTCCGACCAGCTTGGTCCATACGAAAGTGGAAAGCCGCTATAAACCCGCCATCGCGGGGCGGGCCGCAGGGCCTGCTCCCGTGCTTTTCTATTACGGTCCGGCTACAATTCCATACGTGGACATTGCCTCGCGCTCGTAGGAGACAGTCCGTACGACGGAGGAAAACACCATGCCATGCGCGCACTGCGGCTTTGTCGCTAACCCGCCCGGACGCTTCTGTTCCGCATGTGGAGCACAGACCGGATTTGCATTACCGGTTCAGAACGGGCAAACCTACCCGCCTGCTTCCTACTCCCCCTACGCCTACCACGCCGCGCGCGCCCGCGGATTCAGCCAGATCTTCGGCATTCATCCCGCCATCGCTTTTCTTACCCTCGTCGTGGACATGATGCTCTTCGGCGGCGAAATCGCCACCATGGGCGCCATCCTGCCGGTATCCATCGGCGCCGGCTGCGTCCTTGGCTTCATTGCCTATCTTGCGCAGAGAAAATGGTACGGCGACGACAAGCAATCGGCCTTCATCAAGGCCCTTATTCTCGCCTTCCTCACCGCGATTCCCACGCCGCTGCCCGCCATCCTGACCCTGCCCTCGGGCATCGTCGGCCTGTTTCACAGTATTCGCCGCAAATAAGTCTCCGTGCCCCGTCTTCGCGACTTCTTTCTGTCGCGAAGGCGGGATACCACGAACCCCGAGACCGGGTTCCAAGGTTCGAAGGCGGGCAACTACGAACCCTGAACCCGGCCTTTATCACGCGACGAAACCCTGTTCTTTCCCGCCCCGCGTTTTCTCGTGACCTCTCCAGTCGTGGCTCCAGCCGTCTCCTCGTGGGGCGCGAAAAATCGCACCCCCTCCAGGTTTTGCTCCCCCATCACGTGCAGGCGCAGGAAATTGGTCGATCCCGACTTGGTCCGCGTCCCCGCCACAATGGCGATCACCTCGCGCGAACGAACGTACCCGTACAACTCCAGCATGTTCTCCGCCAGTTCCACCAGCGCTTCCGTGGTGTTCACCTTGGGACAGCGAATGGGAATCGTGCCCCACAGCAAATTGAGCCGGTTGATCGTCACTTCCACCGGGCTCAGCGCATAGATGGGCACCGAGGGGTGATATTTCGAAAGCTGCCGCGCCGTTGAGCCCGATTCGGTAAACAGCGCAATGCCGCGCAGGTCCAGATCGTCGGCTGCATGCGCCGTGGCTTCGCAGATGGTCTCCGCAATCGACAGGTGTGTGGAGCGAATCGGCGGCTCGCTGAAGTTGCGCTCCTTGATGTGGCGCTCGGCCTCGTACACGATGCGCCCCATCATGGCCACCGCTTCCACCGGATATTTGCCCACCGCCGATTCGCCCGAAAGCATCACCGCATCGGTCCCGTCATACACCGCGTTGGCCACGTCCGACACTTCGGCCCGCGTGGGGCGCGGGTTTTCGATCATCGACTCCAGCATCTGCGTCGCCGTGATTACCGGCTTGCGATACTCGCCCGCGCGGCGAATGATGTGTTTCTGATAAGCCGGCACCTGCTCGGGCGGCACTTCCACCCCCAGGTCCCCGCGCGCCACCATGATTCCATCGGCCGCCTGCAGAATGGTGTCCAGATGCTCGATCGCCTGCGGCTTCTCCAGCTTGGCAATGATCCACGTCTCGCCGCCCAGCGCCGCCACCCGGTTCCTCACGATCCGCACATCTTCGGCGGTGCGCACAAACGACACCGCAACCGCATCCACCCCGTTGTGAATCGCGAATTCCAGGTCCTGGCTGTCTTTCTCCGTCAGCGACGGCACGCGCACCGGGATCCCGGGCAGGTTGATGCCCTTGTTCTCCCCCAGCAGGCCGCCATTGACGATTTCGCAGACCACGTCATCGCCCGCCACTTCGTGAACCCGCAATTCGATCAGCCCGTCGGAGAGAAGAATGCGCGAGCCCTGTTCCACGTTTTCCGCCAGCGTCTCGAACGTCGTCCCCACCAGGGATGCCGTGCCCGGAACGTCCCGCGGAGTAATCGTCAGCCGCGCGCCCGCCTTCAACATCACCGGTTGATGGTCCTTCAGTTTCGAGGTGCGAATCTTGGGCCCCTGCAGGTCGCCCAGGATGCACAATGGCTTGTGTTCCTCCCGGCTCACCTTGCGGATCATCTGGATCAGCGCCAGCTTTTCTTCATGCGTGCCGTGCGAAAAATTCAGCCGCACCACATCCACGCCGGCTCGCACCAGTTCGCGAAACACCGGAACGGTATTCGACGCCGGACCCAGTGTGGCCACAATTTTCGCGCGGCGTTGCGACACAGAGTCGTTCAGGCTTGTTTCAGCGAAAGGCATTCAGGATGCTCCAGAAGGGGAAGCAAATGGATTTGACGCTCTGTTGGGGTGGCAGCCTCATTTATTTTACATTGCGGGTTGCGCACGCCCTTTCCCCGGCCGCCCTCGCGGTCGGTCGCATCGAGGTTGTCATCGTGAGCGAGCACAGAGGATAGCCCAGGACGAAGTCCTGGGAAAGCAGGTCAATGATGTCCCAAGCCCCGTAGGGGCGAAAGAAACGAACCATTTCCCTCGATGGCCGGCACAATGCCATCACAACCGCGACGCCACCGAAGGCGGCTCCGTATTCGCCGCCAGCCGCTCCTGCCGCGCGCGGAACAGCACTCCGTTCAGCTCCGCGCCCAGCAGCGCGCTCAGCGAAGTGATGTAGAGCCACACCAGCGTCGCAATGCCGGCCGCGAACGAGCCGTAGAACATCGAGTAGTCCGCTACGCGCGTCACGTACCAGCCGAAGAGCAGCGTGGCAGGAAACCACACCGCGGTCGCCCCCAGCGCTCCGGGAATGACCCATTTCCAGTGCTCTCGGCGCCGCGTCCCGAAGTGATAAAGAGCTGAAACCACGGCCACGCTGGTGGCCACCGCCAAAGTCCAGCGAACCGCTCTCCAGGAGAACAGCACCATGTGGCGCAACTCGTGATCGGAGTTTTTGATCATCCAGTGTTCAATCAGCTGCCCGAATACCAGCAGCAGGCTGGCCAGCCATAGCGGAACCAGCACGATGGGCACCAGCATGAACGCCCGCGCCACCCGTTGCCTATAGGACCATTCGTCGCGCGGAAGTTCATACGCGCGGCGGAATCCTTCCATCAGCGACAGCATCAGCCCCAGTCCCGCAAAAATGCTCAGGCTCGTGGCCGACAGAAGCACCTGCACCGAGTAGTAGTGCTTGGTCTCCAGCGCCGACTGCAGCAGATCCATCGAATCTTCCGGCAGAAACTGATCGAGGGAACTGCGCACCTCGCCCACCAGCGTCGTTCCTTCCGGCACCCGCGCCAGAAGGGTGGTCATCACCAGCACTGCCGGAAAAGAAAACAGTATGCCCGAGTAGGCTGCCGCCTTGGCCACGCCAAACATGTCGTGATCCAGGGCCAGGGCCAGTGCCTTACGGATTTGGGCGAGAATGCGCCGCATACCGGTCACAGCAACAGTACAGCATGAAACCGGATTCCCAGCGATCTCGCCGCAAGAAGACAGAATGTTGGCTTGTCTATCCGGCCCCGTGCCCCGTCTTCGCGACGTTTTTCAGTCGCGAAGGCGGGAAACCACGAACCTCAACCAACCGGGTGGTTTATCCGAACCCGCTTCGCGCTCCGTCTTCGCAACGTTTTTCTGTCGCCAAGGCGGAAGACCACGAACCTGGACTAATCTCCGTCCAAGGGCACACTTTCCCCGCATTCCGCGACCATGGCGGCGAAGTGGCCAGCTACTTTTCCGAATCCTGGTAGGCGTGGACCCACGCGTTCATCAGGTCGTCGAGCGTCACGCCCGGCTCCATCTTGCAGTTCGCGAACGAGTCGTCTTTCCGTCCGCACCGGGCCACAACTTCGCCATTGGCGTTGTAGAGTGTGAGCCCTTCCGGCGGCTTGGGCACGGCGAGGAAGACCGGGTCCTTGGGCGGATTCACCGCCTTGGCCGTTTGGGCCGCATTCCCGTTAGTCAGAGAAGCCAGGACAACGAAGGCAAGAAAGCTGCTCATAGGTGCTCCATGCAGATTGTTTTTTCTTTGTGTGACTATATTCATACCGCGAAATTGCTTGCGTGCTGGTGATTTGTAACACTTTAGGTCAATTACGAAAGTTTGTTTTGACCTCCAGCAAACTTCGCGCCCTCTTTCTTCGCAACCAAATATAGATGTGCCGTGCCCCGTCTTCGCGACGTTTCTCAGTCGCGAAGGCGGGAAACCACGAACCCAGCCCCGGATTTCAGGGTCTTACACTCGACTGACCGCCCCGGACCAAACAATTTATGATGGCCGGGTTATGGTTTCGCACCCTCGCCCGACCCTCGCATGTCTCGTCTTCACAATACTTATCCCGCTGGCAATCCCCGCCCAGGAAAAGGCGCCCAACGCGCAGCTCGCGGCCAGACCGCTCAACGCGCGCGTCGAGTCCCTTCTCAAGAAAATGACCCTGGAGGAGAAGATCGGCCAACTGGTGCAGTTTTCGGCTGGATTTGCCACCGGGCCCAACGCCGCGGCCACCAATACGCGGTTCGAAGACATGGTGGCCAAGGGCCAGGTGGGGTCATTTCTGAACGTGGTGGGCGCCGAGGCCACCAACCACTATCAGCACATCGCCATGGAACAGACCCGGCTGCATATCCCGCTCATCTTCGGGCTGGATGTCATCCACGGCGACCACACGGTCTTTCCCATCCCGCTCGCCGTGGCCGCCAGCTTTGATCCCTCCGCGGCGGAAATCGTGGCCCACACCGGCGGCGTTGAAGCCCGCGCCGACGGCGTGCCCTGGGTGTTCTCGCCCATGGTCGATATCGCCCGCGACCCGCGCTGGGGCCGCATCATCGAGTCCAATGGCGAAGATCCCTACCTGGGTTCGGTGATGGCGCGCGCCTGGGTCCGCGGCTATCAGCAGGGCGATCTGTCCAAGCCCGATTCGGTCGCCGTCAGCGTCAAGCATTTTGCCGCCTACGGAGCCGCCATCGCCGGCCGCGACTACAACGCCACCGACATGAGCGAGATCACGCTGCGCCAGGTCTACCTCGAGCCCTACCGCGCCGCCGTCGACGAGGGCGCGGCCACCCTGATGAGCTCCTTCAACTCCATCAACGGCATTCCCGCCACCGCCAACCCCTTTACCCTCACCCAGATCCTGCGCAAAGAGTGGGGCTTTGAGGGTTTCGTGGTATCCGACTGGGGCGCCGTCGGCGAGCTCGTCAACCACTCCATCGGCGACGGGCCCACCGTCGCCCGCAAGGCGCTCGAAGCCGGCCTGGATATGGACATGGAGGGAAACCTCTACGGCACCGTCATCGCCCAGCAGGTCCGCTCGGGCAAAATCCCCGAATCCGTCATCGACGAAGCCGTCCGCCGTATCCTGCGCGTCAAATTCGCTCTGGGTTTATTCGAACATCCGTATATCGAAGCCGGACCGGCCTATGAGCCAACGCCTGAGAAGCGCGCCGTCACTCGCAAAGTGGCCGGCGAGACCCAGGTGCTGCTCAAAAACGACCCGGTCGAAGGCCTCGGCGCCCTCCTTCCACTCACGTCCAAGGCCAGGAAAGTAGCCCTCATCGGCCCCATGGCTGACAACCCGCGCGACATCCTCGGCGCCTGGACCGGCGGCGATCCGAAATTCGCCATCACCCTCCGCAAGGCCCTCACCGAGCGCCTGGGCGACAACCTGCTCTATTCCGAAGGCTGCGGCCTGCTGTCCGGTCAGGACGCGGTCACGCTCAACAAGGTGCACTTCGGCGGTTCGGTGGCGGCGGAAGGCGGCAGCAACGAGATCCCCGACGACAACAAGACCATCGCCGAAGCCGTGGAGATCGCCAGGCAGGCCGACGTGGCCATCCTGGCGCTGGGCGAGAGCGCCGACTGGATGGAAGGCGAAGCCTCCAGCCGCGTGCACCTCGGCTTTACCGGCAATCAGGAGAAACTGCTCGAGGCCGTCGCCGCCACAGGCAAGCCAGTGATCCTCATCGTCATGGCGGGGCGTCCCCTCGAACTGAAGTGGGCCGCCGGGCATGTGCCCGCGATTCTGGAAGCCTGGAGCCCCGGAATGGAGGGCGGCCACGCCGTCGCCGATGTGCTGTTTGGCGACGTGAATCCTTCCGGCAAGTTGCCGTCGAGCCTGCCTCGCGCCGTGGGCCAGGAACCGCTCTATTATGCGCAGATGCCTACCGGGCGCCCTGCTACAGGCGTCGACCTCACTCACATTCCCACCGACTCGCCATCCAAATTCGTCTCCCGCTACGTGGATGAAGAAAACTCCGCCCTCTTCCCCTTCGGATGGGGCCTCAGCTATACGCGCTTCAGCTACTCCAAGCCCACCGTCAGCCGCGCGTCGGTGCCGCTCAAGGAAGTGCTGGCTTCAGGCCGTCAGCCGGTGGTCAAGGTGGGCTTCGACGTACGCAACACCGGCAGCGTGGCGGGAACCGAAGTGGTGCAGATGTACATCCGCAACACCGGCCCCAGCGTGGAGCAGCCGGTCCGCGAGCTGAAAGGATTTGCGCGCGTCCAGCTCGCGCCCGGCGAGTCCAAGCACATCGAGTTCCCCCTCGGCTTCGACGAGCTCAATTTCTACAACGTCGAAGTCAAGCGCACGGTTGAGCCAACGACGTACAGAATCTGGGTCGGCGGCAGCTCCCTGGCGACCGAGGAGACGAGTTTGCAAATCATCGAATAAATTCGGGGTCCTTGGTTAGAGAAAAAGCTCCGTGCCCCGTCTTCGCGCCTTCTTTCTGGCGCGAAGTCGGGAAACCACGAATCCCAATTACCCTAGCTCTACCGCGCAACCACCTTTTCCGCGATGCGGTCATACTCCGCCTTCGAGACCGAGCGCTTTTTCACCAGTTCGTAGGAGTTGTCATACGGCCGGTTCTCCACAATCCGCCGCGCCGATGCCTCATCGATCCCCGGCAGCGTTTCCAGGTCCTTTTCCGAGGCCTTGTTAATGTTGACCGATCCTCCATGCCTGAGGCCATCGGCTACGCCCTGGACCGCGGCCTTGGCGTCCCGGGTTGCCTGCGACGTGGCGTTCGCGGTCTCTCTCCGGATCTCGTCGGGGCTGCGCTCCCGGGGCGTGCAGCCGGTGAGTGCGAGAATTGCCCATGTAAGCACCAGGGTCCACTTCATGCCGAATACGATGCCGCGGGCGAGACAGTGGCTTGCTCGCGGATCGTTTTGGCAGCGAAAGTCACATCGCCTTCGCCAACCCCTGTGTACACTGTTTGCAGCCAGAAGGGATTACCCCTGCGGGCCTGAGGAGGCCTCATGCAAACCCGAATCCAGGGCACCACCATGCCCGTGCTCGAAGTGCAGCTTGACCCCAACGAAAGCGTGTTCTCCGAAAGCGGCGAGCTCTCGTGGATGACCCAATCCATCCAGATGACCACCCACACCCAGATGGGCGGAGGCGGAGGCCTGTTCGGCGTCTTCAAACGCGCCATTGCCGGCGGCACCATTTTCATGACCGAGTACCGCGCCTGGCAGTATCCCGGCGAGGTCGCCTTCGCCACCAAGGTCCCGGGCCACATCGTCCCGCTGCAGGTAGGGCCGGGCAACGAATACATGGTCCACCGCCATGGATTCCTCTGCGCCACACCGCAGGTCACGCTGACCATCGGTTTCCAGCAGAACCTGGGCGCGGGCATCTTCGGCGGAGACGGATTCATCCTCCAGCGCCTGGGCGGCATGGGAACGGCCTGGCTCGAGCTCTCCGGGGAGCTGATCCGCAAAGACCTCCAGCCCGGCGAAATGCTCCGCGTCCATCCCGGCCATGTGGGCGCTTTCATGGCCACCGTGGCGTTCCAGATCACTACCGTTCCCGGCATCAAGAACATGATCTTCGGCGGCGATGGCATTTTCCTCGCGCAGTTGATTGGCCCCGGCACGGTCTGGCTGCAAACCCTGCCCATCTCGCGCCTGGCGCACCAGATTGCGCATTACATTCCTCATGGCCGCGAAGTCTCGCAGACCGCCGGCGCCGGCGTACTCGGCGGTATTGTCGGCTCCATCCTGAGCGGAGGAGAGTGAAAGCGCGCCCGGATCTCTGATGTTTTGAAAGGGCACGACTTCAGTCGTGCCGAATGCAGCCAATGAGCGCGCGGGCTTTACAGGCGGCGGAAAAACTCGTTGCGGAAGGTGCTTTGTAATAAGGGCACGACTTTAGTCGGGCCGCAAATGGCGCAAAATCAACTTGGGCTTCAGCCCCTGCTATGCTTGCGCGCGCAATATTGCTGCATTTTCTCCGTTTTTCCGCAGCCTCTTCAGCCCCCGCTGTACTGAGCGCTGTCATCTCATTTGGAGTGAATCGAGACGTGCAGGACTTTCGCGCATGACCACTGACATACGCTCCTCCCGCAGCCTGCGCAGCGACATTACTTTCTTCTTTGCGCTGGCGCTGGCCGGCTACGTGGCGTGGCTGGTGCGCCACATCCTTGTCCTGCTCTATGTCAGCGCGCTGTTTGCGGTCGTCCTGCAGCCCCTGGTGCAGTTCATCGCCAGCCTGCGCATTGGGCGCTTCCAGCCCTTCCGGCGTGTGGCTATCTTCATCCTGTTGCTGTTCGTGCTGGGCGGGCTGGTAGCGTTCGGCTTTTTCGCCCTGCCTCCGGTCATCCGCGACCTGGAGGAATTCGGCCGGGAGATGCCCCTCCGCCTGCCGCCCATCCTCGACAGGCTGCGGCATTTCCCCCTCGCCAGCCGCATCGATTTCCACGACCTTGCCGCGCGCATCCAGGACTTCGCCGGGAACAGTGCCACTTACCTGCTCCTGTCCCTCCGCAACTGGGCTAGCTCGCTCTTCACCATTGCCATGGGGCTCATCCTCACCATCTATTTCACCCTGGAAGGGGACGTGGCCTACCGCTGGGCGCTGTCGCTGGTTCCGCCTCACAGCCGCTCCCGCCTCGACCGCACCCTGCGCCGGGCCGATGTGCGCATGGGCCGCTGGCTCATCGGGCAGGGAAGTCTCATGCTGATCCTGGGCCTCGCCAGCACCGTGGTCTACTTATCGCTCCACGTGCGCTATGCGTACGCACTGGGCGTGCTCACCGGGCTGCTGAACATCATTCCCGTGCTGGGCGCGGCCCTCTGCATCGTCCTGGCGCTACTGGCTGCCGCGGTGGACTCCTGGGGCCGCGTCCTCGGCGTAGGCATCTTCTACGTCGCCTACATGTGGGTGGAGAACTCCTTCCTCACACCGCGCATTATGAAATCGAGCGTGGACCTGCCGGGCCTGGCCATCCTCGTAGCTTTGCTGCTGGGTGGGGAACTGGCCGGCGTGGTGGGCGCGCTGGTCTCCGTCCCCACCGCCGTGCTGGTCGCCGAGCTCGTCGACGAATACCTCGTCTCCCGCCAACCCGACCCCGCCGCCCTCTGAGTCGGTACAGAAACTCCTGTGCCCCATCTTCGCGACGTTTTTCCGGGGTCCCCGGCGACAGGTCTTCGTCGCTGGGGTGGAGGCGCGAAGGTGGGAAACCACGAACCCTCCCCGCTCGTTCTTAGTGCAGAACCGAAGCGGCCCTGAGCTTAGCCCGCACCGCGATATCCGCGAGCTTGTCCTCCGAATACTTCCGCGCTTCACTCACCGCAACCACCGAAGCGTACCTGGTCGCGTGCAACGGCACCCCCGGCTGGCTCACCAGTCCCACCGTCAACACCACCCGGTGGCCCTTCTCGATGCATTCATTAAGCCGATCTGTTTCATGAACCGTATGAAATGCACGTGACCACATGCCTTTTTCGGTGACCACGCACCAGCTGGAAGGCTGGCCAACCAACTCGGAATAGCGGGAGTCTTTGCCGACCAGTGAAAGGGCTTCACGGCGGCACTGTTCCGCCTGGGCAATTACGTTGTCAACACCGGAAATCGCGCAAGTCGATGACATAACTAACTCCTTTAGCTAAGTTGTTAAGGCAACGAGAAAGATGCGAGCCTATGCGGGCTGCATGAGAAGAGAATCCCTGAAGGGACCGGACGGACAGAATTACAGGTCGAACTGTATACGCCTTACTGTTCCTTCTTTATGTTTTCCATCCTAACACGGCCGGGCGCGCCGGGATTCCCACAATTTCCGCTCCATCCCCATGCGAAAGTAACCCCAAATCTCCGTGGGAGACCACCAGCCCCAATCCACCGGTGGCAGGTCCAACCCCCTCCGTGCCCCGTCTTCGCGACTCTTTCTGTCGCGAAGGCGGGAGACCACGAACCTCAACAAACGAATGGTTTATCCGAACCCGCCCCAGTGGTCGGGCGCGCAGTTGGGAAACCACTTAGCCTTCTATGGCTGCGTGGCAGCCGCTCTTTCCCCCGCCTCCACCGCCGCCTTCATCACGCCGCTTTCCGCGAACAGGTGCACCAGTCCGCCGGAGAGCGTCGGGCCTCCCATCGCATACGCCGGCACGGCAGGCCGCTCCACACCCGCCGTTCTCAGATCACCCGTCCCCTGCGCATCCAGAATCAGGCTGGCCAGCTTGCGTGCCTGCTCCAGGTCGAAGCTCTCCGCCACGAACACCAGCTTCCCGCGAATCGTGATCACCACCGGCCCTTCATTGGTTGAGTAGATCTGCTCCACCGTTCCCGCCGGCGCGTCGGTGGGCGCCGCATGTCCCTCGTCCTTATGCAGGCCGGAGTACTTGCGCCCCAAGGCATTTGCGTACAGGTCGGCGAACGCCTGCGCCGAGGCGTTATTCTTCCAGGCCGACAGGTAGAACAGCGAGATCGACTTAGTGCTGGCCTGTTCCTCCGGCGTCTTTGCGCTCAGCCGCTGGCCTGCCCAGTAGATGCCGCCGTCCCACGATGGCGTCAGGTCGCGGGCTGCGCCTTCGCCCCCGAACAGTTCGGTGAGAATGTTCAAATCCAGCTCGCCCACTTGCCCGATGTCGTAAGGCTTGTACGTCCCGTCCACAATCGGGTGGATGTCAGGCATCAGCGGCACCACCGGCACTTTCGCTTTTTCGAATTCGCGCGGATTGATGATTTCCCAGGTGGAACTCGGCGGACGGTCCAGAGTTCCCGAAAATGCCGCCTTCTGCCCCTGGTCCATCCACACGTCCTGCTCGAAGCTCAGGCCCTCGCGATAGGGAAACAGCAGCGATTTCGACAACAGCAGCGGCGCCCGCGCCAGCACCGGCGAGTTCTCCGACCCCTCCATCTGGTTCTTGATGAAGTCCACCACCTCGGGATCCTTGATGAGGCTCTTCCCCATGGGCTTGAGGATGTTGTCCATCATCACCGCGGTGGCCTGGCCTTCCGCAACCGCTTCACGCGCAGTATCCATTTCGTCCTTGGCCAGGTGATCCATATCCTCGCGATAATTCGTCGAAACGTCACTGGGCGTCTGGTCGCCCCATTTCTCCAGGTCCACTCGCTGGTCCTGGAGCGCGTGCGTCAGCTCGTGAGCCAGCACCGGCTTCTGCTCATCCACCGTTACCCAGTCCAGCAGGTTCACCGTCTTGGTCTTCGAGTCGTAGTAGGCCTCGATCTGCTCTTTCAGCAGCGACAGCAGAAACGGCTTGAGGTCAAAATCGCGATCCAGCAAGCCGAATTTCTTCAGCACAATCTCGCCCCGTTGCAGTCTTTTGGCGCTCTCGTCCTCCTCGAACTTCTGCGTCAGATAGGCTTCCACCGCCGTGCGCGTCGTGAGCCGGCGCTTCACGCTGCCTTTGATCTCCAGACCGGTTTCCTGCGACGAGAACTGGATCAACTGATCCACCAGCGCAAAAAGCTCCTTGGCCTCGTCTGGTGTGATGTGGGTCTCCGGCTTCTTTCCCGGGGTCTGCGATGAATCATGGCCGGAATCCTGCGCCGAGTCAGGCGGCTTGACGGGGGGAGCGGACGGCGATGGCGCCTGCGGGCTTTGCCCGGCGGCGAATACGGTTGCGAAGCCCAGCAGAGCCGCGATGATCCACCTGCGCCGGCGGCTCCCGGCTTCAATGTACTGCTTGTTCATCCCCTCTCCTTACGCCGGAGCCCTCCGGTGTCCCTCTCGTCTTCAAGGCTATAATTAGGATGCGTTTGGACTCCGGGTATGCTTCAGCAAATTCCCCGGAGCACTGCGGAAAATTGTCGCATGACGGACTTGAATGTTGCCGCATCCCCGGCGGCCACCGTGCTCGCCGGTTTGCTCGCCTCGGCTGATCCCCCGCCCCTGAATTCCGTGTACCACGGCGTGCTTACGCCTACTGAGTTGGACGCGCGACATGCTGAAATAGCGGCCCTTCTTTCCGGCACCGCGCTTCACGACCTCGGATGGCTGCGGCGTTTTGCCCTTGGCGGAAAAGACCGGTTTCGCTGGCTCAGCGGGATGGTCACCAACATGGTGAAGGACTTGCCCGCCGGCAGCGGAGCCTGGAACCTGGTCCTGAACGCCCAGGGACGGATCCAGGGTGACCTCATGGTCTGGCGCCAGCCACCCCAGCGACAAGGACCCGTCGCCGGGGACCCCGGCCAGCCATCCCAGCGGCAAGGACCCGTCGCCGGGGACCCCGGTCAGCCACCCCAGCGACAAGGACCCGTCGCCGGGGACCCCGGGGAAAGTGACGACCTGGAACTGGAAGTGACGGCCGGCCAGTCCGATAAGCTTCTGGCCCACCTGGACCACTTCATCATCATGGACGATGTCGAGCTGACCCTTGTCGAGGATCAAACTGCCCTCGGGCTCACCGGCCCAAAAGCGGGCTGCATCCTCGCCGGCCTGGGCTTGCCGGCTCTGCCCGAACCTTTGACCCAGGTACAAAGTGACTGGAACGGGACCCAGGTTCTCATTCGCCGCGGCTACGGCGTCCTCGCCGATCACTACGCCATCTGGATTGCGTCTGCGCACGCCCCCGATCTCTGGCGGGCGCTTGCGACTGCCGGCGCCAATCCCGTGGGCTCCGCGGCCCTCGAAGCCTTCCGCATCGCCGAAGGCATCCCCGCGTACGGCATCGATATCGTCGACCGCGACCTGCCCCAGGAGACCTCGCAGTTGCGTGCCCTCCACTTCAACAAAGGCTGCTACTTGGGCCAGGAGATCGTGGAGCGCATCCGCTCCCGCGGCAACGTCCATCGTCACCTCCGCTCCCTCGAACTCGAAGGCCCGCTGCCCGGCCCGGGCGCCAGCCTCACCCTCCCCGGCGCCGAAGCCGGGCACATCACCAGCGCGGCGGAACTGCCGCTCGCCTTAGGCCCACGCCGCTTCGCCATCGCCATGATCCGCGCCGAGGCCGAGACCGGCAACCAGCCGCTAAACTACTCCGTTGGCCCAACAAGCGGTGTGGCAAAGCTTCTGGGCGAAGCCCCGCTTTTCACCACCATCGGGGTCCCCACGGACAGGTCTTCGTCCGTGGGGTGATCGGGTGTGGAAAAATAGAACAATGAGCGATACGCCTAAATTCGAGGTCGTTGACCGGCGCAAGTACAAGGCCGAGGAAGAAGAGCGCGAAGCGGCCGAAAGCAAGCCCGCCGCCGCCCCGCCTGTGCCGGAACCAACGCCCGCGCCGGAGCCCCAAAAAGAGGAGCCGCGGCACGGACCTCAACTCGTCACCGAGGACTCGCGCATCGACTCCGTGGATGAACTGGAGATAGAACCCGAGACGGCGCCCGAGATCCCCCCGCCGCCGACCGCCGAAGAGAGCCGCGAGCAGAAATCCGCCTACGACGCTTCCGCCCAGCGCCTCGAAGACATCATCCGCGCGCAGAACCCGGGCATCGGCCCGCAGCCCGCCGTCACCTTCGATCACCTCGTCAATCAGCTCTATGTCACCTCCATGATCCAGATGGGCGCCGGCCAGGACGGCCAGCGCGCCCGAATCGATATCCTCGGCGCCCGGCAGACCATCGACCTCCTGGGCATTGTGGCCGAAAAGACCAGGGGCAACCTGACCGAAGCCGAGGACCGCGTGCTGCAGAACGCGCTCTACGAGGCGCGCATGGCATTCCTCGAGCTCACCAACATGATCTCCCTGCAGAGCATGCAGCCCCCTCCTCCGCCTCCCACGCGAAAGGGCTAACCAGTTACATGTTGGTTATCCTGACTCACTCCGTGCCCCGTCTTCGCGCTTTTTTCTGGCGCGAAGGCGGGAAACCACGAACCTCAACGAACCGTTTGTTAACCTGACTCACTCCGTGCCCCCTCTTCGCGCCTTTTTTCTGGCGCCAAGGCGGGAAACCACCTGGCCAAACTCGGAAGGAGAAGTGCACGGTCTGCACCGGCAATGGAAGGTCTCCTCACATTCCTGGGAACCGGCACGTCGATGGGCGTGCCCACGCTGGGCTGCGAATGCCGCGTGTGCACCTCGGCCGATCCGCGCGATAAGCGCCTCCGTCCCTCGGTCCTGTTGCGCTGGAACGCCCCGGCGACCTCCATCGCCCGCGCCGTCGTCATCGATACCGGCCCCGATTTCCGCCAGCAGGCCCTCCGCACGTCCCTCAAGCACATCGATGCCGTGCTCTACACTCACTCCCACGCCGACCACATCCTGGGCCTCGACGACCTGCGGCCCCTGAGCTTCGCGTCGGTCCGCGCCGGCGGCCCCATTCCCCTCTACGCCGCGCCCGACACCGCGTCCGTGCTGGAGCGAATATTCGATTACCACTTCTCTTCTGAATCCACCTATCCCACCCGCGCCCGCATCCAGATCAAACCTCTGGCCGGTCGCATCCGCATCCACGAAATCGAATTCACTTCTGTCCCCGTCATGCATGGGAAGATTGAGATTGCCGGCTTTCGTTTCGGCGACATGGCCTACCTGACCGACGTGAGCGAAATCCCCGAATCGAGCTTTCCACTCCTCGAAAATCTCCACACCCTGGTGCTCCCTTCGCTGCGTCACCATCCCCACCCCAGCCACGCCACCGTGAAGCAGGCGCTCGAGTGGGCTGAGCGCATCCGCGCCCGCCAGACATGGCTTACCCACATCGCCCATGAACTTGGGCACGAGGAAACCAACCGCATCCTGCCCCCGGGCGTAGCCCTGGCGTACGACGGCCTGGAAGTGGCCGTGAACCTATGAACGATCT
>CAVREL010000095.1:0-10796 GCA_963720105.1 uncultured Acidobacteriota bacterium | reverse complement strand
GATGAGCATCTGGTCGGTGACCTCGGTCCGGGCGGTGAGCACGAACCGTTCCGCGTAAGCGTTCGCACGCGGGCTCCGGGGCGGGATCTTCACGGCCTCGATGCCGGCATCGGCCAGGACTGCGTCAAACGATGCGGTGAACTGCCCGGCCCGGTCGCGGACCAGGAACCGGAAGCCCGCGGCGCGATCACCCAGATCCATCAGCAGGTTGCGGATCTGCTGGACAGTCCACGGCCCTGTCCGGGTTCGCGGTGACCCCGAGGATGTGCACGTAACGGCTACCGACCTCCATGACGAACAGGCAGTACAGCCGCCGGAGGGTCACCGCGCAGTCCACGTGGAAGAAGTCCGTGGCGAGCATCGTCGATGCCTGGGTGTGCAGGAACTTCCGCCAGGTCGTGTCGGTGCGCCGCTCCGGTGCCGGGGGGATCTTCAGCGCCTTGAGGACCCGGCGGATCGTGGACGCGCCGACCCGGTGGCCGAGCTTGAGCAGCTCGCCCTGGATCCGCTTGTATCCCCAGCCGTTGTTCTCGGTGGCGAGCCGCTCGATGAGTGCGGCGATCTCGGCGCTGACTGGCGGCCGTCCCGTCCGGTGCGGATAGGTCCACTTGCGGGTGACCAGGCGGCGGTGCCAGCGCAGGACGGCGCGTGGGGTGACGAGCCGGTGTGCTCCGCAGTCGTGCCGGCAGGAGCCGGATCAGCGCGGCGAGGACGGCGCGGTCGGCCCAGTCGAGCCGGGGCCGGGATGTGCCCGGCGCAGCACGGCGACCTCGTGCCGCAGCACGAGCAGCTCGGCGTCCTTGAAGGCCGATGAGCGGGCTGAGCAGTACCAGCCAGCCGCAGAGCCGGACGAAGATGAAGTAGAGCAGGCGCAGGGACACGGACGATGATCATGATGCCCTACGGCTGATGCTCGTCATCACTGCAGGTCAGGGGCACGACACAGTTTTGGCACCCTACAGGTCTTCGACAACGACGTCCACACCCGCGCGTTCTTCGAGGCGCTCCTGGGGGAGAACATGGACCTGGGCCGCCCGGAGAACGTCGAGCTGCTGTTCCGTCGCGGCCGCGACGGGAATGGCCAGGGCTTAATTAACCTTCACCGAAGGGCGGCGATGATGACAACCTCTACCGATACAACCGGCTCGGCTAGCGCGGAAGCCTTGTCGGCACCCTTTGGACCTGCTGCTGACCGACGCGGCGTTCGGTGCGCTGAACCGGCTGAACCCGGGCGGTTCCGGGCTGCGGCTGGCGGCGGCGCTGGCTTCCAAGTCACGCCTGGTGGCGGGGAGGAGTCGGCAGCTGCTGGGTGAGATGGCCCGGATGCGGTGGGAAACTCGCAGATGCAGCCGTCCCGGCGTGACCGCCGGTTCGCCGACCCGTGCTGGGCAGGCAATCCGCGGCTGCGTCGCGTGATGCAGGCCTACCTGGCGGCCACGGAGACAGCCGGGGGCCTGGCCGCGGACGCCGACCTGGACTGGGCCGATACCCAACGGGTCAATTTCGTGCTGGAGAACCTCGTCGACGCGATGGCGCCGAGCAACAACCCGCTGCTCAACCCGGCGGCGCTGAAGGCGGCGATCAACACCGGCGGCGGCAGCATCCTGGCCGGCCTGCGGCACTTCGCCAGCGACATGGCCGCGCCGCCCCGGGTGCCGAAGATGGTCGAGCCGGACGCGTTCGAGGTGGGGGTGGACCTGGCCATCACGCCCGGGTCGGTGGTGCTGCGCACGCCGGTGTTCGAGCTGATCCAGTACCGCCCGGCCACGGCCACGGTCCAGCAGATCCCGCTGCTGATCATCCCCCCGACGATCAACAAGTTCTACGTGATCGACCTGGCGCCCGGTCGCAGCCTGGCGGAGTACCTGATCGGCCAGGGCCTGCAGGTGTTCATGGTGTCCTGGCGCAATCCCGACGCCCGGCACGCCAAGTGGGGCTTCGAGACCTACGGGCAGGCGATCCTCGACGCGATGAACACGGTCGGGCGGATCACCCGGACCGAGCGGACGGCGCTCATGGGATGCTGCTGGGCGGCATCCTGTCCTCGATGGTCGCCGCGCACCTGGCGCAGCAGGCAGGCAGGACCAGATCGCCGCGCTCTCCCTGATGGTGACCGTGCTGGACCAGGCGCGGGCGGGCCTGTCCAGCGCCCTGGCCAGCGAGCGGAACGCGCGGCTGGCCGCGGCCGTGTCCCAGGCCCGCGGCTACCTCGACGGGCGGTCGCTGGCCGAGGTGTTCGCCTGGCTGCGGCCAACAACCTGGTCTGGAACTACTGGGTCAACGACTACCTGCTCGGCGCAAGCCGCCGCCGTTCGACATCCTGTTCTGGAACGCGGACACCTCCCGGATGACCGCGGCGCTGCACCGCGACTTCCTGCAGATCGGCGTCACCAACCGGCTGGTCCGGCCGGGCGGGGTACGATGCTCGGGTCGCCGATCACGACCTGCGCCGCGGTGGACCGCGACGCCTACCTGGTGGCCGGGATCACCGACCACCTGTGCCCCTGCAGAGCTGTTACCGGTCTACCCAGCTGCTTTCCGGCCACAAGCGGTTCGTACTCTCGACCAGCGGACATATTGCCGCAATGGTCAACCCGCCCGGCAACGAGAAGGCCAGGTACCAGGTGGCCAAGGACTCGCCGGAAGACCCGCAGGAATGCTGCGGCACGCGGAGAACTGCCACGGCTCCTGGTGGCCGGACTGCGCGAGCTGGCTGGCCGAGCGCTGCGGCGAGGAGGTGGCCGCTCCCGGGGAGCTGGGCGGCGTCGGGCTGGAGCCGATCGGCGACGCGCCCGGGACGTACGTCTATGACCGTTGACAGGCCCCGGCACGGACCGGCTACGGCCTGCGGGACCGGCGCGCTGATGGTGCCCGGGAATGCGCGGGTGCTGCTTAAGAGATCGCGCCTGGTGGCAGCGCGAACCCGGGTGTGCCGCCCAGGTCGCCGCGGAACTGTCCGGCGGCCGCGCGCGCCGCGACCCGGATGTGGCCCGGGACCTGCTGCATCTGACCAGCCGGCTGGGCCCCGCCCGGGCTATTACTACCAGCTGCTGTCCGGCCTGGCGTGGACCAGCCTGCCGCAGCTGCCGCGGCTGCAGGCGCCGACCTTGATCCTGGCCGGGGATGACGACCCCATCATCCCGCTGGTCAACGCGCGGATCATGCACCGGCTGATCCCGAACAGCGCGCTTGATGTCTATCCGGCGGCCACCTCGAGCTTGCCGACCTGGAGGCCATCCACACCTTCGAGGGCACCGAGACCATGCAGACGCTGATCGTCGGCCGCGCCATCACCGGCATCGGCGCCTTCACGTAGCCCTTCACTGATCGTCAGGCGTGATCGACGAACATGTCGACCTGCGGCTCGACGCCCGGCAGGTAGGCGTACCGGTCGAAGTCGGTGACTCCCTCCTCGGCCAAGACGTCCTCGCAGAGGAACGCGTTGCCGGTGCAGTCCCGGCTCGGCTTAGTGATCACGGCGTACGCCGCGTCGGCGTACAGCTCGGGCAGGCGCGCGTGGGCCATCGCCTCGTCGCCGCCGAGCAGGTTCTGGACCGCGGCGGTGGCGATCAGCGTCCGCGGCCACAGCGCGTTGGAGGCGATGCCGTCTTCGGCGAACTCGGCGGCGAACCCCAGGGCGCACAACGTCATCCCGTACTTCGCGATGGTGTAGCCGATGTGCGGACCCAGCCAGCGGGGCTCCAGGCTGACCGGCGGGGACAGCGTCAAGATGTGCGCGTTGGCCGAGCGCTTCAGGTGCGGGATGCAGGCGCGGCTGACCACGAACGTGTTGCCCGAACACCGGCTCGACCACTGCCTTGCGCATCTTATAGACTGCGTGCCCGGCGGTCGTCTTCAGTTTCTCGCGCATCGTTTCCGCCACGCTCGGAGCCGGCATCTGGGCCTGCGCTTGATCCACACCAGTTGGCTGTGCCGTGTGGCTTGGGGAATCTGCGTCGGGCTTGGTCTGAAGGGATTCGCTCGGCCCTCTGCGTTTCTGACGTTCCGGTGGCACCAGCAATTCGGTCCCCTCCGCCTTTGGGTCCGTCACCGCAGCCTCGCTGAAATAACCCGTATCCGCGGTCGCCTGCTCCGGCTTCCGGCCCATGTTCTGCTCGACCTGCGCCAGCATCGGCAACAGTTGCTTCTTGTCGTTGGCCTCTTGCGTCAGCGCCGCCGCCACGATGATCTGCTCCTGACTGTCCACCGCCGCTTGTACGTTATAGCCTTGCATGAAGCTCTTCGTCGCGCCGTCCAACATGATGCGTGATTCTGGATCGGTGAAGTTCCGTTGCGCCTGCGGTTTCGGCTTAGCTTGCTCGGGATCGGGCGCCTGCGGCGGACGCCCTCCGAACTTCTTACCCTGCGCCTCTTCTTGCCGGCGCCGCTCTTCCAGCTTCGCTTCCACCAACGCCTTCTCAGCTACCGCATGTTCTCGGGCTTCTTGTTCCAAGGCCGCTTTGGCCTCGGCGATCTTCTTTAGCCGGCTCTCCCGCCGCGCCAATTCTGCTGGCAGTTCATCCCCACGTTTGCCCTTGCCGTACTTGACGTCCTCTTCGGCGTCAGCCTGCGCGGCTTGCTGCAGTAGCTTGTCCACTTCCTCCCTCAACTGCTTCTCTTTTTCCGCCATCCGGTCATAGCTCATCGCCTTATGCTTGCTGGCGTTGGCCTTCAGCTTGGTTCCGTCAATCGCCACATGCCCCAGCTTGATGAGGCCCGCCTTGTCGCACAGCCGCAAAGCCTGGGTGAACAAGCCGGCCAAACTCTGCAAATGCGTTTGCCGGAAGTTGGCGATGGTATCGTGATCGGGGTGCTGGTCCGCCGCCAAGTAACGGAAGGCCAAGTCTTCGAACGTTGCACGTTCGATCTTGCGTGAACTCACAATTCCCCTGCAATAGCCATACAGTAAGACCCGCACCATCATCACGGGATGATAGGCCGCCATCCCTCGTCCATCTTTACGTTGGTAGACCGCGAGGACGGCCGACAAATCCAGTTGGTCGGTTACATCCGCGACGAACCGTGCCAGATGATCCTCTGGAATCCAGTCCTGCAGCGACGGAGGGAGAAGGAAAACTTGATCCAAGTCGCAGATGCGGAATCGCTTGCTCACAGAACCAGTATAGCTGATAATAAAACATTTATATATAATAATGTTTTATTACCTTAGGCTGCACGCGAAATCTATCCCCGACAGACTCCTAGTACCTTTGATGGATTGATTCCCGATCCCGTTGTCCCTAACATAGGCATCGAGAGTACTCGATGCACGGGAGATTGCGCGACATTTGGAGAGGCTGCCACGCAGCCGGTGGAACAAGCGGTTTTGTGGGGATTACGACTGCGCTGGTGATTACCGGGATGCTGACATTCGCCGGTCTCGGCTTTCGATGTCGGTTATCTTCAATGGTCGCGGATGGGTCTGCAGGGTGCAGCGGACGCGGCGGCGATGGGCGGATTGCGGGAGTTGGAACTGGGGAGTTCAGACCTTATTGTCACGGCGGGCCAGAACGATGCTTCGCTCAACGGCTTCACGAACGGAGTCAACAACACTACGGTTAACATCAACAATCCGCCCGCTTCCGGCAGCTACCAGGGGAGTTCAAGCGCCGTGGAGGCGATTATCACGCGGGCCGTTCCGACGTTTTTCATGATGATCCTGGGGCGCAATAGCGTGTCGGTCTCGGCCCGGGCGGTAGCCAGGACAACTTCGTCATCGGGCAGTATCGGCGGAGTTATTTTCGCGTTGGACCCGACGGCTTCACGGTCGTTTCAGATCGCCGGGGCCACCTCGGTCACATCGGCCGGGAGCGTGATCGTGGACTCGAACAACAGTCAGGCCTTTGAAATGGAGGGCTCGGAGACACTCTACATGCAGAACCATTCCAAGGTCGGGGTGTATGGGAACTGGCAACTGAACGGGCAGACACAAGTCTGGGACGTGGCTTCGAACACCAAAACCAGTCCCGTCGCGCTTGCTTCGCGCGTGGCCGATCCGCTCGCGGCCGTGCCCGCGCCATCGGCAGGGCCAGTGGTGAGCGGCAGTGCGGTCAACTACGACATGAATAACAAACCGGCGAATAACACTCTCCAGCCGGGGGTTTACTGTGGCGGGTTGACCGGTGAACAACACGGGGGGCGCGACATTCATAATGGCGAAGGGAACGTTCATTATGGCGGGTGGAGGGCTCCGATTCCAATCCCAGGCCATCATCGACGCAACCGCGGGCGTGACGGTCTACAATACGTCGGCCAGCGCGTCGAATATGTGGGGATGCAGTTCGACGTCTTCCTATGCGCCGGTTGCGCTCGATGGCCAGGCTAACCTCACGATGAAAGCGCCGGTGTCGGGACCACTGACCGGCATGGCCTTTTTCGAGGATCGCAGCACCAGTGTGACGGGATCCAATCCGACGGCGAATCCAACAAGATCGTGGGAGGCGCCAGTACGACGATTGACGGGGCGCTGTACTTCCATAACACCCAGTTGCAGTTCAGCGGCGCAAATTCCGTTAACGGATACATGGTGATCGTGGCGGACATGTTCCAGATCAATGGGAACTCGACGTTCGGCAATAACTACTCGTCACTGAGCAGTTCGAACTATTTTGCTCCGCAATCGACGGGTGGCGGGCTGGCGGAGTAGCAGACGTGCCACGGAAATCCTCGCCCGAAACGGGAAATATGCTGATCGAATTCGCGCTTTCGAGCAGCCTGCTCTTCCTGATCATGTTCGGGGTGATCGATTTTTCGCGGATCTTTTCGAGCGCGTGCGCGGTACAGGGGGCGGCTCGCGCGGGAACCCAGTACGGTATGCTCAGTCCCGCTCATTACAACGACTTCACGGGCATGCAGAACGCCGCACTGGCCAATGCCGGAAGTCCGGCGGGTATGACGGCAACCGCGTCCCAGTTCTGCGCGTGCAGCATCGGCGGCACGCAACAGGGTTGCCCCGCCACTTGTTCCACGGGGTCGCCGGAGACCTACATTCAGATGGTCGTTTCGATGCCCTACACAACCACATTTTCTTATCCCGGAATTCCGCAGGTAACCAACCTTTCAGCCGCTTCCGTGGTGCGTGTGCAATGACTGCGGAGCGCACGGCTACGCGGGTGCGGCGGCGAAACCGCCGGCGGGGAAGCGCTTTACTCGAAGGCGCGCTGTGCTTCTCTTCGTTTCTGTTTATTACTTTTGGTGTGATGGAATTTGCCATGGCGATGTACGGTTATAACTTTTGCAACTACGCAGCCGAGGATGCCGCGCGCTGGGCGAGCACCAGAGGCGCCAACTACCCGACGCCCGCAACCGCTGCCACCATTCAAAACTACGTCAACGGACGAAGCCATAGGGCTGACCAATACACTGACCGTAGCGACCACTTGGACGCCTAATAACAGCCCGGGGAGCATCGTGCAAGTCACTGTCACCTACAACGTAATTCCATTGACCGGAGTGACTCTTCACGGCAATTTTCAGGTCTCGGGGACGGCCCAGATGGTGATCAGCAATTAGGCCGGCATGGCTACGGATGCTTCGGACACTAAAGTTGCGGCGGCTATCCTCCGATAGGAGGATTGGATCACCATGGATTCGCTTTCACAGTTCGGGCTCCTCGAAACCGAACCATCCTGCGCCATGGTGATCAGTCCGCAGCAGGAGCTGCGGCGAAGTGTTGTCGAGGCGCTGACAGGGCGAACGCGGATTGTCGACTGCTCAGATTCCGCGGTCTATCCGGGTCCCGACGTGGTGCTGCAATCATAAACCGACAGGTCTGTTTCATCGACGTCGGAAGCAGCGACCAGGCTTTGACGCTGGTGCACGAGGTGGCAGGCGCGGACGTGCCGGTTGCGGCCTTGCATCTCAACAACGACTCCGATCTGATCCTGCGATCTTTCCGGTGCGGCGCCAGTGAGTTTCTCTTCGCGCCCATTGCACCGGCAGATGTAATCGAAGCGTTCGATCGGCTGTTGCGAAAATCGGGATCGAATTCCCCCAACAGTAAGCCCGGCAAGATCTGGACGGTCATGCCGGCGAAGCCCAACTACGGCGCAACCACCATCAGTTGCAACCTGGCGGTCCGCATCCGGCAGCTTTTGCGCCGGCCCGGTCTGCTCGCGGATATGGATCCGCTGCTCGGCAGTGTCAGCTTTGCGCTGAAACTCAAGTCGGCTTTCAGTTTCATTGACGTCGTGAATCACGGCTCTCAAATCGACAGGGACCTGTGGAGGAAAATCATTGTTCCGTATGACGATGTGGACGTCCTGCTGGGTCCGGAGATTCCCCGGTTTGAAACGCCATCGTCTTCCGGTGTGCCGGCTTTTCTGCAATTTGTCCGGCTCAACTATGGTGCCGTGGTGCTGGATAGTCCCGGGTCCCCTGTCGGACTGGCATCTATCGCTGGCGCGCAGCGCGGATGAAGTCCTGCTGATCACGACCAACGAACTGGCGGCGGTGCACGCGGCGGCTGCGCGCGATCCAGTTGCTGGAACATGCAGGCGCCGAGCGGAGCCGGCTGCGCCTGATTGTCAACCGCTACGAGAAGGACAACGGACTGGTGCGGGAAGCGATTGAAACCGCCCTCAAGCTGGACGTGTTTTGGACGCTTGCCGAATGATTATGCGCCGGTCCAGAAGTCGGTCCTGGACGGGAAAGTGGTCTCGCCGGATTCCAAGCTCGGCGAATCGATGGACGATCTGGTGCAGAGGCTCACCGGGAGTCACCCGATTCCGCGCAAGCGGTGGACGCCGTCGCTTGCCGCTCTTTTTTTCGCAAAACGGTCTAAAGTTTTTGCGCGGCTTCAGCCGATATATGGGCAGGCGAATCATCGTTCGCCCCTAAGGAGACAAAACTCATGAAGCGCTTATTGCCGCCGTCATTCGTTTTCAGATCTGGAAAGACAACCGGGGCCAGGACCTGATTGAGTATGCCCTGATGGCCGGATTCGTGGCCGTCTCGGCAGGAGCCCTCATGCCCAACATCTCCACCAGCATAAGCACGGTGTTCTCAAAGGTGGGTTCCGTCATGTCCGGCGCTGCAAGCTAGTCGACGGGAAAGGAGCAACCGCTGTGTGGAGGTTTTTAGACACGAATACGTCGCGATTGTGCCGGACAGGATCTGATCGAATACGCGCTGATGGCCGGATTCGTCGCCGTGTCCGCGGGCGCACTTTTGCCGAGCTTGTCTACCAGTATCAGTACGATCTACTCGCAAGTGGCTTCGGTAGTCGCGCTGCCGCAAGCTAAGCGCGGGCCCGCTCCGGAGTCTGGTTTCTTCAGAGCGGGCCCGCTCGCCTCATGTCGGGCGTGTGGCGCGCAGGTGCTACGCTTTTGGAAATTACCGTGGCACAACGGGTCACAGGAGGACTGGTGCGCTCGCCACTCACCAGCATGTTAAAATTTCGGCCAGATGCAGTCGCCGTCCAGCCCCCAATGCAGGCAATCGGTCCACGCCGGCGAGGCCAAGCGCTACCTGGCACTGGACGCCTTTCGCGGCTTCATCATGCTGATTCTCGTGTCGGATGGGTTCGGCCTGGCGGGTCTGGCCAAGCGCAATCCGGCCTTTGCCGGCCTCGCCAACCAGTTCGACCACAAGCCCTGGGAGTGGATCGCGTTCTGGGATCTCATCCAGCCCGCCTTCATGTTCATGGTGGGTGTCGCGATGCCATTCGCGCTTGCCCGCCGGATGGAACGCGGGCGCGACGGACCGGCAGCTCTTCTGGCACGTAGTGGACGCAGCCTCCGTCTGCTCCTGATGAGCCAGATCCTGATGTCGATCAGCGACACGGCCTGTTCTTCCAACTGACCAACGTGCTGGCGCAGATCGCGATCACCTATTTTCTCTGCTACCTGATCATGCAGCTGGAGTTCCGCTGGCAGGCGGTGGTGGCCGGTCTCATCCTGATCGGCCACTGGGCGCTGTTCGTTGCATTTCCTGGGACGGAAGGACCGTTCTTCTCCAAGACCACCAACATCGGCGCGGTCATCGACAATTTTGTATTCGGACGCGACAACCCTGGCTACTGGGTCTCGATCAACTTCATCACCAGCACGGCGACCACGCTGTTCGGCGTCTGGACCGGCCAACTTCTGAAAAGCGACAGAACTCACACGCAGAAAATGCGCATCATCGCGATTTTCGCCGCCGCATGTCTCGCGCTCGGGCTGATCGATCCATCCCTGGAACCCGATCGTCAAGAGGATCTGCACGTCGTCATTTACGATCTACAGCACCGGCTGGGTGCTCCTCATGCTGCTCGCTTTCTATTGGATCGTCGAGGTGAAGGGCTATCGCAAGTGGACATTTCCGCTGATCGTGATCGGCGCGAATTCGATCTTTATCTACTCGGTGGATATGGTGCTCCATGAATGGCTGAACCGCTCCGTGGCCGTGTTCACGTGGGGCTTCACCGTGGCTGGGGGACTTCGCGCCCGTGGCCCAATCCTGCGCGGTGCTGCTGGTGATGTGGTACCTGTGCTACTGGCTGTACAACCGAAAGATCTTCTTCAAGCTTTAGTTCATGCGCCCGGTCTAAACCCATCGCCTTTATCACCTTTTTGTTCGGCTCGAATGTGGCGCACGCACTCCTGCGTGCAGCGTCCCCACTCCTGGGGACGCAGTTCTTCGAGCCGCCGAGCATCGACATGAGTGTCGATGCAGCACGCAAGAGTGCGTGCGCCACGGACTTCAGGCGACTTTCAGTCGCAGGCCACGCTCTAAGATGCAGGCGCCGGGGTAGATCAACATAGGTTGCTCTGTAGCCAACTTAGGGCCGTGGACCAACTTCTGGACGGAGGCGG
>CAVREL010000094.1:0-28993 GCA_963720105.1 uncultured Acidobacteriota bacterium | reverse complement strand
AGCCTATCCCAATAGGCCTGTAGCTCGGTAAGTAATAAAAGCACATGCCAGATGAAGCAAGCCCAGATAGTTCTCGACCTTTTTGTCCCAGCGGATCAGCACGCTGCGAAAGCGATTCATCCAACTATGCGTTCGTTCCACCACCCATCTTCTAGCTTTGAAGCCGACTTGCCGTTTGAGCGTCTGAGCTTCTTCATTCCTGGGGCGAATGTGTAAGGTATAACCAAATTCCTTCCCCAATGCTCGTACTTCGTCATAATCGTAACCTTTATCCAAGCACAGATGCTGGGGATCCTCTTTCGTTGGCTTTGGTCGATCGATGGGAATACTTTCAAGCGTCGCTCGCGCCATCTTGAAATCATTGCGGTTGGCTCCATCTACTACCACTCCGAGAGGGACGCCATTGCCTTCGACTAACAAACTCCTCTTCACCCCACGTTTGGCTCGATCGGTCGGGTTAGGTCCTGTCTGTTCTTTGCCCAGTGGGGCTTTCGTCATCGCCCCATCCATAGCTTGCCATTCCCACTCAATGCCTTTCAGCCCGTCATAGTCGAGCAGCCCTTGCGTCCATAATCGCTGAAACACGCCTGCTTGCGTCCACTCTTGAAAGCGCCGGTGCGCACTACTGCTTGAACAGATCCCAGTGGCATCCAGCGCTTTCCACTGGCATCCTGTCCGCAAATGGTAGAAAATCGCATCCATCGCATTGCGATCATCAACACGAGGACGGTGGCAACCCAATGGATGCGGTTTGCCGGGTGGCAAGAAAGGTTTCACTTTCTTCCACAGTTCATCGGGCATACGCCAGCTTTGACTGGTATTTGAAAGGCTCATAGCTATTTCTTCTTCTTTCGTTTGTGTGGTTGGTATTCAGGGATTCAGGCCACTCGACCCGGTTGACACATCCAGAGATGAACGACGGTTTGATGAGAGATGCAACCTTCCGCGTCTCAAAGCATCCTCAGGGCATTGAACAGCCAATAGAGGTTGAGACCCGTCTTCCCAGTCAAACCAGGTGGTGCTCGATGGCATAGCGGGTGGCTGCACTGCGCGAGGAGACCTGGATCTTTCCATAGATCGAGGTGAGGTGCGTGTTGACAGTACGCGGACTGATGACCAACTGTTCGGCGATGTGCGCGTCGGTGAGTCCCTGGGCTACTAGGCGCAACACCTCCACCTCGCGGGCCGTCAGTCCATCGGGGTAGGTGATGGGTGACGTGTCTGGAGGAGCCGATGACTGCCCTCCTGTAGTGGATGCTGAGGACACCATTGTTGATCCTTGTGCTGCGAGGGCTTGCTCAGGTGTCATTCCGCGTCCCTCGGCCCAGGCGGGAGCAAAGGCCTTCTCTCCAAGGGAGGCGCGTGCAGCAGCAACAGTACGCTCATATCTAGCACGTTCGATAGGCCAAATGGGAGTTCCCATTGTTTCTCTCAGAGCCTCAGCACAACCCCAGAGCCGCGCCGCCCATGTTGATTCTTCCTGCGCTGCGACTACGTCAGCCAACCCCTCTAAATAGAGAACGATATCCCGGTTGTCACCTACTTTACTAGCTAAGGTCAGACTTCTCACAGAAAGGGCTCGTGCCGTTGTGTAGTCACCCATGCGAGCCGCCCCCTGTGCTAAAAGGGCGAGCCAAAGGGTCGTGCCCAACTGATGCCTTATCTCCTTTGTAAGCGATTGCGCTGTAACGACATCGCCTTGTTTGAATGTTATTAGTGAAAGTGCTCGCTTTAGGAAGTTTGTCCCCTCGCTCATATTACTGTGACCCATCGAGAACCGCACTAACACTCCATACAATCGCAAGATCATCTCCACACGTTGTCCACTCTTTCCTTGCTCTACTGCCCATTGCCAAGCTGCTAGCAGATTATCATACTCACGCTCCATCCGCCACTGCCATATGGCTTGTTGTTGACCTCTCAGTTCCGGCTCTGTCTTCTCTGCCAGCACTAAATAGTAAGCAGCATGAGCCTGCCGTGTCGCCTCCATCTCCTCGCTAACAGCCAAAGCCTCCAAGCCATACTCACGGATCGTCTCTAGCATGACAATGCGAGGCTCACCTTGTGTTTGTTCTATCTGTTGCAGCAAGTTCTTGTCAATGAGTGAGGCCACTCCCTCCAACACCGGTCCCGCTGCGTCAGCGGTATCAAGAGCGGAACAGACCGCCTCTACTGCTTCCAAGGTGCAGTTGCCAACGAAGACAGAGAGCCGCCGAAAGAGCCGCTGCTCATCGGCCTCTAACAGGTGATAGCTCCATTCGATAGTGTTACGAAGCGTCTGTTGCCTTGCTGGCGCATCGCGTGCTCCGCTCGTCAACACGGTCAACCGCTGACCGAGCCGAGCAAGGAGCGCTGGTGGTGGGAGCAGTTTGACACGAGCCGCTGCCAACTCAATCGCCAGTGGCAACCCATCCAGACGAACGCAGATCTCCGCTACGGCAGGGGCGTTCGCATTGGTCACCTGAAACTCGGGCTTGACTGACTGGGCGCGCTGAATGAAGAGGGCCACCGCTTCGTACTGCGAGAACGCCACGAGATCGGGCAGGTGCTTCGGATCGGGTAGCTGCAACGGTGGGACGGCAAACTCCTGCTCCCCTCGCACTTGCAGCACAGCTCGGCTGGTGACGAGCACTTTGAGTTTTGGACAGGTGACGAGAAGCTCTGCCACATACGTGGCTGCACTAACCACCTGCTCAAAGTTGTCCAACAATAGCAAGAGGTGCTTCTCGTGCAGGAATGCTTTCAGCAGGTCGAGTAAAGGTTGATCGGTGATCTCTTTGAGAGCAAGCGTCTGCACAATAGTGGGCACGACGAATGTGGGGTCGCTGATGGGAGCTAGGTTCACGAAATGCACCCCATCGGGGAATGCATCGCTCAGTTCCGCAGCTACCTGCAAGCCCAGACGTGTTTTGCCCGTGCCCCCAGAACCAGTCAGAGTAAGCAAGTGTATATCTTCGCGCCGCAGGAGGTGCAGTATTCTCGCCACTTCCTTCTCGCGTCCGATGAGTTGGGTCAATTGGATGGGCAAGTTGTTGGCGCGGCTATTGAGGGTCTTGAGCGGTGGAAAATCCTCAGAAAGGCCTGCAATGACGAGTTGGTAAAGATGAACTGAACGTTGTAAGTCCTTGAGACGGTGCTCCCCTAGATCTCGCAAGCTCACACCCTCCGGCAGATCATGCTCCACGAGGTCACGAGTTGTGAGAGAGAGCAGCACTTGCCCCCCGTGCCCGGCACTCATGATGCGTGCGGTGCGATGAACGTCCAAGCCGATGTAGTTTTCTGCGGAGAGTTGCGGCTCACCTGTGTGCAAACCCATACGCACACGTACCGTCACACCCTCCGGCCATACATATGCAGCCAGGGCACGTTGCATGTCCACTGCTGCTGAGACAGCATCGGTGGCGCGCGGAAAGGCCACGAAGAAGGCATCGCCCTGCGTGTCCACCTCGTGGCCTTTCCACTGGTGAAATGCTGCACGTAGGAGTTGGCGGCACTCTGTTAGGACGCCATCATAATGGTTGCCTAACTGCTGAAGCAAGCGTGTGGAGCCTTCTATATCGGTGAAGAGCAATGTGACCGTTCCCGTCGGGAGTTCACGCATGCAGCACCTCCTGACAAAGGATACACAATGCATTCCAAACGCACCTGAACCACTGACCTCTACAATGGCTTTGACTGTCTCTGCACCATTATACCTCATTGTTCGGCAGAAAGAGTACCCTCACCTCCTTCGGCCGATAAATCCCACCTATTTGCAACATTGTCTAGTGGCGCAAGACCCTGATCCTGTGAACAACCTTTCCAGAAATCCTGCAATCCGACCGTTTACGCCGAGAGTGAGTGGCCTGAAACCCTGATATCGCACTCCCTATTGGGATAGGTTCTTAGATGTCATGGGGATATTTTTATCTTTACCAGTCTCCCACATGCTGATATGTGTAGCCGGTATTCCTAGCTTCTCTGATGTCGTGTAATGGTAGCCCCTCGACCTGGGGTCTGACGACCTGGGTGCTCCTGGGCTCAGTCAGGGAGACGAGATGGTCTTGCGTGACCTGGTGTTCACCCCCGACGGCCGCACCCAGGTCGGGTACGACGGGGGCTCGTGTGTGATTTTCGACGCGGCCAAGCCCGAGGAGAACTGCACGTTGACATACTCCCAGTCGGGCGGGGACATCATGACGCAATTCCTGAACAGTCCGCCGCCCGCGAAGACCTTTGCCGTCACGGGCGGGACGGGGATCTACCGCAGCGTGCGCGGGCAAAGGGAGTTGATCGAATCGGGTCACGGGGTCGCGACCCTCAGCTTCGACCTGCTTGGGTAAGGGCCACCAGCAGACATCGAACGACCATCGCCCGGGCCGTCCTCGCTTATGTCGCTCTGTCGCAGAACGCACTTGAAGGCGCGCCAAATCTCAACTGGCATCTTCCAGGTGGTGTCTGATGCGTCAATGTTGGTTGTACGCCTTGATAGAGGTCAGTAAAATCACGAATTTGTGTGCTGAAAATGCCTCATTTGTAGGTAAGTTTATGTCTCAGGAGTGGCGAATTCTCTAGTTTTTGTCACAGCCACCAGCAATTCCAGCACCTTGGACTGAGGTCCGTGATGATCGTGCTTTTGCTTGAGGCACAGAGCCTGGAGCTGCTGAATCAAGCCGATGTGCTCGGCAAACCAGCCCCAAGCAACCAGAAAGGCATGCTGAGTGTCTTGTATGTGTTGTTCGCTGTTGTTCATGATCGTTCTTTGCTTCGATGGGAATGGTCATGAGCATACAACATCCGGATTCAGTTGATAAGGTACGAACAATCTTGCTGGTTTAGTCTGTTTTTCATGATTCGGTCTCTGATTGCATAAAACTTAGGCTAGTATAGCATACGTAGTGCGGGGAGCATTCCTATAGACGAAAATTATAGGCAATTAAGGATTCTTGAGCTTTAAAGCATACGCTCATCGACCAGCCCGATCCCATAAACGTTGCAAAGTTGCGGGTATCGTCAGGTCATCCAGAACAGCTCCGTTGATCGGCGTTTGTCGTGCCGGGACAGCGGTCGATGAAGGTAGAGCTTTCTTACTGCTGGGAAGTTCTGGTGCTGGTAATGTGAGCACAGTGGGAGAGGCACCTGGGGCTACGGGCAAAATCCAGTAATGACAATAGGGGCAATAGGCAGCATTCGTTCGTACCGCGTGGCCGCAGTTCGGACAAGGTATCTCGGGCGAAGATTGGACGATGACAGTTGATGTCTTTGGCTCTCCAGGGGCGACACGCTGAAAAAGGTGGGCTGGCTTTGGTTTCTCGACGATCACGTTCTGCTGTGGTTGTACTTCCCTTTCGGCTATGAGACGTGCCTCTGCCTGTTCAGCCTCAAAACGAGCGAGTATTTGCTTGCGGAAGCGACGCAGGATGAACATTACCAGGAGCAGGGTGATGAGAATCAATAGCCCTGCAATAAGTCCAATGAGAAAAAGAAGAACTAAGGTACCTCCCTGAGTATGACTGGCACCGGTCGTGGGAGTGGGTGCGCCATTTGGACCATTATGCATGTTAGCAGCAGCCATAAGCTCGAAAGTACGAGGGGCCAGGAATTGTGGATTCGTCGTTTCAATCTGCTGCAGCGTGGCTTGAGCGTGAGCATAATCACTTGCTTCATACTGCTGGATTCCCAGGTCCCATGTAGTGTTGAGTATATTGGTGTGTTTTGCCTGGGCTTTAGACTGTAATGCTGGGACTTGATTCATCAGATTTAGAATGGCCTGCCCGGTCAACAGGCGATTGCCTGTCAGACTCATCCCAACCAGCTTTCCATTGCTGTCGACGATGGGCATACCGGGTTCACTCGATGAATTTGAAGTAGCTGTACTGGTCTTCGAATTGTTGTTTCCCGCAGTGGTGTCAACAAGTCTGGGGGTCAGATACGCCTGAGCGGTGTCCGTCCCGGTCAAAACAGGTCTGGAGGGCCAGGTGACGATCAAAGCATTTTTACTTGCCAGCTCAATACCCTGGGGTGTTCCCAGGCTTTGTTGCGCATCAACGGGAAGAAACGGCTGCAAGTGATTGGCGTCGGTGTGGAACGAAAACAGAACAGCACCAGCAGAAGATGAGATAGTTTCTGGTTGGCCAGGAAGACAAGTTTCCCCGTTCGTGTTAACCAGCGTGCCGTCAGTCAGCACCCAGTTGTTTTTCTCGGTCGGACTGGCAGGAGACCAGCTTCCTACCAGTGTCCCCAGGCCTGTGCATTGCTCCTCTACGTGATATACAGGGTCACCGTAACCGTCAATGGGTGATACGACATAGTAAACGACCAGACGGACAACGGAGACGCCTGCCAGGTCCAGAACACCCTGTTGCGTTAAGGCTCGCCTGGGCGTACAAGAGGCTAAGGTGACAATAAATAGGAGGGCAAGGAGTAGCCTGCTGAGAATCGAGTGTACAGTCAGACCGTTGCCCCGTCGCAACCCAGGTAAGGAACTGTGCCTATTCATGTGCTCTTTCTCCCTTGCGTTGGCTTACTCGCTTTATTTGAATCGCCAAGATGTTTCAAAGCATTCCCTTTGCCGATGTACGCATCAGCGTCGTTGCGATCAAGCTGCAAAGCTCTCCCCGGGCCTGAATGGATTCGTGGGCGAGTTCCTCATCTTCCGCGGCGTGTTTCCGCTGGCATGGGTGGCGGCCACGGTATCCGTGCTCGGACTGCTGATCACCGCGGCGGTGATTCTGACGGTGATTCAGAAGAGTCTTCACCGGGCCGGTGCCGGAGCGCTGGGCTGCTTTTCCCGACATGCATACCGGCGAGCGGATGGCGATGGCGCCGGTCATCGGACTGATGATTCTCATCGGCCTGCTGCCGCAACTGATTGTGGACAGCGTGAACCCAACGGTAATGAACCTGCTGGCGCACTGGAGATTTTAATGTTGGCGTGGACGATCTATCTCTCGTTTGCCGGCGCACTGGTGGAGGCGCTGCTGCCGAAGGGCAGGGCGGGCCTCGCGCGCGGACTCGCGCTTGTGGTAGCGGTGACAGGCTTGGTGATCGCTGTCCTGGGATTTGCGTCTGGCGCTGGTCATGGGCGCGTGACCATTGTCGATCTGCCCTGGGTGCCTTCGATGGGCATTCGCTATACGCTGGCCGCGGATGGAATCAGCCTGGTGCTGGTGTTGCTCACCGGCCTGGCGGCGGTCGCGGGTGTGCTGTTCAGCTGGAACATCGAACTGCGCGTCAACGAGTTCTTCGCGTTTTTCCTGGCGCTGATCGGCGGCGTCTACGGCGTCTTCCTGAGCTTCGATCTATTTCTGCTGTTTGTGTTTTACGAAATCGCGATCGTGCCGAAGTACTTCCTGATCGCCATCTGGGGATCGACGCGGCGCGAATACGCGGCGATGAAGCTGGCGCTCTACTCCTTCGTGGGCTCGGCGATGGTGCTGATCGGGCTGCTGGCGGCGTATGCCACGTCGGGCAGCCACTCCACGGGTCTGGTCGACTGGGCCACGCGGGTCTGCCGGTGCAGTTTCCAGATGTGGGCGTTCCCGCTGGTGTTTGTCGGGTTCGCGATTCTGGCCGGCATGTGGCCGTTCCACACCTGGGCGCCCACTGGCCACGTGGCCGCGCCCACCGCTGCGTCGATGCTGCTGGCCGGCGTGGTGATGAAGCTGGGCGCGTACGGCTGCCTGCGCGTGGCGATGTCGCTCTTCCCGCATGGCATGGACCCGTGGGGATTTTCGTTTATCGGCATTGGATCGTGGCGCGATGTGTTCGCGCTGCTGGCCGTGATCGGCATCGTCTATGGCGCGCTGGTGGCGCTGGTGCAGACCGATTTCAAATTTGTCATCGGCTACTCCAGCGTGAGCCACATGGGCTTTGTGCTGCTGGGCCTGATGACGCTCAACCAGATCGGCATGACCGGCGCGGTGCTGCAGATGTTCTCGCACGGCGTGATCGCGGGGCTGCTGTTCGCGATTGTTGGCCGCATTGTGTACGAGCGCACCCATACGCGGCAGCTCGCGGAACTCGAACGCATGCACCTGTCGAGGCGCATGCCGTTTGCGGCGTGGGCGTTCGTGATTGCCGGGATGGCGTCGATGGGGCTTGCCCGGATTCTCGGGGTTTGTCGCGGAGCTGCAGGTGCTGGCTGGGCGCGTGGAATGCCAAGCCGTGGTGGACCGCGGCGGCCGGCGTGGGCATCGTGGTGGGCGTGGCGTACACGTGGCGTGCGCTGCAGAAGGCCTTCTTCAGCGATGTGCGGCCCACCGCCGAGGATCATCCCAAGACGGGCTGGCACGAGTTTGGCGCGATCACCTGGCCTGAGGTGGCGGGCTTCATCGCTGCTGTGCCTGCGCGAGCTTGTGGGTCGGCCTGTATCCGCGGGTTCTGCTCGACGCGATTGAACCGGCAGTGAAGACGCTGCTTGCGGGAGGGGGCCAATGAACTACGCAGACCTCTTTCGCGTCACGCTGCCGGAAACGGTGCTCGAAGTTGCGGCGCTGCTGGTGCTGGTGGTGGATCTGGCGTTTCTGCGCAAGGCCGCGATTGCGTGTCGCGCGGCTGCGGCGACGGTGCTGGGCGTGCTGGGTGCGGCGCGGCGTTGTGCGCTGCCGATCCAGGGGCAGGGAGGCTGCGCTTGCACGGGCAGCGGAGACTGAACTGCTTCTGGCCGGCGGGCGGATACACCGCGGTTGCGCAGATTCGGAATTCTGGTGCTGACCGCGCTGACGCTGCTGCTTGCTGATCGATTCCGATTTCACGCGCCATGTGGGCGAATTTGTCGCCGTGGTGCTGATGTCGGCGACGGGCGGACTGCTGATTGCGGCCGCGCAGGACCTGCTGGTGATCTTCATCGGGCTGGAATTGCTGAGCCTTGGTCTCTACATCCTCACTGCGTTTGCCAAGCAGTCCGGCAAGCAGCGCCGAGGCGGCGATGAAGTACTACCTGTTCGGCGGCATGTCGGCGGCGTTTCTGCTGTTCGGATTCAGCTATCTCTACGGCCTCACCGGATCGACGAACCTGCAGCGGATCATGCAGGCGATTCATTCTATGAAGGGCGCGAGCGCCGGTCCGCTGCTGTTCGTCGCCTGGTGATGATTGCGGCCGGATTGGGCTTCAAGGTGGCGGCGGTGCCGTTCCATTTGTGGGCGCCGGATACCTACGAAGGCGCGCCTGCGCCGGCCGCAGCGTTCATCGCTTCGGTCTCGAAGGTGGCCAGTTTTGCGCTGCTGATTTCAATCGGCACGGCCGGCGCGTACGCATCAGGACATTTCGAATGCGCCCAACGAAGGATTCGTCGGGCCGTGGACCCTGGTCGTGACGGTTCTGTCGCTGGCCTCGATGCTGGCCGGCAACCTGGCCGCGCTGGCGCAGATCAGCGTGCGGCGGCTGCTGGCGTACTCGGCCATCGCGCATGCGGGCTACATCCTGCTGGGGCTGGCGTTCTTTTCCCGCTCCAACGCCAGCGCGGCTGCGATTCTTTACTACATTCTCACCTACGGGCTAACGACCATTGGCGCGTTCGGAGTGGTTGGCGTGGTGGAGCGCGCCACCGGCAGCGACCGGATGGATGCGTTTCTCGGACTGCACAAGCGCAATCCCCTGCTGGCGGCGGTGCTGCTGGTGTTGTTCCTGTCGCTGGCGGGGATTCCGCCGCTGGTCGGGTTCTGGGCCAAGTTCAATCTATTTGCCGCGGTGCTGAGCGTTGGGGCCGGGCCGATTGCATTTGCACTGGTGGCGCTGGCAGTGGGCCTGAGCGCGGTGTCGCTCTATTACTACCTGCAGGTGCTGAAGCGGGCTTTTGTTATGCCTGTGGTGGATGATCCTGCCGGCAGGAATGAAAAGATCCGTGTGAATACGGTGACCATGATTGTGCTGCTGGCGATCGCGGCCGCGGTGGTAGTGATGGGGTGTTTTCCGGCGCTGCTGCAGGGGTGGATTGTTGGATTCTATCCCGTTTCTTAGAGAGCCATCCCAGGTCGCAAAAACGAAACCCGGGGCGCCCAATGAATCCCAGGAAGAAGGCTAGCCCGCATTTCTCGCGGCCCGCAGCCCTTCGTCTCGTCATCGCCAAAAAATGCGCGCGCTTTTGCATTTTCTTTCTACCGGTTTTGCCACAATAGAGGTGGAAGAGAGGATCGAAGTGCCGCCTCAGGCAGAACCCCAGGGCACCGAAAGTAATTCGGTGTCGTTATGAACCCCTTAGGACCCCCAAAACGGCCCTTTAGAACCGTTTACATTTGCGGGATGGCTCCCGTATCAACTTTATCTTCAGCAGCTTGCAGATGATAGTTCAAGCTGGGATGGGTACCCCCCCACCCCCCGCTCTGTGAAACTGTAAAACTGTAAAAACCAGACTGATCAGCTGCGGAGCCAGTCTTTGGCTTTCTGGATCAGGACGTCGCGGCTTACGTCGGAGATGGCGTCGGTGAGGGGGATGCCTTTGGGGCAGACTTCGACGCAGTTCTGAGCGAAGCCGCACTCCTGGATGCCGCCGTCGCCGGCCAGAGCGCGCAGGCGTTCTTCTTTGAACACCTTGCCCGTGGGGTGATTGTTGAAGAGCTTGACCTGCGCGATCGTCGCTGCGCCGACGAAGCCAGTCGCCTCGTTGAATTGCGGGCAGACTTCCATGCAGCAGGTGCAGGAGATGCAGTTGGAGAGGGGATAATTGGCTTCCTGCTGCTGGGGAAACACGCGCGGGCCGGAGCCGAGATCGTAGGTGCCGTCGACCGGAACCCAGGCCTTGACCAGCATGAGGTTTTCGAAGAGCACGGAGCGGTCGACCTGCAGATCGCGGACCAGCGGGAATTTCGAGAGCGGCTCGACCTTGATGGGCTGTTCGAGATTATCGACCAGCGCCGAACAGGCCATGCGCGCCTTGCCGTTGATGCGCATGGCGCAGGAACCGCAGATCTCCTCGAGACAATTGGAATCGTACGTGATGGGTGTGGTGGGGCGGCCGTCGGCGGTGACGGGGTTGGCCGCGATCTCCATCATTGCGGAGATGACGTTCATGCCGGGACGCCACTCGAGTTCGAATTTTTCCCACACCGCGGGCGCCTCGGGGTTGGCCTGGCGCTTGATTTCGAAGGCTACGGTTTTTGCCATGGTGCCTGGATTCCCTCAGGGGCTAAAGCCCCATTCTTTTGTTCGGCCTCATTGGCACGATTAAAGTCGTGCCCTGCTACAAAGCCTTGCCCGGACCGATAGCGGTTTGGAGCGGTCACTTGGTCGCGTCGTAGCGGCGGGGGCGCGGCTTGATGTACTGTGTATCGACTTCTTCGAATTCGAACTTTGGCCCTTCGGCGCTTCCGGTGTATTTTGCCTTGGTTGTCTTCAGGAACTTTTCGTCGTTACGTTCGGGGAAGTCGGGCTTGTAGTGGGCGCCGCGCGACTCATCGCGCAGCATCGCGCCCTGCACCACAACCCGGGAGAGTTCCAGCATGTTGTAGAGCTGGCGCGCGAAGGCGAAGCTGGTGTTGGCCCACTGGCTCTTGTCGCTCAGGTTTACCCGGTTGTAGCGCTCCAGCAGTTCGACGATTTTTTCGTCGGCCTGTTTCAGGCCCTTGTTGTAGCGGATGACGGTGGCGTGCTCGGTCATGGTCTGTCCCAACTCGCGCCATAGCTTGAAGGGATTCTCGGTGCCCTCGTTGCTGAGAAGTTCCTTGTTGATTTCGGCCTGGCGGGCGAGTTCGGCTGCGTGGCCGCCGTCGCCTTCGGCCGCGGAGAGATTTTTGGCGTATTTGAGGGCGATGGGGCCGGAAACAAATCCGCCGAAGATGCAGCTGACGAGCGAGTTTGCGCCGAGGCGATTGGCGCCGTGGTACTGATACTCGCTTCGCCGGCGGCAAAGAGGCCGGGAATGTTGGTCATCTGGTTGAAGTCGACCCACAGGCCGCCCATGGTGTAGTGCATGCCGGGGAAGATCTTCATGGGCACTTCGCGGGGGTCGTCGCCGACGAATTTCTCGTAGATTTCGAGGATGCCTTCGAGCTTGCGATTGAGGGTCTCGCGGTCGATGTGGGTGAGGTCGAGGTAGACCATGGGCTGGCCGTCGAGGCCCAGGCCGAGCTCGTAGACGACCTTGTGAATGGCGCGCGTGGCCACGTCGCGGGGGACGAGGTTGCCGTACTTGGGATACCACTCTTCGAGGAAGTACAAGCGTTCGGACTCGGGGATCTGCTTGAAGGGACGATTGTCGCCGGCCTTGCGAGGAACCCAGACGCGGCCACCTTCGCCGCGGGCCGACTCCGACATCAGGCGCAGCTTGTCTTCGCCGGGAATCGAAGTGGGATGGACCTGGATGAATTCGCCATTGGCGTAGTAGGCGCCCTGCTGGAAGACGGCCGATTGCGCAGAGCCGGTGCAGACCACGGAGTTGGTGCTCTTGCCGAAGATGGCGCCGATGCCGCCGGTGGCGAGGATGACTGGCATCGGCCGGGAAGGAGCGAAGTTCCATGGTGCGGAGGTCGAGGGCGGTGATGCCGCGGCAGGCGCCTTTCGAATCGATGACGGCGGAGAGAAATTCCCAGCCTTCGTATTTTTTGACCTTGCCTTCGGCTTCGTAGCGGCGGACCTGCTCGTCGAGCGCGTAGAGCAAGCTGCTGGCCGGTGGTGGCTCCGGCGAAGGCGGTGCGGTGATAGAGCGTGCCGCCGAAGCGGCGGAAGTCGAGCAGGCCTTCGGGAGTGCGATTGAAAGGGACGCCCATGCGGTCGAGCAGATCGATGATGCCGGGTGCGGCTTCGCACATGGCCTTGACCGGCGTCTGGTTGGCGAGGAAGTCGCCGCCATAGATGGTGTCGTCGAAGTGCTGGGCGGTGGTGTCGCCTTCGCCCTTGAGATTCTTGGCGGCGTTGATGCCACCCTGTGCGCAGACCGAGTGGGAGCGCTTGACGGGGACGATCGAGAACAGGTCAACACTGCCGCCCGCTTCGGCGATCTTGATGACGGCCGCGAGTCCGGCGAGGCCTCCGCCAACCACGATGATTCTGGGTGATGCCATTGAACGAACTGTCCTTTCAAAACCAGCTTCTAGCTGCTGGCTTCCAGCTCCTGGCTAAAGACGGAAGGTGTTCAGATCGGAGCCGCCGTATTGGACCGGAGCGATCAAGGTTGACACGGGTAAATTTTCCGGTGCGTTCTGATATTTGGGTCCGATGAAGGCCCAGATGCTGGCCAGGCCCATGGCTGTGAGAACAATGCCGAGTGCCAGGCAGACCCATCCGAAACGGCGGCGGGCGGTTGCGCCGGGAGTGATACCCCACTTGGCAGCAAAGAGCCAGACGCCGTACGCGAAGTGCCAGCAGACGGCGATCATGGCGATGGCATAGATCGCAACCATGATGGGATTGGACAATTCGTGCTGGACTTTCCAAAAGGCGGCGCCGGGATTTTCAGGCAGGCTGACGCCGAGAAAGCGCTGGCGAAGAACATGCTGGCCGATGTAGAGGAACGCGATGATGCCGGTCCAGCGCTGCGAGACGTACAGCCAGTTGCCGGCCCAGGGGTGGTAAACGACGTTGGACTGGCCGCGCAGCCAGATGTAGACGCCGTAGATGCCGTGGTAGAGGATGGGCAAAAAGATAAAAGTCCACTCCAGCACGCGCACCAGGGGCAGGGAATTGAGGAACTTGACCTGCGCGCCATACGCGGCCGGGCCGTGCAGCGCCTCAAAGTTGGAAAGGAGATGTTCGAGGAGAAACGCTCCGATGGGGATGATGCCCATCAGGGAATGCAGCTTGCGCCAGACAAAGGAGTATCCCTGAGCGGCGCGGAGCGGCGGCACGCCGCTGTGGGATTTAGGCGCGGCGGGATGTTGGGCAGTGGCCATGAACGTGTCGGCTCCTCATGCTGCAAGTCCGGATTCCCGGAGCGGTGCGTTTCGTATTACGGGATAGCGTTTCTGTGCTTGTTACCACTGCATTATTGGGAACGCATGCAAGGGTCGTCAAGCGAAGCGGTTCATGGAGTGAACCACGCTGGAACTATGGGCCTTGGTTTGAAGCAGTGTGACGCGAGAGTTTCAGGAATTAGCGTTGCGACGAGTGTGATGTGAGGTCGAGGCGCACGATCGGCCTTGGCGGTGTGTGGCGGGCGATGATGGTGAAGCCCGCGCGCACGAAAGTGGAAACATAACCAGTACCTGAAGCGCTGGGCGTGAGTTCTGCGTCGAGCGGGTAGGCTTCGAGAGCCTGTATGCGTTTCTTTTTCGCTATCCTCACGGCCCCATCAATCAGGGCCGCGGTGATCCCTTGCCGGCGGTATCCCTTGCGCATGTAGAAGCAGGAAAGCGACCAGACGGGACGATCGTCGGTGCGTTTGAGGCGCCATTCGCGATCGAGCCATGGCAAATCGTCGCGCGGGGTGAGCTGACACCAGCCGACGACGAGATCTCCCGCGAAGGCGAGAAGGCCCGGCGGCGGGCCTTGCTCGACGATCCGGGCAAAGTCACTCTTGTTCAGGTCAGAAGGCCGACGGCGATAGGCAGCGCCAATGCGCCAGTACATGCACCAGCAGCGACTGCAGGGGCCGCCGTCGAGGAAGAGCTCCTCAAGGGCGGGCCAGAGATCGGGAGTGAGGGGACGGATCTTCAGCTTCGGCATGGCTTGAGGAGGGCCAAGAGTGCCTGAAAGGCGCGGCCGCGATGGTTGAGCGTGAGCCTAGTTTCGAGATCGAGTTCAGCCATGGTGCGATCGAGCTCCGGCAGGTAAAAGAGGGGATCGTAGCCGAAGCCGCCGGTGCCGCGCGGCGCCTCGAGGATGACGCCCTCGACGGTGCCGTGCGCGGTGTGAAAGGGCAGGCCGTCGCGCGCAGCAACCAGGACACAATGGTAGCGAGCGGTGCGCTGCGCGGAGTGAACGCCTGCGAGGCGCTGCAGCAGCACCATGTTGTTCCAGACATCGGTGTTGTCGTTGGCATCGGGCGAGTCGACCAGGCCGGCGTCTGAGGCGAAGCGCGCGGAACGCACGCCGGGCGCGCCGTTCAGGGCGTCGACCTCCAGACCGGAGTCGTCGGCGAGAACAAGTTGTCCGGGCGCGAAGGGGGAATAGTACACGGCCTTGAGGGTGGCGTTGGCAGAGAAGGTGGCGCCGGTCTCTTCGGGAGCCGGGATTGTCGAGAGTGCGGGAAGAGGATCGATGGCAACGGAAAGTGCGGATGCCGCGGTGCGAAAATCGCGCAATTTGCCGGCGCTGGTGGTCGCTGCATAGAGGCGAAGAGCCATGGATTGAGTGTATCGGCCAACTAACGCTTTCCAAAACCGGCGGTCAACGGGCACAATGGACGGGTTCCCGATTGACTGAGGCCAGGTTGGGTTCGTGGTTTCCCACCCTAGCGGCAAAAACAAAGACGCCGCGACGGTGGGGCACCCGGATTCCTCGGGATGACAGCTGAGGCGAGGAGAACGATCGTGTCAATCATCTCGGGGATTGGATGGCACATGGTGGGCGCGGCATCGGCTGCCTCGTTCTATGCGCCGATTGAGAAGGTGAAGCAGTGGTCGTGGGAGACCACGTGGGCGGTGGCCGGCCTGTTCTCGTGGATTCTGCTGCCGATCGGGGTCAGTTACCTGCTGCTGCCGAACTTCGGCGCGTTTTATGGATCAATTCCGACCGCGGTGTTGTGGAAGGTGGCGCTGTTCGGAGCCATGTGGGGCGTGGGCAATGTGAGTTATGGGCTCACGATGCGGCACCTGGGCATGTCGCTGGGGATTGGCGTGGCCATTGGCGTCACGCTGGTGGTGGGGACGCTGGTGCCACCGCTGATTCACGGGCAGGCGGCGATGCTCTTCCAGACCCGGGGCGGGCTGTTGAACATGGCGGGTGTGCTGGTGGCGCTGATCGGAGTGGCCATCGTGTCGTATGCGGGCCACCAGAAGGAGGAGCAGCTGAAGACCGGCGAGCCGGGCGAGTTCAACGTGATGCTGGGCCTGGGGCTGGCGGTGATGTGCGGCATTTTCTCGTCGGGGATGTCGTTTGCCATGGACGCGGCGCAGCCCATCAAGCTGGCGGCCGAGAGCGTGGGCATCAGCCACCTCTATTCCGCTCTGCCCGCTTATGTGTTCATCATGGGAGGCGGAGCGATAGTGAACCTGACCTACTGCTTCGTCCGGCTGGCCACGGTGCCCAAAATCTCGCTGAAGCGCGATCTCGAGCAGCCGCGGGACAGGATCGCGAGAAACGCGCTCCTGGCGGCAACGGGCGGCATCATGTGGTACCTGCAGTTCTTCTTCTATGCCTGGGGCCAGGCGAATATTCCGGAGCGGCTGAGTTACGTGAACTGGATGCTGCACATGAGTGGGTATGTGCTGTTCGGCGGGATTGTGGGTCTGGCACTGGGCGAGTGGGCGGGCGTGACGAGCCGCCCTGTCCGGCTGCTGTGGGTTGGCATCCTGGTGATCATCGCGGCGGCGAACCTGGTGGGGCTGGGGCTGGCGTCGTGACCCGTGTCTAAGGAACGGTTGATACAGTTGACTCCCTGATGGATCGCTGGCTGTCAAAAACCAGATCGCTTGCATGCATTGCCGCCATGGTGATGTTTGCGGCTTCTATTTCGGGAATTGCCGAGGAGCCCATGCCGGCGGCTTTATCCGGATTCAACTCCTACATCAGGCAGGTTGAGGCGCGCCTCGATCAGCAGCACGACGGGCCGGAAGGCTTTCTTGCGCACGAGGATTCCACGTACCTTCGGAAGGGCGAGCTGATCATCGAGAGAGTGACTTCGTCCTCCGGCGCGGATTTGCCGGGGGCACTTCTGCATCACTGGCGTGGAACTGCGTTCGCCGCCGGCGCCACGGCAGCGGATTTTGAGCAGTTGATAAAGGACTTTCCCGCGTACCCTCAGCGCTTTTCGCCGCAGGTGGTTCGGGCCAAAGTGATTGATCATCAGGGCGATCAATTCAAGGTGCTGCTGCGCGTGCGGCAGCACCACGTGATCACGGTGGTGATGGATACCGCTTACGACATCACGTTTGGGCGCCGGGACGGGCAACACGGATACAGCATGGCGCGTAGCTCTCGGATCTCCGAGATCAAGTCGCCGGGCACGAGCGATGAGCGCGCACTCACCGCAGGGGAAGAGCACGGATTTCTATGGCGGATGAATACCTACTGGAGTTATGAGGAGAAGGATGGCGGCCTCTATCTGCAGATCGAGTCGGTCACTCTGACCCGTTCCATTCCAACCGGGCTGGGCTGGGTGATCGGACCATTTGTCGAGAGCATACCGCGCGAATCGCTGGAGTTCACATTGCGGTCGGCGTGCGACGCACTGCGCAAGTAGTCCCAGGTCCCAAAATCGAGACCTGGGGCTCCCACGGTTGAATCAGTCGATGGTCTGGTTGAGGCGAAGGTCGCGGGACGAGCGGCCGACGCTGACAGTGCGCTGACCGGACGGCAGTGACCCACTTGCCTTCTTTGGTGGACCAGTACTGAAGCTGGCGCTGAGCGACGTGGAGGGCCAGGGTCCTCGATTCGCCCGCGGCAAGGTGGATGCGATCAAAGGCGACCAGGGCGCGGACCGGGAATTGGACTCCATCCGGAATCTCACTGGGCGCGCCGACGTAAACCTGCGGGACTTCGTCAGAGGCCATATTGCCGGTGTTCCTGATGTTCAGGTCGACTTCCAGGCCGCCATCGGAGTCCTGCAGCACTCCCAGGCCAGAGTAGGCGAACGTGGTGTAGCTGAGGCCGTGTCCGAAGGCGAATAGGGGTTCGATGTTCTGCTTGTCGAACCAGCGGTAGCCCACATTGACGCCCTCGCTGTAGGTGGTCTTCTTGTCGACGCCTTTTTTGGAACGTTCGGGATATTTGGGATCGGTGGCGGGATAATCGGTGAGGTTCTTGCCCCAGGTGACGGGCAGGCGGCCGGCGGGACTCACTTTGCCGAGAAGCAGGTTGGCGGTAGACCAGCCGCCTTCGTCGCCGGGCCACCACATCTGGAGAACGGCTTTCACTTTGTCGATCCAGGGAAGAGCCACGGGCTGGCTGGTGTTGAGAACGACGATGGTGTTGGGATTGACCGCGGCGACTTCATCGACGAGCTTGTCCTGATCGCCGGGAAGGCCGAAGACGGGCGCGAGACGGGTCCAGAGAAAGACCACGGCAACCTTGGCAGATTTCGCGGCGGCGATGGCGTGTTCGTGATCGGCGGCGCGCTGCTCGGGGGTGTACCAGTTGAGGCGAAGCTGCACGGGAGAACTGGAGGTATCGGGACCGGTCTTGATCTCAATGGCGTGGGGGCCGGCGGTTAGCTGGATGGAGCGGCGAACGTTGTCGAGCCCGTCGGGTGTGGGAACGACGTTGTCCTGGTTAGCCTGCAGGATGTCGCCGTGGACGCCGCCCTGGAAGGCGCCGGTAGCGGCGAAGCGCTTGCCGTCGAGCATCATCGTCGCATTGGTACCGAGCGCCTGAAGACAGATCCAGTATTCGCCGGCGTGGGGAACGGACAGAGTGCCTTTCCAGGTGAGAACCGCGTTGGGCGAAAGGGTGCTTCCGGACTTGGTGGTGAAGTTGATCTGCTCGTCGACCTGGTCTGCTCCGGAGCCGGAGCGGACCAGGCCCGGTTTACCGTCGTGGCTCAGTGCGCCGGCAGGAATGGTGTTGCCGGCCATGTCATCTGCCACGGCGAATCCGATGTCGGAGTTGCCGGAGATCTGGCGCATGGCGGCAAGCGGGCCCACCTGGCGATCGGGAAGACCGACCGAGCGTTCGCCGTTGATGCCAATCGAATCGACCTGGCCAGCCGTGGGGCCGATGAGAACCACGGAATCGAGGTCGGTTGATTTAAGGGGCAATACGCCGGCTTCGTTCTTCAACAGGACAGCCGCATCTTCGCCGGTCTTCTCGATGATTCTTGCATTTTGTGCAATGGATTGCTTGGTGACGTCATGCTTCTGTTGTCCGTCCATGTAGCCGAAGTGAACGATCTCGTAGAGGACGCGGCCGGCGGCGCGAGTGACGGCGGCCTCGTTGACCGTGCCGTCCTTAAGAGCTTCCGGCATTTTTTTGGGATCGAGCTTGACGCCGAATCCACTGAAGTCGGGTGGCGCCGGTGTCGGCTCCTCAGGGATGTGGCCGCCGAACATCTCGGCCATGGTGTCACCCATGGAGGAAGGCGGGGGAGGCGGGACGGGCCTGGAATCGAAGAAGGACGGAATGGTGAAAACAGCACCGGGAGCGGGCTCGCCGGGCATTTCCATGTCCAGTCCGGCGTTGATGAAATTGACCGCGTGCACTGCGCCCCAGTCGGAGGTGACGAAGCCCTTGAAGCCGATTTCGTCGCGCAGGATCTTGGTAAGCGTGGTGTCGTTGCCGCAAGCGTGGGTGCCGTTGAGGCGGTTGTAGGAACACATGATAGAAGAAACGTCGGCTTTGACAGCGGCATCGAAGGGCGCGACGTAAACCTCGTGCAACGTCTGGTCGTCGATGAATGTGTTTTCGTTGTCGGAGTCATACCCAACGTAGTGCTTGACCTGGGCCATGACGTGCTGCGACTGGATGCCCTTGATTTCGGCCGCACCGATTGTCGAGGTGAGGTAGGGATCTTCGCCGAAGGTGTTGTAGCCGCGTCCAAATTCGAGATCGCGATCGATGTTGACGAAGGGCTGCAGAGAAACGTCAATGCCGAGCGCGCGGTCTTCGCGGCCGATGACGACGCCGTTGTCTTCGGCGTCCTTTGCGCTGAAGGTGGCTGCGACGCCCATGGTGGCGGTTTCACCCTGCGACGGATGGCGGGTAAGCACGCCGGGAGGCCCATCGGCGAAGCGCAAACCGGGAATGCCGAGACGGGGCACTCCGGCAAGATATCCGGCCTGGCCCTGGTAGACCTTGGGATCTTCCTGGGTGCCGTGGATGAGGGTCAGCTTTTCCTGAAGCGTCATCTGGCTCAGCAGCTTGTCAACGCGAGGGTCGCCGGTGACCACGGATACGGATTGGGCAGCGGCTGCCGTTCCCGTTGCCACGAGCGTGATTGCCAACAACGCACCTCGGATCGGGCTGAGTGCGGCTTGTTCGAACAAATGCATTACTGCCTCCCTGAAGGTCGAATCGACGGGTGTGTACTTCATCGCATCAAATCCAGACGCGGAGTGTTTGGACCCTATATAAAACGGTTGAGCAAGTCCGGATTCACCGGGAAGCAGTTTAGTACACACAGGTGGATTCTGTATGCGACGGAGGACGCCGAATGAGGCACGCACGACGACTCGGCCCCTGGGCAGTCCGCGAAAGGGAGGCGGATCGTGGGGAGAGAAGCGTGTGTCCCACGGCGAGGTATGCATGTTACATTGGCAATTCGGGGATGGGAAACTGGCGGACGTGGCCTGGCGGGATATGACGATGGGTCGTGTCTGACGAGTTTCTCAGCTAATTGAAGACCTATTCACTATTGCTCGACCAGGAGACCGATTCCTTGCAGACGATTCCTATACGCCGGCCGCGGCGCAAACGGTCGAGGCGCATTGGCCGATTCTTTGGAGGCAAGTCAGCCTGGTTCTGTTTTGCAATCGGGCTGCTCATCGCGCGGCCATGGCGGCTGCGTTGTGAAGAGCTGCCTTTCGACGGTGCGCACGAAACGTCGGTGGTGCAAGAGACCCCCAAGCAGGTACCGGCACAGGAAGTGATTTTTGGGGGATTGGTATCGTTCGGAAATTACAAGATTTTTGCGGGCGGGACCGATTGCAAGCTGTACACCGCCGGCGTGGAGTATGACCGCCATTCGTGGGGCTACATGCTGAAGGCGCGGGTGGATTACGTGGGCGAAATTCTGCCCGTAGTTCTCCTATGGGAGCCGGACAAGGCCGACATCTGGGGCAACCCGAAGTCGACATCGCATCACATAGTTCCGGGTCTGGGTATTTCGCCGATTGGCGCCCGGTGGATCTGGCGCGATGGCAAGGCCGTGAAGCCGTACCTGTTGGCGAAAGGCGGGATGCTGTTTTTTACGGAGAAGGTCATCTCCACGCAAGCGACTTACCAGAGTTTCAGCCTGCAGTCGTCGATGGGTCTTCAGGTCAGGCTGAATCCGCGCGTCGATCTGCGCCTTGGCCTTTTTGGCGATTTCCATTTCTCGAACGGGTTTGCTGTTCCCGTAAATCCCGGTCTCGATGTCATGAATGCGAGCCTGGGAATCAGCTACCATCTGGGTGTTCAGCCAGGGCGCTAGGGCTCAAGAGCTTCAGGGAAGGGGCAGCTGTGAGTCGAAGCCGGCGGCGACCAGATCGTCGCGGAGCCGTCCCACGGTTGTGAACTCAAGAGCTTTCATGCCGAGCGCCTGAGCCGCTTCAACGTTGATGCGCTTGTCATCGAGGAAGAGGGTTTCTTCGGGCAGGGTATCGAGTTCTTTGAGGACGTGGCGATAGATGGCGGGATCCGGCTTGGCGAGGCGCAACTGAAAACTCCACACCAGGACATCGAAGTCGTCGATCCACCGGAATTCGCGCTTGATGTTTTCGAGGACGGAATCGCCCATATTGGAGAGAATGGCGGTGCGCAGGCCGTGGGCTTTGAGCTTCCGCTGCCAGGCGACCATCGCCGGATTCTGGGTGGTCCACATGACGGCATCCTGACGGTTGAGCTCGGCAAGGTCGGATGCACTGAGCGACAGGCCAGAGTCGCGCGCGAACTTCTGCCAGAACGCCACGCCGGTGAGTGTACCTTCGTCGTAAGCGTGACGGTCGGCCCAATAGAGCTTCTCGAACTGTTCAGCGGGCAGGCCGGTAATGCGGACCATGGCGTCGTGGGCCGCGACATCGGGGGTGCCGGTCAGGACCATTCCATAATCAAAAACAACCGCGCGCAGAGCCAATGATTCTCCTTGATGTTTGCCCGTGTATGGTGAAAGGGGCGTCTTCCTTATTGTGCACGATCCGTTTCAGTGGACAGTGGACAGTGGTTAGAGATCAGGAAACGCGAACAGGGTTGTCGAGATTCGCGAGAGGCGCTACGAAACGAGTACAGTGCGATGCGTTTTTCGCAGAGGACGAACTGGAATACGGAAGAGAGCGCGCTGGCGGAGGCACATCGGCTGCGTGTTGAAGCAGGGCTGCCGATTGCCGATCTTACGGCTTCGAATCCGACGCGCTGCGGGTTTGACTATCCTTCCAATTTGCTGAAGGTGCTGACCGATGCGCGGGGACTGGATTACGATCCACAGCCGCGGGGGCTACTGCGGGCGCGCGAGGCCGTGTGCGCGTATTACGCAGAACATGGAGTTGCCGTGGCTGCGGAGAAGGTGGTGTTGACCACAAGCACGAGCGAGGCGTACAGCTACCTGTTTCGGCTGCTGTGCGATCCGGGCGACGAGATTGTCGTGCCGCAGCCGGGCTATCCGTTGTTCGATTTTCTGGCCGGTCTTGGCGACGTGCGGCTGAAGTTCGCACCGCTCGTGTATGACCATGGCTGGCAAATCGATCCGGAAGGATTCCGGCGGGCAATCACGCCGGCAACGCGAGCCATCGTCCTCGTGCATCCGAACAATCCGACCGGGCATTTCACAAAGGCATGGGAGGCGGAGGAACTGGCGCAGTTGTGCCGGGAGTTTGACTTGTCGCTGATCGTGGACGAAGTCTTCCTCGACTATCGATTGGAGGATACGGGGCGGGCGATGAGTTTTGCGGCGGGACTCGAGGGGGTTCCGGTGTATGTGGTCAGCGGGTTGAGCAAGATCGCGGGGCTGCCGCAAATGAAGGCAGCGTGGATCATGGCGGCCGGCCCGGAGGCGGGTGCCGCGATGGAACGGCTGGAAATTATTGCAGACACATTTCTTTCCATGAACGCGCCGGTGCAATGGGCCCTGCCGACATGGCTGACGGAGCGAACCGCGATCCAGCGGCAGATCCGGGAGCGGGTGACAGCCAACCTCGTTGAGCTGGATCGACAACTTGAAAGGCAGGAGACGGTGCAGCGGCTGAAAGTGGAGGGCGGATGGTATGCGGTTCTGCGGATCCCAGCGCTGCGGCCGGACGAATTCACTGTCCGCGAACTCCTGGATCGGGGAGTCTGGGTTCACCCGGGGCATTTTTTCGGGATGCCGGAGTCGGGGTGGCTGGTGTTAAGCCTGCTGGGCCGGGGAACGGAATTCGCCCAGGGAGTAGCCGAAATCCTTGACTATTTGCCATCGAGCGCGCAAAAGCAAGTGCTACCCGAATCCCGCGGCGGGAACCGCGGCGGCCAGCAGCGGGCCGAAAAAGAAATGTCGTCTGGTGCAATCGAATGCCATAGCAAAGCTCCTGTGTATATAGTACGCCCGCGCCGGGCCTTTTTGGGAACTGTGATCCTATGAAAGCGCCGCAGCGGCTTATGGAACATTTTATCGGATGTGACGCACACAAGAAGTTTTCGGCGTTTGCATCGATCAATGAGAAGGGCGAATATGGACGGACGATCCAGGTGAGACACGATCTCGAAATGTTCCGGGAGTTTTCAAAGGAACTGCCGGCGGGATCGAAAATCGCTTTGGAAACCAGCGGCTGTTACTACTGGATGGTGGAGGAAATGGAGCGGGCCGGGCATCTGCCGCAGACTGGCGCACGCGTTGACGGCCAAGCGGCGGATGGAAGGGCGGCACAAAACCAACGAGCGGGATGCGAGGGGTTTGGCGATGCTGCTGCGGAATGGAACTTTGCCGGTGGTGTGGATCCCGCCGGCGGAGCTGCGGGACCAGCGGGAGATGCTGCGCTGGGGAATGTATCTGTCGCGAATGCGCACGCAAGTCAAGAACCGGATTCATGGCGTATTGCAGCGCTACAACGTAGACATCGCGGTGTCGGATTTTTTCGGAGACGGTGGGAGAGTGAAGCTGCTGGCGCGCCTGGGTGAGCTTCCACCGCACAAATTCGGTGGAGACGCAGATCGGCGAGTGCGAGCGGATCTTGGGAGAAATACCGTATCCGAGCCTGGAGCGGGATCTGCTACAGTTTGCCGTGCGTAGGGAAAATTTTGAGTGCGGTGATGGCGCTGGAGATTGGAGACGTGCGGCGGTTCAGCGGACCCGATCGTCTGGTGAGTTACGCCGGAGTGGCGCCGGTGGCGCGGGAGAGCGCGGACTGGAAACGGAAAGACAAATGTCCGCGAGACTGGGCTGACCGGCATGTCGTGCAACTGTACCAGCGTGTGAAGGAGAGCACTAAGATGCACGGGAAGGCAACCACGGCAGTGGCGCGTCATCTGGCCGAGGCATCCTATTGGATGTTGAGCAAGCAGGAGGTTTACCGAGAGCCCCAAAACAAGTGGCAAGTTCATTCGTTGACGCACGGGTAGGCGCGACTGCCGCATCGCTGCCCCGGGATCGGCGTCCTCGCGGTGCGCGTAGCGCGACGACATACCTTCGCAGGACGGCGGTGTACTTCGTGACCTTCGCGGGCGAGTCGTGCCATCTGTGCTGCCACAGCCGAGGATCTCGTCGTCTGGATGCGCAGCGACGACCAGGACTCTCATTTCTTAGGCTCCTTGGCTTTCCGCCGCCCTTTCGTTTTGGTCGATGCCTTGGGTTCAAGGGTAATATGAACGTCGGCCACGAATTGCCCATCGTAGAGAGCGGACCGGCTGAACTCGAAACGATAACCGTCATGAGAAAGAAATGCCCGGGGATAGCCTTCGGCGTCAAGCATTCGGATGAAGTCGTGGAGTTGCTCCAGAGAATCGAGTTTTGCGATCTGGCTTTCTTCCGGTTTCCTGCGCTTGAAATTCACAGCTACTCCAGTCTGCGGTAGAGCGTGCATTTCATCCCGGGCAATCTGCTGGATCATTTCTGCCGAAAGCGCGGACGCACGGAGATAGATTTCCTCAGCGCCACCCTCGAGGGACAGACTCCTTTTCAGATAGACCGGGCCCGCATCCAATTCCGAGGTCATTCTTAGAGCCGTCAACCTGGTCTCCCGATGGCCGCGAACAATCAGATTCTGGAGCGGGCTCCCGCCGCGCCCATAGGGTACGTCCGTCATGTGGAAGCAAACGCACTCGACCTCTTCGAGAATCTCCTCCGGTACCTTCCACGACCAGTGCAGAAAAAAAATGTAGCGAGGACGAAGTTCTCGAATGCGGGCGAGAGACAATTGTTCCCGATCCCCAACATAATGCCAATCCCCGCCCAGCCTGCTCAGAATCTCGTCGAATACACGGCGATGCCAAGATTTGCACCCCGCCACCAGATACCGCTGCGAACGCTGCGTCACTTCGCCGTCCGGAGGTAGTGCAGGGCAGTTTGTCCTTTTACAACGACGTTCTCCATACGGTTAAAACCAGCCCTCTCAAAGGCCTTCGCGGAAGCGACATTTTCGGGCTTCACAAAGGCGTTCAACCGAGTAAAGCCCGACTCCTCTAATGCCCAATCGGCGCCCAGATCGATCAAACGGGCGGCAAAACCCAAGCCTCGGAGACGACCGTCCACAGCAATATCGAGATTGGCATCGCTCACCCCGTGCTTTTCGAACCGTATCTGTCCCACTGGAACAGCCGAAGCATCCAGGCACACCAGAATACGGCAATTCCGGTCGTTAAGCTTGCCTCGGAACCATTCAACATGTTCATCCCACCCAATCATTTGCGAAGAGAATGCCGAGGCGCGCACTCACCGGATCATTAGCCCATTCCCACAGTAGCTTACAGTCTTCATCCTGTGCGAGCCTAATGGAGAGTGAGTCCTTCTTGAGAACGGACACAACCCGCTCGGCCCCACGACCGTCCACCAAGGCACGTCCCCGGTCGGACATTTCCTGCCTGATCGCAGGCGAATCGGCGATGCTCCGGAGTTGGGCAGCGATCATGCTCAGGGCGATGTCGAAGCGCCCAGGTTCAGAGCGATCCCCCGCTTACTCAATTCGTCCGCAATCCTTTGCTGATTGTCGGCCAGAACAATTAATAATGCGGGCAGGCCGAGAAAGCACATTTCCCAGCTCGTGGTCCCGGCGCCAGCCACAGCTAGATCAGCATTTGCGATTAATTCTGGCATGTTCGCGGCGTTCTCTACCAAGCGGATAGCGCCGCAATCGCCCGCGAATTCGCGCAGTTTGGCTAAATGAGGATTACTGCCGCCCACGACGATCGTCATGTCGAAATCGCGTTCCGACAAAATTGTCTCGACAACCCGCAGCGTCACGTTATCCGGATCACTGCCGCCCATCGTCACCAGCACCTTCCGCGCGAAACAACCCGGGATCTCCCGCTTCCATCCGCGCCAGGCTGTAAAGTCGCGCCGCAACAGGGCAAAGCGCGGACCAAGCAGAAGCTTCGTCGAGGTTTCCCGGCTCCGATACAGCTCCTCGCTGGCGTGGATGTTCTGATTCAGCACGAGATCGGCCGAGTAGCGTCCAGCGTGGCCGTTGTCGTCGATGAACAACACCTTCATGCGGCGGCTTTTCAGACTCGCCTGGTATTCGGCGCCAAATTCGTAGCCATCCACTACCACCCACGATGCGCCCCTCTTCTGCGCCAGGTCCGCCGTTTCCTCGGCATCCGCAATGCTCCCGACTTGAGTATCCACTCGCGCGACCTCGAACCCCTCGTTTCGCAGCCGCTCCTCGACTGCGGGAGTGGTTCGAGCCATGGCGAAAATGACGCGCCCACCGGCATCTCCCCAAGCTTGCGCCAGGGCTAGACACCGCATGACATGGCCGGTGCCGATGGCCACGCTTGCTTCTGTCCCTACAGCTCCTGAATGAGCCACGCCTGATTCGCTCTGCATTCTCTACTTTTCAATGGAGTCATGATCAACCATTCCATGATTGCCGGTCGTCGCTCACTGAGTATGAGGTATCTTTCTCTTTAGTATCGAACTTCGCTAACTGTTCATATCGATAGGTGTTCGCCTTTTGGATGTCGTCTGTGCTCTTAACCGAGCGAACACGGTGCGTTTTCGAAAAAATGCCATGCAGACGCGAACTGATGTCAATATTGATGAAATCGTGAGCTTCAACGATCAGGCTGTGCCTGGATAGGAACTGCGCCGTCTCGTCGTCAAACAGTTCCTACTTCATAGCCCTCGCAGTCCGCGATGATAAGCGCCCCGGTCCCGAGGGGGAAGCGAGCGCAGCACGTTCTTGTCGCACATGCCTCCGATATGGATCCTGCTGTCGACTCCATTCAGTTTCGCCATTTCAGCACAGGCCGATCTGGCTCGCGGATTCGTGTCGAAGGCATAGATGGCTGCATTCCTTAGTCTTAGCCCAAGGCCGACTGCGTAGTAGCCCTCCGCGCATCCGACATCGACCACGGCTGTGTATTCGTGGGCAAGTAACTCCTCCAGCGTGGCATGCAGTTCCGACTCGTACGAGCCCAGAAGCTTGGGCAATAGCGCGCTCCCGGCGGACTGCAGCCGCGGATAACGCATCCCTTTGAAGGGGCCGGTAGCGACCGTCAGGTTTGGAATAGATCACCCGCGATTCGGGTCAGGGTTTCGTCGCGGTGCGAGTTCTCCCGTACCCATCGCGCGTGTCCATGGATCTGGCCGAAATAGTGTGACACTCGACCGCAGACGCGATACATAAACCAGGCAAACCGGTTATCGGCGGTGCGTTCAATGAGGCGCTTGGCGACTGTCTTCATCGGGGCTAAAATCGTCTTCTGGAAACGATGTGCCGGTTCATTTCCGCAAGTTCTGGTTCCCGCTGCACAATATTCAGCACGTTCCGCCAGCTAAGATCCTGGTGATCGATGCTTCTGGCGTAAACCGCACGCAGAAATTCCAAGTCCTCCGGCGTATCGAGCGTCCAGCGGTACTGACTGTAGTCATGATCCCCTTTCACGGAAAGAAGTTTGAAGTGCTCGGGTGCTGGTAAAGAAAAGGTGTGACGTGCTCGCGCTGGTAGGCCTGTCGGGCTTCGGTCCACGCGCACTCGAGGGCGGCAAAAGTCATCACTTCAGTGTCCAGGCCCCTTGGATAAGTGCGCTCCAGTGCGTTGCTCGCATAGTCCGGCCTGCTCGACGAGGAACTTCTGGATAGTCTTGTCGCTGACTTCGGGATCAATCAGTGGGCAATCGGATGTAATTCTCACAACAACCTCAGCCCCCGCCTGCTGAGCAGCACGATAATAACGGTCGAGTACATCTTGCTCGCTGCCGCGAAACGCTTCAGTTCCCAGGCGTTGGCATTCATTCAGGATCACATCGTCGGCCGGTTCCGCAGAGGTCGCTACCACCACGTCGCTCACAAGCCGGCATCGGCGTACCCGAGACACGACTCGCTCCAGCACCGTGGCACCGGCCAGGTGCTTCAGCACTTTGCCGGGGAGGCGCGTGCTCCCCATGCGAGCCTGAATGATTGCGACCACTCTCATGCAGTCTTCTCTTCTTTTCTTCGCCTTCTGCGAAAACTTCAGCGAATTATCGCCCTCACTTGGTGGCAAACACCTTGGCCAGTGTTTTCGCGATGCTCCGTTGCTGCAGCACCTCTTTCAATCGCTTCGCGCGGCGCATGAGGATCGATCCTGGCAGTTCGGGAAACTGCCAATCTTGTGTGCTTTGCGGCGGCTCACCAGCCTGCCCACAAGCTCCTGTTCATACACATTTCCCGCGATGTAGACGCGAGGGCGCTGGCTGGCGTTCAGAACCGCGATGGCTTTGCCGATTTGCTCGATGTCGAATTTCAAATCAACATGCCCATGAAACCTCGACCGGGCCCGCCAGATAGCCCTGACCGCGAAACTTGCAGTTATATTCCCGGGTCAGTGTCGCAATGCGCGCCTCATTCTCATATAGGGCTGCGCGAAAAAAAGGCTGGTCGTTGATCGCAAGATTTGGATTTTCCTCCAGAAACCTCTTGTACAGGTCAGCCCAGGTCACTAGCACCCGATCCATGAGCGCGGACCGCTTGAGCAGAAGAATCCCGGTATTGAATTCGGGGAAACTCGTGGGAATGTCCGGCCGCGGGTAACGATGGAACCAGTCAGTGTCGAGGTACTCCTCGTGAGTCGCAGCGCAATCGAAGCGGTCGAGAAGTGAAAATAGCTCTGGAAACGGCTCGGCAACGTAGATGTCGGCATCCACAAAAATGGTTTGATCGTAGGGAGACTCACGAATCAGCCG
>CAVREL010000093.1:0-30059 GCA_963720105.1 uncultured Acidobacteriota bacterium | reverse complement strand
AGGGGAGCTATGCGAAAGCAGGCCCTGCAAATCCTGGCGATGGTGTTTGCGGTATGTCCGATAATCGCCTTGGCTCAAGCACCCAAGGATGGCGTGTACATCAGCGATGAGGACATCAAGGCTGTGTTGAAGCAAAGCGGCCGATACACACCGCACGATTCCTGACAATTCGATCCGGGTGATCGACATGGATAAGTACCAGCTTGGCGTCGCTGTCGTGAACCGTGGAGCGATGGGAGGTGTGTCCTCGGCGAACGCCAATGCTGCGGCGGAAACGCTGCTCCGACGGCGTGCGGCGAGCAGCGGCCTGGTGCGCGAGGTCCAACGGAATCTTCCACGACGATACCGCCGAGAGCTATGTGGTCATATCGGGAGGCGGAACTCTGATTACCGGAGGCACGATCATCAATGGAAAACGTTCCGGTCCGACCGACGAAGTAACCACGGTTCTCAACGGTCCGTCCTGCAGCGGCACCATGGTGGGATACACAAGCCGCCAAATAAAAGTAGGAGACGTGATCATTATCCCCGAGCACGTGCCGCACGGATTTTCAGCTATCCCCAGGATATTACCTACCTGAGCATACGGCCGGACTTGAAAAAGGTTCTGAAGCATGGGTACGTGAATCCGGCGCTAAAATAGACGGACTAGCGCAGGAGTTTACAAAATCCTCAATCCTCTTATGAGCGTGCCCGCAGTGCTGTTGGCGGCTGCCACAGTAACGTCTTGGCCGGCGCTCGCACAGGGTCCGGCAGCCATCGCGCCGATGCACGTTCATCACGTTCACCTCAATTCGTCCTCGATTGCCGCGCTCGATGACGGCATCATCGGCGTACTCGACGAACTGAAGCACCGCGGATACGTCGATGGCGGCCGCATCACTCTGCGCCGCTATAACGCCGAGGGCGATATCAGCGTCGCCAACGCGATTGCCAAGGACGTCACCAGCGGAGACTTCGATCTCATCATTTCAGTTTCCACCGTAAGTTTGCAGACCATTGCCAACGCCAATAAGGTTGCGACGCCCTCTCGCAGGCATGTGTTCGGACTGGTCAGTAATCCCTACGTGGTCGGAGTAGGAATCAGCCAGGAAAACCATCTCAACCATCCCCCCTACATGACCGGTGTGGGCAGTCTCGCTCCGGTTCTGGAAATCTTCCAATTGGCCAGGCAGTTGAATCCATCGCTCAAGAAGGTGGGGCTGGTGTGGGATCCTGGTGAAGCGAATTCGGTCGTGACCACCAACCTGGGCCGCTCAGTGTGCGCCAAACTTGGCATCACGCTCGAAGAGGCTACCGCCGAAAACCCCACCGAAATCGGCGATGCCGTGGCCGCGGTGATCTCCCGCAAGGTGGACGCCATCTGGATCAGTCCCGACCAGATCGCCTTGCGCGGCATGGATGTGATCCAGCAGAAGGCGAACCTCGCCAGGATCCCCGTGTTTTCCTCCATCCCGACCGCGCAATCGAAACGGCTCTTCGACCTGGGCGCAAACTATATCGAGCTTGGCGGCGTAATCGGCACAATTGCCGCCGACGTGCTGGATGGCCGAAGCCCTGCCACCATCCCCGTGGAGAATGTAATGCCGATAGCCCTGCACATCAACAAACTGGGACTGAAGGGTCTGCGCGATCATTGGGTCATTCCCGATGCCGTCGCGCAGCGGGCCGACGTTCTGGTCGATGATTCCGGCCGCCACGAAAAACAAACCGCCGGCGCTGGGAGCGCCACCGGTTCCAGGTAAGCCCCAGTCGCGCAAATCAGTCCGAGTCGGAAGGAAACTTGCTGATGCAGATAACCGAGCATCCCGGGGTCGAACAGGTAGAGCTTCGGCTCCAGGGACGAATCGATGCCACATGGGCAGAGCATCTGAGCTCCACCATCGAGAAGGCGGTGCGTGCTGGCTCGCATCGCGTGGTCCTGAATTTCGGTGGAGTGGAGTACATCAGTTCGCTCGGCATTCGCGTCCTGGTGATGCAGTACAAGCTGCTGAAATCGGTTAAGGGGAAACTCGAGATCACCAATCCGACCGACTTCTGCCGCAATATTCTCACCACCGTTGGCCTATCGGAATTGATCGCCGCCGACGGCGCTTCGACGGTAAGAGCAGAAGTCCGTGCGCAGAAGCAGACCCGCGGCGGCGCCACATACGAGGTCTATCCGCAATCTGCGTCCGGTCCACTCACTTGCACGCTCATTGGCGATCCCGGAAAGCTATCCTCCACCGGTTTCGGCGGAGCCGATTGCCGCTCCCGCACCTTCGCCACCGGGTCGTTTGGCCTCGGCCTGGGCGCATTCGGACAGGGATATGCCGACTGCCAAGGCCGCTTCGGCGAGTTCCTTGCAGCCGGGGGATGCGCCATCGCCCTGCCCACCAGCGATCCGCATTCCCTGCCTGATTACGTCATCGAGGAAGGCGGTCTCGTCCCCCAGGTGGAGACCCTTTACGCCATTTGCGGTAGCGGCGACTTCTCCACCATGGTGCGCTTCGATGCGCTCTCCGATGGCCCCGGCAAGATCGGCCTCTCCGAATTGGTCGCCACGCTGGTCGATTTGTCCAACGGCGCCTCCATCGCATTTGTCATACTGGCCGAAGCGGCCGGTGTGGTGGGCGCCACGCTGCGCAAATCGCCCGCGGCTCGCCCGCTCTCGCACGAACTCCCCACGGTGCGCGATTGGCTATCCTTCACCACCGAGCGGACCAGCGAAAAAAATCTCGCTCTGCTGGTGGGTGTCGCCGGCCGGGGTTTGCAGGATGAAGCTGCTAAGTTCCTCCGTCCCATAAAGGCGGATTCATCCATCGCAGCCCACATCCACGCGGCTGTGTTTCCCTATCGTCCGGTCCCGCGCGGAGAGTTGCCGTTTGCTGGTACCGTTCCCGACCTGCTCGCCGCCTCCAGTCCCAGCGCCCTTCTCCACCTGATGGCCGATACTCGCCCCTTTGAAGGCGTGGGCGAAACCGACCTGGCGCGCGGCGCCTGCTGGACAGGCCCCCTGAACTCGATCGCACGAGGATGATGCATCCATGACTCTCTTGATCGGCGCTCTCACGCTCGGATTCATCCTTGCTTTGCTGGCGCTCGGCGTCTATGTGAGTTTCCGCATTTTCAATATTCCTGACATGACCGCGGAAGGGTCCGTCACCCTCGGAGCCTCGGTCGCCGCCGCGCTGATGGCGGCGGGCCACAATGCCTTCGTGGCCACCGCCGCAGCCGCCATCGCCGGGGGCATCGCCGGCGCCGTCACCGGAATCCTGGCCACCAAGTGCAGGATCAACGCCCTCCTCAGCGGCATTCTCGTCATGACCGGCCTGTACAGCGTGAACCTCCACGTGATGGGCAAGAGCAACCTTCCGCTTCTGGAAGTGAATTCGCTCGCCACCATGGCGGAGCACCTCGGCGCTCGTATCTTCGGAGGTTCGTCCGACCTCGATGTTGCCGGCTGGGCGGTCAGTGTTCGCGATGCTTCCATGCTCCTGGGAGTGTTCCTCTTTGTCGCCCTGGTCTGCATTTTGCTTTATTTCTTCCTCCGCACCGATATGGGCACCGCCATGCGCGCCACCGGGGATAACCCCGACATGATCTGCGCGCTGGGCGTTAGCGTGGATGCGGCCACCATCTTCGGTCTGGCCATGTCCAACGCCCTCATCGCTCTCTGCGGCGCGCTGATCGCGCAATACCAGGGCTTCGCCGATGTGCAGATGGGCATCGGCATGGTGGTCCTGGGCATTGCCAGCGTCATTATTGGCGAAGCGCTTGTGGGGACAAGGGCCGTCGGTTTGCTCATCACCGGAACGGTGATGGGTTCGCTGCTTTTCCGGCTGCTGGTTGCCATCGCGCTGCGCTGGGGCCTCAGCCCCAACGACCTCAAACTCATCACCGCGGTCTTCGTGTTTGCCGCGCTGGTCATGCCAGGGCTGGTGCGCCGCCTCCAGTCACGCCGCCTCAAACCCACCAAGGCCGAAGCCCATGCTGCAGATTGATCAAATCTTCAAGACCTTCAATCCCGGTACGCCCAACGAGGTGCGCGCCTTGCGCGGCGTCTCTCTCAGCCTTGCTCAAGGCTCATTCCTGATCGTGATCGGCACCAACGGTTCAGGAAAATCAACTCTGCTGAACGCCGTGGCCGGCACCTTCATCGTCGACCAGGGCGCCGTTTCAATCGGCGGCCGGAACATCACCAAGTGGCCGGAACATCGCCGCGCCCGATTCGTTGGACGCGTCTTCCAGGACCCCTTCCGCGGCACCGCCCCCACCATGTCCATCGCCGAAAATCTGGTGCTCGCCTCCCGCCGCGGAAAGACCCGTGGCCTGGCTCTCGCCGTCAGCCATCGCATCCGCGGCGAATTGCGCGATCGCATCCGCCCGCTGAACATGGGACTGGAAGACCGGCTCGACAACCCCATCGGAAGCCTTTCCGGAGGTCAACGCCAGGCCCTCACTCTGCTGATGGCGTCCTGGCTCAAACCCGATCTCCTCCTGCTTGACGAGCACACCGCCGCGCTCGACCCCAAGACCGCCGACCAGGTGATTCGACTCACCCACGACATCATCGCGCGCGACCAATTGACCACCCTGATGGTGACCCACTCCATGCAGCAGGCCGTGAACCTCGGCGATCGCATCGTCATGATGCACAAGGGCCGCATCCTGCACGACCTGGTGGGCAGCGAACGGGCGCGCGTGCGTCCCGAAGACCTGCTTTACCGGTTCGAAGATGTGCGCCGCCGCGAACAACTGGACGGCGCCGTGGCCGAGATGCTCGAAGCAAGCTACGTCTGATCCACCGGCCCGCGAAGCGGGCGTTAGCTCCAGGCATGAGCCTGGCGAAACTGTCCATGACGGACCCAGCCCGCTGAAGCGGGCGTTATACGGTAGCCCCAGGCGTGAGCCTGGGGAAAACTGTCCATGATGAACCCAGCCCGCGAAGCGGGCGTTATACGGTAGCCCCAGGCGTGAGTTTGGCGAAACTGTCCATGATGGACCCAGCCCGCGAAGCGGGCGTTATACGGTAGCCCCAGGCGTGAGCCTGGGGAAAACTGTTCATGATGAACCCCAGCCCCCGCAGGGGGCGTAAGAGGCGAGAGCACCGATCCCACCGCCTTTCAAGGAGAACAGATGTCGATTTCGAGACGCACCATGCTGATTCAGTCCGCAGCCGGAGCCTTGGGTTTCGCTGCCGGATGCAAGCACTTTGACGCCGGAACCTCCACACCCCACAGCAATGGAACCTACCGGGTGGGACTCGTGTACTTCGCGCCCGAGGAAGGCGCCGACCTGTGCATGAAAGGGATCTTCGATGGATTCAAAGGACAGGGCCTGGAGAAGGATCGCAATCTGCAGGTGCTCAGTTCCCACGCCCAGGGCGAGATCGCCAATATCCCCATGCTGATCCAGAACTACGTGAGCCAGAGAGTCGACCTGATCATGACCATGACCACACCGTGCCTGACCGCGGCGTGCACCATGGCAAAGAGTTCTCGCGTGGTGTTCACCTACGTGTACGACCCCATCGCCGCGGGCGCCGGCTCCAGTTTCGAAAACCATCTCCCCAACATCACCGGCGTCGGCTCCTTCCCGCCCGTCGACGCCACGGTCGATACGATCCAGAAACTCGTTCCCGGCGTGAAATCGGTGGGCACAGTCTACAACACCTCCGAGGCCAACTCTGTAAAAGTCATCAGCGTAGCCCGCGAGGCCTTCAAGAAGCGCGGAATCCGCCTCGAGGAGGCCATCGCCACCAACACCAGCGAAGTATTCAGCGCCGCCCAGGCCGCGTGCTCGCGAAAAGTGCAGGCTATCTGGGTTACGGGCGATAACACCGCCCTGCAGAGTTTCGACGGTATCGTGAAGGCCACCCGTGGGGCCAAACTCCCGCTCATCATCAACGATCCCGAGTTTACGGCCAGGGGCGCCGTGGCCTGCGTCGGGCTGGGATGGTATGCCCCGGGCAAAGCTGCCGGCGAGCTTGCCGTACGTGTCTTGCAAGGCGCCAACCCTGCCAACATCCCGTTCCAGGAGGTCGCGATCCAGAAGATCGTCCTCAACCAGGAAGCTGCGCACACCCTCGGGATCGTATTTCCGCCGGAGATCGAAAAGGCTGCACAGGCGGGTGTCTGAACCCGGCGTTCTGTGCAACCCACCGCCCGAGATTCGCTGAACTTTGAAGATTCATGAGCAAAACAAAATGGGTCCGGGAATCAGTCCCGGACCCGATTTGTCTGTTGGGTAGTTTTAGTTGGCCGCCACCAGGATCTGCTCGCTGTTGTTGAGCTTGGCTTCCAGCGACCGCGCCTTCTTTTCCCGGCTCCATACCGCAATGTCAACATTCATTGCGGTGGAGGCGGGGCAAAGGATGCGGTGCAGGAAGTAGCGATCGCCGTAACGGTTGAACATCAGCTTGTTGTCGCGGCCCGCATCGTGATTGCCGTGGCTGATGACCACGGTTGCGGTGTCATGGGTCGTGTCGTTCGAGATCCGGATCACTCCGGAGACCGGGGACGAGACGGTGTAGGGGCCCGCCGGCAAAGGCGTGTCACCCACGGTGAAGGCGAAGGGAATGTCGGCTTTCAAGGCGACCCCCTGGGCCATCGCTCCGGGGAGGGCGATGAGAACCGCAAGAGCAACCAGCGCGAGTGTAGGGATCCATTTCATGAGAGTATCTCCTTTGGGATTTGAAGGGTCGTTTCAGAGCGCCTTCACTCTCTAAAGCGAAAACTCTCGGAGATTCGTGCAAAGTTATTTTGAAATCCCTGATCCCGCTGATAAAGTCAACCATGCAAACCGCAAATGCGTCCCATCGGCGAAAGGCCTGTGAAGACGCCAAACCTGGCCCAGTTTGCGGGCCAGGTTCATCCAGCCAATGGATGCGGAAGGGAACTCAACAGAGGGTCACGCCTTGGCGGTCAGCTCACATTTCAGCCAGGCCCTGGCCATGCGCCAGTCACCCTTGACCGTCCGATCTGAGACTCCCAGCAAACGGGCAATGTCTTCAAAACCCATTCCGCCAAAGAAATGCAACTCCACAATCCGGGCCTGCCGGGGATCCAACTGAGTTAGCCGCTCAAGAGCCTCGTCGAGTGCAAGAAGATCGACGGAGAGAGAATTGGTTTGAATCAGATCTTCTTTCATGGTCACCTGCAAACGGGCTCCTCCTCGTTTGGGGGCGTTCTTCCAGCGCGCATAATCCACCAGAACGTGGCGCATCACACGAGAAGCAGTGGCAAAGAAATGGGCCTTATTCTGCCAATTCTCCTGTCCGCTTTCCACCAGCCGAAGATAGGCTTCATGCACCAGAGCCGTCGGTTGCAGGGTGTGGTTCCGGCGTTCTCTTTGCAGGTGACGCCGGGCGATGCGGCGCAGATCGCCAAATACCAACTCGATCAGGCGCGCTTCAGCGTCCGGGTTGTGCCCGACCTGTGTAAGAAGGGAAGTAACTTCCGTGCGGGGATCCACTTCGGGAGGGCTTGTAACCATTGCCGCCTCCGATGGGCTGAATTATAACTTGACGCAACCACTAATACGACTTAGAGGAACAGGCGGAGCTTCAATGGTGCGCTCCGCCCATCGTTCAGCTCTGCCGGAATACCAGATCGAAGCAGCTTTAGCACGTGGTTGGGTAATAGCCGCCCCGGCTATATGCCACCGGCCCGTACGCGGTGTATACCATCTGTCCGATGATCAACCAGCTTCCTTCGCGATTCCTTCCCCAGATCTGGCTGGAGTAATCGACCGGGTAGTTCACCCCGTTTACGTTGCACACCATCATGACCGCCACCGGGGGCAGCAAGTAATGGATGACATGCGCTTTGGGGGTAACGGCGGAAGCGCTCCTGGCCGGCAGAAATCCTGCGGCCGCCAACATCGCGATTGCCAGAATCTTCATCATGGTTTCTTCTCCTCTGATCAGGTGTCCTCTTCGACTGCCTGCATTGGAGTAAGCGATAACCAATGAACAATCGTGCAAATCTCAGCGCGTCTCCTCCGCCTTCACGACGAAATAGGTCACCGTATCGCCTTGCGCCAGGATCATCTGGTGAGGCATGCCGGCGGGGATATGCACCACGTCGCCCGCCTGCAGTTCCTGTCGCGACCCGCCCTTTACTGACTCGCCCAGCGTCTCACCCGGACCGGTCGTTTTAGGGTCGACCACTTCGCCGCCCGTCACCAGCGTGGCATGGCCGTCCACGATGAAGAACACGTCCGCGTAGTTGGCGTGCACTTCGCCCCCTCCGGTGCGGTTGCGAAACGCCAGCATGGTGAAATGGTGCCGGTAAGTTTCCAGCTTCTCGCTGGCTGAGCCTTTTTCGGCCGCCAATTCCCGCAGATGTTTGGCGCGTTCCATTAGCTCGGCACGTGACCAGTGATCCGGTTTCATGGCTTGCGGAAACGCTCCTTTCCCCATGGCGAACGAAAGCAGCAGGATTGCTGCGATTGCCGGCGCTTCAGACGAAGACCTTTTCATGGTTGCTACCTCGCTTCATGTTATGGCGCGTCAATTTCACCTCATTCGCTCCGTGCCCCGTCTTCGCGACTTTTTCCTGTCGCGAAGGCGGGAAGCTGAGAGGCTCCAACTGGACCAGCTCCCGCGCCCGCTTGAACACCGCCAGGAACATGGGCCGGGTCAGTTTCCCGGTATTGGTATTCTGCAGCGAAGGATGATAGCTGGTGATGACCGCCAGGCCGTTGGGCAAAGTGTACTCGGCGCCATGGCCAAACGCATATCCCGATCGCGACTTGAGGACCTCGCTCCTCTGCGCCCACGCCAGCAGCCCCTCGTACGCGATCCGTCCCAGGCAGACCACAACGCGCAGGTCCGTTAACAGCCGCAGTTCCTCATCCAGCCACGGCGTGCAGTTGCGCAACTCCTCGGGGGTAGGCTTGTTGCCCGGCGGCGCGCAGCGCGCCACCGACGTGATCCACAGATCGGTGAGCTTCATCCCGTCCTCGCGCGAGACCGCCCGCGGCTGCGAAGCAAAGCCCGCTTCGTGCAGTATCGGATACAGAAAGTCGCCCGACCCATCGCCGGTGAACGGCCTTCCCGTTCGATTTGATCCATGCGCGCCCGGCGCCAGGCCCAGGATCAGCACCCGCGCGCGCGGGTCGCCGAATGAAGGAACCGGCCGGCCCCAGTATTCCCAGTCCGCATAAGCGCGACGCCGCGCCGCGGCAATCTGCATGCAATGTTCGCGCAGCCGCGGGCACCGTTCGCACTTCACGATGCGGGCATTCAAGTCATCCAGAGTCTTCGGGGAAGAACCCATTGGCTCGATTCTATTCGAGCGCGCTTCCGTCTCACTCTTTGACACCTTGGAGCACCTACGCCCGCATCCGCATCACGGCTGCGGCCATCCCATGAATGATGGCAAGGATGCCCCGTCCTGGCTCTGCCAGCCCGGGGTGGCGCTCCAATCACCTGGCCAAGGCCGGGCCGCGCATGCCAAAATTCTTCCACTGGAGATGAATGCGATGAAACCTGCAAAGCTGTTATTGCTCGCCGGCGATTACGTCGAGGACTACGAGATCATGGTTCCTTTCCAGGCCCTGCAAGTGGTCGGCCATACCGTTGACGCGGTCTGCCCCGGCAAGAAGAAGGGCGAACAGGTGCGCACCGCCATCCATGACTTCGAGGGCGATCAAACCTACTCTGAAAAACGCGGCCACAACTTCACGCTGAATGCCACCTTCGATGAAATCCGAGCGGAGAACTATGACGGCCTGGTGATTCCCGGCGGCCGCGCGCCCGAGTACCTGCGCCTCAACGACAAAGTGCTAGATGTCGTCCGCCACTTCGATAAAGCCGGCAAGCCGATCGCTGCGCTCTGCCATGGCGCGCAGCTTCTCGCGGCGGCGGGGGTGGTGAAGGGCCGCAGGGTGAATTGCTATCCCGCCTGTTCGCCGGAAGTGGCCCTCGCGGGGGGAACCTATGTGCCGGTCGCGATCACCGACGCACTGGTCGACGGCAATCTCGTCACCGGCCCCGCGTGGCCCGCGCACCCGGTCTGGCTGGCGAAGTTCCTCAAAGTGGTCGAGGCGCACATGACCGCGCCCGCCATGGCGTGATTCGATTGTGCCCGCAGCCCCCTCCAACAGGGTGCCCCGTCAAGGGCGGGAGAGCACAAACCTTAAACCAAGCTCATCAGGAAACTGAAGAGACCGCCGGCTTCGTCGCCCGCACCTGGCGCAGCGGCAAAGCCGTCGCCGCATTCAGCACCTGCTGAACCTCGGCCAGGATTGACAATGCAATGGAAGGCGACGTGTCCGCGCCCAGGTCGATCCCGGTCGGCGCATGCAAGTGTTTCAGCCATGCTTCAATACGCGCGGAATCGGCGTGAATATGCCGCAGCCGCGCAGCCTCCGCCAGCGCCTCGCGTGTCCGCCGCTGCGGCCCCAGCACGCCCACATAGGCATAAGGAAATCGCTGCGCGTCATCCATCAGCTCCGCGAGGATATGCGAGTCCTGTTCGAAGCTGTGGGTCATCAGCACGGCCGCGTCTGTCTGCAGAAGGGGAAGGGAACGAGCGTTCAAACTCGGCAAATCACCGATGGTCAGGACCCGAATTTCGTCGGCTGCGGCGAAACGGCTCTGCGTCGCCAGATGAGAACGTCCGTCTGCGATCGCCACAAACCATCCCAGCTCGCGCGCCAGCTTGAGCAGGGGCCTGGTATCGTCGCCGGCGCCGAAGATCCACAGGCCCGGCCGCGGCGCGCGATAATCTGCCCACGCCCGCGCCGTCTTTCCTTCGATGGGGATCTCTTCGTCGATGGAAATGCGGTGCTCGAGAGCTTTCGCCGCCAATTCATGCAGGCGCGTTTCGATGCCGCCGGCAAACCCATTGTTCGATGATCGGTCTTTGGCGGTAGCCGGACTTGCAAAGGCGCGCGTCCCGATCTGCGGCCCATCGAGAATGGTCGCGATCGCCAGCGGCCGGCGTACGTCCCACGCCGCCTTCAATGCATGCAGCAACTGGCTGGCGGTATTGCGTCGCTCCAGCAGGATGTAAACCACCCCGCCGCAACCCGAGCCATAGGGAAGATCGCCATCATCTTCCAGCGTGGAATAACGCTCCACCACCGGGCCGTTGGAAGTGAGCCACCAGGCGCGCTTCACAACTTCGGCTTCCAGGCATCCGCCGCTCACCGTGCCGGCCCGCCGGCCATCCTGCGCCAGAAGCATGCGCGCACCGGGCCGGCGATAGCTCGAGCCTTCCACGGCCACCACCGTGGCCAGCACGTAGTCCGCCCCGGAGTTTTCCAGTTCATTCCACAGCGGCAGGATATGTTCGAGGTCGGTCATGCGTGGGGTGCTAGGCTTCCACCATTTTAGATCGCAGCAGGTCTTCGATGCGCACCGGAAGCTCGCGCACCCGTACTCCGGTGGCGTGATAAACAGCGGCAGTGATGGCCGCCGCAACCCCCGCCAGCCCGATCTCGCCCACGCCGCGCGCGCCATACTCGCCCATCGCCGGATCGGGGTAGTCAAGAAATGTCACGTCGATCTTCGGCGCATCCGCGCATGTCGCCATCAGGTAATCCGCCATGCTCCCGTTGATGGGCTGTCCCGTGCGCTGATCGTAAATGGTTTCTTCCAGCAGCCCCATGCCCACGCCCATCACCACCCCGCCCGCGATCTGGTTGGCCGCCGCTTTGGGATTGATGATCCGCCCCGCGTCGATCACCGTGACCACCCGGCTCACCCGCAGGCGCGCAATCTCAGGCTCCCACTCCACTTCGACAAACTGCGCGCCGTAAGAATGCAGCGAGACCTCCCTCGCTTTCGGATCTTCCCAACTCGGTATGGTTTTTCCTTCGGCGCTCAACCCGTTCAGCCGCGCCATCGCCAGGATGTCCGCAAACTGGGTACCATCGCTCGGCGACTGGTCTTTCCTGTGCAACCGCCCGCCCGTAAAGGCAATCGTCTCCAGAGATGCCTGGTGGTACGGTGATCCTGCGGTGGCCGTGGCCACCTGCTGTAGCCGCTTGATGGCCGCATCCGCGCCGGATGCAATGGCATTCAGCACTGAACCGGTGGTCAGCGACCCGCCTGACATGGGCCCTTCCGGCAGGTTGCTATCACCGATGATTACGTCGATGCGGTCCAGCGGTACGCCGGTCTTCTCGTGCAGCACCTGCGCAAAAATCGTGTATGTGCCCGTGCCGATGTCCTGCGTTCCGCAGCGCACGCATAACCGCCCGTTGGCGCAGAACTCCACCGTAGCCGTACACGGCAGCCGCAACGCCACCCAGCTCGCGCCTGCCAGCCCCCATCCCAGGATCTTGCCATCGCGCCGCATCGAGCCGATCCCCGGCGTGCGCTTCTCCCATCCGAATCTCTTCGCGCCTGTCTCGTAGCATTCTTTCAGATGGCGCGAGGAGAACGGCTTGTTCTTGTCGCTCTCGTCCTTGTCGGCGTCATTCAGCAGCCGCAGTTGCAGCGGGTCCATGTTCAGGGCGTCGGCCAGTTCGTTCATGCCCGATTCCAGCGCATACAATCCCGGAACCGCGCCCGGGCCGCGCATCCACATCGGCGCGCCCAGGTTGCGGCGCGGCTGCGCGCCGGTCACTTCCAGGTTGGCCACGCTGTAGAGATAAGGCGTCGCCTCGCCGCAACCTTCGTCGAAATCATCCAGCATCGACGTGTTGCTCAGGTAGTCGTGGCGCAGCGCCAGCAGCTTGCCGTCTTTGCCTGCGCCCAGCTTGATACGCTGCTCGGTGCGCGGCCGGTAGCCCACGTTGGAAAACATCATGCGCCGGTTGAGGACCAGCTTCACCGGCCGGTCGAGCCTGCGCGCCGCCACCGCAGCCATTGCCGCCTGCGGCCACGGAAACAGCTTGCCGCCAAAGCCCGATCCCAGGAACCGCGTCACCACGCGCATATTCTCCACCGGAATCCCCAGCACCTGGGCCATCACGTAGCGGTGATTCACCACCCCCTGCGTGGTTTCGTACATCGTGATCCGGTCGCCGTCCCACATCGCCACCGAAGCATGCATCTCGATGGGGTTATGCGTCTCGACCGGCGTGATATAGGTCTGGTCGATCTCGACCGGCGCCGACGCGAACGCCGCGTCCGGATCGCCGCGCTTGGAAATGGATTTACGCTTGCCGTCGTAACCGGCCAGGCTCTTGCTTACATCCGCCGTGCCCTTCTCGTAATCCACTTTCACCGCGGCCGCCGCGGCCGTGGCCTGCTCCGGGGTCTCCGCGATCACCACCGCGACATACTGGCCCCAGTGCCGGATGATCTCGTCCTCGAAAGCGGAGCGCACCTCGCTGTTGGTCGCATTGTCGTCGCCGGGCACGGTCCGATACAGCGGCCCGACGTTGCCGTGATGAAGCACCAGCAGCACGCCCGGCATTTTCTCCGCATCGCCCGCGTCGAGCCGGGTGATGCGTCCGCTGGCGATGGCCGCGCACACCGGCACAGCATACGCCATGCGTTCAAAATGAAAATCCGCCGCATATTGAGCCGTCCCTGTCGTCTTCAGCGGCCCATCAATGCGCGGCGTGGGATTGCCGATGATCTTTGCCAAACCGGAAACCGATGTCGTGCCCATATCGTTCCCTTTCTCACCACCACCTTGTCACCCTGAGCGCAGCGAAGGGACCTGCTTTAACTTGTTCCCTTGTTCCCTTGGTCCCTGCCTCTTCACGCTTCCACCGTCGACTTCAGCAGATCCTCGATCCGCACCGGCAACTCCCGCACCCGCACGCCGGTCGCGTGATACACCGCCGCCGTAATCGCTGGCGCCACGCCAGCCATCCCGATCTCGCCAATGCCCCGCGCGCCGTATTCGTTCACGATCAGGTCCGGATAATCGAGGAACGTGACATCGAGATCCGGCAGGTCCGCGCACGTTGGCACAATGTAATCGGCGAAGTTGTTGTTGATCGGCTGACCGGTGCGCGCATCGTGGATGGTCTCCTCAAACAGCGTCATGCCCACGCCCATCACCGCCGCGCCCAGGATCTGGTTGGTCCCCGCTCCCTTGTTGATGATCCGCCCGCAATCGAAGATCGAGAAGATGCGGCTCACTCGCAGGCGCGCGATCTCCGGCTCCCATTCCACCTCCGCGAAGTGGCAGCCGAAGGAGTGCAGCGAATACTGCTTCGCCTTCGGATCCTCTATCGAAGGGAATGTCTTCCCCACCGCGGTAATCCCGCTCAGATTGGCCATACGCAGCACTTCTTCGAACGGCAACCCGTTAGCGGTGAGATCGGCGCCGCCATGATAGGCCGCCCCGATGATCCTGGCCTGCTCCGCTCCCTGCTTGGTTCGGATCCGTCCCTGCGCCAGCGTCAGCGAATCGGGATGCGCTCCATGGAACGGGGAATTGGGCAGCATGGTTGCGATGTTGATGATCCGCGACACCGCCTGCTCGACCGCCATGGTCGTGGCCGGCATCACCGCGCTGGTGGCCATCGAGCCGCCCGATGTGGGCCCTTCCGGCAGCGCCGTATCACCCAGGAAAACATCGATCCTGTCCAGCGGCACGCCGGTTTTGGCATGCACCACCTGCGCGAAGATCGTATATGTGCCCGTCCCGATGTCCTGGGTCGCACAGCGCACGCACACCCGCCCGTTCGGGCAAAGCTCCACGCTGGCCGTGCAGGGAATCCGTGCCGCAGCCCACGAAGCTCCGGCCGTTCCCCAGCCGATGATCTTGCCGTTGCGCTTCATTGAGCCCACTTGCGGTGTGCGATTCTTCCAGCCAATCTTTTCCGCGCCGGTCTGATAGCACTCCTTCAGGTGGCGTGAAGAGAAGGGAAGATTCTTTCCCTCGTCGCGTTCGGCGTCATTCTTGAGCCGGAATTCCACCGGGTCCATCTTCAGCTTTTCGGCCAACTCATTGATCGCCGATTCAAGCGCAAACAGTCCCGGCACCGCGCCCGGCCCGCGCATCGGCGCAGGAGCGCCCACGTTGCGGCGCACCATCGCCGTCGTCACTTCCAGGTTCGGGCAGCTATAGAGGAACGGGGTCTGCTCTCCGCAGTGCTCGACAAAATCATCCAGCTCGGAAGTCTCAGTGTAGAAATCATGCCGGATCGCCGTGAGCTTGCCGTCCTGCGTTGCCCCCAGGCGGATGCGCTGCTGCGTGCGCGGCCGGTGCCCCGTGTTCGAGAACATCATCCGCCGGTCGGTCGAAATCTTCACCGGCCGGTTCAGCTTGCGAGCCGCCACTGCCGCCAGCGTCGAATGCGGCCAGGGAAACAGCTTCCCGCCGAACCCCGACCCGATGAACCGCGAAATCACGCGCACGTTCTCGCGCGGCACGCCCAGCACTTCAGACATCACTGTGCGATGATTCACCACGCCTTGCGTGCACTCGTACAGAGTGACATTGTCGCCGTCCCACACCGCCACGGTGCCGTGCAACTCCATCGGGTTGTGGGTCTCCACGGGCGTGACGTACGTCTCGTCCACCACCACGGGCGCATCGGTAAGCGACTTGTCCGGATCGCCGCGCCTCCAGCTGCTTTCGCGTTTCCCGGTGAACTCCCCGCCCAGGTCGCTGCGCACATCGGGCGTCTCGGTCTCGTACTCCACCTTCACGGCTTGCGCCGCGGCCTTCGCCTGCTCCAATGTCTCCGCCACCACCACGGCGACGTACTGACCCCAGTAGTAAATCTTGTCGTCCTCAAATGGGGGCCGCGACTCGCTGATGCTTCCGTCCTCCTGGTGAGGGAAGAATCGGTACGCGCCGTCCATATTGCCGTGATGCAGCACCAGCAGCACGCCCGGCATTTTTTTCGCCCCCGACGCGTCCAGCGAGCGGATGCGCCCTTTGCCGATCGAACTCTGCACCGCGACCGCATGGGCCAGATCCGGAAAATAATGATCGACCGCGTAGCGCGCGCTTCCTGTCGTCTTCAATGCGCCGTCGATGCGCGGCACCACCGCCCCGATAATATCCGCGCCCTGGGGAAGATTGCCCGTTGCCATGCGTATGTCCTCCATCGACTCCATCCCATGACGGTCCGGTTTTGAAAGGGCACGACTTCAGTCGTGCCGCAGGTGCCGGAAGAATCATCGCGGCTTTAGCCGCTGAGGGATGGTTTTCTCCCAGCGTGATGTACGCCGCCGGGTGCCCCACATCTCGCTTTTGAGATGTCGGAGTTAAGCCGTCGCCAGTTTCAACGTCCGAACGAGGCAACGCCTGGCTAATTCCACTTTGAATGCATTCTCGGTGCGCGGCCGGGCGTCTTTCAGCGCTGCTTCGGCCGCCGCCCGGAAATGCCCCGCTTCCACCGGCTTGCCCATCAGCGCGGCTTCGGCTTCATGCGAGCGCCACGGCTTGGTTCCCACGCCGCCCATCGCCACCCGCACGTAGCGGATATGCCCGCCTTCAACTTTCGCCACCACCGCCGCCGACGCCAGCGCGAATTCATAACTGGCGCGATCGCGCAGCTTCAGGTACACGCTCTTTGCGCCCGCCACGGGCTTGGGCAGGTCGACATATGTCACCAGTTCGCCGCGATCGAGGGCATTTTCGATATGCGGCGTATCGCCCGGCAGCTGGTGAAAATCGGCAAACGGAATCGTGCGCTTGCCCTTCGGTCCTTCCACCAGGATCGTCGCTTCGAGCGCCGCCATGGCCACGCACATGTCCGAAGGATGCGTCGCGATGCAGTGCTCGCTGGTGCCCAGGATGGCGTGCGTCCGGTGAAATCCCTCCAGCGCCGCGCAGCCCGACCCTGGCGTCCGCTTGTTGCACGCGTACCCGCCGGGCGTGCCGGCGTTCGGCTCGCGGAAGTAGACGCAACGCGTGCGCTGCAGCAGGTTCCCGCCCGTGGTCGCCATGTTGCGCAACTGCGGCGACGCCCCCGACAAAAGCGCCTGCGACAGCACCGCGTAATCCTTCTGCACGTCGGCATTCCACGCCAGGTCGGAATTGCGCACCATCGCCCCGATCCGCAGCCCGCCGTTCGGCAGCCGCTCGATCTTGTCCAATGGCAGAAGATTAATATCCACCAGCGCCTTCGGCTGTTCGACGTTCAGCTTCATCAGGTCCACCAGCGTCGTCCCGCCGGCGATGAACTTGCCGCCCTCCGCCGCGGACAGCGCTTTCTCGATGCTGGCGGCCTTGACGTAGTTAAAGGTCTGCATAATCGATCTCCCGTCCTGGGTGCCCCAGGTTCGGCGCGTCCTGTGTTTCGGGGTCCCCGCGGATAGTTCTTCATCCGTGGGGTGATTGTGCGCCTAACCTGGGATACGGCTCATGGGTAAAGTACTAGGCCCGCATCTGCCGAACCTGGCGCACCGCGGCAACAATGTTGGTATACGCACCGCAGCGGCATATGTTACCGGCCATGGCATGCTTGATGTCCTCGTCTGTCGGTCCGATCGGTTCCTTCAGCAGCGCCACCGCGCTCATGATCTGTCCGCTGGTGCAGTAGCCGCACTGGTAGCCGTCGTGCTCCACGAAGGCGGCCTGCATTGCGTGCAGGTTTCCCGGCTGCCCAACGCCTTCGATGGTGGTTATCTCGTCGCCTTCGTGCATCACCGCGAACGACAGGCAACTGTTCACGCGCCGGCCGTTCACGTGCACCGTGCACGCGCCGCATTGCCCGTGATCGCAACCCTTTTTGGTACCCGTCAGGTGCAGTCGTTCGCGCAGCGTATCCAGCAGCGTGGCCCTCGAATCGAGATCGCGCAGCTTGTACTCTTTGCCGTTCACGCGCAACGTCAGCTCGCCGCTTCCGCCGTCCACCGGCGGCGGTTCGACCGCTGGCGCGGCCTCCACCAGCGGCGTCGCCCCGGCAAGAATGCCCGCGGCTCCCAGCCCCGACAGACCTGACAGAAACGACCGCCGGCTGAATCTTTTTGAGTCTTCAGACGAAAGCAGCTCCAGGTCCACGATCTGTTGGTCGGGCGCCAGTTCGGTCGGGGATTCCGGTTGGGTTGGCGGTCGCAGATGTTTGAGGCGCAGGTCGGATGAATCTGCCACAGTGACCTCCTCGGGACGCGAAAGCGGTCCCGCGATTTACGAATGGTTTGCCGAGCCGTGTAGGTCTTTTCCCACCTGCACTGGGAAACGGGAAAGACAGGCAGGAGAACAGCCTTGCGCGGCCGGGGTGAAAGTGCCGCCGTGGCTATCCTAACGGAAATGGTTCATGTATAGGAACACCACCCCAGCGCCGCACTTTCATAAGATCAAGGCGCTCTGCGGCAGCACTACCTTCCGTGACCCAATGCCGCAGGACTAGCTGGCCACGGCCAACGTCGAGCAGCCCGCCTCCACCTCATTCAGCACGGGGTTGGCTACCCCAGTCCGCTCCTCGATCTTCCTGTAGTTGGTGATTTTGTGAGTCAGCAGGGCCAGAGCCCGTTCCAGGGAATGGATCTGGGACGCAATCGTCGCCTGGTGCTCCTCAAGCAATTGGCGGCGCTGCTCGATCGTCGCCTCCCCCATCTCCCGCAACGCCGCGTAACGCTGCATCTCTCGAATGGGCATATTCGTGGCCCGCATGCAGTGCAAGAAATTGAGCCAGGCCGCATCGGCCTGGCTGTAACGGCGGTGTCCGTTGCGGGCGCGGCCCACCGGTTGAATCAGTCCCACACGCTCGTAGTAGCGCAGCGTGTGCGCGGTCATACCGCTCTGTTCTGCCATGGTGCGAATGGTGTATCCAGAATCCTGCATACATCCACCCTACCCGTGCAACTGCGCTCAAAGTCAAGGTAATATGCCGTACCGCACGTATATTACAAATGCCCCAATTTATAGCATCTAAACAGCTTCCTCGAATTCGACCCGATCCTGTATTCTCGATTGCGAGAAAGGCTCTCCTGTGGACGATCTCTATCACCGCATGCTTGCCGTGGCCATCGAAGAAGCCCGCTACGGCCTGGTCGAAGGTGGCGTTCCCATCGGCGCCGCCATGTTCCGCAGCTCCGGCGAACTCCTCAGCAGCGGACACAACCGCCGCGTGCAGCAGGGCGACCCCGGCATGCACGCCGAGACCGACGCCTTCCGCCGCGCCGGCCGCCAGCGCAGCTACCGCGACATGGTCATGGTCACCACCCTGGCCCCCTGCTGGTACTGCTCGGGGCTCATCCGTCAGTTCCGCATCGGGACAGTCGTCGTCGGAGAAAGCCGTACCTTCGCCGGCGGCCTCGACTGGCTTCGTGAAAACGGCGTGAACGTCATCGACCTCGACAACCAGGAATGCCGCGAACTCCTCGAATCCTTCATCGCTAAGCATCCCGAAATATGGAACGAGGACATCGGCGAGGATTAGCAACCATTTCTTATGAGCTTGTCATCCTGAGCAAGTTGATCGTGCGGCGCACGATCAACGCCGCGAAGGATCTGCGGCTGCTTTTCGTTCCGGCTGCCTGAGCCCCATGTCATGAGCAGCCCAGCGAAGAACCTGCTTTTATTAACCAAGATACGCATGCACCATTTTCGGCGATTCGCTCCCCGCGCGAATCGGCTAAGGTGGGAATGATCGACATTTTCGGAGGACCCATGCACCGTCGTCGCTTCCTCGCCGCCTCGGCCGCCGCCTCGGCCGCCGCCCTCACTCGCACCGCCGAAGCCCAGGCCTCCCCTTCCCGCGCCCGCGAGTTCTACCAGATTCGCCGGTATACTCTGCAATCCGAAGCCCCGCCCGCCCCCCAGGCCGGCCTCACCCAGCGCTTCATCGCCGACGCCCTCATCCCCGCGCTCACCCGCCGCGCCATGGGCCCCATCGGCGCGTTCAATCTCGACTTCGGCCCTGAGACCCCGCAGATCTACGTCCTCATCCCCGGCCCCAGTGTCGAAGCCCTTGCCACCCTCGACCTGGACCTGGCCAAAGATGCCGAATTCCTCAAAGCCGCCGAGCCCTTCTGGAGCTCACCCGCTTCCAATCCCGCCTTCCTCCGCGTCGAGTACTCGCTGCTGGCGGCCTTTGAAGGCTGGCCGCGCATCACGCCGCCGCCCGGCGCCGCCACCAAGGCCAAGCGTATCTTTCAGCTCCGCACCTATGAGAGCCCCAGCTACCGCGACCACGTCCGCAAGGTGGAAATGTTCAATAATGGCGAGTTCGAAATCTTCAAAGCCGCCGGCTTTAACCTCGTCTTCTTTGGCGACACAATCGTTGGCTCGCGCATGCCCAGCCTGACCTACATGCTCAGCATTCCCGACGCCGCCACCATGGACAAGAACTGGGACGCCTTCCGCAACAACCCCGACTGGAAGAAGCTCTCCTCGGACCCCAAATACGCTTTCGAGCCCATCGTAAGCAACATCACCAACCTGGTTCTCAGTCCGCTGCCGTCGTCGCAAATCTAGTGGTGTGCGTCAATGATCCTGACGGTTTTCGACCATCGCTATGCTCGGGCCGCCAGCCCGCGGAGCGGGCGTTAGACGGTAGCCCCAGGCGCAAGCCTGGGGAAAGTTTGGCCCACGAGGAATGGCAGCCCCGAAGGGGGCGTAGTGGTGTGCGTCAATGATCCTGACGGTTTTCGACCATCGCTATGGTCGGGCCGCCAGCCCGCGGAGCGGGCATTAGACGGTAGCCCCAGGCGCAAGCCTGGGGAAAGCTGGCCATGAGGAACCCCAGCCCCCGAAGGGGGCGTAAGAAACGCTGGCTGCTTCATTCCTTCGAACAAATAGATAATCGTCAATTCTTATGATGCAGTGCACTAGCGCGAGATCAGCCCCAGGCTTCTCGCGCCACATCGACCACCAGTTGCAACTTCTCCCATTGCTCCTCTTCGGTCAGAAGATTGCCCTCCATGGTAGAGGCAAACCCGCATTGCGGGCTGATCGCGAGTTGTTCCATCGGGATAATCTTCGCCGCCTGCTCGATTCGTTTCAGCAGGTCTTTCTTGTGCTCCAGTTCCGGCCGCTTGGTGCTCACCAGCCCAAGCACGACGGTCTTGCCTTTGGGAACAAGCCGCAGCGGCTCGAACGTGCCGGAACGCTCGTCGTCGTATTCCAGCAGGAACCGGTCAACCGCCAGTTCGTTGAAGAGGCGTTCGGCAATCGCATCGTACCCGCCTTCGGCCAGCCAGTGACTGCGGTTGTTGCCGCGGCACAGATGAATGGCCAGTGTTACTCCCGGATGCCGTGCGGCTGTGAGGCAGGTGTTATCGGCCTTGAGTGAGGCGGTCAGCATCTCCGCCGGATCGACCCGAAGCTCTTTCTCCATCCACGCCGTCCACTTCGGATCAAGGTAGTAGCTGTACCGCGGAGCATCGATCTGAAGATAGGAAATGCCGCTGGTGACGAGCGCGCGAATGTCGGCTGCCATGATCTCCGTGACCGCATTCAGCAACGCGTAGGGATCGTCGTACACCTTGTCCGTGATACCGTACTTGAACGAGATGGCAGGAAACTGCGTGGCGCTGGGTAATGTCATTTTGATCGGGCCGGGAGAATGTTGGCGCAAGAAGGGGAGTTCGCGCCCCGTAAGGGGTTGGCGCTGCCGCAAGGGCGAGGTCACGACGCCATTGACGGTGCTGACGCTGGCTGCCCGCTGCTCGGTCTTGTGAGGGTCGTCTTTCCACATGCGCACCACCGCGTCCCCGAAGTCGAACCCCTCCACCGCGTCGGTGAAATCGCTCATGAAGTTGCTGCGGCGAAGTTCGCCGTCGGTGAAGATGTTGAATCCGATGTCCTTCTGGCGCTGAAGAACCCGCAGTACGTGCCGGTCTTCAATCTCCTGAATATCCGCGAGAGGCCTTTGTGCGCGGCGGGCGTTGAGCAACTCCGTGGGACGAAGAAGGCTCCCAACCTGGTCAGCGCGATAATTCGAGCCCATTGTCGACTCCTTTCATGATGCGGGCGAAATAAAATCAAATCACTATATCGCGCTATCGCGCAATAATGTTTTCCATCCCCAGGAGGCCGGATGGCGGAGTGGGTCAGTTTGGCCGGCGCGATCGCAGCCCACGTGCGCGATGGCGGCCTCGTGTTTGCCGCGGGCCATGAGATCATTCGCCGGCGCCGCCGCAACCTGTCGCTCATTCGCATGACCCCGGACCTCATCTACGATCGGATGAAGGCTCGCACCGCCGCCGCGCATGGCGTGGAGGGAAAAGCCGCTTGAGACCGGTATTCCTTTGCGACGCGGTGCGCACGCCCATCGGCCGATACGGAGGCGCATTGGCCGCGGTGCGTACAGACGATCTGGCCGCGATTCCCATTCGCGAGCTGGTGCGGCGTAATCCCGCCGCCGACTGGGGTGCCCTGGATGACGTAATGCTGGGATGCGCCAATCAGGCCGGCGAGGATAATCGCAACGTGGCGCGCATGGCCCTCTTGCTTGCAGGCCTGCCCGACTCGGTTCCCGGAATCACCATCAACCGCCTGTGCGGCTCGGGCATGGATGCGGTGGGAACGGCGGCCCGCGCCATTGCCTGCGGCGAAGCGGAACTTGTGATTGCCGGAGGCGTGGAGTCGATGTCACGCGCTCCCTTCGTCATGGGCAAGGCGGAATCTGCCTTTCAACGCGCCGCCGAGATCTACGACAGCACCATCGGATGGCGTTTCGTCAATCCGCGCCTGCGGGATATGTACGGAACCGAGTCCATGCCCGAAACGGGAGAGAACGTGGCGCGCGACTGCGGCATACAACGCGCCGCGCAGGACGCTTTCGCGTGGCGCAGCCAGATGCGCGCTGCGCGTGCGATGAACGATGGATTCTTCGCCGAAGAGATCGTGTCAGTCGAAGTCCGCGGCCTGAAAGAAACCACTACCGTCACACGCGACGAGCATCCCCGGCCCGACACCACTCCTGAAAAGTTGGCTGCTCTTAAACCACTCTTTCCAGGCGGCACGGTTACGGCGGGCAATGCGTCGGGCATCAACGATGGAGCCGCGGCGATGATCCTGGCTTCCGAACCAGCCATCGCGCGTCATGGACTGCAGCCGCGGGCGAGAATCCTTGCCATGACCACCGCCGGTGTGCCGCCCCGCGTGATGGGCATTGGGCCTGTCCCCGCCATTCGAAAGCTCCTTGTCCACCTGCGCAATGCGTTAGGAGATTTCGACTGGATCCAACTCAACGAGGCATTTGCCAGCCAGTCGCTTGCATGTTTCCGGCAGCTTGGCCTCCCGGATGATGCCGGGCACGTGAACGCGACCGGAGGCGCCATTGCCCTTGGACACCCTCTTGGCATGAGCGGCGCGCGCCTGGTCATGACGGCTGCGCACCAGTTGCAGAAATTCGGCGGAAAGCTGGCGCTTGCCACCATGTGCATCGGCGTGGGGCAGGGCATTGCCCTGGCGATGGAACATGCCTGAGGAGGTGTTGTGATCGACGTGCCCACCATTGAAATGGCCGTGCCGGGAACGCAACCCGATTATCACTTTCCCGCGTACGTCTCCAGCATCGCGCGTTCGCCGCGCATGCCGCTTGTGCCTCTGCCCAAGACACTCACGGAGAGCACCGGCCCGGTGTTCGGGCCCGGACTGATCCGCGAACGCGACAATGATTTGACCGCGCAGCATGCCGCCGAGCCCATCGGCGAGCGCATCTTCGTGCACGGCCGCGTACTGGATGAGGATGGGCGGCCCATTCGCGGAGCCCTGGTGGAGGTCTGGCAGGCCAATGCGGCCGGACGTTATCGTCACAAAATAGATACGTATGATGCCCCGCTCGATCCGAACTTTTCCGGCGGGGGCCGCACCCTGACCGACGAGAACGGCTACTACTGGTTCAAGACCATCAAGCCCGGTCCCTATCCCTGGGGCAATCATCACAACGCGTGGCGTCCGTCGCACATCCACTTTTCGCTTTTTGGCGCGGGGATTCTTTCCCGGCTGGTCACGCAGATGTATTTCCCCGGTGACCCGCTGCAACCGCTGGATCCTATCTTCAACAGCATCCCCGACGAGGCGCCGCGCATGAGGCTCGTGTCCACGCTCGATATGCAGCGCGCCGAATCGAACTATGCGCTGGCCTATGCATTCGACATTGTGTTGCGCGGGCGGAATGACACGCCATTCGAGGAGAATCACCCATGAGCGCGCCGGCAAAGTTGATCCCCAGCAGTTCGCAGACCGTCGGCCCGTTTTTTCGCATCGGGCTCGAATATCTCGCCGCCTGCGCGCCATCCACTGATGCGAAGGAGAAGGGAACCGTAACGATCCGAGGCAGAGTGCTGGACCGTGACGGCGCGCCGGTACCCGACGCCATGCTCGAGTTCTGGTCCGCAACCGCAAAGGAGCCTGACTCCGAAGCCGCTCGTCATAATGGATTCCCCGAAGGCTTCAGGCGCATCACAACTGATCTCGACGGCGGTTTCTGTGTGGCCATGCCGCAGCCTTCTCCGGTTCGATTCGACCAGAGGAGTATGCAGGCGCCACATCTGCTGGTTCTTGTCTTTGCGCGCGGGCTCCTGCGCCACCTGATTTCCCGCGCGTACTTCGCCGGCGAGCCGGCCAACGCCGCCGATCCTGTTCTGCTTGCGGTTCCGGCCGAACGCCGCCACACACTGATTGCCCAGCGCGAGGGAGACGACTGGTTTCGCTGGGACGTCGTATTGCAGGGAACGGATGAGACCGTATTCTTCGCCTGGTAGAGGATGATGTTGAAATGAGCGGCGATCTGAACTCGTTCCTCTTCTCCACGCCCGAGATGACCCGCGTGTTCTCGAGCGGAGCGCAGTTGTATGCGATGATGCGCTTCGAGTGGGCCTTGACGTGCGCTCTCGAAAAGCACGGCCTCGAGACCGCCGGTTCGGGTAAGGTCCTGCAATCAATGCTCGATTCCGCATTCGTCGACATCGACTCCCTGCAGCGCCAGGCCCGCGACGCCGGGAACGTCGCCATACCCTTCATCAGCCAGCTCACTACCCTGGTCAAAACCCGCAGTGAGCTTGCTTCCCGCGCCATTCACCTTGGCGCAACCAGCCAGGATATTCTCGACACGGCCACGGTTTTGCAAATGCGCGATGCGACTGCCTTGCTTGACAAGGCCATCGATCGGCTCGACGCAGCCCTGGTGAAACAGGTGCGTGAACATGCCGGCACGATCCTGACAGGAAGGACGTGGTTGCAGCCCGGACCGCCCATCACTCTGGGGCTGAAGCTTGCCGGCACGCTCGCCGCACTGCGCCGCGATCGCGACCGCATCCGCATCGCAACTGAACGCACCCTGGTTTTGCAATTTGGAGGCGCGGTCGGCACCCTGGCTTCGCTGGGGGCGAAGGGAGGCGCCGTTTCCGCGGAACTGGCGCGGATGCTGGCACTGCGCCAGCCCGAATTGCCCTGGCACACTCACCGCGACCGCTTCGCGGAAATCGTTCAGGTCCTCGCCATTCTTACCGGCACGCTGGCTAAACTCGCCCGGGACATCGCGCTCCTGATGCAGGCTGAAGTCGCTGAGGCGTCGGAAGCCGGCGGCGAAGGGCGTGGAGGTTCATCCACCATGCCGCACAAGCACAATCCGGTCGCGTGCGCTGCCGTCCTGGCCGCGCACGCAAGAATGCCGGGTCTGGCCGCCACCATGCTTCACGCCATGCCGCAGGAGCACGAGCGCGGGCTGGGATTGTGGCAGGCCGAATGGGAAACACTTCCTGAAGCCTTTCGTCTCGCCTCTGCTGCGCTGGCTTATTCCATCGAGATCGCGGAGGGTCTCGAGGTCGACGCCTTGCGCATGCAGGCCAACTTCGACGCTTTGCTCGGTACCACCATGGCGGAAGCGGTGAGTTCGGTTCTGGCTGCGAAGATCGGCCGTGCGGAAGCCCATGCCCTGCTGCGCGAAGCTGCCGATCGTGCCCGGCGCGAGAACCGGCATTTCAGAGAGATTCTCCATGAGTCGCCGGCGATCATCGCCCATTTGACTCGCGATGAAATCGACCGCCTGATGAATCCTCAGGCATACCTGGGGAGCGCGCAGCGGTTCATCGCGCAGGTTCTGGGAGACCCCAATGCCGGCAATTGAGAACGGTGAACTTCGAATTCAGTACGAGTTGAGCGGCCACGAAAATGAAGTGCTGATGTTTGGCAACTCGCTGGGATCGAACCTCCGCATGTGGGACAAGATCGTTCCGCGGCTCCAGGCGGCTCATCGCATTCTCCGGTACGACATGCGCGGCCACGGCGCGAGCAGTGTCCCGGCGGCTCCCTGCACGCTCGATCAGCTCGGGCATGATGCGCTTCTCCTGCTCGATCGTCTCAAGATCGATCGCGTGAACTTCTGCGGGCTTTCCCTGGGCGGAATGGTGGCCATGTGGCTTGGAATCCATGCCCCCCAACGAGTCAACCGCATCGTCCTCGCGAACACCGCGGCGCGTATCGGCACTGAAGAAATGTGGGACGCGAGAATCGCTGCGGTCGCGCGCAACGGCATGGAGGCTCTCGCGCCCGCAATGCTGGAGCGATGGTTCACGCCCCAATACCGCGAGCAGCACCGCGATGAAATGAAAATCATTCGCGATATGGTCGCCTGCACCGATCCGAAGGGCTATATCGCCTGCTGCGGCGCGTTGCGCGAGGCGGATTTGAGGTCGGCAATTTCCTCCATCAAAGCGCCATGCCTCGTCATTACAGGGAAGCACGATCCGGCCACGCCTCCCTCCGATGGCCGCGCGCTACTCTCGGCTTTGCCCAATGCGAATTACGTTGAGCTGGATTCATCGCATCTGTCCGCGTGGGAACGATCGGAGGAGTTTGCCACTGCGGTTCTCGCATTTCTCGACAGAGGAGGACGCGGCCATGGATGAACGCGAACGCTACGAATCGGGCATGCGCCTGCGCCGAGCCGTGCTGGGCGACGCGCACGTGAACCACGCGGAAGCGGCGAAGACCGAACTCGACGCGGATTTTCAGGATCTGATCACGCGTTACGCCTGGGGCGAGATCTGGGCGCGGCCTGGATTGTCGCGGCACACCCGCAGCCTGTTGACCATCGGCTTATTGGTCGCGCTGAATCGCGGCGAGGAGTTGCGCCTTCACTTGCGGGCCGCCGCGAACAACGGCGTGACCGCGGAAGAGATTTGGGAAGTGCTGTTGCACTGCGCCATCTATTGCGGAGTTCCGGCCGCCAACGCCGCCTTTCGCATCGCCAGGGAAATACTCACGCAACCCGAAGAAGGGACGATGGAAAACCGTTAATGGCCCGCTTTGAAACCCAGGTTGGAATCGTAGGCGCCGGTCCCGCGGGCCTTATGCTATCGCACCTGCTTCACCTGAACGGCATCAGTTCCATCGTGCTTGAAGCGCGTTCACGCGCTTACTGCGAGGAGCGGGTGCGCGCGGGCGTCCTGGAGCATACCAGTGTTGCCATGCTGCGCCAGGCCGCGGTCGCAGACCGGTTGGAACGCGAAGGGCTGCGCCATGAAGGAATCGATCTGGGACTCGAAGGCGTGCGGCGCCGCATTCCGTTTGTCGAACTCACCGGGAAATACGTCACGGTTTATGGCCAGCAGGAGGTGGTGAAGGATTTCATCGCCCGGCGGCTCGAGGATAAGGGCGACCTGCGATTTGAATGCGGAGATGTGTCGTTGCACGGCATCGATTCCCGGCGCCCATGGATACGTGTGGACAAAAGCGGCCGCGTGGACGAGATCCGCTGCGATTACATCGCCGGATGCGACGGCTTCCATGGCGTTTCACGTTCATGTATCCCCGAGCATGCCGTTACCGTCTACGACCGCAGCTACCCTTTTGCGTGGCTGGGTGTTCTGGCCGAGGCAGCGCCGTCGCGCGATGAGCTTCTTTATATGCATCACTCGCGCGGATTCGCTTTGTACAGCATGCGGTCGCCCCGCATTACGCGCCTTTACCTGCAGTGCCGGCCTGACGAGGACATCGGCGATTGGAGTGACGATCGCATCTGGAGCGAACTGCACACGCGTCTCGCTTGTTCTGATGGATGGCGTCCTGCCGAAGGACGAATCCTGCAAAAGGGTGTGACGGGCATGCGCAGCTTCGTGGTCGAGCCGCTCCAGTACCAACGCCTTTTTCTGGCTGGAGACGCCGCCCACATCGTTCCGCCTACCGGCGCCAAGGGCATGAACCTGGCGTTCGCCGACGTGCACTACCTCAGCGAAGCGCTCGACGCGTTTTATCGCAGCAACGATGCCGGCAAGCTCGTTTGCTATTCGCAGACGTGCCTGCGTCGAATCTGGAAAGCGCAGCGCTTCTCCTGGTGGATGACCTCCTTGCTGCATCGCTTTCATGATGAGTCTGCCTTCGATCACCGGCGGCAACAGGCAGAACTCGAATACGTCACCAGCTCGCGGGCGGCCGCCACCTGCCTTGCCGAGAATTACGTCGGACTTCCGCTCGATGAAGGGCAAGTCTCCGGCGTCAATGGATGAGACCCCACCCCGGCAGAGCCAGGATGGGGCCCGCATTGTTTCGTTATTGAGGGGTATACCAGCGGACGTAGTCCACGATCAGGGGACCCGGATTCGACAGCCCGCTGGTCGAGCCGCCGAGCGTGCCCCCCACGGCCACGTTCAGGATGGTGAAGATGTTCTGGTTGAACGGCCACGTATCTCCCGACGGAAGACTGCTGGGCGTGACGGTGAAGAACGGCGTCGATGCGTTGTCCACGAAGAACTCCATCTTGTTTTGCGACCACACGATCCCGTAGGTGTGAAATGCGGTGTCGTTGGCCTGGCCGCTGGGGAAGGTGAAGCGCGCCCCGATGCCCGAGCCGCCCGTCTTCGCGGTGTGGATGGTCGAGTTGTTGCCTCCCGGCCCCGGACCGTTATACACCTGCGGCGACCAGAGTTCCATGATGTCGGCTTCGCCACACGTGGGCCAGCCGGCGGTCCCGATGTTGCTGCCCAGCGTCCAGAACGCGGGCCACAGTCCCTGGTTGGTGGTATTGGGCGCCTGAATGCTGGCCTCGAGAATCCCATAGGTGAAGTTCTGTTTGTTCTGGGTATTCATGCGGCCTGATATCCATGTGCCACTGACGTTGCGCGGTTGAATCACCAGGTGCCCGCTGCCGTCGATGTAGACCGGCGCGGTGGATGTGCTGAATGTCGTCGGGCACTGCGAGGGGTTATTCGGATATCCCGGAGGCCCGCAATAGACTTCCACTTCCCCGTTGCCCCAGCCGCCGTTGTTCCCCAGGTCGAAGTTCCACACCGAGGTGTCAGGAGAACCCGCGCTGCCGTTGAATTCCTGGCACCATTGCGGCACGTAGGTTGTCCCACTGACGGTGATGTTCGAAACGCCCGAGCACGAGCCCGTGCCGCCGCCCGACGTGAACGAGAACCAGTTGATGTTCCACCCGCCATTGTCCTGGTTAAGGGTAAGCGTCTGTACGCCCGCCGGAAGCGTGACCGTGGCCGAGACTGTCGTCCAGTCCTGCCAGCCGCCCGTGCCGGCAACGTTGATATTTCCGCTCAGGTTGGTTCCCGACGAATTGGATAGATGGAACCCGTCGGTGACGGAGCTGGGTGCAGCCACGCGGAAGTTCACCGTATAGCTTCCCGCCGATGCCACGTTGACGGTGTACTTGAACCACTGTCCGCTGGCCGTCCATCCCATGTCGTAACCGCCGCCCGTATCGGTTGTCGTCTCCAGGTCTACCCCATCGGAGCGGTAGCTGTTTGCCGAGCCGTTGACCGAATTCACGTGGTAGGCCACGCCGGAGCCGCCGGTATCGTAGTTCTCCGCCTGCACGGTGCCGGGAATGGCCGCCGCAGTTCCGCCATAAGGCCCTTCACCGGACGTGGTGGTGAACGAGAACCAGTTGATGTTCCAGCCCCCATTGTCCTGGTTGTAGGTCAACGTCTGCGTTCCGGCGGGAAGGTTGATGTTGACCGTGACGTTGGTCCAGTTCTGCCATCCGCCGGTGGCCGGCACATTGATGTTGCCGCTCAGGTTGGTTCCCGACGAGTTGGCGATGTGGAATGCATCGGTGACGGCGTTGATCGCGGCCACGCGGAAGGTGAGCGTGTAGGTTCCGGTGGTGGCCACGTTGACGGTGTACTTGAACCACTGGCCGCCCGCCGTCCAGCCCATGTCGTACCCGCCCCCGGTATCGCTGGTCACTTCCAGATCCACACCGTCGGAGCGATAGCTGTTTCCTGTTCCGTTTACTGAATTGACGTGGTAGGCGACCCCGGAGCCCCCGGTGTCGTAATTCTCCGCCTGCACCGT
>CAVREL010000092.1:0-12582 GCA_963720105.1 uncultured Acidobacteriota bacterium | reverse complement strand
CCCGGTATTGGGGCGGGTGTCCCGCCGTAAGGTCCTTCGGCCGCAAGCGCGGCCTGCGCCACCACGAATACGACCGTGGCGCACACTGCCGAAAAGAAACTCCCAAAGGTCTTGGTTCTCATGGTGTCCCTCGTGTCTTTATCCCCAGAGTCTTGGCGCAATCTGCGCCATCCGGAATTCTCTCTCGCAACCAGGAGCGAGTTGTCTTTCGCTTCGGCTGGTCACAGTACGCAGGTCACGTTGAGACTACGGCTCTGGAAGGACTGCAGGGATGCACCGGCGCGGATCGCGTTTCCGGATCCGGCAGATTTCAATTGCGGCAGGGAGATGACAGTTGGGCTATTTGAACTGCTTTCTGCGGCTCTTACAATCCGTCCTTGTTTCGGGAAGAGCCGCCTGGAAACAGCCTTCTAGTCGATTTGGATGCGGGTGCGAACAAAAAGGGAAAGCTGAGAGAGGCTGGATTTCAGGCCGCGCTGGCCGCTTCGACCGCCAGCGGCAGGGTGAAATAAAACGCCGCCCCCGAACCCAATTCGCTCTCCGCCCGGATATTCCCGCCATGCGCCTGGATGATGTGCTTGACGATGGCCAATCCCAGGCCCGTCCCCCCCGACTCGCGCGACCGCGCCTTATCCACGCGGTAGAAGCGCTCGAAGATGCGGTCCAGGTGCTCGTAGGGGATGCCGGGCCCGAAGTCCTGGACACAGAACTCAACTTCATGTTCCCGCGGCGTCGCTCCCACACGGATTCGCTTTCCCGACTTGCCGTACTTCAGCGCGTTCTCAATCAGGTTCCCGAACACCTGGTTCATGGCGTCGGCATCGGCCATCACCGTCACATCGGGCGCGCCGGAAAACTCCAACTCCACACCCGAATCCACCACCAGGCCGCCCAACGACTCCATCGCATCTTGAACCAAGGCGCTGGCCCGGATCGGCTGCCGCGCCAGCTTGTAGTCGGGGCTCTCCACGCTGGCCAGCGCCAGCAGGTCCTCCGTCAGCCGGTTCATGCGCGAGGCATTTTTCTGAATCACGCCCAGGAAATCCCTGGTCGTGTCGGGGGTACAATCCGGATCTTCGAGCAGCGTTTCCACGTATCCTTGAATGGACGTCAGCGGCGTGCGCAACTCGTGGCTTACGTTGGCGATGAATTCGCGGCGCGATCTCTCGGCTGCCTCGATCCGGGTAACGTCGTGCAGCACCGCGATCGCGCCCCCGGAGGGCAGGGGAGCCGCATTTACCTCGAAGATCCGTCCCGGCGCCAGTGAACTGGCGCGACCCGTCCGCACCTCGCCTTTCTCCAGCGCTCCCTTGACGCACGCCAGCAGGTCGGGGTCGCGCGCCGTGTGCACCAGCGGCCGTCCCACGCGGACCTGCGTGCCCGCCATCCGTTGCATCACCGCGTTGGACCAGCGCACGAAACCCTCCGGAGTGATGGCCACCACCGCTTCCTGCATGGAGTCGAGCATCGCGGCCAGCTCGTGCCGGCGGTTTTCAATTTCGGCAAAGCTCTTGCCCAGCCGTTCCGCGGTCTGATTCAAGGCGGTTTCTATGGCCTGCAATTCGTCCCCGGGCGACTGCTCCAGCCGTGCGCTTAAATGACCCTCGGAGATGCGGCGCGCGAAATCCACCAGCCGCTGGATCCGGCCGGTCACCCGCAACGCCACCCACCCGGCCAGCATCAGGGCCAGTCCGAGAGCGATCAGGCCCGACCACAACGTTGCGTTGCGCCCGTGCAGGCGTGGAACAGCCAGCTCCATCACCACTGCCTGGAACACCAGCAGAAGCAGAAAGAGCCCCATCAGCTTGATGAATACTTTCCGGGTCAAGAGATTCCGCTCCTGTCGGGCGCGCCACCCCCACGCGATGGCGATCTGCGAGTGATTGCGAAGTTATTCCGTCCTGGGTATCTCAAACCGGTACCCGGCGCCGCGAACTGTTTTCAGATAACGTGGGTTCTCCGGATCGAGTTCGATCTTCTCACGGATGCGGCGGACGTACACATCCACCGATCGAGGCGTAACGAACCGCGCGTCGCCCCAAACGGCATCCAGCAGGTGATCGCGGCTGTAGACCCGGCCCGGGTGGCGCGCCAGATAGTCCAGCAGCCGGAACTCGGTTGCCGTCGTGGTGGTCAATGTCCCCCGCACCGTAAGCTGCATGGCATTGGCGTCGATCACCACTTCTTCAAACCGTATGACCGAAGGCGACGTGGGACGCTCGAAGCGCCGCAGCACCGCTTTCACCCGGGCCACCAGTTCACGTGTGGCGAACGGCTTGGTGATGTAGTCGTCGGCTCCCAGCTCCAGCCCCAGCACCCGGTCGTTTTCCCCCGCGCGCGCGGTCAGAAAGATGATGGGAATGGTCGACAGCGCGGAATTGGCGCGCAATCGCCGGCACACGTCCAGCCCGTCCCCGCCGGGCACCATGATGTCCAGCAGAAACAGCGCCGGGGGCTGCCGCTCGGCGTCGGGAATCAGATTCGAGGGAGTCAAATACGGCCGGACGGTAAACCCTGCCGCTTCCAGGTGATGCTGCACAAGGCGCGATATATCAGCGTCATCTTCCAGCACAAATACGGATTGGCTCAACCGGTCTGCCTCGCCCGGCGGCCGATTGGATTCAGGTGATTAAGGCCGCACGGAATCGTTAACAGACTACTGCATCAAGGCAAAGAAATTGCAAACGTTTGGTTAATTCGGCCCGGGCGCAAGATATCCAACATGGGGTGCCCCGGGTGCCAAACTCGCCAGACCGGGATGGGAAACCGAAGGCCGAATGGGAGTGAAACCGGGTAGATCCAGCCCCCACACGGGGCGGAAGAAACATGCCGTTACCGCCTCAAATCAATAATTGCCCATCGGCCTGACGCACCGCATTTGGGTACGGAATCCGGTGTCTTCACAGGCTGGTCTTGGCCAGCCCCGGCTCGCATACTGCCTCCACCGACATATCCGCGCTCTCAGCCACATCCTCGCCGGCTGTCCCACTTCCGGTCGCCGGCTGCACCACCTGCGCGGCGGCGCTCGCGTCCTTCTGTCGCCGTTCCCGCTGCGCGCGCTTTTTCTTTACTTCATTGGCCGCCACGATGATCAGCGCCGTGAACGTGACGGCCAGCAAACCGATGGCCGGAATCCCATGCAACTGGTCGAGGCCGTCCTGGTTGAAATCGCCATACAGCAGCGCCAATCCGGCGAACACAAAGAACAAGTGGGCACAGAAGACCTTTAGCGAAGCCTTCCCCAGCGTCAGGAAGGGCTCAATGGCCACCAGCTTGGTGAGGTACTTCCGCGCCCAGTACACCACGGTCGTAAAGGCCACCAGGTTGACTACGCGCAATGGACCGATCTGCCATTTGTCGAGGTTCAGGCTTAGCGCCTGCTGGGTGAGGTGGGGGCCCAGCCAGCCGAACCGGATCCCGATAAAGAATATGCATGCCGCTCCCGCCAGGGCCGCCAGCCAACCCGGAACCTTGCGGAATATTTCTGTTTGCGTGGCCGATTTCGCGCCCAGCCACAAACCTACGATCCACACGCCCTGCCACGCAAAAAGGTTGAAGGCCCCGGTTTCCTGCAGGGGAATATTCAGACGCGTGATGTGGACCACCCAGTTGTGCACCACGTCGCGCAGGCCATACTGGGCCAGCAGCCACACCAGTCCGCTGAGGCCAAGGATCCACTTCCATCCCCAGCGCACCGCGGCTGAGAGCATCAGCGGCGTAAAGAAGAGGAACGTTACGTACATCGGCAGGATATCGAGCAGAGGCGGGCAATACAGCAGCAGCACCGAGCCCACGATGGCTGCCTTGGGGCGCTGAAGATAGAAATTCAGCAGGTTCGTCAACGCCGCCTTGTGCGTGTGCACAGCGAACGCGGCCACCACCGTAAACGCCAGGGCCAGCATCAGCAGGTGGTAGCCGTAAATCTTCAGCGATCGCTTCCACAGGCGCGCGCGCACGTTGGCCGGGTTCTGCACCCACTCCCGGATATAAAGCCTGCCCACCAGCAGAGCGGAAATGAATACGAACCCCTCGGCGGACGACACAAACCCCAGCGGCTGGTTGACGAAATCGGCGAATCGCGTGGGCAGGTGGGTGAGCGTCATCCATACCAGAAAAAGGCCGCGCAAAGCATCCAGCTCCGGCCGCCGCTCCAGCCGGGGCAAGTGTACGTGCGGTATGTGCATGTGGATGCGAGACAAGCCCTTAGACCTCCGCCGTGTGAGCCGGAACCCCCACTCGTTTAGATGCATAGACGCATTTCGCCGGGGAACGATGCACAGGGAAGATTCGGCCATATCATAATGCGCGCATCTGAGGTCGCCCTCAAACAAAAAATCCCGGCACGTTCCTGGTAGGCCAGAAACGTGCCGGGATGCAAACAGTTGCAGAATTACAAGGCTCAGGCCTTCGCGTCGCCCGCCTCGAGCTCGGCGATGTAGTCCACCACCGCCTCGCTCCAGCCGTCGATGTGCGTCCACTCCCCGTAGCCGACGCCGTTGCGGTTGCTGGCCACGTTGATCGCGTAGCCCCGTCCGCGTGGCGGGCCTACGTGGTCGTGCGACTGCTCGTCGGTGATTACCACCATGCGATCGTAACCCCAGCGGCTGTGCTCCTCGACGTGGGCCAGAGCCCGGCCGAGATATGTGCCGCTGTGCGCCTGGCTCTTGTCGAGCGCGTCGCGCAGCGCCATGCCCCGCCGCGAGGGTACCAGCTGCGCGTGCTCAGAGAAGGTGTAAATCGTTACCTTCTCCGCGACCTCGCGCAACAGGATCGCCAGGCCGTAAGCGGCATCCCACCGGCGCATGTCGGACCGCTGCGAGAGCGGAGCCTCCATCGAACCGGAGACGTCCACCAGCAGGACGGTGTGCCCGGCAAGCCGCGTTCCGCGCCCTTCCAGCGCGCGGAGCATCGCCTTCTCCAGCGCCTCCTCCCACTGCGGAGCGTTGCGGGCCGCGGCCAGGAAACGGAACGGCAACACGCGATCCGTCTTCAGCGCCGCCAGCGCGCCAAGCACCAGTTCCTCGCTGACCCCGGCCTCCTGCATGTTGCGCAGGTTGCGCAGCAAAGCCAGCGCTCCGAGCTTGCGCTCGGCCAGCAGCCGCTCCCACACCTCGCGCTTGTTCGCGCCCTCCGCGCGGCCGGCAGCCGACAGCGCCACCTCCCACGTGTCCGGTGTGGCCAGCTCGTTGGCCGCCAGCCGCTTCCACAGCGCGGCCTGCGCCTCGTCCACCGGCCGCGCATGCGACAGGAACAGCACGTCGCGCAGACGCACCACGCCGGCGCGGTCGTACTTGGCCAGCGCGTACTCGTCGAACTTGGTGAACGCCGCCGCCAGTCCCTTCTTCACCTGCGCCGAGAGCGGCTGGCGTCCGCCCGCCCAGTAGATGGCCACGAACTCAGACAACTCGTCGGCGCGCTGGATCACGCGGCCCAGCGTCTCGCTCACCAGCTGGCGATGCGTAGCATGGCGCGCCATTTCGCGCACCAGCAGAAGCGGTGCGTGGCGCAGCTTCATGCGCTCGCGCGCCTCAACGGCCAGCGCGGCCACCTTCTCCGCCGGTACGCGCGGCACCAGCTCGTGAATGCGTCCAGCGATAAGCACGCCGTCCTCGTAGAACTCGTTCTCCCACAGCATGCAGGACAGAACCGAGCGCCGCAGCGCCTGCTCCGCCGTAAGCACCGCGGCCAGCGCCCCCTCGTGGGTACGCGGCCGGGCAAGATGACTCAGCTTCAAAACATTCAAGCGCATGTTGATCGCTCCACCTTTCACGGGACCAAAGCATCCGTGCCCCGTCTTCGCGACTTCCCGGGGTCCCCGGCGACAGGTCTTCGTCGCTGGGGTGGTCGGTCGCGAAGGCGGGAGACCACGGACCTCGTTCAGACATCAAGAAATCACCGCCGGGGAAAAATCGGACGCGGAATAGCTACGCCGGGCGATGCCAGGCGGCAGGAATCGAACCTGCTCCTCAGCCGTTCAGGCTGCGCTCTACCAGAAGTATCCGTGCCCTGCGCCACCGGCAGATGCTCTATCGTTGGTTGGTGAGGTCGCGAGAAGTTGGTCTCAATAGTATCGATCCAAATCTCGCTTCATCAAGCTGAGCCGTCACCGTGAAGGACTCCGGTCAACACAGACCGGATGGAGTCGAAGGATCCGGGCCAAGTCCCGGAACATCGATTCCTAGCTTCGCGCGACCTCTTCCCATTCATCCTCGTCGTCGTCATCGACGACCACGGGGACACTTGTAAATCCGGCTGCACGGAAGCCGGGAGTCGGCTTCCGATGCGGGGCATCGCCCATGCTGATCGCCAGATCGTCCATCTCCTTGTAGCTCGGGCGGTTCCGGTCCCAGAACTCCGTGCATTCGTGCACGGGGAAGGGAACGACGCGCGCCGGGCTGGAATTGGTGCAGATGACCAGCACGTCGGATTCGCGGTAGCCAGTCGTGAACTGGCCATTGGTGCAATTCCGGCACAGGTGAGCATTGCCCACGGGCGTGCCGTTCTTCACATTCAGCTTGCCCATGTCAGTCGTTTCTAATCCGGGCGATCCGGAGGTTATTGGCCGGGGAACAAGCGGTTACAGACTTTTCCATTGCTCTGCCACTGAGCTACCGGAACTTTCGCTCCGGGCGGGGATCGAACCCGCGACCTATGGCTTATCGAAGTATCGGTAACCTACGCCACCGGCCGAGGTGACGTGTTTATGGTGGCCGCCGCGATCTGCGCTGTGCGGTCCAGCGAATTTCATGGCCGGGGAACAAGGCGGTTGCGGAATTCGGCGTCCTGGGCCACTAGACGACTTGAACTCGCGTTCAAGGCAGGATTTGAACCTGCGTCGCCGGCTCCTCAGGCGAAGTATCCGTAACCTACACCACCGGCCAGGGTGATTTCTGCAGCACGCACAATGCGCACTCAAACATCGCCGGGGAACAAGCGACAAGAGTTCGGAACCTTTTCTTTGCGGTGCATTATGGTTCAGGACTACGCCCCGGCCCCGCAAAGTAAGTATTCCGGCAGGGTTTCCCGCCCTGCATCCTGTTAGACAGGCAGTGGAGAAGTAACTCTCATCTATCGCCACCGGCGATCACTTAGCGTTGTTGCGACACACTTATCCTGAGCGCTACGGAATAAGTCACCGTCGCGTCAAATCACAAGCCACGCAGGCTCGCTCCGGCCAACTTATCCCGAGGGAACAATCGGCGACAGGACGGGTTCGATTAACAGTCGAAGTACCTGTCGTCTTCGCCACTCGGGCTTATCCAAGCCGAAGCAGGGCCGCGTACGCCTCAAAACAGCCGTATGCGAGACTTTCCGATGCTGAATGTGCATGCTCTTTGCGTAGGAGGAAATCGGAGGAGAGGCTTAGTCGTAATTGACCAACCACGCCCGGCGAATGGTGCAGCTCGGTTCGAGCCGCCCCAGTCTACGCATCGAGATTTGCGTTAATTTGATCATCGGGCGTTCTCCTACGCACTTAGTACTCTGCCATAACTTGCGACAAAAGGCAAGCTGATAGTTGAATATATTCTAAGTCAACGAGAACAAGTTAGTCGCACGAATTGGAGCTCCGTGCCCCATCTTCTCGACCCATTTCAGTCGCGAAGATGGGAAACCATCGGAATTGCATACGGCTTAACAATTCATCATTGGGCGTGCCTCATCGCCGGGCCATGAACCTCAGGCGGACGTAATCGGCCACCCAGTTTCCATCCTCATCGCGCAGCGCCGGCGCCAGCAGGGCGCAACTCTCGTCAATGACCGTGGCGCGCAGATCTTCAGGCAGCTTGTCCAGCACGCCACGCCGGAACGTACGCAGCCATCCCTCCATTCCGCCTTTCTCCAGCAGAGTTGGCCGCGGAATCAGCTCCATCCGTTCCACCCTGAATCCGTGCCGCTCCAGCCGCCGCGTGTACCCCTGCGTAGTGGGATAGTAGTTCACCCCCTCCTCGGCTTCGCCGAATCCATGCCGTTTCAACACCGCCATGAATCCGACGCGAATGGCTGCAATATTCCCATGCCCGCCCATCTCGGCGACAAAGCGCCCGCCCGGCTTCAGCACGCGATGGACTTCGGCCATCATGGCGTCCTGTCCCCGCACCCAGTGCAGCGCCGCGTTGGAAAAAACCGCGTCGAATTCCGCATTGCCGTAGGGAAGCTTCTCCGCCGGCGCCTCGTCGGCTGCCATGCCGCGTGCGCGCGCAGCCGCCACCATGGCCCCCGAAGCATCCACTCCGCGAATATCGATGCCTCCCGACGCCATGCGCGCTGTCAGTTGTCCGTCGCCGCAGCCGAGGTCGAGGATGCGCTCGCCCGCGCGCGCCGCCAGCCATTCCACCACCTCGCCGGCCAACTGGTGCACAAATGCGCCGTCGCGGGCGTACGCTTCCGGATCCCAGGTTTGCGTCACAATATCTCCTTCATCCAGTCTGGAACCGAAGTGCCGCATTCGGCAAAGTAATTCAATTTCGAGAATCGATAATCTCTGCTTATGACGGTTCTTCTGCGATCGGTTGGCGCACAATGCTATAGTTCCTTCGCCCCGACCTTTTCATTGAGGCTTGCCCATGGCGTCATCTATCCCATCTCCCTCACCGCGCGCCAGCTTTCTGCTCGTCATCGGGATCCTGGTCATGATCGCCATCCCCGCGGCCCTTACGCTCCATACCGCGCGCGTGGCTCCCTCGATCGATCCGGCCGCGCGGAACCTCACCCCTTACGGCTACACCATCAGCCTCTTTCTGTTCATTGTCCCCATTCTCGTCATCAGCGTCTGGTTCCTCCCGAAAGAGGAGGTCCACATCTCTCGAAAATCCTTCTGGCGCACCATCGCTTTGCTCTTCCCGCTGGGCGCCGCTCTCGACTTCTTCTTCGCCCAGTTCTTTTTCACCTTTCCCAATCCCAATGCCACCTTGCGCATCAAAGCCCCTGCCCTGGGCGGCAGAGTGCCCGTCGAGGAATACCTGTTCTACTTCACCGGGTTCGTGGCGGTTCTTCTTATCTACATCTGGCTCGATGAATACTGGCTCGCGGCATACAACATCCCCGTGGATGCGCCCCGCCGCGCCAATTTCGATCGCCTGCTTCGGTTCCATCCTCAGTCGCTGATGGCCGGCATCGCACTTATTGCCGGGGCCTTCCTTTTCCGCCACTTCTGCGTGTCCGCCCCCGGGTTTCCCGGCTATTTCATCTTCCTGATCATCGGCGCGCTGGGGCCCTCGGCATTGCTGTTTCCCGCTGCGCTGCCGGTCATCAATTGGCGCGCCTTCGGACTGACCTTCTTTCTCATTCTGCTGATCAGCCTGCTTTGGGAGGCCACCCTGGCGTTGCCTTACGGCTGGTGGGGATTTCGCGATCAGCAGATGCTCGGCATTTACATCACGGCCTGGAGCCGCCTGCCCATTGAAGAAGTCTGCATCTGGTGTGCCGTAACCTATGCCACCACGATTCTGTATGAAGTCATTCGGCGCTGGCAATCATCGGGCAAGCGCGCCGCCCACGCCTTCCTCGGCCGGGCGCCGTTACGCTGAGGTGCGGCGGATCTTCTCCCGGATCGGTTCGTTGTCGGCGTACACCTGCCACTCGGAGATCAGCCCGTCTTGAACCATCGCACGCAGAGCCGCCGGCGTCTGCCAGCGGTTCTCCGGTTTCAATGTGCCATCTCTGGTGTATGTGCCCTGGGCAATGCCCAACATCACCACCACCGGTCCGCTGGAATAGAACTCTTCGATCGCCAGAGAGTAATCGGGCGCCAGGCGAAAGTATGCGGCCCACCCGGCCCGCATCTTCTCCCGCCCTTCAACCATGTTTCCCAGCGAATCCGTAAAGCGGTGGCCGGGGGACATCAATTCCGCCAGCGCGGCCACATCCTGGCGATTGATGGCTCGCACAAAGGCCTGCGCAACGGCGATGGCCGAATCGCTCATGCAGCCATTCTAGCCGCCTGCGGAACCAGCCCATCCTGCCGCCCTGCGAACTGCCCGCCTTTCCCCCCTGCTATCCCCCCGCCTACAATGGAGCGAGACATCCAATTCCCGAGGGGGTATAAATGCCGCTGTCCGGAGAAGCCATCCGCCTGATGAACTACATCGATGACGTTGCTGTAACTTTGCGACGGGTGCTGTCGTTCGTTCCCACTCTTTCAGTCGACGAACGAGCTCGTGTTCACGAACACCTGCGCCATTCCAAGCCGAGCGTCGAGGACGTCGTGAAGGCGCTCACCGAGTAGCTCCCGTTGCTTACCATCGCGATCATCGGAGCAGGTCCGCTGGGCCGGTGGCTGGCCCTTGCCGCGGCGCGCGCCGGCTTCCGCGTGCTTTTGGAAGACGTGATGCCCGCCAGCCTGCATCATGCCCAGGAGTACATCCGCCGGCAACTCAGCCCGTCCGCGCTTGCGGCCCGTCAGCCCCGGATCGCCTTCGTCTCCACCATCGAAGAGGCCGCTCGCGATGCGGACCTGGTCATCGACTGCGTGCCCGACGAACTCGAGTCGAAACTCGAAATTCTCTGGCTGCTCGATCGCATGTCGCCGCCCCGTACCGTCTTCGCTACGCCCACCACGCGGCTGTCTATCGCCGACCTTGCAGCCTGCACATATCGTGCCGATAAATGCGTCTCCATCGTGGCCGAGCCTGCGGAGCTGGCCCGCGGCCCGGCAGCCGAGATCCTGCTCCGCACCACTCCGCTGACCAGCCCTGAGACCATAGGCGTGATCGAAAACTTCTGGCGGCAAATCGGCGTCACACCGCGTTTTGAAATTGAAGCGGCAGCCGTCTCGCCACCCCTGGCCGGCTCAGCCCGGCGAAGCTCCTAGTCGACTGTCGCAGAGAGTCCGTTACCACTCTTGCAACTGTGCTGGGTCTCCGTTTTGAAAGGGCACGACTTTACAGGCTGCGGAAAAACGCCCCGTGTTGGGCGGTTTTGAAAGGGCACGACTTTAGTCGTGCCGCTAAGACCACCAAAATGATCACCGGCTTTAGCCACGGAGGGATGGTTTAGTGGAATTCTGAATCTCGGCCACGTCGGACCGTAGTAACGATTTCAGTCAGACACGCCACTAGTTCTACTGGCCCAGCACCGATTCGTAGTACTTCACATATTGGGGTAGAACCAGCGTGGCGCAGAAGCGCTTCTGCGCCGCACAACGCGCCGCATTGCGCATCGCCTGCAACCGATCGCCATCGTTGAGCAGGCTGATCGCGCCCTGCGTCATTCCATCCACATCGCCCACCGCATACAGAAGTCCCGTTTCTCCGTCATCGATCAGTTCCGGAACGCCACCCACGCGCGTGGCAATGGAGGGAACCTTGCATGCCATGGCTTCCAGCGCCGCCAGCCCGAACGACTCAAGCTGGCTGGGCATCAGCATCAGGTCGGCCAACGGGAGCAGTTCGTTGACCCGATCCTGCTTCCCCAGGAAATGAACCCGGCTCTGGATATTGAGGTCATGCGCCAGCCACTCCGCCGCGGAACGGTCCGGCCCGTCGCCCACAAGAACCAGCTGCGACGGGATAACGTGCGTCACCTGCGCGAATACCTTCACCACATCCACCACCCGCTTGACTGGCCGGAAGTTCGACAGATGGATCAGGATCGGCTCATCTGTCCCCACCAGGTGCTTCCGCGCCGCCGCGCGCACCGCTTCGTCGCGGACCGGCGCATACACATCGCAGTTCACAAAATTCGGCACCACCGCGATCTCGCGCGTTATCCCGAAATCGGCCAGCGTCTTGTCTTTCAGGTATTGGGAAATGCTGGTTACCCCGTCGCTCTCCTGGATGGAATAGCGCGTGATGGGCAGATAACTGCGGTCCAGGCCCACCAGCGTGATGTCTGTCCCGTGCAGCGTGGTGACAAAAGGCAAACGCTGCCCGCGGACCGCAAGCATCTGCCGCGCCAGAAGCGCGCTCACCGAGTGCGGGATCGCATAATGAACGTGCAGCAGGTCCAGCTCGTTGAATTCCGCCACCTCGGCCATGCGCGAAGCCAGCGCCAGGTCGTAGGGAGGGAATTCGAACAGCGGATAACTGGAGACCGGCACCTCGTGATAGAACACTCCGCCGTCGCGGCCGCTCAGCCTGAACGGCTGTGAATAGGAGATGAAGTGGATTTCGTGGCCGAGCGCCGACAGCTCGATCCCCAGCTCGGTAGCCACCACGCCCGAACCGCCGTAAGTGGGATAACACGTGATTCCGATGCGCATGCGGCCTCAAGTCTTTCTGATGATGATGATAGCCAGTCAGTTGGACGTCCAACCCGGCCCGGAAGATGCAGAAGTGTCATCCGTCTGGGTGCCCCAGGTTCGGCGCGCATTTGTCTTTGCGTCTAACCTGGGATACCACCGCGATGATAGGCCCTAGATCGCCAAGCGCACTTCCGCAAACGAGATCAGGTCGATGGAACGGAACTCGCGCACCGCGGCCAGCGCCTGCCGTTCCGTATCCCGCGAAGCCCGCAACCGGGTGCGAACCTTGTCCAGGTCGGCGTCGTTGTATCCCGGGTGGGTCACCAATTCCCACGTACCCTCGGGCAGTTCGCCCAGCAGCGCCCGAACCGTATCGACATTGAATCTCCCCGTCCCTGCAG
>CAVREL010000091.1:0-108376 GCA_963720105.1 uncultured Acidobacteriota bacterium | reverse complement strand
TTATGTCATCTGCTCGATTTTTCAGTTACGTATTGCTAGAGTGTCCGCGTGGTGCCCAACCAGGTACTCACAATTGCCGCGGTAAACCACTCCAGGATTCAAGTGCATGTCGATGAGAGGAGACCCGGGCGATGGATATCGGTTGGCCTGGTTCTTTTGACCGCTGCGGTTACGGTTACCTTGTGGCTTCGCCGGCCCTCCCGCCCGGTTCTCACGGACCGCGCACCGTAGTGCTCGGCGATTTTGCTAATTCCACCGGCCAAGCCGTGTTTGACGATACATTACGGCAGGGGCTCGCGGTAGAACTGGAGCAGTCGCCCTTTCTGAGTCTTATTTCGGATCAGCAGATTGCTCAGACTCTGCGCATGATGGATCAGAAGTCCGATGCGAAGCTCAAGCCCGATCTAGCGCGCCAAATCTGTCAGCGAACGGGCAGCGCGGCCGACCTGGAAGAATCGATTGCACGGGTGGGCGCGCAATACCTTTTGACTGTGAGGGCAGTCAACTGCGCGAGTGGCCAGTCGCTGGCAAGTTCCGAAGCCTCTGCCGCCGACGAGAATCATGTTCTCGAGGCGCTGGACAACGTATCGAGCGACATTCGAAAGAAGCTAGGCGAGTCACTGAGCACCGTGCAACGCTTTGATACCCCCCTTCAGCAGGCCACGACGCCATCCCTTGAAGCCCTGAAAGCCTTTAGCTCTGCAATTAGAGTCATCGATGTAAGAGGATCGAACGCGGCCATTCCATTCTTCGAACACGCCATCGAACTGGATCCAAAGTTCGCCCTTGCCTACGCATACCTGGGAATCATGGAAAATGACATTCTCGAACCGAGCAAGGGCGTGGAGTACGAGCGCAGAGCCTACGAGTTGCGCGGGCGGACCACCGAAGTGGAACAGTTCGCGATCACCGCCAGTTACCAAAAGGAAGTAACCGGAAATATCGAAAAGGCCATCGATGCGTGCCAGCTTTGGATTCAGGCCTATCCGCGGGCTTATCATCCGCATGACCTGATGGCCGGAGAGATGTTGGGAGTCATCGGGCAATACGATCGCGCGGTCGACGAGGCCTCTCAGGCCATACGCCTCAATCCCAACTTTCCCATCGCCTATGTTCAGCGCATGTTGAGCCTGATTGCCTTGAATCGGCTGGATGAGGCGAAGACCACCTACGCGAACGCTCTCGAACGCAAGTTGAACAACCCCATGCTTGACCTGGCCCTCTATCAGGTCGCATTCTTCGAAAGCGATGCCGCAGGGATGGCGAAAGCAGTCGAGAAAACCAAAGGACTGCCGGATTTGACGATCAGTTTCTCGACCTGGAAGGAGATACGGCGGCGTACGCAGGACGGCTTCACGATGCGCGGGAATTTTCCGCGCCGGGCAATCGATTCCGCCAGAGCGGCTGGAAAGAACGACACCCCCGTCATTTATTCGATCACGTCCGGCCTGCGGGAAACCTGGTTCGGCAACAAGGAAGAGGCGAAACATCGCATCGCGCAACGGCTGAGAGGTGCGCCGCCTCGCGATGTGCTTTATCTTGCCGCACTCGCATTCGCGTATTCCGGCGAGATCACTCGCGCTGGATCCATCGCAGACGATCTGGCAAAGAGGTATCCGGAAGACACCATCGTGCAGTTCAATTTCCTGCCAACCCTGCGCGCAAAGATTGCTCTCGACAAAGGAGACGCCTCTCGAGCGATCGAGGACCTGAAAGCTGCCGCGCCGTATGAACTCGGAACCTCGACCCAAAGCCCCTTCACGTGGACCGCCATGTACCCGGTCTTCGTTCGATGCGAAGCATATCTTGCCGCCCGCCAGGGTCCCGAAGCTGCTGGCGAGTTCCAGAAGATCCTGGATCATCGCGGAGTAGTGTTGAACCAGCCGGTCGGGGCCCTTGCGCGTCTCGGACTTGCCCGGGCTTATGTTTTGGAGGGTGAACGGGAAAGAGCCCGCGCCGAATATGAAGACTTTCTCGCACTCTGGAAACACGCGGACGCGGACGTTCCGATTCTGAAGCAGGCCAACGCCGAGTACAGCCGGTTGAAATGATGCCCGGACCTTGATCCTATCCTTGATCTAAGCCCCTGAATTCGCCCAATCCAGAATACGAGCAGGATTCTTCGGCGACGATCTTGATGTTGTCCTGGCGCTGCCCATCCACACCGCATCTTCGATACCAAAGGATCCTCGATACCATCGTGCAATTGTCTTCCATTGGCGTTCATGGCCAATATAAGTTGAGCCGCCGAAGCCCTCGCGGTATTGAGCATGTTTATGCGCATCACACGGCAAACCGCAACCGGCCCGGTTGCGGCAGGCCGCCGGTGGCAACTTAGCGAGCAACTGACTGGCGTAACCATCGATGAATGAGGAACCCACCTATGGCTACCACACCCTTTGCGAATAGCGGCACACGAAGCAAATCGGGAAAGAATCATTACATCGCGTTGACGGCGTGCCAGTGGCGCAATCTATTCGTGTCTCACAGTGAAGCTCTTTCCTCGGTTGCAAGGATCCTTACTGAAGGGCCCTGTCCGCCGGCGGTTGTTCTAATCCACGCGGAGTCCAAAATCAGGGACAGGGATATCCCCGAAGCCTTTCGGTATCGCTATGCCATTCGGTGCGTGGTACTGGCAGCCCTTATCACGCCGCCTTCGGAAGAATGTCCGGACGGGTTTGAACTTTCTGATTGCAGAACTGTCGAACTGGCGCATTTCGAAGATTGCATGGCCGCTCTGCCATATCGCGAGCGTTGTGTCGTCTTTCTTCGCGATGTATTGGGTTATTCCAGACGAGAGACAGCCTTGCTTTTAAGTATGGGCGACTCACAGGTTGACGATTCGCGCAACTTTGGAAGAAACCGATTGCGTTTACAGGGGCCGGTCGCATTGGAACGAATCAAGCGCTATTTCGATGCAGGTAGCGGGTTAGCGCACGACCGTGCAACGCCTGGTGCCCTTTTGGACTATGCGTGAATCGCGGAGGCACACGTGCCATGCCCGCGGCGCATTGCTGTTGACGGCTGCATTTGGCCTGCGGAGCGGAAGGCTCTCAGCCATGCCGTAATGACATCCCGGACAGCCGTCCGCTATCTGGAAACCGTACCAACCAGATCGAGGTCGATCGCGACATCATTCTCCGCCTTCCAAATCAAGAAGCTCGGATTCTTGAGTCCCCACTGGACATAAGGCACCACGAAGTGAGCCTTGGCGGTTGCGCCCGCGCCATCGAGATGCAAGAGCACGGGGACGGTAATGTCATGAGGTGTTCCCAGCAGGGTGAAAACTCCCGTTACCTGGATGGTCGAGTCGCCTGAAGGAGCGATGCTGCCGGCATAGCTTTTCGGCTCAAAGGAAACCGTTGCGTACTGTTCCACCTTCAGGATGTCCTTGTTCATCTTCTTGTCGCGACTGCCATTGCCGGTCTTACCGCTGCCGGCGACGACGGCGATCAAGCCCGACGTTTGGGGAGCGCTGCGGTCAAACGCAATGGATCCGGATTGGACGTGAAAGCTGCCGTTGACCAGCTCATGAGTTGTTTTGAGCGTCATCTTGACCTCGCTGGCATCGGGATTGACGACGAACGTCTTATGCTGGGCGAGCGCAGCCGGAGCGAGAATGGCAGCGAGGGCGAAGACTGCGGACGATTTCATTGCATCTCTCTTCAAGGCCTGACTGCTGCGAGTTGACTAATTAGCCGGCAACCGCATGAGGAGCAACAACTGCGTGCTGGGCGACGCGTGTCAGGCTTGCCGTCACGCGCATCACGCCCGGCCAGACCCTCAGGCAAAACGGTAATACAGCCCGTGAGAGGGAGTTGTTCAAGCCTTCGGCGGCGAGCTCGGCAAGGCGCATCTGGGGCAGCAGCGCCGATCGCAGACGAGCCTGGAATAGCGGCGCCGGATCGGCTGCAAGACAGGCAGCGACAGCACAACGAGCAGTATGCAGGGCGATAGAGATGCCATCGCCGGTAAACGAGGAGATGACCGCTGCCTGGTCGCCAATGCAATAGAGACCATCCCCGGTTGTGCGCCGGATGTAACCGTACGGGATATGGGTGATGGCGACCGGCTTTTCGAGCAACGGCTCAGCACCGGCAAGCCTCATAGCGAGGTGCGGACAGTCCTGTTGCATCCAGGCGAGGAAGTTCTCCCAGCGATGGCCCATACGCGCCAAATACCGCTGTTGCACCACCCAGCAGAGGTTTGCCATGCCTCCTTCAACCGGCTGGATACCACCATAGCCGCCGGGATAAAGCATCAGCTCAGAGGCGCGCGCGAGCTCAGCGGCCTGCGCGGGCGCCAGCCGGAAATACATCTTGAAGGCGACCCATCGCTGCGGGTCCTTTGGACGTGCGTAGCCGCGAAGATCGTGCTTGCCTGTGGCGAGAAACACCGTCGGAGCTTCACAGACCGTACCGTCGTCGAGCGTAACTTGCCACATGCCGTTTGCCGTGCGGCTGAGTGCCTGAACACTGCGGCCGCGCTCCACGCGGACCCCCGCGGCGATGGCCTCGCCGAGGAGTGCCGTATCAAGCGTTTTGCGCGTGAGCGAGGCTGCGGGGAAAGGCAGGGGGGCCTCCGCGGCGCGCCCGGAAGCGGCGAGGCGAACGTAGTCGATGGGCATTGCCCCAAGCGCGGCCACGTCGATGCCGAGCGCGCGCAGGTCCTCGAGGGCCTCAGTGCTCAGGAACTCTCCGCAGACTTTATGGCGCGGGGTGGGCTCGCGTTCGATCAAAGTAACACTTCGTCCCTTACGGCTGAGCGCGATAGAAGCGGCACACCCTGCCACTCCACCACCGATGACGAAAACTTCATCTTTCCATGGAATTCGATTGTAAGTGGACGTTCTATACGCTGGAATTGGGCCGCTCCTGAAGGGCATTGTTTGACCGATGTTGCAATTGGTAGTGGTGCAGTCTGAAATCTACCAGATTGGGGCTTAGAGTTTGACCGTCCCGGGCGAGAATGGTAAGCCACCGCCTCTCTGCCCCTATTGCCGCGGCAAGGCTCAGAAAAGGACCTCCCTGCACCGTGATCACGCGCGCCGGGTGGTGAGCTCGCGCCAGTTGAGGCCGAGGTCGACGAGAAGCAGGGATGCCAGGGTGAAGGCGATGACCCCCACGGCGGAAAAGGCGTCCCCCAGATGGCTCCAGTAGCGGGGCCAGAGATTGAGCACGCGGCTCGAGACGAAGGTAAATGTAACCGCGTAGGAACGAGCCATCCACTGGCGATGCTGAGCGATCTGGCGGTTACGCGCGGTGATGAAGGCAGCGGTGGTGCAGACCATCCAGGCGGCGGCCTGCATGGAGGTTCCTGGCAAGCCGGGGCGGCCGGCGGCCAGGGCTATCCCCGTGCAGGCGCCGATAAAGACGGAGATGACGTACATGCGGCCGAGCAGGCGATGGAATTCCACGTGACGCTGGCGAAGCCGCGACGAGAACTGCACCGGGCCGGCCAGCAATGCGACCAGACCGCAAATCGTATGGGGAATGAGGAAATGGCGGTCGGCGATAACCTGCAGACGATATGCGTGGTACATGGGGTAATCGGCAACCAAAAAAACTTCTGAAGTAATGAAGACAAAAAGCGCCGTGAGACCAAGGGAGATCCAGAGCACGGATTTGAATTTGGAGCGCCCGGAGGCGGGCGCGAGCGCGAGCAGGGTGTAAGATGCCATCGTTTGCCTCTTACGATAGACGTAATGGGGGTGCGATCTGGTCGAGAGGCGCGGAAAACTTCATGCTGACTTCATTTCATTGCCGGCCGCCAGACCTTTCCCTGAGCCCCTCGTCGCTGCTGCCGACCACGACTCATTCTCCTCCTGTTTCTAATGTCCGATGTTGCGGTGGAAGCTGCACGCGTTTGCAAGTAAAGACAGTAACGGCAAGGACGCACGCAGCGTGCTTCCTTGCCGGGAGATTATTCCTGCACCGCAGGTTTCGCAGCGAGAATCTCATTGAAACTCTTGCGGTACTGAAGGAAGACCAGCACCCACAGAACACCGGCGACCAGCGCCGGAGGGATAGTGGCTGGCGCAAGCGTCAGGTGAAAAGCAAGAATGTTGTAAATCTCCGCCGCCAGCAACGTTAGCGCCAAAGGCACGAAGTATCCCGAGAGCAGTAACAGCCCGCCTATCAGTTGCACGGCAAAGAAAAATGCGGCGAAATGCGACGAACTGATGGCGATGAAGAACTGAAGCGCCAGCGGATTCGCCGGCGGTGGCTGGATGAAGTTCAAGAATCCGTTCAGGCCGAAGACCGTGAACATCAGTCCCAGCAGGTACCGCGCAATGATGAAAACTACCTTCATGTGTCGTCTCCCTTATATCGCCTGTGCGTGCGTTTGCACGGCTTGAAGATGGGGCGCCAGGAACGCATCGCGATCCTGCCCGTAATTCAGTGCTGCAGTTCCACCCGCCCTATGCGACATATGATGGTTAATAAACGATTGTCGATTAACTAAATCGCCAGTTGTCGATTATGCATCTCTTGTGTAGAAGGGGCTATGCTTAAAGGTGTGATTTCACCGGCGCTCGAATCCGGTAACGCGGCGGAATCGACGGATCCCCGCATTCTCCGCAGCCGCCGCATGCTGATGGAGGCTCTGGTCAAATTATTGACTCACAAGGAGTTCGACGACATTTCCATTCAGGAGATCGCCGACGAGGCCACGCTGAACCGGGCCACCTTCTACCTCCACTACCCGGACAAGAACGCCCTGCTGCAAGCCATGACAGCCGTCCGCTTCCGCGAGTTGATCGCCCGCCGCGGCCTTTCCTTTTCAAATTGCGACGATGCGCTGCGCGCCATTGCGCTAGGCGTCTGCGACTATCTCGCGGAGAGCACGAGCTGCCCTGGTCAATTGGCGAAAATGCCGCTGGAGAGGTCCATCATCCCGGTCGTGGAGGACATGTTCCTGAAGGGCGCCAGCCATCATCAGATGCGCCCCGGTGTGGATCCCGAATTGCTCGCGTCCACCGCCGCCTGGGCCATCTTCGGGGCTGCGCGCCGATGGTACCAGACACCCGGCCGGATTCTCGCCGAAGAGATGGCTGCCAGGATCGAGGCTATGGTGAAGTCGGTCTTCTTGGGCGCGTCCATATAGTTTTCGCGGAAACGCGAGCCCCTCCGCTTCACCTTGACATTCGCTCTGGAGTTGGACAATTCCCTCAATCCCCGCTACGTCACTCTCCGCCGCCTCCATTCGGCAGATTGACTGTGGTTGAGGGTTTCTCCCCGTCCATAACTTCCTCCAAGCCGCCTGAGAGCGTGTAGTTCTGAAGCGCAAGTGCGTTGTTCCAGACCCTTTCGAGTGCATGAATATAGTCTGCCTGCAGCTGAAACAAGGTGCGCTGGGAGATCAATACCTGGGGATAGGCTCCAGCCATCTGCTGATACTTCATCAGATAGAGCTCGTAGGCCCGTCGTGCTCGCGGAAGGAGTTCGTCGCGATATCGGTTGGCCTCAAACTGAGAGGATTGGTACTCCTGCGCAAGCGGCTCGGCCTTCCGCTTGAGATCGAGCTTGAGCCGCTCGACTTCCTGCCTGGCTCGGTCGAGCCCCGCCCTGGCGGCTTCAATGTTGCCTTGGTTACGATTCCACAATGGCAGTTTCACGCCGATATCTACGAAGCTCATTGGCCCGGCTGCCTTGCCCGAGGTTGCAATCACTTCGCCACTCCACCACTCACCCGCCCGCAGCGTCAGGTCCGGAATCGATTCGCGATTTGAAGCTTTCAAGCGGGCTTCTGCTATCACGACCTCCTGCTGGGCCCGGCGCACTTGCGGGCTCTGCGTCACGATCGTGCTCACCTGCTCTTCCGCATTGATTTCGGGCGGATGTTCCAGATCGCCTTTTAAGGGAGCGGCAGGCAGATCTCTCCCGCCTGCCTGGGCGGCGAGAATTGCCAAATCCTGCAAGTACTCGCGCTGGGCGCGGACAAAGTCCACCTCTGCCTGCTCGGCTTCCACTTCGGCCTGAAGGATATCCGGAGCGTCCGCCTGCCCCACATTTGCCAGCTGATGCACGGTTTCGACCCCGTCCAATGCCACTCTGAGCAGCCGCTGATGGAGCAGCACGTTCGCCTGAGAGGCGAGCGCGCCGTAGAAGGCCTGATGCACAGAGGCCTTCACGCGAGCGGTCTGCTCTTGCACACCGATCTGGTCTGCTCGCGCCTGTTGCCGGTAGGTATCTCGGCGCAGGCCGAGTTTTCCGCCCAGCACGATTTCTTGCTGGATATAGCCGCCCTGCTCGCCCCCGCCATAATCGCCTCCGCGGATGTGTTCGCCGCTGTAGCCAAGCGAAGGGTTCGGATAGAGACCTGACTGCCGGGCTTGCTGCTCGGAACGGCGGACATTGGATTGTGCCTGGGCCAGCGTGGGATTGTTCTTCTGCGCCATGGAAAGAAAATCGTCGAGGCTCATCGGTTCGCGCTTGATCACTTCATCCAGCAGTTCTGGCGCCGGGAGTCCCTGATGTCCGGTCTGAAACCCCGGATTTTCAGGTTCCTGCAGTGTGTACATGGGGTGGGTGATGGACTGCTGTTGGGGCTTGTTGCTGTTGTCAGGGGGCAGAGTGGGTTGCTGCGCCGTCCCCCGCCAGGGCAGAACGAGCAGCATCGCGAAGCATGCAATTCTTCTCATCGCCGGCCCCCTTCGCGCCCCTCGCCCTGGCTGTCGAGCAACCAGGCATACGGATCTTTAGTGCGATTCGCCTGTTTCATCTGTGCCAACACCTGGTCGTACTTATCCGGCGGCAGAACGCGCACGAAGGTCATCATCCCTTGCATGAAACGGCTCCATCCGCGTTGCAGACCGAAGTTTTCGGGCTTGTCGACCTGCGAGTCCATCTGCATCATGGGGCCTTCCATGTAGGCGTCCTGCGGGAAGTTCGGCACATTTTTTGCGCCCGGAGCGATCTCCTGCATTTGCTGATCCATGCTGCCACGGCTCATATCGAGCGCCATCATGTTCTTCATTTGAACAGGACCCATTTGCGGCTCGCCTCTTTGCATTGCCTCTGACATGCCTTCCATCGTCGCCTTCAAGTTCCCGTCGGAGAGAGGACCATTGGTGGTCTGCATGTCCGAAGCCGAACCAAGACCCATGCCGCGGCCGAGAGCGGGGCCATAATCTTCGCCCAGCGGAGCATCGGGCGAGCCATCGAGCATGCCCATGCCGATGTTCATGCTTCCTGCCGCTGCCATTCCGCTCCCCATGCGCGTCATCGCTCCCGCCTGTGAAGCCATCTGGTTCATCATGTGGTGGGGAAGATGACAGTGCACCATCCAGTCGCCAGGGTTGTTGGCGACGAACTCGACGTCCCGCGCCTGGGCTACGCCAACCAGCACCGTATTACCGGGCCACCACGCCGATTCGGGTATGCGCCCGCCTTCTGTGCCGGTGACAAAAAACGTGTGTCCATGAAGATGCAGCGGATGGTGGTCCATCCCCAGATTGACAAACCGGATGCGCACCCGATCTCCGACGCGCACAATCAGCGGAGTGGTTGCCGGACCCGCCTTGCCGTTCAGAAGGAGCCAGTTGAACTCCATATTCATCGTGTTCGGAACGGTGTTGTTCGGCAGGACAGCATATTCCTGAAGATGAATAAGGAAGTCCTTGTCGCAATGCGGGCGGTAGGGGTCTTTGGGATGCATGATGAAGGCCCCCAGCATCCCGGCCATTTCCTGCATCGCCATGTGCGAGTGGTAAAAGTACGTGCCACTCTGGTGGATGTCGAATTCATACACGAATTGCCGGCCGGGCAACACGGGGTCCTGGCTAATGCCCGGCATGCCGTCGAACCCGATGCGGTCCTCGAATCCATGCCAGTGAATGGAAGTCGGTTCCGGAAGCTCGTTGCTGAAGATCACGCGCACCCGGTCCCCTTGTGAAACCTGGATGGTTGGCCCCGGAGACGAGCCGTTGTAACCCCACACGTCGATGGTCTTATTCGGGGCGATCTCGCGCTTCATCACGTGGGCGGTCAGCTCGAACTCTTTCACGCCGTTGTTCATGGTGAACGGCAGATCCCCGACATCGGTCGTTATTACCGGCGTGTTCCGCGCAGGCTGGTCGTGGAGATCTTGTTCGGGTTTGGTCTTCCCGGCGCCCGGCGAGCGGTGGGGGATATCGGTCTGCGGCGCCGCCAAACGGGCCGACGCGATGAGTCCTGCACCAAGCCCCAAGGCCCGTTGCAGGAACGTCCGGCGATTGTTCATGGAATCCTCTCTGATTTTGTGGCCCATTAGGAAATTCGCCCGAACGGACGAAAAGGGATGCACACGGCGCGGCTGTTCGCCGGTCAGCGAGGCGGGCAACTAAATGCGGAGGGTCCCTGGAGCTTGAGAAGCGGCCGGCAGGTGCGCGGATTCAAGTTGTTTTCGAAAGAGCGAGCTTCGACCGTGGATTGTGCTCACCAGCGAGTCCGGCGCCAGGATAGCGGTCGGTGACGGTGAGGTAATCCTTTCATTTCCGGGCATTCCGGGTTGCTGATTTGCTACGGCGACGGCATCCTCTCCGGCCTGACAGTGGCATCCGATCGTGGACCTCTCCAACGAACGTGGCGCGGAGGGTTGGGAGTGGCAATGCGACACCGCACCTGGAGATTCCGCGCAGTGGGAAATTCGGTGGTTGCAGCATTCACCACAAAGGGCCCAAACCGCCTGCAAATTCAGCAGGAGCACGATCAGCAGCGCCGATTGTAATGCTCGTCGCATCAAACAGCCTTTTGATTCAAGCCTCAGCCTCTCGATCGCAACCTTTGCCGAGGCCAGGGTTACGGGTTCACAGTCCGCAGCCTGAGCGCACTGGAGATGACCGGACGGAACTAGATCTCATAGCCGCGGCCGCGATCATCGGATTGAGCAGCAATCCGATGTTTGCTGGGGAAAAAGGTTCCGGCAGCGACCGCAGTGCCAACTGCATTGTAAACGAATGCAAAGAACAGGTTCTGGCCAAGCATACGCAAGTAATAGCCAGCAGACGTTCGGGGGCTGAAATGCGTCCAACCACTGTCTCGAATTCTCTGACAAAATGATGTTTCAGGATTTGTGGTTCCCGACTTTTACGTGAAGGGAAAGTTCCGGTGCACTTCCGCCCAGAGGCACGAATCGCGGCGATCGCGGCCATAATCCTTCTCTTGCATGCTGCAGCGCAGCAGGGCGCCGGCGCGCAGGAGCCGGACTCTGTTTCGGTCAGTGGCGTGGTGAAAAACCGGCTTACCGGGCAGCCCATTGCGCGCGCCCTGGTGGGCGGGCAATACGACGCGATGCTCACCGACAGCGAAGGGCGCTTCGACCTGCACCTTCCCAGGGGATACGAGCAGTTGATGGTCAGGCGTCCCGGCTACTCCACCGGAGAAGGACGAAGGGGAACTCACAGCCTGTACATTGAAGCAGACATTTCCGGGCTGATTCTTTACCTCACGCCGACCGCCACCATTACCGGTCACGTCTCCACTCCCGATGGCGCCGACACGAACGGGATGAACTTCGTCGCCGATCGCCGGCGCACGCTGAATGGTCATCCGCAATGGCAGCAGGCCGGATTCGCGAACACAAATCCCGACGGCGTTTTCAAGATGTATGACGTGGAGTCGCCGGGTGACTACATGCTGTGCAATCACATGTTTCTGGATCGCACCTCGGGGCCGCGGCAGGGCAAGCCGCCGCGAGGGATTGCCTCCCAGTGTTACCCCGCCGACCCCGGCGACGGTCCCGACAACCTGCTCCACATCGTTCCTGGACAGCAGGCGGAAGTGGAGATCACGCGGACAATGCAGCCGTTTTATCCGGTGAAGATCGCCGTGCCGAATCATCCCCCAGGTCAAGGCCGGGCCTTCGAAGTCTATTCACAGAACGGCATACCTACGGGAGCCATCACGCAGTGGAAAGACGAGGGATGGACGGAGGTCGACTTGCCCAACGGCAGCTACTTTGCCGAACACCGAAGCTGGGGCAAGGAGCCGGCCTATGGGCGCGTGGACTTCAAGGTAGACAACGGAGGACCGCGCGCCTTGACGCTGGTGGTGTTGCCGCTGGCCCCGGTCCTGGTGCAGTTCCATAAGGATTTCACCGTCCGCGCGGAGCAGCAGGGTCCCAGCACCGTGGTGGTGAATAATGATGCTCCTCCCGCCCAGGTCGAGCTGTGGCCCGCAGATGGCATGAACGGGGGCGGAGGCACGCGGCCCATCCATCACGTCGAGGGCAGCCCCACTGACGTTTTCGCGTTAGACGGATTGACACCGGGACGCTACTGGGTGCAGGCGACTCCGTTTATGGAAGGCTACGTAAGCGCGATAACCAGCGGCGGCGTCGATCTTCGCCGAGAGCCTTTGATCATCGGCCCGGGAAACACCGTGCCGCCCATCGAAATTACTCTCCGCAACGACTTTGGCCAGATCGATTGCATTGTGAATGGCGCGTCGATACGAACCCTGGCCACAAATGGCGTCATTTCCCCCGGCGGGGAGGGCGCCATGGTCTATGCCATTCCGGCGGGAGCCCGCGCATCAAGGTTTTCACATCAGAATACCGTCGCAGGCGGCACGGTCTCCATTCCCAATCTCGCCCCCGGAACGTATCACGTCGTCGCCCTGGAAAACTATCGCGATCTCGAATTTCTCGACGACCAGGAGCTGGCCCGCCTGGAGGAAAAGGGAGGAAAGGTGACCGTGCCGGCGGGAGGGGCCGTGAGCGTGCGGGTGGACCTGATCAAGCGCGAGGATGAGGAGCCCACTCCATGAATCAGAATCGGATCGCGCCCACCGTGGCCGCTCTCGCCCTGCTGTGGCCTGCTTTCGCCCCGGGACAAACGAATCGTGAAATCAGCGGAGTGGTGGTCAATGCAAGAAGCGGGCAACCGGTTCCCGGTGCAGCGATGACGCTGCGCCAATCCAGAGATCTTAAGGTGGTCGCGCAAACGTCCTCTGATGCTGAAGGGCACTTCGCCTTCCCCAACCTCGGCGATGGAAAATTCGGGGTTATCGCCGTCGCAAAAGGCTACGTGCCCAGCGCATACCAGGAGCACGAACCGGGAGTCTCCACCGCCATAGTCACCGGCGAGTCGATGGTCACCACAGGACTGCGTTTCGAACTGCCTCCGCTAGCCAGAATCCAGGGAGAGGTCCAGGAGGATTCCGGCGACCCGGTACCCAACGCGCGCGTATCCCTGTATCGCAAGGATCCCAATGGCACCGGGGCCATGGCCCGGGTGCGAGTCGGCAGTGCCGATGCCACGGGCAGCTTCGAATTTGCCGGGCTGGGGGAGGGAACCTACTTTGCCTGTGCCGTGGGATCGCCCTGGTATGCCAGGCCCATGCAGCCGTGGCGGAGGCCCGGAGCCGAGGAGGTGAGCAACCGCCTCCGCTCGACGCTGGACGTGGCGTATCCGCCGACGTGTTATCCCGAGACCACAGAACCCGCGCAAGCCGAAGCGATCCGGGTCAATGCGGGGGACGTGCTGCCGGTGACCATCATCATGCACCCGGAGCCGGCCGTGCATATTGTGATGCAGGTGCCGCGCCCGGATCAGCAGCACCCCTTCATACCGCCCCAGTTCGCCACCCGGATTTTCGGCGCCGAGGAACAGGTTCAGGCGAACTCCACCTTCTGGGTGGAAGGCAACGGCGAAAATGCGGACGCGCCGGCGAGAATGGAAATCACGGGGCTCACCGCGGGCCAGTACGAAATCTCAGTTCCGCGCCAGAATGGTGAACCGGGGCGGCACATGAGCGCGGACCTGGCGCCCGATCACGCCAGCCTTGAGCTAGCGGCTGCAAATGCATTGCCTGACGTGACCGGCCAGGTGGTGACGGCTAATGGCGAGAACCTGCGGCCGGGTTCCTATATCTGGCTTTTTCCCCATCACGCGGGAAATGCCAATGCCGCTCCGGTGCAGGCCGACGGCACATTCACTTTCCCGGTTTTTCGTGCCGGTGAATACGATGTCAGAGTGGTGACGCCCGGCACTCGAATAGCAATCGTCAGCATGGCAGCCAAGGGCGGCGAATTGAGCGGTCATGTTCTGAAGGTCGGAAATCAGCCCGTAAAGCTGGCCATCGTTGCCGCCGAAGCAAAAGCAACCGTGAACGGAATTGCGACCCGCCATGGCAGTCCCGTGTCTGGAGTTTTCATCGTCATGGTCCCTGCCAATCCCCGGTCGGTCAGCGAACAATTGCAGACGAACCAGAGCGATTCGGACGGCTCCTTCAATTTCCTTCGGGTTGCCCCGGGCGCCTACGTCGTTGTCGCCATCGAGGAAGGCTGGAAGCTTGACTGGGCGCGGCCGGAAGCGATTGCTCCTTATTTGGAGAAGGGTGTGAGAGTGACGGTCCCTGCCGACCCGCGCGAGATCAACCTGCCCCTGAGCGTCGAGGCGCAGCCCGCCAATCCGAACCCACCGCGCTGACGCGCCAGGGACCGAGATCTCTTCTTGGCACTAACATGTAATGGCCATCACCCGAATCGCTTCATACGATAGAGCATGGTGAACACTTTGGTGAAGTGCGGCGGGACGCGCAATGAACCCATCCCGCCGGTAGAGTCCACACATTTTTACGAATTCCTGAAACCGCCCTCGTCCTCCAGCATCGTTATCTGCATCGAGAATGAGAGTTGCGGCCGAGTCTCCGGTGTTCTCCAAGATTGTTGTAGCCCTGAACGACATGCCTGAGTCGCACCGCGCACTGCGCACGGCAATTAGTGTTGCTCGTTTATGCAACGCAGAGCTGGCGACAATTTCTATCCTGGGGGATTCTCCCGCTTACAGCTCGTTCTCGGCCGTTGTCGATCCAGGCGCTCCTGTCGAACTGATGGAGGAGCGGCGAGAGCTTCACCAGGAAATGCACGAAAAGGCAGCGAACCTGGCGCGGGAACTAGGCGTTCACGCACAAGGTTCGATTCTGGCGGGCAGAGAAGTGAGCGCAATTCTCGACTTTCTGATAAAGCAGAAAGCCGATTTACTCGTTGTCGGGTTGCATCACCACGACTTCTATCTGACTCGCCTTTGGAGTTCCGTGTATGACCTCGCGCAGGAAGCTAGTTGCAGCGTACTCGGAGTGCACTGAGTGAGCACTGGAATTAGCAAAGCTAAGAACCAATAGATTCAAGCGGCTTTCGGAGGCCCTTAGGTATGAGTAAAAAAGCGTTGATCATCCCGCTGATCGTTTTACTCGCGGCGGCGGGTCTTCTCTTCGGTATCGCGGGCAACTGGACGAGTTGGCGAGGGAGTCGGCCTAACCAGGAGACGGACGATGCCTACCTCAGGGCTGATTTGACGCCCTTGAGCACCCGGGTCTCTGGAACGGTCCGAAGAGTAAACGTTGGCGATTATCAGAGCGTAAAGGCTGGCCAGACGCTCATCGAACTTGACGACGACGACTACCGAGCGACGGTGAATCAGGCCCGGGCGGCTTTGGCTGCATCGGAGGCCTCGCTCGAGGACAATCAGGCAGCCAAGCGAATTCAGGATGCCCAGATTGACGCCGCAAAAGCCGGTATCGTGCAGGCACAAGCTGCAATCGATTCAGCAAAGGCCGGTATCGCCTCCGTTTCTCCCGAGCTCGACAGAGCACTAATAGAGTTGCACCGGCAGCAAGCCTTGTTTGATACCAAGGCCGCAACCCACCAACAACTGGAGGCGGCCACATCCCAGCAAGGACAGCTTAGTGGGATGCTTGCGGCGCGAAAAGCAGACCTCGCCCGCGCCGAGGGAGCCCTGGCCACCAGTCAGAGTGAACTCGAGGCCGCCAAACGCCAGCGCGAAGCGCTTAACACAAAGGACGATGTTTACAGAGCCGACATGGAAGCAAAGAAAGCCGCGATCGTTGTCGCGCAGGTCAATCTAGCCTACACCCGTATTGCAGCTCCAACAGATGGAACCGTTGGAGAGCGTCATGTTTTTGCCGGACAGTTGGTCGCTCCGGGTACGCAGACCATCGATCTTGTACAAAACGAGGTCTGGGTTCAAGCGAATTTCAAAGAGACTCAGCTGACCAACATGCGAGTGGGCGATTCGGCAGACGTTCGCATCGATACGTTTCCGAATCGGGTGTTTCGCGGCAGAGTCGATCAGTTATCTCCCGCCAGCGGTTCTCAGTTTGCACTTCTGCCGCCCGATAATGCGACGGGCAACTTCACGAAGGTTGTACAGCGAGTACCGGTCAAGATTGTGCTTTTTCCAGGGCAACCCTATCTCGACCGGTTGCGGCCCGGGTTCTCAGCAGTGGTCGTCGTTCATACCGGGAAGCGTGGGAACCGGCCGGACGGTGAGCAATGACAACTACTGAAGTCAAGGCGCCTGAAGCACACCCGATAGTGACGACACATCCCTGGCTCGGGGTTGCAGGCGTGCTGCTGGGCGCAATGATCGCCACATGCACTGGACGGCTGATGAACGTAGGTTTGGCTGACATCCGAGGTGCATTGCATTTAGGAATCGACGAGGCATCCTGGATCAATACTTCGTTCAACGCATCGATGATGTTTATTGGGCCATTTTCTGTATATCTGGGGGGTCTTCTCGGTTCTCGCCGCGTACTTCTCTTTTGCGCGTGGATCTTTACCGTTGTAAGTTGTCTCATTCCATTTTCCCATTCGCTCGCAGCAGTGATTCCTTTGCTTATTGTTGCCGGTCTTAGCGCGGGAACGTTCTATCCGCTAACTTTATCCTTTGTGTTGCGCAACTTACCCCCTCGCTATGTCTTGCTGGGTATCGCGATGTATGCCACGGACATTGTTTTCACGACAGATATGGCGCAGGCCTGGGAGTCTTTCTTTATTGAACACCTGTCCTGGCGCTGGATCTTCTGGAACGGCACGGTTCTCACTCCCGCGATGATCGCCCTGATCTATTTTGGCATTCCCTGGCAGCCGCTTCCAAAGCCGCAGCCCGGGCATCCCGCTCCGAGTTGGAGGGGTTTCCTGTACGCCAGCCTTGGAGCCGCGCTCCTATACATTGCCCTTGATCAGGGACAACGACTGGACTGGTTCCGCTCGTCGCTCATCATTGGACTCACAGCATCAGGTGTGGTGCTTGTATTTGCGTCGCTCATTCGGCACTTCCTGCTACCGAATCCGTTCATTCATTTCCAGTTTCTCATGCGGCGAAACACACTACTCTTGGCCCTGGTTCTGATCAGCTTTCGATTCGTAATGCTGGCTACGGTCGTAGTTATCCCCAGCTTTCTAGGGTCGGTGCGCGGGTTCCTTCCTTTGCAGGAGGCTCCGGTCCTGCTCTGGGTGGCGCTTCCCCAGTTTGTGCTCGGCGTGGCGGCAATGGCATTGATGCGCGGAATCGATCCCCGTCTGATCCTCACAGCAGGCTTTGGGTTGGTCGGGCTTGCATGTTTGCTCGATGCGCGAGTCACGTCAGTGTGGGCCGGCCCCAACTTTGGAATCGCCCAGGCGGTGATGGCGATCGGGCTGGCTCTCGCCTTTAATTCGATGGTCGGCTCTATCATCCTCGAGGTCCTGGACACTGGGGCAATGACACGGCCCATCGATGTGTTGACCTTCGCCGGGTTCTTCCAGACCGTTCGATTGTTTGGGGGCCAGTTGGGCGGGGTCTTTATGGGGCACTTCATCGCTGTTCGCGAGCAGTTCCACTCCAACATGCTTGGCCTGAACGTTCGATTGGGAGACTATTTAACAGATCACAGGCTCCTTGGGCTTGGATACGCGTTTGCTCCGCGATCGACAGGCTCTACAGCGGCCGGCCGCGCCGCTGAAGTTCTGGGATTGCAAGTCCGACAGCAAGCCTTTACTCTGGCGATCTCCGACAGCTTTCTACTCGTGGCGGCATGCTGCGTGGCATGTCTCGTGGTGGTTGCGTTCATGTCCAGGGTGCCAACCCAGTACCGGCAAGTGGTTGCTGCTCCTGTGGAGGCCAAATGAGAAGGACTCTCCACAAAGGCAAACGGCTTGCGTTATCAACCTCCATGGCACAGCGGGGGATCCGCTCAGCAGCCTGGATATCCTTGCCTGTTGCATTGTTGGGCTGGGTGTTCTGTCCCGCGGTTGGGGCACAACAATCACCTCCGGCCCCGATACGATTAACACTCGACCAGGCAATCGATCTTGCGCTGAAGCAGAATCATTCTGTTCGCCTGGGTCTTCTTCAGGTCGAACAGATGGAGAGTAAGAAAGACGAAGCGCGGTCCAACTACTTGCCGCAAATCAAGGCGAGTGGCGGCACACTCCATGTGACAGAGCTCGAAGGCGTTCACATTCCTGCGGGCGCATTCGGGAGCTTTTCATCAACCGGGCCGGTACCACCGAAGTCGCTCTTTATCGATCAAGGCTCTGCTACCTGGTATATGGGAGGCGTCGGCTTAGAGCAGCCTCTCACGCAGCTGTTTCGCATCCACCAGGCGAATATTGCCGCAAAGCAGGATGTTATGGTTGCGAAAACACAGCTTGACCAAACGCAGGATGCCATTGCGCTGCAAGTCCGGCAGCTTTATTACAACATCTTGATCAATAAAGAGAAGCTCGAGGCATCTCATGACCAGCTGGCCGCCGCTCAAGTCAAGGATGAAGAGAGTCGTCGCGACGTCGAGCGAGGCAATGCCTTAGAGATTTCGGCACTTCAGAGTAAGGCCGCCATTTTGCAGGCGCAGCAGGACAGCCTGACCTTGCAGTTGCAAGGAGATGACTTGCGGCGTCAGCTCGCCGATACCCTCGGGCTGCCGGTTAGTGCCTCGATTGATCTCGACCCGGAAGCAGCTACGGTTGTATTGGATGTTCCATCACGGGCTGACGCAGTCCGGATCGCGCTCGATCAGAATCAAGATCTCAAGGCAGCCCGGCAGACTCTCGCCAAGGCGCAAGCCGGGTTGGACGCAGCCAGGGACACCTACATCCCCGATGTCACCGCGCTCTCGCGCTACAGCTATCAAAGTGGGGTACCACTTCTCGTCCATAATTTCGGGACGTTTGGCTTTTCACTCAACTACGACCTCTTCGATGGTGGGCGCCGCGAGGCCAAAGTTCGGGAAGCCCGAAGCGAACTGCGCTCCGCGGAAGTTACCGTGGACAAGCTGCAGTCCGGGATCGAGGTGCAGGTACAGGGCATTTACGACAGGATTGACGAACTCAAGCAGATGGTTGCTCTCGCTCAACAGACAGTAAATGTCAGAACGGAAGCAGCCAGGCTTGCCGATCGCCAGTTTGAGCAGACCGCGGAACTCGGTTCCGCTCGAAGTCAGAGTCATGCGGACCTTGCAAGTGCCACCGCATCCTTGCTGGAGACAAACTGTGGCCTCTCGTTGGCGGAGGCTGATTTGAAAAGAGCTATCGGCCAGATGCCCCGATAAAGACTGTTGGCCAAATCTGAATCGCCTGTTTATTGGTCCTGAGTTACAGCCTCAGGTCTTGTCAGCTCGTAACATCGCGTGTCAGCCGGATATTCTGCCTCGACACCTGCGGCTAGCCTTAAAGCGAATAAACCAATTGTTTCTGTTATTTGCTGCTTATCGGACTGATCGTGACACGCTGGCTTTCTTCCTGGCTGGTTGAAAGACTCTGTCGCCGGCGTCGCCATCGCTGCCCCCAGGGAATCTCGGCGGAGGGTCTCTTCCCGAACGGCCCGTCGGATGGCATTGTCCCGATCGGGGTGCTAACCGGCCTCGAGCCGATGTCGATCTCGCCATCGGCTCGTCCGCAGTGGGCCTTCAAATCCGGCCCAACAAAAGAGCCATCACCCGTGATCTTCCCAATCCTCTCAGTTTCTGCAACAATCACGGGTAGAATTCCGGATTTGCCAGGATGTTTGCTTTTTAGGAACCTGTATGCGTCTTGCCTCGTTTGTACGTGCCTCTGCCTTGGTTTTCGTAGCCGTTTCGCCCTTCACCCTGTACGGCCAGTTCCGCGAGCCCACCAAAGAAGAGCTCCAGATGACCTCGGATCCCAAGGCCCCGGGAGCCGACGCCGTATACCTGTATATAGAAGAAAAGACTGATGATGCGCTTCACTATCACAGCTACTATGAGCGCCTCAAAATCCTTACCGAGAAGGGCAAGGAGGCCGCGACCATCCGGATTCCGTACGAGAAAGGACCGTTCAAGGTAACGGATATCCATGGCCGCACCATTCATTCGGATGGAACCGTCATTCCACTCTCTTCCAAGCCCGCCGACCTGGTCGACGTCAAGACCAAGAACATCCAGCTGAACACCATGGTCTTCACGCTTCCGAACGTCGAAATCGGCAGCATTCTCGAATACAGCCTGCAGGTGCGGTACGACGATAACATGGTCTCGTCGCCGACATGGGATGTCCAGAAGACCTATTTCATCCACCAGGCGCACTTTTACTTCAATCCCTCAAGGACCGGCGAGATCACCAACAGCCGCGGGGATGTGCTCAACAACCTCATGTGGTCGCTTCGTGCCAGGGAGAACATGAAGGTGGAGTACGACAAGGCTCGCGGTTCCTACACCTTCGATATCTCCGACGTGCCCGCTCTTCCGAAGGACGACTGGATGCCCCCGCTGAACAGCGTCAACTGGCGGGTGGAGTTCTATTACACGGCTTATCACACGGGAACAGATTTCTGGATCAGCGAAGGCAAGCGCTGGGCCAAGGATACGGAAGAGTTCGCCAAGCCGGGTAAGGCAATCCAGCAAGCTGTCAGCCAGATCGTTGCAGCCTCCGATACCGACGAGCAGAAGGCGCGCAAGATCTACGACGCAGTCATGAAGCTTGAAAACACGCGCTTTACGCGGGAAAAGTCAGAGGCGGAGCGCAAGAAGGAAAAGCTGAAGCAGATCAAGCGCGCCGAGGATGTCTGGAATCAGAAGAGCGGGTCGGATGACGATATCGCGCTTCTTTTCGTCGCCATGGCGCGGGCTGCCGGGCTCAAGGCATACGCGATGCAGGTGGTCGACCGGAGCCGTGCTGTTTTCGATCCCAATTACCTGACTCCCTCCCAGCTCGATGACTACATTGCGATCGTGGAGATCGGCGGGAAGGAAGTCTTCCTCGATCCCGGCCAGAAGATGTGCCCGTTTGGAATTCTTCACTGGAAACACACCGTCGCCGGCGGCCTTCGGCTCTCAGACAAGGGGCCGCTGTATGCGGTCACGCCCGCAGGCACATACAAAGAGAATTCGGCCGTGCGCGTTGCCGATCTCACCATGGACGCCGACAAGAATGTTACCGGAACCGTCCGATACGTCCTTTCGGGCCAGGACGCCCTAAAGTGGCGGCAGCTTCGCCTGAGAAACGACGAAGAAGAAGTCAAGAAGCAGTTCAAAGAATCGATTAGCGACGATATCCCCGACGGCATCGAAGCGGAGTTCGACCACTTCGTCGGCCTCGATGATACGAACGGCAATCTCGCCGCTCTCCTGAAAGTATCGGGAAATCTTGGAACCGCGACGGGCAAGAGATTTTTTATGCCCGGCTTCTTTTTCGAATCGCGAGGGAAGCACCCCTTTGTGGCGCAGGACAAACGGACCATTCCCGTGGATGTGCTTTACCCAAAGATGATCACGGACCAGGTGACCTACCACTTGCCCGGAGGGCTGGAAGTGGAGAATTCCCCCCAAGCCAGCAGCGCGAGCTGGCCGGATCACGCCCTGCTCAAGGTGGCTTCGGCCGTGAATTCGCAGAAGATTGAAGTTGCCCGGACCCTGGCGTACAACTACACCATTCTGCCACCGGACCAATACTCGAATCTGCATGACTTCTACCAGAAGGTGGCGACCGCCGACCAGCAGCAACTCGTATTGAGGGCGGCCGCGGTGGCCAAAGGAAACTGAAATGTCCAAGGTGTTTTATCGTTCCATTCTTCCTGCCGTGCTGCCGGCGATGGTGCTCCTGTTCAGTTGCCGTGCCGGCCATGCCAGTTGGTTCTCCAAAGGTCAGCCCATTCCGCCATGGGGCCTGGAAGCCGCCAAGACAAAGACGCCGGAGTACGCCAAAGACTCCTCGGCCGTGATCCTGTTTGACGAATACGTCGAGACCATCGACGCGCAGGGGCGCGCTCTGGAGAGAGAGCGGGAGGCCATCCGGATTCTGAAGCCGCAGGGCAGGGGAAACTCGTGCGAAGTCAGTTACGACGAAACCGAAAAGGTGAACTACTTTCGTGTCTGGACCATCGCTGCCGACGAGAAACAGTACCAGGCGCAAGACACCGACTTTTTTGAACGTGGCGACACAGATATCCCCGTGATGCTCTCCACCCGCAAATCGCGAGTGGCACATCCCCCGGCCGTGGACGTGGGCGCGACCATCATATGCGAGTCAGAAGAACTGATGGAACCATATCTTCAGGAGAAGATATGGAGCATTCAAAACCAGATTCCCGTGGTATTCGAGGCGCTGGAGTTGAATATCCCCGCCGGCAAGACGGTCACGAATTCATGGCATAGCCACGAATCTGTGGCGCCGGCGGCCGCCGGATCCGGTCACTGGCGCTGGGAACTCAAGGATGTTCCGGCGTTCACACTGCGCGACATCCCGTCGGCTCCGGATTGGCAGGCGCTTGCCGGCCGGATGACCGTGCAATGGGGCGAAGCGGCGGTAACGGGACGAGATGACCAGTGGCGCGCTATCGGCAAATGGGTTACGAACCTCGAACAAGACCGAACCGCTCCTTCTCCCGAAATCACGGCCAAAGTGCAAGCACTGATTGCCGGGGCGCCGGATTTTTATACCAAGTTATCCCGGATCACGTCGTCGATCCAGAAGGACGTCCGCTATTTCATCGTCATGCGGGGGATCGGCGGACTCCAGGCCAATCACGCGGCCGATATCTTCCGCAACCGTTACGGAGACTGCAAGGACAAAGCGACTCTGCTGATATCTATGCTTCAGGTTGCCGGCATCCGCGCCTATTACGTACCGGTCGATCATCGCCGCGGCGTGGTCGATCCCGACGATCCATCGCTGATTGGCGACCACATGATCGCCGCCATCGAGATTCCCCCCGACGTGCAGGATGCGCGTCTGCAGGCGATCGTGAAGGGAAAAAACGGCAAGCGTTTCCTCATCTTTGATCCCACCGATGAGCGAACCCCGGTGGGCAATCTCGGCTCCGGACTCCAGGGCAGTTATGGGACTCTTGCCGCGGGAGACGACAGCCAGGTGATTCAACTGCCCATTCTCCCGCCTGACGCCAACGGCACCGACCGCAAGGGGACCTTCACCCTCTCCGGCGATGGCACCCTGACGGGCACGGTGGACTCATTTCATACCGGGCCTGAAGGCGCGGACCTCCGCACCGCCCTCAAGTACACCGATGACCGCCAGCGGCGGGAAGCGTTCGAGACCATCATCACCCACGATATTCCGGGGGCAACAATCAACTCGTTGGAGTTTGTTCAGAGCCCGGAATTCGACAAGCCCATGGAGGTGCATTTCAAAGTCACTGCTCCGCAATACGCCCATGCAATGGGGCAGCTTCTGCTGGTGCGCCCTCACGTCGTCAGTTCCGACACGCAGGCTTTCGACAGCAAACCGCGCACCGTTCCAATCGATCTGAGTGCGACCGGCCGCTGGCATGACTCTTTCGACATCACCATCCCAGCCGGCTACCTGGTGGATGAAACCCCCGATCCAATCGATGTGGACGTCGACTTCGCCAAGTATCACTCTTCGATTTCCGCGAAAGGGAACCTGCTCCACTACGAACGGGAATTCATTGTGCGCCAGGTTCAGATCCCGCCGGAAAAGGCGCCCGCATTTCGCAAACTGGAAGGCGCCATTCTCACCGACGAAAAGGGCACCGCGGTTTTAAAGAAGCAACCGGCCTCCGGTAACTGAGAAGAATCAGCCTTCCGTCAGCAGCTTTCGCAAGGCGATGTAATCGACCTTCGCATTGTGGCGCTTATCCATCGGGATGGACCGCAGCAGCTTTACTTCATCGAGGAGAGCCCAATGGAGCTCGCTGCGCGCCATCTCTGCGACCGAGGCAGAGCCTGCTTCGATGGCCAGAATTCGCCGCCCCTCTAGCGAAAGGATTGCCGCCCGGCGGATGCCCGGAACCTGGCGGGCGGCGCACTCCACGGCGAAGGGATAAAGGATTCCGCATTGGTCGTTGATGGTGGCGGAGGCGCGTCCCATGAGCCATAACCGGCCGTGGCGATCGAGCCAGCCGAGGTCGCCGGTTCTGTGCCAGACAACAGCGTCTACCCGAAACTTCGACTCCGTGTCGCCTTCGCCTCTGAGATAGCCATTGAGGACGTGCTCGCCGGAAACCACGATCTCTCCCACCTGATCTTTGCCGAGACACAGTGCTTCAAACGCGGCCCGATTAAGGGGAGGAACGGGCGTACCCCATTGATTCCGGAGAATGCGCAGCGCGAGTGAAGGCAGGGGACACCCGGTAAGCAATCCGCGTCCCTGACGCATGGCGGTAAAGTCTTCGGGTGCAATTTTCGAGAGCGCAACTTCGGCAATCAGCTCTGCCTCCGTTGACCCGTAGACGGCAGTGATTTCGGCGTGCGGAAATGTGTCGCGAGCTTGTTGCAAATCTTCAGGAAACACGGGAGCGCCGCCCATGAAGACGTGCCGCATCCGGGGAAGGCGAAGGCCGGACGCCCGGCACTCTCGAGTGAGGCAGGAGACGAATGCGGGCGAAGCGGCCATGGTGGAAACTGGAAGACGCTGTAACTGCGCGAGCACTAGACGGGGGCGAATGTATCCGGGACGGCGCATGTCGGCATCGGGCAGCACGCTGGTTACTCCGGATGCGAGATTGGCTAGAACGAAAACGGGAAGGGCGGTCAAATCCATGGCGCCGGCGTGGTAATCCAGGCTTGCCGTCAGTGCGCGATGCTGCGCCAGAAGGAATCCATGACTGCGCATTGCCGCTTTGGGTTGACCGGTGCTGCCGCTGGTGAAGGTGAGGAGCGCCGGATCGGAATCCTCCACAGGAACGATGGCCGTTTTCTCCGGCGGCCGATCTGCCCGCAATGACAAATGAAGCGAGCCAGGAATTGGGATGGTCGAGATCGCCAGGCCGACGCGACGGAGAGACGGAACGAACAGACGCAGCAAGTGAGCCTTCGCGCTTCCAAAGAAAGCCTTGGCAGGAAAGATCTGCAGGCAGTGTTCGATGTGGTTGCGGCCCGCAGACGGATCAAGAAACATTCCAATTGCGCCGGCGCGGAAAAGCGCAATAAGAAACACGTAAAGTTCCGCTGCCATGGGGTGAAGGATAAGGACCGCATCTCCCTTGCCGATGCCATGGCGCGCGATCTGTTCGGCCATCCGGGCGGAAGCTGAGTCGAGAGCTCGAAAGGTGAGCATGCGATCCCGGCCATGATGCGCGTCAATCAGCGCCGGGCTGTCTCCGCGTTCCGCGGCTCGGCGAGTGAGAATCTCGGCGATATTCACCGCGTGAGCTCCCGGCTATACAGCGTGTAGCGGCGCATGGTCGCGGCGTAATGGCTGCTGATGTTGCGCGACGCGTTGTCCTCGTGCATCAGTGCATGGATGCAGCGCTTGAATCCAAGCCGCGGTCCAGCCTGATGTGCAAGGCCAACAAGCAGTCCGCCCAGGCCGCGCAGTTCAGGCTCGGGAAGAATCGCAACGGTCTTGATCAAGAACGTATCCATGGCGCAACCGCGCGCAGCCTGCGCAAAGTCGGGAATGGCGAAGAGATACCCGACGAGGGTGTGATTACGTTCCGCAAGCAAAACCAGATGGGGCTCAATCCGCGCAAGCAGGGGTGTGTATTGCGCCAGAAAACAATTCTCGGGAAGTTCTGTGTAGAGAAAATTGCGCGTGAATGCAACACGGCTAACCTGGTAGATTCGCTTAAGCTCCTCGTTCAGATCGCAATCGCGCGCGGAGCGGATACCAACGCCCGCCGATGCAAGCCGCGCTGTGATGGCATCCAGCCGCGGGTCGTCGCGGGAAAGATCGTTGTTGAGCGCTGAGTAGTATTCGGCGAGCGGCGTGAAACCTGCCTGAATAAACTGCCCGGGCCATTCCGCGGAGTTCGCGGGCTCAAGGAAGAATGCCGGCTCCGGCTCTCCGGATGGACCGGCATCCGTAACGAAGCGGTAGCGGCGCCAGGTATTGCCATCCATGGGGCCAATGGCCAGCGTGCGGCCTTGCTCCGCGAGCAGCGCGAGGGCGCGGGAAAGCAACGCTGCGGTAGCCGTACCATCCACGCTCGCAAAATGGCCGATCGTGCCGGGCGCGTGACCCGGAAGTGATGGAGATTCCTTCCACCAGAGCGAACAATGTGCCAGCACTTCTCCGGCGGGGCCGAGAGCGCAGAGGTGGGCATCTGCTGCATGATCCTCGATCTGGCCGGCATCAAACACCGGCAGTTCGGCGGCGTGCGGAAGGCGCGCCCTCTCCGCGGCGGAGAATCTCTCCATGACTCTCATTGCGGTCCTCGAACAAAGGCGAGCGGAGCGGTAAATGCGATGACCAGTCCGGCCTGGCGTACCCACCGCCAGCCATCGACGGCGTAAAGCCCCTCGTGCCTGGGTTCAACGACGCAGAACACAACGAACGCCAGCGCGCATACAGCTAACGCCAGCAGGGCCCTCTCCGCTGACAGAATCGAAACCCCCTCGACAAATACATACGGAACGAAGATCAATGCCCAGGTTTTAAGCACCAAAACCGGGCCGCGCTTCCTCGCATTCTGAAGAGGATACTGCAGTGCCTTGAGTGACCAGGCAAGAATTGCCAGATGAACGGCATAGGCAGTGAAGTAGGGAAAGATCAATTGCGGCAACCCATTCACCTTGGCGAGAAACAGCCAGAGCAACCCCGCGGCCGCAATGCTTGAGACAGCATAGACGCTGTCTTTAGGTGCATTTTGCAGGATGCTCCGCGGCAGAAAGAACGAATACACGCCAAACAAAACCGCTGGCGCCATGAACCATTGCCATCCCCCGGCTCCCCACGAAGCATAGAGCGTAAGAGCCGACGCGATAAGCCCGCTGGCCTCCAGCGTGGTCCGTGAGCGGTAAAGCAGCACCCCCGCAAGAAGAAGCACCGCGGCGATAAGTCGAAAAAACAGCAACTGAACAGAAAGAGTGGTGTAAATATGCAGGAGCAGGAATCCGCCCAGGGGAATAAATATATTGTCCAGGCCGCGCCATGCGATTGCCTCCAGCAGTGTAACCACCAGGGCAATATCAACGGCAACCAGAAGCGTTTGCGGCCGGCTGAGCTGGCTATAAACAAGAAGCGGCACGTGCACCGCGAAGAAAGCAATCGTAAAAAAGACGGCCGAACCTTCAACGCTCTTCTTTCCACCTGCTCCGGAATAGGCGACCCTTCCGTAAGTCGTGCCCAGAATCGCGGCAGCGGCATCCGCGAAAGTAAGGACCAGGAGCGGGACGACATACAGCAGCTTATCTCCCTGCGCAAGCCAGAACAGGATCGCCACCGAAACCGGAAAATAGAATTCTCCAAAGGAGACGCGATCCACGGCATACATGCTGCCGCCCAACCTGGTGCGCAGGTACGGCACTGTCGCGATAGCAAGCAGGAGCAATAATGAGAGCCCGCACACCGCAACCACCGGCAGAAGCGACGAGAACAACCAGGGGAACAAAATCGCAAGGGCGCCGGTGCCAATATGCGCCAGTTTGCGAAGGGCTTCGGAATCCTTAAGCGACCGCTTGCACGCCGCAAGCAGGGCCAGCATCACCAAGGCCGCAGCAATAACACCGCCGATGGCGAGCACGTCGCTGCGGGTCATCGGACCTCCTCCACGACAAAGGCGCTGTAGAAAAAGGCCTTGTCTTGCGCGAAGAGTTTGACGCTGATTTCGGAAAGCGGTTCCAGCCTGTCAGCCAGCGCGGCCGGCCGGCTGCGCGGCGTAAGCATATTCCAGTATGCCAGCCGTGCGTTCCGGTTTGCGATCGCAAGGATACTCCACAGCTCGCGTTCGTAGTTCGCGGCGGATATGTATTCGAAAATATCGCTCAGATTGAAGCAATCAAAGCTCGTCTCCTTTTCTTTCAGATCTTCCAAGGCCGCGCGCCGCCATTCGAGCTTGTCGAGATTACGCCGGATCGGCTCGAAGTTCTCCTCCCGCAGCGCAAACGGTAGGACTTGGTTATGCGTACCGGTGAGAATCCAGTGCAGGTACGGATTCCGGGACGGATCGAGTTCAGTAAGTGCATGATAGGTCTGCTTCAGAATTCGATCGGCTACGCAGCCCTCGACATAGCGAAAGAATTCCGGATCGCGTCCCAGGGCGCCCATGAGTTGCCGCGAGAAGAAAACGCGAAATAACGCCCGCCAACGCAGATTGTCCCAGACGTCGCGGTAGAACGCGATTCGCTGATCGCGTGACTTTGCTTCGAGCAATTCCTGAATCCGGCTCCGCGAATGAATCAGCGGCAGCACACGATTGCGAAAGGTCCGGAAGTAGCGCTCGAACTTGCCTCCATCGCCCGCGCCATTCGCGATAAGCCTGGTGCGGGCGTCCCAATAGGCTGCTGCTGCCGGCGAGAGCTTGGTCCGGCACTGACGATAGAGTCGCAGCCGGTCATCACAAGGCCGTGAACCGAGCAGAGCCAGCAGATCGGGGTGCTGAAGCGTACGGTATGCGGCGACGCGCAATTCGAGGCAGGCCAGTTGAGCGGCGCTCAGATCGATTGCCAATACATACTCCGGCGAACACGCGAGCAACGCGAGCGTGTTGTCGCCCGCACTGGAAATGGAGAGACAACGCTTGCCCGGACGCGGCTCGAGCGCCTGCACGAGGATATCCGCATCCTCCCAGCACTGGGCGTAACGAATCGCGGAGAAGTCCGCGCGTTGTGCCGCTTCACTCCGCATGCCCGTTCCCCATGGAAATGCGCCGCACGATACCGCGCGCTCCGTCCAGTTCGACCACATCGCCATCATGCAGCCAATGGGTGAGACCGCGAATGGAGACAACTGCCGGAATACCGAGTTCGCGGGCCACGATGGCGGAGTGAGACAGCAGGCTGCCTCGTTCGACGAGCAAACCGGCAGCGCAGGGAAAGAGCATGATCCATCCGGGGTCCGTGAGTTGAGCCACCAGGATGTTCCCGACGGGCATTTGCGCATTTCGTGGATCGTGAATCACGGTGACCACACCCGTCATGACTCCCGGGCAGCAACCTATTCCCTGACGCTGATCGGCTGCGGCGGTTTCGATCCCAGCTTCCGGCCTGGTAGCGCAGTAATCCTGTGCATGGTAGACGGGGCCCTGGGTTTGGAAGCGTTCAGCGGGTGCGGGTTCGGCTTGGTATGCGTCGAATTCGGCTTTGCGCAGTCCAGCGAGCGCGCCGAGATTGGCGGTCACCGCGGTACCGCTGACGAAGGCCAGTATCTCATCCACCTGCAGATAGAAAATGCCTTCGGGAGAAGACAACACGCCGGCCGCGTGCAACCTTTTCCCCGCTTCGCGGAAGATGCTCCGCACGCGCCCAAAGAGCCGCGTCCGCTCGAAGCGAAGATTTTCCCGCTGCCCGACTCGTTTGCGGGCATTGCGAAGAACCCACAACATGAAAAAGCGCTTGAGAGGCGCCCGCGCCAGGCGAGAACGAATCGTGGCCTCCGCTTCGCGCCCAACATTCCGCTGCTGCGATAACGGCTCCGCGGTCTGGGCGGACGATGCGGAGGCGAGCGAACCGACATTACGCAGCAAGACGGCAGGGTTGTCGCGCACCGTTTCGCTCTCCAGTTTCAACTCTTCAAGACAGCGGTCGCCGAATTTTTCGAGGTAGGATTCGTAGGCGGAACGAAAATCGGGCAGGAGCGAAAAAAGCCGAAAGACTTCTTCAATCGGGTCTTCGCAAAGGCAGCGGACGAACTGTGGATCCGCCGCGGCGATGCGAGCCAGTTCGCGCACGCGGGCTGCCGGCTCGGCGCTGATCATGCCCCCTTCGCCGCGAATGGCATCGTTGGCCAACATGCCGCTCTCGTCACCCATCCATTGAAGTGTGAGCTTGCGCAGCGCTCCATGAAAGATCATGGCGAAGAAATCGTTCACCAACGGCGCATCCCAATGGTCCAGGAGTCTTTCTTCCAATTGCGTGTAGTAGGCCGTCAATTCGTCGAGGCGCATGTCTGAAAGAGGCGGCGACGGAGGGCGGAGCGCATCATCCAGCCGCGCCTGAAAGCACTTGATCTGGCGCTCGAGCGTGAAAATGTTCCTGGCCAGGGCAAAAATCATTCTGCCCAGGCTCATGAAGTCGACGAATCGTTCCTTGCAGGAAGCAGCCAGGCCGTCGGCGATCTGCTGCGGCAGGCTTTCCCGCACGCCCATCATCTGTTCCATAAAGCGGCGGTTGACGGTGAAACCGGGGAGTAATGCGAGCACGCGATACCAGTTGAGGAGGTTGTAGTAAACGCGGCCCTGGATGATCCCGAGCATGTGGGCAAAGGTTTGTTCATTCGTATCGATCTTCTGTTTCGGAACGCGCAGGATGCGGCAGAACCGGCGGTAGACGCCTTCGTAAATGGCGCGCGCAAACGAGAACGTCAGGGGAGTCGTGATACCGCTATAGCTCTCGATGATGTTGCTGTTATCCCAGATGTTCAGCACCCCTTCGGGATCGGGCAGATTGCGGAGCGTGGTGATCGGGCGAGACTGCAGCAGATAAATGCGCCCCTCTGCGATGGCCCATTCGATGTCCTGGGGCCGGCCGAAGACCGCGGCTGCGCGGCGCGCCAGCCCGGCCACGGCGATGGCCTGATCGTCGGTCAGGACCGGCTGGTCGCGGAGTCCCGGCGGTACGGGAACTGCGGCTGCGCCCTCGTCATTCTGCGCGCAGAAAGCGTGCATCATTTCCTTATTGGCGATGGTGCGCTTCTCAATCGCGCCGCTTCGGTGGACCGCGTAGACGTCCGCGTCCGCATCGCCGCCTACCAGTGCGCTACCCAGCCCGAACACTGCAGATACGATCGCGACGCTGTTGCGTCCGCTGACGGGATCGGCGCTGAACGCAACTCCCGCGCTGACCGGGTCAATCATGCGCTGCACCAGCACCGCCGGCGCGGAACAAGGACATGCCGCCAAACCGCGCTGCCTGCGATACTCCATGATGGTGGGAGTGAACCCCGATCGCCACACATCGGCAACGCGCTGCACGATCATCTCCGGCTCGACAAACAGGTAGCTCGAGAGTTGGCCGGCGAACGAGTCCTGCATGCCGTCTTCGTCCACCGCCGAGGAGCGCACGGCGAATCGAGCACCCCCCAGGGCGGCGACCGCCTCGCGGATCTCCGCGCCGGCATCAGCGCAGGGCTGAAGGTCGGAAAGCGTCTTGTGCAGTTGCTCCCGACAGGAGGACGATAAAGCCGTGCGCTGGTCAGGAGAAAGACTGCGTACGAATGCGTCGGGGACTACGGCGAACCACGCCGGAATGGCCAGCCCGGCCAGTTCAAGCCGGGAAAGAGCATGCGCCTTTCCGCCCAGTTGCTCGATCGAGCCGTTTCTGGCAATGCAACTCACATGTGCCTCCAATAACGAAGGCATAGAGGAATGATGCCGAGACAGAGATAGAGAATAAGGCTCGAGATTCCGGCTATCGTCTCAATGTGTTTGCCTCCCCGGGTGGCGCACGTACAAAGGAAACGCCCGGACAGCACCGCCGAAACGATGACCATGGCCGAGAGGATGTCGATGACCGGCCGAATGAAGCCGATGCCGCGCGCGGCAACGCAAGCCACGGCTGCCGTCGCCGTCATCACCACGAGCCAGACAAACACCGCCCTCCCGCGTCCCCAAAGAAAGCTATACGTCTCCACGCCATGCTCTTCGTCCTGGGGCGATCTGATCTTGCGGCCAATTTCAACCACCATCCCGTTGAGGAAGCTGACCAGCAGAAACCAGAGCAGGCCTCCAGGTGGCCAGGAGTATCCCAGCGGCGCCCAGTCGCATCCGGTGGCGTAAAAATCCACCAGCGGCATGATGCCCATGTGCGACACCATGTAGACGATGGGTCGTGCTTTGAGCCATCGCCGTGCAAAGAACTCCCTGGCCATCAAGCCGAGATAGAGCCATGTCAGCGCAAGCAGGAAGACGAGGCGAGGACTGAGCCAAATGCAGAGCGCCAGTTGCAGGCCAATGCAACCGAGCCATAACCAGGCTAGCTCGCGCAGCTTGATCATCCCGCGCGGGACCGGCCGGTAGGGGCGATATTTTGAGTCTTCTTCGAAATCCTTGAATTCATCCGCCAATCTGAGTTGGAGAAACGAAAGAAATGAGCTGGCGAATGCAACCAGGCATGGTTTCCAACCCGGAAAGGCGGCGGCGCCACGCAGCAACGCCGAGTAGGCGATAGCGGACAGGCTGAATGCGAGAATCAGCGGCGCGTGCGCGAATACCGGAAACCGCTCGCGCTGATAGACCCACCACCGGCTAGCGATTATCGTTTCTGCCGTTTGCACTGTTTCCTCGCGCCAGCTTCTGATGTGCACGGGTGAAGTCTCCGGAACACAAGGCTGCCGTGATCGATAGTTCTCCCGCCAACGCTAGGGCTCCGCAGACTTCCGCCAGGGCCTGCGCCTTTCCCGCGCCTGCCAGACCCATGATTTCGAGGCAAGCATGTTGGCTGGGCAAGCTGGTGCCTCCGCCAACCGTCCCCACCACAATGCTGGGTAAAGTTACCGATGCATACAAATCGCCGGCGTCGGTTACTTCGAATCGGGTCACCCCAATTGCGCTTTCCGCAACGCAGGCCGGATCCTGGCCGCAGGCAATATAGAGAGCCGCAAGCGCATTCGCAAAATGGCCCTGCACGCCGATGCTCCCGCTCTGGATGGCTCCAATCGCCGACATTTTCCAGTACCGCTCCATATCCTTCGGAGTGGTATGCAGTCTGGCCCACACCAGGTCTGCGGGCAGCGTCACCTCGGCTGAGACCTTCTTCCCGCGAACCGTCACGAATGAGTGCGCCGTAGCCTTCTTGTCTCCCGACAGGTTCGCCTCCACGAAACAAGACTGCGGGCGAATGGTGGCGTTCTGCATGATGTATTCGCAGACAGCCTGGGTCGCGATGGTTACCATGTTCTGCCCCGACGCGTCACCGGTGGTGTAGTCGAGGATGAGATAGACATGATTGCCTTCAACAGCCATGCCGATATCGATCAGTTCGCCATAACGCGTAGTCGCCGCCGCCGCGGATCGCAGTGCTTCGCTCTGCTCCATGCACCAGATGGCAAACAACCCGGCTTCAGTGAGAGTGCGCAAGGCGAAGCCTGGTGTGCGCCGCATCCCCTCGTGGAGAAGAATACTCACGCAGCCGCCGGCTTCGGTGATCGCCCGGGCGCCGCGCGCATACGAGGCCACCAACGCGGCTTCGGTTGTTGCCAGCGGAATATAGAAGTCGCCGGAAGCGAACATTCCTCGTATTCGGAGAGGTCCTGCCAGGCCGACAGGAATCTTCACTGTTCCGATGCCGTTCTCGATGTTCTGCTGGTAGGGCTCGAGGGTCTCGCCACTCGCCGCGTCGAACAATGCTCGCCTTGACCCATCGGGAACATCAACCAGCTGCCAGCGGCTCTCCACGACATCCTGAGAGATGGAACTCCCGCCGGGAATGCGAGGGGGCACAGGCCGCTCATCTCGCGCCAGGGACTCGACGATCTGCAACGCCGATCTCCGCTGCAGGAGACGCCGCAAGAACTTGCCAATCCTGTCCTCGTTGCTCGCCATGTGGTCACCCCTGGTTGCGATCCTTTATGGGACTTCCGGATCTGGAAGACTCATTCTAGAAAGCCTGGACGAAAGAAATAACGCCACCGACACACTCTCGAAAGTGTCACAGTCAAGAATCGGAGCCTGTGGTTCGCGTGTAGCAGGCCGCAGGATGTACAAGATCCAGTTAGTAACCGCGGAGAGTTGTTACCAATAACCACGTAGCTGTAACCGGCGCACTGAAGCTTACGTCCAGGCCTTGCGCCAGCGCAAGCGCGCGCGCAGTTTCCCGGTCCACCATATCCCTGTCACCTCCCCAAAATTTGCAAACTGCGATCGAATCGACAGAATTCAATGAGGTGCACATGATTCTCGAACTGGCGATGTTCGCAGCCTTCGTGGCTATGGGGATACTTCGTCTGTATGCGCTGACGCCACCGGACAAGAGCCTTGGTGCGGCGGCAGTTCCACGGCGGCATGCTTTCTGCGGGTTCGATGATGGTGAAGGGCCCGCGCTCACCGATCCGGATGGGACGCCCGTACCTTGATCGCCGACGGGGCTCCCGCCTGCTCCGCGCTTTTAGCCTCCCTGCTCTTCATCTTGATGAGATATCGTTTACGAAGAAGAGTCTTCGATGCGAGCCGCAGAACTCATCGCGCCCCTGACATTCCGGCTTGTTGACATGGCGATTGGCGATCCCGGACCGGGTGAGGTGCAGGCCCGGATCGAGGCTGTGGGTGTTTGTGGGTCCGATCTGCATGCTTACTCCGAAGGCGCGGTCGGCAGTACTCCCAATGTTTATCCCATGGTGCTCGGGCACGAGCCTGCGGGAACGATTGTAAAAGTTGGCGCCGGCGTTATGGGACTTGCCATAGGGGACCGCGGGGCCCTTGAGCCGGCGCTTTATTGCTATCATTGCGAGTTCTGTCTCAGCGGGCGCCACAATGTTTGCGCGAACATCCGTTTCCTGAGCAATCCGCATTATCCCGGCTTCTTCCGCGAGTTAGTCAATCTGCCGGTGGCCAACTTTCGTCCCATACCTTCGGGGATGTCGTTCGACCAAGCCACCCTGGCCGAACCCCTCGCGATTGCCATCCATTCCCTCGGCCTCGCGTCCATCCGGCCCGGCGAGACAGTAGCGGTGCTCGGCGCCGGACCTATCGGGCTGATGACGATCGCCGCACTGCGAGCCGGCGGGGCCGGACGGATCTGGGCCGTTGAGCCTGTCGCCCACCGCCGCGAGCTGGCCCGGAGCATGGGCGCCGACCTCGCGCTCGAGCCCGGGGAAGCCGTGGACGAGATTCTCCGCGGCACAGGCCGGCGCGGCGTGGATTGCGCGATTGATTGTGCAGCTGGAGAAATTACCACTGGCCAGGCGATTCAAATCACCCGCAACGCCGGGCGCGTCGCATTGACCGGGATTCATTCAACTCCATTTGTGTCGCTCGACGGGTCGGCAATGCGGCGCAAGGAGCTGACCATTTTCAACGTGCGCCGATCGAACCACGAGACCAAAGAAGCTCTGGAGCTGCTTCAGGCCCAACCCGGGTGGTTTGCGCCGGTCCTTACCCATGCCCGGCAGCTCGAACAGATCGAGGAGGCATTCGCCATAGCCGGTCAATATCGCGACGGAGTTGGGAAAATGGTCATACGGCCATAATCTGCTATTGGTTTCGCCACAAAAATTCATCTAGGCTAAGCGGGAATTCTGTAGACGTCCCCAGAAGCGGCGCTCCCCCGGCGGCCGGGAAGACGGAGAAATTGAGAGAGGCCTTGATTCCCAAAGCGATCGTCATCGCCAGCGCAAAGGTGGCCAGAAGGACTCCGCTCAGCAGGGCGGCAAAGCGCTTCTTCAAACCCACAACGAGGAGAATCCCGAGCATGGTCTTCCGGCGGATGTCTTATTGAGTTGACTGGTTGACTTCGTAATTCTCCGCAGTCGCGCTCCAGGGAGCATGAAGCGGTACAACGGAAACAACCAGATCGCGCGATTCGCAGATCCGCACATCGAACTCCTCGACGTTCTCAGCGGTCATCGGTCTAATAGATTCGTCGTGCATGTTCAACCTCCATTCACGTTTTAAGATTTGCTTAGGCGAGAACAATGAGAAGAACTTCATCAGAGCAGAAATAAAAGTCCAGCCGTTTCACTGCGCCATCTGGCTTACGGCCTGATGGAATTGCCACGAACCTCTGTTACTTGCATGTGCAATCGCCAGCGGACGCGCCACGCGAAGCCGGAGACCCATGTTCACCAGGTCGGCGAACGAGGCTGCTTTCATCTTCCGCATGACGCTGCCGCGATGTGCCTTCACGGTGATCTCGCTGATGCCCAGTTCTCCACCCACCTGCTTGTTGAGCAGTCCCGAAACCACCAGGCTCATCACCTCGCGTTCGCGGGGGGTGAGCGATCCGAAATCCGTTCGCAGCGTCCGTAATTCACTTTCTCGGCCCAGTGCAGCCTCGCTGCGCTTGATGCCCAGCCGAATCGCACTCAGCAATGCGTCCTGATCGAAGGGCTTCATCAGGAATTCCAAGGCCCCGCTCTTCATCGCCTTGACGGTGGTTTGCACGTCGCACTGCCCGGAGAGAAAGATCATGGGAATATCCCTCCGTTCGTTAGCAAGGCATTCCTGGAGCTCGAGACCATTCAGACCGGGAAGAGACACATCGAGGATGAGACAACTTGGACCAGAGGGCCGCGGGCGTGCCAGGAATTCGAATGCGGAGCCGAATGTCTCCGGCTGCCACCCGTTCCTGGAAATGAGCCGCGCCAGAGATTCGCGCACCGAAGCGTCGTTATCGATTACGAAAACAATGGGAGTGGAAGCGTGCAACATGAGAATGACCTCTCTTCATCGACCAGTACGTTCGCAAGATTCAGCAAGCTCTTCGAAAATATGCCGGGATCGGGGAAGTCGCCCAGCTCAGTCGAAGCGTCCGATAGCCTGAACTTGCACCATCGCATGGCCGGGTAATTTGAAATCGCCGGGAACCCTTTACGACGATGGAACGATTGTGGACCAAATTCCGCGCGGAGCAATCCCCACATCGAGTGCGATTCTGAACTGCATGGGGTGAATCCCCATTCCCCTTTTGAGTGGGAACCTCCCCGACTTTCGGAGGACATTTCGGTACCTCCCGATCATCGGACCACAGAAATCAACTCTTCGCAATGACGCGGGGAGTCACGATCTGGCTTGATGGAGAGGGATGACCGGGAAAGAGAGGTGCCGGGTCAGGGCTCGAGGTCGATGCGCTTCCACCCAAACAGCCGGGCGTCGATCGACAACGCTCCGGGCCCCATCAACGCCAGGGCCGCCCCCATCGACGCCACAAGTACGCCGGGGTATGGGCTTTCATGGCGAAGGAAGATCTCCCAGGCGGCAACCGCGATCACGAAGGTTCCGGCAAACGGGGTCCACAACCCCGCGATCAGAAGCGCGCCGTCGCCCATCGCGATCAGGCCAAGAATCACGGATTCAATCGGTTGGCCGGCGTGAAACTTCTCAGCTCCGTCCAGGATCAGGGAGACTCCGGCAACGATTCGAATTAGCAGCAATCCAACGCCAGGCCACCCACGAGCAAAATTTGAGAAGAGACGACGCACGAATATCCCCATGTGAGGCTACCCAAAGGCCAGCGGCCGGCAAAAGCCCATTTCGAGTTGAATTTCAACTCTTTTGAGTCATTCACAGGTCGATGATGCCCCGCTTCAGTCCTATCGTGGCGGCGTGGGTTCGATCGTTGGCGTTTAGCTTCGACAATATATTCTTGACGCGGCCCTTGACCGTTTCTTCGGTAATCGACAGCTGATCGGCGATTTGTTTGTTTGCATTCCCGGCGGCAATCAACCGCAGCACGTCGACCTCCGCTGGCGTAAGGGAATCGTCGGTCGTGTGTTCGGCCAATTGGAATGTGGCCTCTGGCGATAAAGCCTTCTTGCCGGCGTGAACCGCCCGGATGGTCTGCAGAAGATCCTTGTGCAAGGTGTTTTTCAAGAGATAGCCGCGAGCCCCGGCCTTCAGCGCCCGAAGCACCTGCACATCACCGCTATAGGTGGTGACCACAATGATCCGCGCATCGGGAAACTCCCCGCGAATGGCCATCATTGCATCCAGCCCGTTCATCTCGGGCATCTGCAGATCCATCAGCGTAATGTCCGGCCTCAGCGCCCGGAACTGCTGGATGGCTTCCAGACCGTTGGAAGCCTCAGCGACCAATTTCATGTCCGGCTGATCGGTCAGCAGGCCAACGATCCCCTGCCGAAAAACGGGATGGTCGTCAACCGCCAAAATGCGGATCGGATGGGAATCGGTGTTCATCACCCCAGGGGCATTCTCCTTCCGATCTCGATGTCCGCGGTTTTGGGCAGGGTGGCAAACTGTTCAAGTAAGTCGGAAAGTTTCCCGGCTCGCCCTCCGCGCCGGGCGAAACGACCAAATCTAGCGCCGCCAGAGCCGCGGCACAACAGACCAGCGCGAACCAGACGATTTGGCGTAAGCGCTTGCAGCGGGAATGTTCAACTCGATTTCGGTACCGGTGTTGAGTTGACTCCAGACCTCGAAGGTGCCTCCCACAAGTTTGGCCCGTTCCCGCATACCACGCAAGCCCCAATGTCCGGCAGCATGGTCGCGTTCGAGAATCAGGGGATCGATGCCGGTTCCATTATCCCGGATTCGGAGCCGTAAATGATGGTCATCATAGCGGATTTCGATCTCGATCCGCCGCGCCTTTGCGTGCCTGACAGCATTGCGCAAAGCCTCGGCGCCAATCCGGTACGCCTCGTCACGAACAATCGGATTGAGGGTCTGCGGCGTCCCCTCAACCTGAACCGATATCTCCGGAGCAGATTCCGGGGCTGATCCGCCCAACAGTTCCCCGGCGAGATTCCCAATTGCCTTGTCAAGGTCGGTTCCGGTCAATCCACCGGAGCGCAATTGGTGTACCGCGTCTCTGCCTTCGGTGATTGCCTGCGAAGCCTGTTCGATCGCGCTGTCGATGCGCCGCTTGCCTTCGTCCGGCTGCGCGGGCAGGACATTCGATACCGCCTGGAAGCGCAGCAAAAGCCCATTAAAGCTCTGCAGCAGAGTATCGTGCAGTTCTCGTGCGATCCGGGTTCGTTCATCCACGCGCGCCTCAAGAGCAACATTGAACTGCCGCTCGAGCTGTTTGAGACGCAACATGTAGATCGACCACAACAGAACAAGAAGTATGACCACCCAGCTCGCCTGGAACCAGAACGTCTGATACCATGCCGGCAAAATCTCAATGCGAAGACGTGTGCCGGGTTCGCTCCAGGGACCGCGGCTGGTCGCGCCCTGCACTTCAAACGTGTACGTGCCCACCGGAAGCGTGGTGTAGCTCGCGGTGCGTTGATCGCTGCCTGCTTCGTGCCAGGTATTGTCGAGCCCATCGAGCTTGTAGCGGTACCGGTTGGTTTCCGCATTGAAAAAGCTCAAGGCGGAAAACTCGATCGAAAAAATATTCTGCCGATGCGACAGCGTGATGGCATCGGTGAGCGTAATCGATTGCTTCAACGCCGAATTCGCGCCGATCGGCACCGGGTTCCCCGACAGCCGGAAATCGGTTAGGACTGCCCGAGGAACGAATGAACTGTTTACGATTCGGTCGGGATAGAACTCCGTCGCCCCGCTGAACCCGCCAAAGAACATTTCTCCGGAGGGACTCTGATAGCACGCTCCCCAGCCCGTCAGGTCCTGACCCGGAAGTCCGTCGGCGGCGGAGAAATTCTGAAATCTTTGCGATTGCGGATCGAAGCTTGACAAACCGTTGTTGGTGCCCATCCAGAGCACACCATGCTGGTCTTCCAGAATGCAACTCACCACGTCACCGGCCAGCCCGTCCTTCTCATAGTAGTTCTGGAATGTGCCCGCGGCGGGATCGAATCGGTCCAGGCCGTTCTGCGTCCCCAACCACAACGTGCCGCGATGATCGAAATGAACCGAGTTTACCCGGTTGTCGCTCAGCGACCTGGGATCGTCCGGGTGGTGTTCGTAGATTTTGAATTCCCCGGTCCGCGGGTCGAAGCGGTGCAGCCCCGACTGCGCTCCCAGCCAGAAAAATCCTCCGCTGTCCTCCTTGATTTCCTGGTACTGGACCGTGTTCTGGTAGTCAGGCGTGAGGATGGTGAATGCGCCTGTAGCGGGGTCGAAACGACCCACCCCTCCATACTCCGCCGCCCACAGACTTCCCTCGTGATCGTAGATCATTCGCATGATGGGACCGGTGGAATGGGTTGCTGATCCCGCAACATATCGGCTCGCTTGGCCTGTTTCCCGGTCCAGTCGCTTGAGTCCGGAGTGAAATGTTCCACAGAAAAGGACGCCCTGGCGGTCTTCGAGGATGGCCATTATCTCGTTGCCGATGCTCGACGTCGCAGTGTTCTTTCCCGTACGCCGATCGATGCGATTCAGTCCGTCCATGGAGCCAATCCAGACCGTTCCGTTGTGATCTTCATAGATTGAAGTGACGAGCGGATTGAGTAAGCTTCCCCGCTGATAAGTAAAGTCTTCAAACGGCTGCGGCGCGGACGAAAAGAAATTGGGTTCGACGGCCTGAAAGCACGTCCATAAGGTTCCCTCGTGGTCCTGATACAGGAAGATGATGCTATCCGACTCCAGGCTTTCTGAATCGAGAGGATTGTTGTGATACCGGACGATTGTATTGTGAGCTCGATCGAACTTGAGCAGCCCACCGGTTGAGCCGAACCACATTGTCCCGTTGCGATCCTCGAGGATCTGCGAAATGGCGGCTCTCGACCGAACCCCGCGCAGTGTGTAGTTGATCGAATGACACTTGACCAGGTTCGTTTGCGGATCCCAGCTTGCCAACCCGCATGCCGAATCGCGCTCGGTGATCCAGAAGATGCCCGTCTCGTCTTCGCGAAATGTGGCAACCTCGTCGTGCACCGGAGCGCGCCGGAGAACCTTTCCGGTTTGGGTGTCAAATTCTTCGAAACCGCCGCCGCTGGCGACCCAGAATCGTCCCTGCCGATCCTCTTCCGCCTGGTTAATTCGGTTTGCAGCTAAGCTGGCGGGATCATGCGGATCATGAATATATCGATTGGTTCGTCCGGTAGCACGATCGAATCTGTACAGCCCCTTGGACGTCGTCAGCCACATCCCACCCGCGCTATCCTCACTGATGCGCTCGATGGGAGTCGAGAGCTGATCGGAGTCCTCGCTGTCGATGCGGTAGTGGGTGAAGGTTTCCGTCGCCGGTTCAAACCGGTCGAGAAAACGCTCGCAGCCAACCCACAATGTTCCGGCGTGATCGACAAACAGGCTGCGGATATAGACGCAGCTCAAGGTTTCAAAATGCCCGGGCTCATGTTTGAACACCTTCGATTTATAGCCGTCGAATCGATTGAGACCGTACTGGGTGCCGAACCAGATGAAACCTACCTTGTCTTGCACCACCCAGGCAACGCGGGTTTGCGATAAGCCGGCCCCCAGGGAAATCCGCCGAAATCGAATGTCGAGTCCCTCGACAGCATCGATTCTGGCCGGGAGAGAATCGGTTCGATTGCTGGAAGGAGTCGGGTCAGTCTTTGAGGCTGGTCCTGATTCACCCCGCGCAGATCGCGCGCCGGCCTGGATCGCCAGCGCGCAAAGAACAGCGCACCCCAGATAAAGAGACCCTCGAACGTGAGACAGTGTCTGTCTCGCTATCCTGGGCGCCACCTCTAGCTCTCCGGCCTGGGGAATCATTGCCATGCGGCAAATCGACCACTCCTACGCCCTTGCAGCAACGCAATTGAGTTTACTCCGGCTATTCACCGGTGGGCACTGCGATCCGATTCCTACCAAGGTATCAACCAATACCTTCGTCCAATACCCTGCTATCCCCGGGTTCTGGCTTAATCGCAAGTGTCAGCCGGCACGAACCATATTCGATGAGGCCAAAGATTTCCGGAAGCACGCGAAAAGCTCGCCTCTCTGTCTCCAACCAGATCAAGCATAAGGAGCATGGCCATGAGTTTTGCGGATCGGGAAATGTCCATTAGCGTAAACTTCAAAGAACGTTACGCGCTGCGAGATAAAAAGCTCGTCACCGAAGCACAAGCCGGCTCCTCTGCCGCATTTGCCGAGCTCCAAAGCATTTACTGGCGCCAGCTTTACAGCACAGTAATCGCCATCACAAGAAACCGGGAAGACGCCGAAGACGCGCTCCAGGATACATTTCTGCGAGCGTATATCGCGCTTCGCGACTTCGAGGGCAGATCGAGCGTCTACTCCTGGCTGACGCGGATTGCCATCAACTCTGCGCTGATGATCCTTCGCAAGCGCCGGACACGCGCCGAAGTATTCTCTGAATCTCCCTTTGACGAAGTGGAAGGCCATTTCCCGGAGGTCAGGGATCGCGCTCCCAACCCGGAGCAGATCTGCGATCTGCACCAGCGGAGCACTCATCTGCAACGCGCAATCCAGAAGCTCGAGCCCAAGCTGCGCGCGCCGATACAGATCCTGCTGATGCATGAATGCTCTATGAAAGAAATCGCCCAGGCACTCGATCTCACGGTCGCGGCCGTCAAGACAAGGCTTCACCGGGCACGCGGCCGGCTTACGACTGCGCGGGTTGCCAGGCATGCCGGAGCAGGCGCACATTTGCAGTCCGGTTCGAAACGCAAAGACGTTCTCTGCAACCTGGAGAGCGAGAGCTGTCATGCATGAGCTGAATCCTACTCCACACCGATACCAGGAGCCCGTCTCAATTCCGGAACGGGAGTTGGATGGCTTCGTGAGTGCCGTGTCCGGCTTGCTTGGTCCCGATCAGACCACATCTCTGAGGGAAATCTGGCTGGACGCGCTGGCGTCCATGGACGCCATGCCTGATCCAACCAGCCCGGAATGGCGCATCGTCACCCTGGCCGCATGGGCGCGGCTCGCGTGCCGGATGATCGATATTCGTTTTGCGGGGAATGGCTTTTGACCGCATGCCAGGACGCATGACGAAATGAAACGAATCCAAAGTATGACTCACGCATCCATCAGACGGGAATCGAGTAAGCCTGTCAGGGCGAATGTTGCATTTGATTCAAAGCCCTGCATCACAGGGACCGGAGTTCCGTCATGGAAAAGAAAAAGGACACGGTGATCGTCACCGGAGCCTCGCAGGGCATCGGAGCAGCCGTTGTCAAGGGCTTCCTGGATCGCGGCTATAACGTGGTCGCAACCTCGCGATCCGTCTCCAAGTCGGGGCTGACACCTTCAGCCAATCTCGCCCTCGTTGATGGGGACATCGGGAAAGAGTCAACGGCCGAGAAGGTGGTTGCGACGGCCGTGTCCAGGTTCGGCAGGGTCGATCATGTCGTGAACAACGCAGGAATCTACGGCGCCAAGCCATTCACCGAGTACAGCGCCGACGAGTTTCGCAAGTTCGTTTCCACCAACCTCGAAGGGTTCATTTTCGTCACCCAGCTGGCCGTAAAACAGCTTCTCAAGCAGGGAACCGGCGGCAGCGTCACCAGTATCACTGCGGCCCTGGCTGATAATCCCATCGCAGGCGCACCATCATCGATTCCCATGATTACCAAAGGCGGCCTCAACGCAGTCACCGTCAGCCTGGCGAGCGAGTATGCGAAGCAACATATCCGGTTCAATGCGGTTGCACCGGGGGTTGTCGACACCCCCCTGCATGATGACAATCCTCACGATTTCTTAAGGACGTTTTCACCCATGGGTACCATTTCCGAAGCGAAGGACATTGCCGATGCGGTCATCTATTTGACTGAAGCTCGTCAGGTGACCGGGGAGGTGCTGCACGTGGACGGCGGTGCGCACGTTGGCAAATGGTGAGCAGGACGGGCTTGCAATCGGGCGGCGCCGAGAGCCGGTTGCAGGACCTTGGCATTCAACTCCCCGCCCCGCCCACTCCGTTCGGCACCTATGTCGAGGCGCTGCAGACCGGCAACCTGCTCTTTCTGAGCGGCATGCTGCCGGTGGTCGATCATAAGCCAAAGTTTGTTGGCCGGCTGGGAAAGGAACTTGACGCCGACGCCGGACGCGACGCGGCCCGCACCGCAGCCTTAGGCGCCCTGTCTGCGGCCCGTCAGCACCTGGGCTCTCTCGATCGCATTACGCGTGTGGTTCGCCTGGGCGTGTTTATGGCCACTTCGGGGGACTTTTTTAACCAGCCGATCGTGGCCGATGCGGCCTCGGATCTGTTTCGCGACATCTTCGGCAGCGATAAGTTGCCGGTTCGCATGGTGATGGGCGTTGCCAGCCTTCCGCTGGGCATGCCAGTCGCAGTGGAAGTCATCTTCGAAGTCGAAGAATGAAACGCCGGCTCCTCGTTGGGGAGGGCGACCACCGGATCGATGGATTTGATGTCCCCACAGCCGCTCAGCTGCGCGCTACGGAACCTGCCATCCACCTTGGCGGTGATGGGGAGGTTACCGGCGCTGTTATAACCCAGATTCGGAAAAATGGCGCGAGGCTACTGGCCCTTGCACCGATGGCGTTCCAGCTGATGACGGGCATCTTCGAAATCGCCGGGTTCATGCGGATTGAACTCGGCCTTGGTCCCGCAGACTTCGCAGACAAGGATGTGGAGGTCAGGAGACTGTTCTTTGTGCCTGACAAGAGCGGGAAGAGAGAGTTCCTGGACGGGCATCGGATACCTCCTGGCGGAAGGATAGCAAACGGTCCAGGTTGCCGCTGTTTTTTTAGACGGCCCGCTTGTCTTTGCATCGGGTTTTGACGAGAAAACGAATATGGAGGAGCGTCAGGCGCGTAACTGGCTGGGGCTCCCGACGGGATAACCCGGTGTCCCGGCCTGGTCGTCTGAGGCCAGATGACCATGGTCGTAATACCTTCGTGCCGATGCGCCCACCTTGATTTACTGGTACGCTTCGTTCCAACAAACCTGAAATATAAATAGATTTACCTATCTTATAGCGGTTGGGTCAGGGGTCCGGTTTCTGGCAGGAAGAGGGCCCCGGAGCAGCAGAAGGCTGAATCCAGCGGGTGCTGGCATATATAGGAGACTCCCCAGCGGTCGCCATACTGCTGGGGACATCCTTCCGATGAAGAACAACGCCGCGTTGCTATCGGACCAGTCCTAATTCTTCACTTTGGCCATGCTTGAGCTGCGAACCACGGTGTCCGCCACAGGGATCCGCAAAAGCGCGATTTTTCCATGAATGCCCGAGATGACGGGGCCAAACGCACGATGCCGCGAAACAAACAACGCCAGTTCGACCCGGTTTGATTGGCCGGTTTTGTCAAAGATCTTCTGGATCCGGGTCCGGACCGCGTGCTCCGACACGCCCAGATGTTCGGCGATGCGCCGGTTTTTGAATCCCTGCATGAGGAGGGCCACCACCATCAACTCTCTCAGGCTCAGTCGATCGGCCGCCTGCGCGCCGTCACAATCCTGGCCGGTTGGCTGCTCGGCCGGGACCAGAGGGGCCTCTCCGCCCGCCTGAATTCTTCGTATCGTCTGAACCAGGGTAACGGGAGCGGTGCTCCGATGAATGATGCCGGCCACGCCGGTGGAGCAGTAGGAATGAGGCGAGTCGGAGTCCTCGGCAAGCAGCAGGACCCGGCAGTTCGCTTCCCCGGCCATCCTTACCAGATCGTGAATATCTGATACGAGGGTCGTGGACACAATCGCCAGCGCACCGCGATTGACTGCCAATGAGACGGGAAGCAGTTCCCAATTAGAAACCTGAGCCACGAGCCGAAACTCGCCATCGCGGGAAAGAAGCTCGACCATACCCGCGCGATACATTTCCTGATCGTCTGCAATGATGACTTTTTGCATAAGGGCCTCGCATCGCCGATGACAGACACAAAAATCCGGTTGACTCGCGACAACACCGGAGCCACCTGAATTCATTGCCGGCAACAAATTCAAAGCTGGGAATCGGCGGGGAGGGAGGATCCGCCGGACAGATCATCGCAAAACGACCGTGGAAAGTCCTGATTTAAATCAAAGAGAAGTTCAATCGAGCCGAAATTGGTCACCCAAGCCGGGGGCGAAAACGGCGTTGGCCGCGTCGCGGACTACGCGCCTTTATGACGTCGGCTGGAACCGCCGAAACACCGTGACATTTAAGGGACAAAGTACTTGCAAATAGCCAGTTACACGCCAGTAACAAGTCAATACAACTTTGGTTTTCCCGATTCAAGGCGCTCTTTGACCAAGTGAGTTTGCTTTTTTTCGGGATATGTGTAATCTCTCCCCAGTCATCGGAAAAAACCCGCCGCAATGAACGTTCCGGCGTCGCGGGGTTCCGTTGCAGGTATTTGACATCTTCGGTTCGTTCAAGGTGTGCCTGCGATTCATCCGCTCCCCCCAACGGCTGAACTTCGCACGAAATTGGTGTGCTGATTCCGCTCTTCTCCAGCGGAGTCATGAGCCCAGTGTGCTCAGTTGGAGGTTTTTATGTTGCCTGGTACGCGCATGTTCTCTCTTTGTGCTTCGGCAATCAAACGCGCCTCGAAGTTGCTGCCGGCCCTGGCAGTCTCGGGGCTGCTCTTAGCCGGCCGCGATGCCCGCGGACAGGTCGTTCCGTCGGCCCCTTACGACTTCGGGCCTGTTGCGGCAAACTCAAGCGTTACCCATACGGTTACCTTTCTCTTCACGGGCCCGTTCACCATTGGCTCCGTGTCCGTGGTCACGCAGGGAGTTGCCGGCAAGGATTTTCAGCCGCAGGCCAACGATACCAGCACGACTCTGTGCGCGCGAGGCAACTACTTCGGGGGGGATAGCTGCACGGTCGACGTGACATTCAGCCCGCTGGCAACCGGTCGCCGCATTGGAGTTGTCCAACTGCTGGACAACGGGGGCTACCCGCTAACCACCACTTATATAAGTGGTTGGGGCCAGGGCGCGGTATTAGTAAGCGGTTCTCAAACCATTACCACGATCGCCGGTATTGACAATACCGCCGGATATAACTACGTTCCGGCAACCAATACCACCGCGACAAGCAATGAGCTGCACTCGCCCGATGGAGTCGTCGCCGACGTGAACGGCAACATCTATGTTGCCGATGCCGGCAACAGCATCATTCGCAAGATCACCCCTGCCGGAGTCATCAGCACCGTGGCCGGCGTCGAGGGACAAACTGCGTCCAAGTGCCAGGCACTATTGAACGCCCCCGCTCTTACCACAGCGGCGTTCAGCCAGCCTGGAGGAATGGCCATAGATGCTGCCGGCAATCTGATTGTGGGCGACTATCAACTGGGCTGCCTCTACCAAATCAACCAGCAGGCAGAAACGATTACCACCCTCCTCAACCAGGGCGGACCCAATGATGGCGCGGTCACTGGTGTGCCAGGCCCGGCGTCCAATGTCGAGCTATGGCATATCGGAGCCGTGGGAGTCGATGGAGCGGGGAACATCTACATAGGTACAGACGGTTATCTGCTCAAGATAGCCCCCTCCACCTATTTCGTAACCGCCGCCGCCGGAACCGGAACCTCGGGCGCCTTTGCCGGGGAAGGCGGACCGGCGACTTCTGCAACCATCAGCATTCCCTACGCCGTCATCTTCGATGCTTCCGGCCAGCCAGTCTTTACGGATTACTCCAATGGCCGTGTGCTCAGGATCGATTCGTCCGGAAACATCCACACTTTGCTGGGAGGAGGGACAACGAACCCCTCCAGCCTGCCCGACTCCGGCTCCGCCGGCAACATCCTTGCCACACAGGTGAACGCGGGATCCGTCTGGGGAGTGGCTATCGATGGTCCGGGGAATCTCTACGCTACGTCAAGCCAGTATGGCCAGATCATCGAGGTTGATCCCAACGGATACGCCTATCTGTTCTCCGGAACCGTGGCCGGAACACCGCAAGGCTCGGCCTTAGATTCGGGAGACGGCGGCCCGCCCTTATTGGCGAATCTGTCCACTCCTTCCGCCCTCTGGATCACACCCGGCGGCGACATCCTGGTGGCGGATGAAAATGGCCACGACGTTCGCCGGATCGGGTACACGCCGCTTTCCCAGACCAGCCTGAACTTCGCGGCGACCCCAGTCGGCCATAAGAGCTCGGACAGCCCGCAATCCGCGACCCTTACCAACATCGGAAATACCGCGTTTACGTTTGCCACTCCGGCGACGGGCACCAATCCGGCCATTTCGAGCAGTTTCAGCGTCGATCCGGCCTCGACCTGCCAATTGCCCAGCGCAGATCCCACCGAGGTTATCGGGTTGGGCGCTTCCTGCGCGTATGCCGTCGACTTCACCCCGGCGATAAGCGGTCACATCAGCGGCTCATTGACGCTATTGGGGAACGTATTCGGCGGGACGGCGTCGATTGCGCTCTCGGGGACCGGCGTCAGGGCCAATCAGGTTCTCCCCGTATCGGGCACCGGACAGTCAACGCCCATCGGTTCGGCTTTCCCTGCTCCGCTCAACGTCGAAGTCCTGGATCAGTATGGCAACCCGCTGGGAGGAGTGACCGTCACCTTCACTGCTCCGGCATCGGGAGCGAGCGCCACGTTCTCGTCCACCAGCTGCACCACTTCCGCGGCTGCGCCGGTCGGGTACTGCTCGGTGATTGCCACCGCCAATGGCACGGCAAGCCCGACCGCCTACAACGTTTCCGCTTCAGTCAGCGGAGTGGCGAGTCCGGCGGTCTTCTCACTGACCAACCTCCAGGCCGCCACCACGTTGACGGTGACCCCATCGGCTACGGCGCTGGTGTACGGCCAACCGGTGACCGTGTCGGCCGCGATTTCGCCTGCTAGCGTCGACGGCAGCGTGCCGACCGGAAGCATCACCTTCTATGACGGCGCGGCCAACCCTCTGAACCCCAACGCAACGGTGAGCGGAGCGGCGGCCAGTTACTCGGTTCCGGTGCCCGCGGTTGGAACGCATAACTACTTGGGCAAATACCTCGGGGACGCGAATTTCGCAGCCAGTGCGCAAACCGCGGCCGCCTCGGCGGTCGTAGTGAGCAAGGCACCGGTCACCATCACCGGTCCGTCCAGCCCGATCCTGATTTCCTATGGATCGTCAACCACGGTTCCGCTCTCGCTGGCTGGGCCTTACACCGGGCCGGGAATTGCCGCGCCCACCGGCTCTCTCGATTACCGGCTCGTTCTCTCGAGCAACATCGCGGCCAACGGAACCGTGACTGTGAGCGCGGGTTCCGCGGTTGTTCCTGTTCCGAACACGCTTGCCGCCGGCACGTACACCGTGATGGCGTACTACGAACCTGGCGACGCGAACTATGCCGCCGGCACGGGATACGTGGCTGTGGCGACCGTCCAGGTGGGCCAGATCAGCCCGGCGCTTGCATGGGCAAGTCCCGCGGCTATCACCTACGGAACCGCGCTGGGAGCTGCGCAACTGAACGCAACTGCCACCGGCCTCGGCGGGGCCTCTCTGCCCGGCACATTTACCTACACTCCCGCGGCGGGAATCATTCCGAACGCCGGAAGCGTTACGCTGAGCGTTCAGTTCGTTCCTACCGACAGCACCGATTACACCAGCGCGACAAAACAGGTCACGCTCACGGTCAACAAGGCGTCACAGACGATCAGCTTCACGCCGCCGGCAACACCCATCACCTACGGCTCTGTGACCAGCGTCGCGCTCGCCGCGACCGGCGGCGCGTCAGGCAACCCGATAACATTCAGCGTCTCCGGACCGGCAAGCCTGAATGGGTCGGCGCTCACCATCACCGGCGCCGGCGCCATCACCGTAACGGCCAACCAGGGAGGCAATTCGAATTACACTGCCGCTTCGCCGGTGCAACAGACCATTGTCGTAAACAAGGCAACCGTGACTGTGACGGGGCCGGCTGCGCAGCCTGTCATGTTCGGATATAACAAGGGCGGTTCGATTCCCGTGACCGTGACAGGTCAGTACAGCGGTGCGGGCATTGCGCCTCCGAGCGGATCGCTGAACTACACGATCCTGAATGCAGGCAATGCATCCGTGGGATCGGGAGCACTTCTGATCGCTTCGGGTGGAGCTTCGGTTCCGGTAGCATCCAGCTTGATTCCCGGATCGTACTTATCCGACGTGAGCTATGCAGGCGACGCGAACTATCTGGCCACCTCCACGCCGGTCGCGATCAGTCTGACGATCGGCCAGGTACAGCCGTTAGTTAACTGGCCCGCGCCATCGCCAATCATCTACGGCACAACGCTGGCCGGGATCCTCAATGCCACCGCGACAAACGGAGCCAGCACCGTCGCCGGAAGCTATGCGTATTCGGCGGGCACAATGTCCGTCACGACAAATACGCTGCTCCCCGCCGGCACTTACACCCTGAGCGTGGCCTTTACTCCCACCGATACCACGATCTACAAATCCGCGTCCGGCTCGGTCACGTTAATCGTGAACAAGGCCATGCCGGGAGTTTCGGCCGCCAGTTCCGCCAATCCCATCCTGCTCAAGAACCCGACGACGTTTACGGCCACCGTCTCCTCGAACGTCAGCACTCCCAGCGGGAGCGTAACCTTCCTTGACGGCACCACACCCATCGGGACCGGCGCGCTGGTGAACGGAGTGGCTTCGCTGACTCTGTCGTCACTTGCGACCGGCCCGCACACCATCGTCGCCGCATACTCGGGCGATTCCAACTTCCTTGCGGCCTCGAGCGGTCCACTGTCTCAGCATATTGTTGATTTCAGCATCGCGGCCGGAGGGAATACCTCGCCCACCATCATGCCCGGGAGCCAGACAAGGTATCAGTTCACGTTGACTCCGGTTGGGGATGCGATCGTTCCTTCGGACATTGGTCTTACATTGGATGGCCAGCCCGCAAACGCCACCATCACCTTTAATCCTTCCGGCATCAACGCGGGCTCCGGAACCACCAACTTCACCGTTACAGTGGCCACGGCCAGCCTGACAGGAGCGGCGCGTCCGCCAAGTTCATTTGGAAAGGGCGCCGGTACGCTGGCGTTGGCCCTGCTGCTGCTTCCCTTCTCACGCAGGCTGCGGCGGCAGGCTCGAAAACTCGGGCGGCTTGGTCCCATGCTGCTGTTGTTGATCGCCTCCGGAGCCGCTCTCCTGGGCGTGACCGGCTGCGGCGTGAAGACGGGCTTCTTCGCCCAGCCGCAACAAACCTACACCCTCACCGTCACGGGCGCCTCGGGTGCTTTATCGCACTCCGCCTCCGTGACCCTGACCGTCGAGTAAAGGAGCCGACCATGCTTAAGATTTTCAGCAAAGGAATGCTCCTTTGGGGAGCCCTCACGATGGCGACAGCCGCTCTCGCCCAGTCGTCGCCCAGCACAGATCCTTACGCGAACAAAACCGATATCGCCGTGAGTTTCATTTTCGAACATGCCCAGGTGGCGCAAATCAACGGGAATCGATTCTGGCCGATTGGGGGCGACGTGAACGCGGCGCTTACGATCAGGAAAGGATTCGGTTTCGCCTTCGACCTGTCGGGCGACCATAAGTCCAACATCCAGAACGGCGTCAACCTGAGCAAGATCTCCTTCATGGGCGGCCCGCGCTTCACGTTCAATATCGCGCGGCCCGGCGAATCAGTCGGTGAGCGCCGTCCAGCGCGGGCTTTTGTCCAGGGCCTGCTTGGACCCACCCACGCGTTCGATTCCTTGTTCCCCGGTCCTAACGCATTATCAACCAGCGCCAACGCCCTCTCAGTGCAGTTGGGCGGCGGAATCGATGTCCCGTTGAAACACGGTTTCGGCGTACGCGCACTGGAAGCGAGCTGGATTCACAGCGACTACTCGAATGCCGCCAAGGATATCCAGAACGATTTCAGAATTGGAGTTGGCGTAAGCTACCGGAAATAAACCGGAGGCCGGCTATTCCCATCCTCCCGGGATGGAAGCCGGCCTGTTTCAGCCCCTGGGATGACGAATCTTTAATCCTTGGATTGCGGAAACGCAAATACAGCTTTCTTTCTGACAGCGCATCATAGTCTTGTCAGTTCCCTCCCCGTTAGATCACTCCGCAATGGGCCCTAAATCGTAGGCAGGCGAGAGTTTGCTTCGCAAGGACATGGGCGGCCGGACGGGAAATGAACCGGGGATCGATGTTTCCATCGCTTGAGGTTCGCCGTTAATCGTCTTCGCGCAGCGAAACGCGGCCTTCGAGACGAAGGGGGCGCGCCATGGCGCCATTCAGGCGAACATCCGCCGCCGGTGAACTTCGAGAATTGGGAATGAGACGATATGGCGACGAATCGGATTTGTTGTCAAAGTTGCGGTTCAACCAGAATTCGACGCGGGACGCTCAGATTTGGGCACTTCCTCTATCTGCTGTTGTTCCGATATCCGGCCCGCTGCCGGGTTTGTCGAGCGCGGAGTTTCGTGACGCTTCTCCAGGCCCGTCATCTCGACGCCCCTCCCCATGCGTAGATAGAGCAATATCTCTTCCGCTAAATCAGAGGCTGCGGAGAAACCTGAGCAGGTGCTGGAAATAAATCGCCTGATCGTCCCACATATCCAGATGACTGCCATTGGGGCAAATGGCGGAGGTCGAATGAATCGCCGCCAATTCCTCTGGTCCAGTGCTGCTGTTAGCTAGTTTCCTCAACCCCGGCCCGCCTTGGCGCCGGAACCGGTGATAGCGACTCCATCATACTGAGCCGATTGACCTTGCCGAACCGTTCATCCTCGCCCGGAATTCTCCTCCTGAATCGTCGAGGACGATCTCAACCGGCATGAGAACCGTTCCGGAATCCGCCGCGCAGTCGTTTTCGTCGCTCCGTCCCGATTCCGTTCTCTGGTACTTCCGTTTCGCATTCGGGATTCGCGAACACTGTACTGTGATGTACATCACCTGGAATTGCGCCCTTGGAAAGTATCGTTACTTACACGACATATTTCATCGCCGGCCGCAATTAGTAATTGGGGGATTTCGCAACACCCCCTGACTCTGTGGGCGCAACGTGCAAAACAGACACCCCTGAGAGCTCGAATGGAGCTGCGGGTGGTTCGTTCCCGCTTCACGTCTGTTCGCCCGCGCATATATTTCGCTTGTCCATCCATTGATTGGATTCCCCCAAGCGAATGAACCACGACCCGTGGCCCGTTATCTCACGGATCACGGTTCAAACCACGCTTGGCGGGGAGTTCAGAGATGAATAGGCCATGGCATGCGGTACAGGTGATGACAAACCACGAAAACCGGGTTACCCAGCAATTTGCCTGCCGCTCCATCGAGCACTACCTCCCGGTATACAAAGAAAAGTCGAAATGGACCGATCGCACCGTCACGTTGCAACGGCCCTTGTTTCCCGGGTACGTATTCATCCGCTTCCGCCCTGGTGAAAGGATAACCGTATTGGGCACTCCCGGGATTCTGCACTTGCTGGGCACCGAAAATGCGGGGCTGATCCCGTGCACAGAAATCGAAAGGATCCGGACGGCGCTGGCCCAGGGCTGCTTACTGCACCCCCATCCCAACCTCACAAAAGGAATGTCGGTGAGGATGAAGCACGGTGTCTTTGCCGGGTTGGAAGGCAAGGTGACGGAGCTTCGCAGCAACTTCAGGGTTGTGCTGGCGCTCTCCGGCGTGGATCAGTGCTTCTCGCTGATGGCCACCATCGACGACATCGAGATCACCAACCACCATCTCCGCTGACGATTCATAGGATCGGGCGACAAGGTGAATCGCCCGCTGGCGAATATTCTGGGCGCGATCACGACCGCAGCCATCTTCGCCGCCTCCCTGTGCCGGCTGTACATGCTGTTTCATCACTGAGTCAGCGCTGGCTCGCCTCTCCCGCCGCAACTTTGCGATTAAACTCCGCCGACTTGTTACGCGGCACGCTGAGACACTGCCACCTTTCACCGGCGAAGTGCCTGGCCAGAAGAACGATCTGGCCTACATGGTGCGGATAATGCGCCAGCTGCCGGTTGATAGCCTGCATAACGGAGTGCGCCTCGCCGCGAATGGTCACAGTGCGCGCCAAGTCGTCGTCGGAGAGCGACTCCAGCGTCTCGAACATCCGCGCCCATCCCGCTTCCCATTCGGCCATCAAGGCGGCGCGCGTGGCGGGCGGATCGACGAACTCGCTGTCGCGGTTGCGATCCGGCTTCTCGCCGTCGGTGGTCAAAAAGTCGGTCCATCGCGAGCGCATATTGCCGGTCATGTGCTTCACGATGATGGCAATGGAGTTGGCCTCCGGGTCTAGCACGGCAAACAGATCTTCGTCGGCGGCTTGGTCCATGGCCCGCTCCGCCAGCTTCTTGTAATAGCGGAGCACGGCCAATGAATCTTCGAGATAGGAGGTGGTGAATTTGAGGGCCATAGCCGAAGCAGGAAATTGAAATTCGGAATTCAGGCTGCGAAGCTTTTATCGTCAACGCTCTGATCACCCAACCCCGCCAGAAGAGCATACACCGAGATATCTTCGTTGAGTGATTCCCAGTGCAGACCGCGGGAGCTGATGCGCACGCTCTCCCTTTGTTCTGACGTGCCGCGCAGCAGACGGGGAAACCAGGCGATGGGAACACCCAATGTGCGCCCGTCGCTGAGATCAACCCACATGCTGTCCTCGTCGAACCGAACGCGCATCGCATTAACCGAAGTACTCATTCCGCTGATTGTAGCGCCAACGGCGAACGCGGCCCTACGGCTCATCCCGGTATACGCCGATCTCCAGCTTGCCGCCCTCGTTCATCTTCGCGCGGAACATGCCCGGGGTGTTAAAGCTCCACGCCTGCTGCCCGTCGGGCGCGATGGCGATGACCCCGCCGTCGCCGTGCAGCGCCTCGAGTTCATGGTGGATCACCTCATCGACGGCATCCTGCAGCTTCATGCCTTTGAAGTACACCAGGTTGCAGATCTCGCGGGCCACCCCCAGGCGGATGAAGTACTCCCCCGCTCCGGTGCCGGAGACCGCGCAGGACTGGTTCGACGCATATGTGCCCGCGCCGATAATGGGCGAATCGCCCACCCGGCCCGGCATCTTGGCCTGCATCCCGCCCGTGGACGTGCCCGCGGCAACGTTGCCCTGCCGGTCGAGCGCGACCACGCCCACGGTGCCGTAGGTGTGGGTGTCAGAAGATTCGTCAAGCTGCGCCACGGGAATCACCGGACCGGCCGGCGGAACTCCCTCCGGCCGCGCCGGGATCGGCAGGCCCTGCTTCTTCAGCTCCTTGATGAGGCCCTGCCAGCGGCTCTCGGTGAAGAAGAAGCTCGGCGGCTGTTGCTCAAGACCCGCGCCCGCGGCGAAGGCATCGGCCCCCGGCCCGGCGATCATCACGTGGGGCGATTTCTCCATCACTGCGCGCGCCGCGCTGATCGGATGGCGGGTGCGTTGTACGCCGGCCACCGCACCCGCCTTCAGATTAGAGCCGTCCATGATGGAGGAATCCATTTCATTCTTGCCTTCGCGCGTGAAGACGGCGCCCCGGCCCGCGTTGAAATGCGGATCGTCTTCGAGGACGTGAATGGCTGCCTCGACGGCATCGAGCGCCGAGCCGCCCTTGTCGAGAATCGCGGTTCCGGCTTCCACCGCCTGCTTCAAACCTTCGCGGTACGCCTTGTCGCCTTCCGGCCCCAGCTTGGAGCGTTCGATCACCCCCGCGCCCCCATGCACCACGATGGCCCAGCGATGCGCCGTCGGCGCGCCCTGGGCCGGTTGCGGAGCCTGCCCCGGCGCTCCCATTCCCGCGGCCATCATGATTCCTGCTCCCATCACCATGAGAAATCCCTTGTTCACGCCATCACCTCTAAGTGTCCTAATCATCCTAATCCCCAGTCCCTAGTCCCTAGTCCCTAGCCCCCGCCTTTATGCATTACCCTCAAGATGCAGCCCAAAATAAATTCCCGGGGCCGATTGTGCGCATCATCCTCTCGAATATTGGAACGTTTGGCGACATCAATCCCCTGATCGCCATTGCGCTGGAGTTGAAGCGCCGCGGGCACACGCCGGTCATGGCAATCCCCCAGGTGTATGAGCCAAAAATCCGCCCGCTGGGGCTCGAGTTTCATGCCCTTCGGCCGGACATCGACCCGACCAACAGCATCCTGGTGGAGATGGTGTACGACGTGAAGCACGGCACCGAGCACGGCCTGCGCGACTTTCTGTTTCCGTCCCTCCGCCAGACATACGACGACCTGCTGCAGGCGGCCACCCAGCCGGAGCGCGCCGACCTGTTGCTGCTGGGCGAATTGAACTATGCCGGGCCGCTGGTGGCGGAAGTAACGGGGATTCCGTGGGCCAGTTATGTGCTGGCGCCGCTGTCGTTCTTCTCCGCATTCGATCCGCCGGTGCTGCCGCCCTATCCGCGGCTGGCGCGGGCCGACAAGGCGGTGCCGGGTATGGGACGCGCCATCCGGCGGCTGGCCCGCTTCACCACGCGCAAGTGGCCGGAGCCCATCTATGCATTGCGCCGCGAGCTGGGACTGCCGCGCGGCCCGAATCCGCTGTTCGACGCCAAGCATTCTCCCCACCTGGTGCTGGCGCTTTTTTCGCGCGTCCTCGGAGTGGAGCAAAAGGATTGGCCCGCTTGCACGCGGATCACGGGATTCTGTTATTACGATGCCGACGGCGGAAACGCGAAGCTGCCCGCAAATATCGAAGAATTTCTCGCCCAGGGCGAACCGCCGGTGGTCTTCACGCTGGGCTCGGCCGCGGTGCTGGCGGCGGGGAAATTCTACGAGCACTCGGCGCGCGCGGCCATCAAGGCGGGCGTGCGCGCCGTCCTGCTGATTGGCGCCGATACGCGCAACCGTCCCGCGCAGTCACTGCCTGAGTCCATTTGCGTGGCCGAGTATGCACCCTATTCGGCTCTGTTTCACCGTGCGGCGATGGTGGTCCACCAGGGCGGCGTGGGCACCACCGCCCAGTGCCTGCGCGCCGGCAAGCCCATGCTGATCATGCCTTATTCGCACGACCAGCCGGATAATGCGCGACGCATGCGGCGCCTGAAGGTGGCGCGCGTGATCCAGCGCAACGATTACAAACCGATACGCGTGGCGCGAAAGATCATATCCATGCTGGGAGAGCCGAAGTTCGCGCGCCGCGCCCAGAGCGTGGCGAAGATACTGGCGCACGAGGATGGCGTGCGGGCCGCATGCGATGCGCTGGAAGAGTTGTGGAAGAAGGCCCGTTGACAGGGATTCGGCGCAGATGCGGATACCGGTGTGGCTGCGGGTGCGGGTGCGGACGGCGGATATGGGATAGGCCCAACAGCAGAACGGCTCATCAGCAATGAATCGATCAACGAGATAAGATTAGGGTGGGCCACCCGCCTACTTGCGCGTGTAGTCTTTCGTTTCGCCCGTGCGGCTGTTGGTGACCGAGAAGCTGCCGTCGGCATTCGCAATCACTTTGAAGTAAGCGCCGTCAGTGCCGCCGCCTTTCGGGTTGGCGATCATGGCTTCGGGACTATTGTGCGCCGCGTCCGATCCTTCAGCGGTGTGCAGCATGTAAAGGTCCTGCAGGCCCGCGCTGTCATGAACCGTCTGCCAGGCTTCAGGACTGCCGGCTTTGTGCGCGCCGTTGTTCATGATGGCCACGCGAGGACGAATCGCATCGACAATGGCCCGCGCATTCGACAGGTTCATGCCGTGGTGCGTGACCAGATAGAGATCGATCGGCGGGATGGGATTGTCAGGGCACACCAGCGCGATCTCCTTGGCCTTGGTGAGGTCGCCGAGATCGAGGAAACGGAATTTTCCGTAAGTCACGAGAATCCCGGCCGAGCGCGCGTTCTCGCTGGGATCGGGTTCGGCCTTGACCTCGTCAGCGCAGTAGGGATTGTGCTGCGGTTTCACTCCGGGGATGTCGTGGATATGCTCGCCATCGGCCGTAAGGACGACAACGCTGAGCCCGGGCATGTCGATAGTGTCGCCCGGACGCACAATACGCCGTTTTTTGCCCGCGATGGCGCTGAGGTAGGCGCCGTAATCGTGGCGGGTGGCGTCGGAGTCCTCCCGATTCTCGCCATGATCCAGGAACTCTCCGATGGGCACGCGCTCTGTGACCAGCTCGGGTACGCCGCCGACATGGTCCATGTGATAGTGGGTGACCAGCAGATGATCGATATTGGTGATGCCGGCGTCGCGCATGGCGGCCCTAATGCGATCGGCGTCGCGGCCCTTATTGCCTGGCCAGCCTGCGTCGACTAGCAGCGATGCGCCGGAGGGCGCCACCAGCAGCGTGCTCTGCCCGCCTTCGACGTCAATGGAATAAATGCGCAGCGACCCGGCGTTTGACTGGGCGTGGGCGCCGGAAACCAACAGAACGGCAACCAGCAGCGCAGCTAACCGAGGCAAGAAACCAATCTTCGAGGGAGAGAAGAGAGCGTGAGCAGCGTTTCGCATTTGCGAAGCAGTGTACCCGACCGGGCTGCGCTTCCGGAACGGCCCTGGGCCGTCGATCGGCCGGCTGGTAAAATGAAAGCATGCCGGAGTGTGCGGCGATTCCTGAATTCTTTGTATTGAAGATACTTGCGGCCTGATGAGGCCGGACACGAGAAAAGGACACTTCCTTAAGTGAGCCAGACGATACGCAATATCGCCATCATCGCCCATGTCGACCATGGCAAGACAACCCTGGTGGATGCCATGCTGCGCCAGGCGGGTACGTTCCGCGCCAATGAGCAGGTGGCGGACCGGGTGATGGACTCGAATGAACTGGAACGCGAGCGCGGCATCACCATCCTCGCCAAGAACACGGCCATCAATTTTGCCGGCGGCAAGATCAATATCGTGGATACGCCCGGTCACGCCGATTTCGGCGGCGAGGTGGAGCGCGCGTTGAAGATGGTGGACGGCGTGATGCTGCTGGTGGACGCGGCCGAGGGCCCGCTGCCGCAGACGCGCTACGTGCTTGCCAAAGCATTGGAGGCGAAGCTCCCGCCCATCGTGGTGATTAACAAGATCGACCGGCCGGATGCGCGCCCGCAGGAAGTATTGAACGAGATCTACGACCTGTTCATTGACCTCGATGCGGACGAACACCAACTCGAATTCCCGGTCCTGTACACGGTGGCGAAGACGGGTACGGCAACCGCGGATCTTGCCCGCCCGGGCACCGATCTGCAGCCGCTGTTTGAGAGCATCGTGAATACCATTCCCGAGGCGACCGGCAAACCCGACGGCGCGCTCCAGATCCTGGTGACCAACCTCGACTACTCCGACTACTTCGGACGCATCGCCATCTGCCGCGTGTTCCAGGGCACGCTGCATGCCGGCGATGACGTGGTCATTTCCAAACGCGACGGCCGCCTGGAGAAAACCCGCATCACCAAGCTGTTCACCTTCTCCGGCCTCAAGCGGACCGAAACGTCCGAGACCACGATGGGCGATATCGTGGCCGTGGCCGGCGTGGAGGGCATTACCATCGGCGAGACGATTACCAGCGTCGACAATCCCGCGCCACTTCCGTTAATCGTCATCGATGAGCCGACCATCGCCATCCAGTTCAGCGTGAATAACTCGCCCTTCGCTGGCCGCGAAGGCCAGTACGTCACCAGCCGCAACCTGCGCGAGCGCCTGGAAAAAGAGCTGCTGACCAACGTAAGCATTCGCGTGGAAGAGACCGGCTCGCCGGACAGCTTCAAGGTCCTGGGGCGCGGCGAACTGCAGCTCGCCATTCTCATCGAGATGATGCGCCGCGAAGGCTACGAGCTGATGGCAGGACGGCCGGAGATCGTCACCAAGGTGGTGGACGGCACGCGCATGGAGCCCGTCGAGCACCTGACCATCGACGTGCCTGAGGGGTACACCGGCGTGGTGATCGAGAAGCTGGGACCGCGCAAGGGCGAGATGACCAAGATGCACAATCATGGCTCGGGCCGCGTGCGCATCGAGTTTCGCGTGCCCAGCCGCGGCCTGATCGGATTGCGCAGCGAGATGCTGACCGAGACGCGCGGAACCATCGTGATGAATTCGCTGTTTGACGGCTACATTCCCTACCAGGGCGAAATCCCGCAGCGGCCGACGGGCGCGCTGATTGCCGATCGCCAGGGCATGACCACCACCTACGCGCTGAATGGGCTGCAGGAGAGAGGGATCCTGTTCGCCGGTCCCGGCGTGGATGTGTACGAAGGAATGATCGTCGGCGAGCACTCGCGCGACAACGATCTGGACGTGAACGTGGTGCGCGAAAAGAAGATGACCAACATGCGCGCCTCGACGGCCGATGAGGCGATTCGCCTGGTGCCCTACCGGACGCTGAACCTCGAGCAGGCCATCGAGTTCATCGCCGATGACGAGTTTGTCGAGGTCACGCCCAAGTCGCTGCGGCTACGCAAGAAAATTCTGCAGGCCAATCGGCGGCCCAAGCGGTGGGAGAAAGTGGAAGCGTGAGATGACCTTCTCGATCCAATTCACAGGTGAGCCAGATGAGTACCTAGACGATGACCCCTCCGTTCCGTCCGCTATTGGCCGAATCACAGCAGGGACATTGGATGAGAACTTCGCGTCGAGCCTGTATGAATGGAACAAAGCGACTTACGAATCCCAATGGCTAGATTCTTTGAAGCGCTTCGCGAATGGAGCCAATAAAGCGGTCTTAATAACGTGGTACGTTAATCCGAAAAAATCCCCGAACCTGCAGTGGTGGGCTCTTTATAGGGGCGAAGGTGGCGTTGTCCATATCCAAAACCATCTTCCGTGGTATGAGAACTTTGGCCGCGAGTTTTCCGTGGCTGAGGCAAGCATTTTCTTAAATGATCGAGTCACGATGAGCGACGATGGACACGCGATCTCAGAGTGGCACGTTCCCATCAGCGACATCGACGTCTTTCTCGAGCGCCTTAACACAAAAACAAGCAGACCGGCGTAGTGAATCAGAGCCGACTCTTCGCTTCCAGCACCCGCTCCAGCGCTTCCTCCGCCGTGGCGCCCACGGCCGCCAGATGCCCCATTTTTCGTCCCGCGCGCGGCGATTGCTTCTCATAGAGGTGCAGGCGCACGCCGGGAACGGCCAGCGCAACGGGGAAATCCGGCTCTCCGTTCAGCCACAGGTCCCCCAGCAGGTTGACGATCGCTGCCGGAGAGAGCAGCTCGGTTGAGCCCAGCGGCAAATTGCACACGGCGCGCACAATCTGTTCAAACTGGCTGGTCACGCAGCCGCGCATGCTCTGGTGATAGCTGTTGTGCGGCCGCGGCGCAAGCTCGTTGATAAACAGCTGACCCCGGCGGGTAACGAACATCTCCGCGCAGAGTAGACCCTCGATGCCGAGTTTCGCAATAAGGTCCGCAGCCATGGCCTGGGCGCGCGCCTCGAGCTCGGCTGGAATCCCGGCGGGCAGGACGCTCCACGCGAGGATCTGGTTTTCGTGGTAATTGCGCGCCGCCGGATAGGTGCGCACTTCGCCGGAGGGATTGCGCGCGGCCATCACGCTGATTTCGCACTCCAGGTCCAGAGCCTGCTCGGCGACCGCTGGACGGCGCCCGATGTCGTGCCACGCGGCGGAGATTTTCTCTTCGGAGGCCGGCTGATCGAAGCCCACGCGCACCTGGCCGCGGCCATCGTAGCCGCCCCGGCCGACCTTGAGAAACACACGCCCCCCCAGTGCCGGAAGCGCGTGGTGCAGATCGACCTCCTCGCAAACGACGCGAAACGGGCCCACCGGAAAGCCATTTTCGGTCAGCCAGATCTTTTGCAGAGTCTTGTCCTGGATGATGCGGACGGGTTCGACACCCGGGCGCAAGGGCGCGATGCGCGCCACCTCTTCCAGCGCGTGCACGCTGATCTGTTCGATTTCGAGCGTGACCACGTCGACGCCCGTGGCCAGGCGGCGCGCGGCATCCACGTCATCCCAGCCGGCTACGATGGTCTCTTCCGCGACGAAGCTCGCCGGAGGCGCGGGCGTGGGATCCATGACGCGGGCGCGATAGCCCATGGTGCGCGCCATGATCGCCGTCATCCTGCCCAATTGGCCGCCGCCCAGAATGGCCAGTAACCCGCCGGGCCGGATCGCCGGAGTTGTATCTTGCTTCGGGGAAGAAGCTGGATTCACTTCGCCGGAACCTCGTCCAGTGTTTGATCGAGCACTTCCTGCGCGCGCGCGGAACGCCATGCGGCCAGGCGCCGGTAGAGCGGTTCATCCGTGCCGGCCAGGATTTCGGCCGCCAACAACGCCGCGTTGGCGGCGCCGGCCTTGCCGATGGCGAGTGTGCCCACCGGCACGCCCTTGGGCATCTGCACGATGGAGAGCAGCGAATCCATGCCGTTCAGCGGCGTCGCCGGCACTGGGACGCCCAGCACTGGAACCAGCGTTTTGGCCGCCACCATGCCGGGCAGATGAGCCGCGCCGCCCGCCCCGGCAATGATGACCCGCAGCCCGCGCGACCGCGCCGTTTCCGCGTACTGGAAGAGTGCGTCGGGGGTTCGATGCGCGCTCAAAATACGCGCCTCGTGCGGAATCTCCAAGGTTTGCAAAACTTCCACTGCCGCCGACATAAGTTCGTAATCACTCTTGCTGCCCATTACCACGCCAACTAACGGCTGATCGTTCATGGTTCGATTATAGGCGGGAGAAAAGGGTTGACCGCGGCCCATGGCAATCCGCGAACGCCGGCAACATTTATCTCACCGCGATTGGGCAGCTGGAAGCCAGGAGCTAGAGGCTGGGAGCTGCTTTAGTGCCGGTGCCACGCTTCCACAGCCACTTCGATCACCGCCAACAATACGCTGAAGGCCGCCAGGAATCCCTTGGCGCGCTGCCAGTTCTGTTCATGCACTTCCATGCGCCGCTCCAGGTCCGCGAGGCGCCCGCCATTGCCGTCGCCCAGGAGGCCGTTCATCTGGGTTTTGAGCACGCTCAAGTCGCTCAACACCTGCGCTTCAAATTCATTCATCATCCGCATCCGAACTCCGTAGAGTGGTCAGCGATCAGTGGTCAGTGGTCAGTGGCAAATTGATATACAACGCCATCGAGAACTCCGAATAGTTGGGCGGAGTTGAGCCGTCGAACATCCGGATGTAAAAGCGATCGCAAGCAGTTTCACGCGAGAACGTCATGGTTTGTTGCGAGCCGCGCATCACCAGGTCAGGATCTTCCCCAGGCATGAAAGCGAAATCGCGGCGGCGTATCTCGAAGCCTCCGCCGGCGGGTGGCGCGATCCCGGTGTTGATGGTGACGGTCGAAGTGCTCAGGGCGATTACGGCCACGTTGGTGAGATTGGGTGCGAACACCGGAGAAACAGCAGCCGGAAGCCATGCGTCTGCGGGCACCCGATCGCTCGTCCGGATGGCCAGGTCGTCGGCCCAATCGTTGGCAAACCAGGTGTCATAGACGACTAAGTCGGGATAGGTTGATGCATAACTCAGCTTGACAACCCGGACGATAACCTGCGAGCTCAGGCTAAGTGATGGCGCATTCAGTAACAGCGCATCGCCGGGCCATATATCGGCAGCAAGATCGGCGCCGGCGCACTTATAGGTTCCGCTCCACAACGCACTGGCGCTGGCCGCCGCCTGCGCCATGGCCGCTGCCGCGTTGCGGCAGTCTGCCGAGCTTCGCGCCGCCGGCGCGGACACCGATCCAATGAATTGAGCCACCGGCGGCAACCCGGACGACGACAGTTCCTGTTGGCTGGCCGCATTCGCCGCCCGGCCCACCGCGCGGCCATGGCTGCGATAGCTGACTGCGATCTGCTCCCCGGATAGGGGGGCAAATCCGGCCGCAAAAATCAGCCGGCCGGTGCGATCGAGATAACATTCGCCACCCTCGGCCGCCGTCCCCACGCGCCGCGTATACGGGTTTGCTCCGGAAGGCGTGCTGACCACCCACCCCGTTCCCGGATTTGTCAGCCGGAACGCGCGCATCGTTCCCACCATGGTTGCGAGGCTTGCGGCAACCAAGGAACAGCTTGACGGGAGCGATGTGACCGAGCCGTCATAGAGGACCACGGGCATGCCCGCAACTCCGTCGACGTACTCCTGGATTTCGAACAGAAGCTTTCCGGGCGCATCGTTGGTCTGCCCTCCGCAAGTGATGGCGCCAGCGTCGCCAAAAGAACGATAGATCGCCAACGTCCGCTCGCATTCGGGACAGTGCAGCCTGATCCGCAGCGTATATTGGTTGGCCGGATTTATGGCATAACTGGTTCCGGCAGCCGCGCCCTGCGCAACCGGCTGTATGCTGACCGCGCCTGTACCGGCCTGCGCACTCACCCGGAATCCCGCCGCGCATCCGGAAATCGTATCGAGTCCCGAATAGAGGCCGGCGAGGATACCGCTGCTCCCGGTTGAGAGCGTAACCCCCGAGGCTTCGATCAACAGTGTGCCGCCCGGTTCGACCGGATCGCACCACCCGAGCATCGACTGCCCGTCGATGCCGTTGCCTCCGTTCATGGCAAGGCCACCCGCACCCAATGACAGATAGCCGGGAGCTCCGGAACGGCGCCAGACCGTGAGATCGATTCCGCTCTCATTGAACAGTTCGTTGATGATGGTGCCGGCCGATGCGGCTGGGAACCAGGGTGGAGCTCCCAGGTTGAACTGGGTGGTGACGCCGTCCCCGAGAAAGTATTCGGTCACGTGGGCGACGGGCTCGTGTTCGCCGCAAACGGTAATGTCGTTCGCGAGCGCCCGCTTCACGCTTGAGGTGAGCGAAAGAGCCGCGAGATTCAGCGTGCCGTCGGTTTCGTTCAGCGGATGCACCGCGACTGGAATCGCGGAGAGTTGCAGCGCTCCGGCGACAGCGCGATAAGCGGCGCGCGCCCCGCTCGCCACCAATCCCGCGTTTTTGCTCCAACTGGAGCCGGGTGCAGCGGCAAAACTGCTAACCGGCGTGTTGAGAGAGAGTCCGGCGGTACTTAGAGTTGCCGCCTGGGTATGCGTCACCAGCGATGTCATCAGTTGTCCGGCGGTCATGCCGGACGTGGCCTTCATCGGCGAAGCGGGAAGCTGGTCCATAAGGAATTCATCGCTGATGGCCCGCACCGCGATCCTGTATCGCGGACCCTCCATCGCCACTCCCGCAAACTCCGGCAGAGGGCTGGAAGCAATGTAGCCGGTGAAGTACTGCGCGCCATTGTCGCCGCTGATGGCTAAGGATTGGCCCCGCACTGGAATGGCGATGCTTCCCAGCGCCGGCAGGCTCAACCAGAATTGGCACACGGATGGCTCATTCAACTTGCGCTCGATCGTTAACGAATGGATGGCGTCAAGCCAGGCCGAGTAATCCGAACCTTGAATCGTTATTTTCATTTTTCTTTCCGCGTGCTGCGCTCGCGTCGCGTTGATGAGGACAAAGCAACCGCAGATCCTTCGCCTCCGTTGATCGCATAGCGATCGACTCCGCTCAGACTCCGGAGAGCAAGTCGCAAAACCGACGGCTCATTCACACCACGGCCTTGGGCGCAGGCAGGAAGCTGCGATAGCACAACACCCGCTCGCCATCGAGTGGGTCGCTGACCGGCAGCGCACGGAACTGCGCTTTCAGCGCGACGCGCTCCAGCGAGCCCTTGCCCTTGGGCGACAGTGGAATGGGCATCTCCTCGGCGTCAGTCATGGTTTGCAGGCGCGGGTAGTGGAAGAAGATGCGCTCGCCCTGGGCGCCTTCCATCACGAACAGCCCCGACCATTCCTGGTAGAAGCTGCCTCCCAGGCGATCGACAAATCCGCACACGGCCTGCAACTTTGCATTTGCGGGCGGAGCTCCGCCGGGCAGCGGCGCAGCCAGCGTCAACACGGTTTGCGTCGCTTGCGCGACGAGGGCCACGTTGAATGTCACGCGCCGGATGTAGTCGATATCGCTCAACGGCTGGCGCACGTAAGCCCCCGAGATGGGTGAACCGACAAAGCCGGTTTGTCCCGTGTAATCCATATCGATCGCCACGATCGAGCCGGCAGAAAAACTCGCCGCATCGGCCGCGGCGAGCACCATCGATGTCGAGGTCGACCCGCTCTGGATCGCCACCGCGGGCGCCGCCTGCGCGCCATCGCGGCCCGGAACAGCGCCGCTCGCCGGCGCGAGCAGGTTCATGTGCTGCGAGCCCGTCGCCAGCGCCATCGTAAGCTTGGTCCAGCTCATGAACTGGAAACTGACCTGCGCATCGACGCTCTCGCGCACCTGTTCGAGCACGGCTGCCGGAACCCCGGTCATCACGGCAGCGGACTTGCCGGTTGTCGAGCGGGAGAATCCCTGGATCCAACCCAGGCTGATCCACGGCGCGGGAGGCGCGTCGAGATTGAACCCTCCCTGTGAAGGATCGAAGATCACCGGCGCCTGGGCGGCGCGACTGACGGGCGCAAAGTACGCGCGCACCCGGCGCATCACGGGCGCGCCAGCGGAAAACCATCCTGCGGACATTTATTCACCCTGTTCCTGGGAGCTGTACACCATGATCTTCACCGACCGGCTGAGGCGATCGCGCTGCGTGACCACGGGTGCGAACCCGGGCTCGTCCCAGAACACCTGGGTCAGCAGCGGCGCCGGCGGAGTGGCCGTAAAGCTGAGCTTGGGCGTGGAGAAGGGCTGCAGCATCGAAAGCAGTTCCTCATCCATGGCGCTCAACGCCCGGCCGCGATCCAGCCCGCCGAAGCTCTGACAACCGCAAGTCTGGTAGCTGATCTCGCATTCAGATGCCATCATCGGCGCATCAACATTGACGTCGCTCCCGAGCCCAAGCCACCGCAGCACGAACACGTCGGATGGAGGCTGGCTGAAGGGAGCCTCAGCTTCCTCCACCAGAATTCCCGGCCGCAGCGCCCCCCGCAGGAGAATCGTTCGCTCCGGATTGATCGCCGCCAGCCGCGAGCGCAGCGCCATGTAGAAGGAGTCTTTCGCATTCTGCATAAAAACAGGGAGCAGGGAGCAGGGATCAGGGATTAGAAAAGACGTCCCCAACCCCTCGTTCCTGACTCCCCAACCGCCTTTCTGGATTGCGATTGCTCGACTCGAATCGACCTTTGCAGATGGCGAGTATCGATGCGCCGAGCCTGTTCCCTGATCCCTGTTCCCCGCTTTTACACCGCCTGCTGGCGCGTTTCGCGCAGCAACAGCCGGTAGAGATACACCTGGCCGAAGGCCTCGTTGGACGCGGCCGATTCGATCACATAGCTTTGGCCGGTCACGATCACCGCCAGCGTCATCGAGAACAAAGACTGGGCCGATGCCAGGTCCAGCGCCTGGACTTGCTGCTGAACCGAAGTGGCCGAAACCAGTAGTTCCCACTTCGATTCATCGGCTTGCTGCCAGGTGGGCCGCAGCTTGCGCATCACCACCGGGCTCACGGTCACTTCCACAAAGGCCGTCGAAACCAGGCCCAGTTCCCACATGCTGGTGTCGGAGTTCGTTCCCGTGATGCGCAGCTGGGCCGATGTGCCCGAAACGGTGCGCAACAGGGCATCGGCCAGCAGCCGCGAGGCTCCCACAGGATTGCGTGCCGCCGTATCGCTCATGGCTCACCCCAGCCTGTTCGCAACATAAGGACGAAGCCACGCTTTCACGGTTTCGTCCACGAGCGAGCTCGAAAAGTACTGCATCTGCATGGTGTCGATCCGCGCCCTGCTGGCATTCAGGGCCGGCGTAGCCTGGGCGTTGCGCACGATCTGCGCGCAGGCCGATTTGACATCATCGCCGATGGCTGCCAGCCCCGCCGTGTAGGTGACCATGACTTCGTTGTAGGGAAGTCCCAGCACGCTCCAGGGCAGGACCAGCTCGCCGGTGGTCCAGTCGCAGTCCACCAACTGGGGACCGATGGCCGTCCATTGACCCGGCAACGAAAACGCCCAGACCATTTCCATGAGCGGGGTGTCCGGCAACTCGCCATGCCGCGGCTTTGCGTAGCGGCCCTCCAGGCTCACGATGGGCGAAGTCGCCGCGCCCAGTGGCGCGAGCGGCAGATAAGTGAGCCGCACGTTCTCCGATCCGCGCGTCACCCGCAGCCGCTCCGTGTACTGAATGACGTTCAGGTCCGGGCGCCGGCAGTAGTTGTTCACCAGAGCGGTGGCCGCGGTAATCCAGTCTGCCGATGTACCGTCAGGCAAGCCGTAATTGGAATAGTCCGCCGGCTGCAAGTAAGCCATGTGTTCCTCCGGAACCGTGGTCAGTGATGAGCGGTTAGTGGCTAGTGGTTATTGGTTAGTGGTTAGTGGTTAGAAGGCTGCGGAAAACTCGCTCGCCCTTGCTTTGTAACAAGGGCCTGACTTCAGTCGGGCCGGCAAGCCCAACAAAATGCGCCGGGCTTTAGCCCCTGAAGGATGTTCCTTAGCTCGGCTCGCTCGTGTTCGATGTTTTCCCGCAGCCTCTTAGGGGTTGATGGTCAGTATTCAGTGAACCGCGGCCGAAATGACCACTGATCACTAACCACTGTCGATCGCGCTAGCGATCGACAAGCACCTGGTAATGCGCGTAGCTGGCGCCCTTCACCACCGGCGCGCCGAACTTCACGGCAACATATTGCTGGGTGAGCGATCCCGGCAAGCCCAACTGGAAGATGCGCGGGGCCGGGTCACCGAGCCAGTGGTACTCGATAAGGTCTTCGGTCACGATGTAGGCCGGCAGGACGGCCCCCGATCCCGGCGTGCCCGAGTAGCTCAGGCTCCAGTCCGGAATCAGCGGCAGATCGCCCGCTTGGGTGGACAGCATCTTCACCCGGAAGCCGCCGGTGATCTGGTCGGTGTTCAGGACCACGTTAAACTCGGTCTTCATCTCGCGGTCGATCAGGTCGAGCAGGACCGGGTTGCCGTAGATCGCCGTGGGACGCACGTGATAGCCGTTGTTGGCCACCATCTGCGCAACCGTCGACTTGAGGCCGTCGACGATCGAGGCGGACGTGCCGATGGTCACGGAATTGCCGCCCGCGACGATCTGGTTGATCACGCCCATGTACTCGGTGGTGGCGGGTGTGCTCAGGCTGGTGTCGTTGCCGTTCCACAGCGCCACGTCGTGGGTGACCATCACGCCGCTGACCGTATCCACCAGGTCCTTGGCCTGAAGGTAGGCAAACTGCTGCTGCTGATTGCCCAGCTCGATGTCGAACAGGTTGTAGTTGATCTGCGCCACGATGGCCTTGAGCGGCACGCTCCGCTCCTGGCGCGTGGGGCTCACCACCGGCGCCACGATGCTGCGCGGATTCACAAAACCGGCGGCGCCGGGATTGGGAATCAAGGTCTCTTCAAAGAACCGTGACGGGTGGCCGGTGGCGGGGACCTGCTTGATGCGCTGCCCGAACGGGCTGGAGCGCCGGCAGATGTCGAAGATCTCGGTCTGGTACAACGGCACTTCCACCGCGCCCGGCCCGATGAAATCCGCAGCCGCGTGAATTTCTGCAAAAGTTGCGTTCATATGCGTGTGCCCCCTCCGTGGGGCGGTTGGTCAGTGATCAGTGATCAGTGGTCAGTGATCAAAGTTCGGTGATCAGTGAACAGCGGGCTTCAATGATCGGTATCTGATCACTGACCACTGACCACTGTTCACTGCCTTTATGCGATCGCTCCCGCTCTCAGGAGCTGCGCCTTCACGGCGATCCGCTGTTCCAGGCTCAGACCGCTGAGCGCCGCATCCAGCGTGCGCACGTCCACCGGCCCTTCGCCGATGCCGTGCTTGGCCAGCATCTCCGTGGTCGCCGCGGGAATGGTCTTGCGCAGCGCATTCAAGGGCCCGGGCGCGGCCGCCTTCAATTCCGCCAGTTCGCGCTCCGCCATGGCCAGCCGGCCGGCGAGCTCCTCTTCCCGGCGGCTCTGCTCCACGGTGGCCGAGATCCTCTCCACCTGGCCGGAAAGGGCGCTGGCCGCCGCCAGACGCTCTTCCAGGCAGTTCAGCGTTTTGCCCAGCAGGCCGGTGGCCGCTTCCAGCCGTTCCGCCAGCTCGCGTTGTTCGTTGTCCATTGCTCGTCCTTCCTTGTTCCCCAGCGTTCATAGTTCACAGTTCATAGTTGTCAGTTTTCGGTTGTCAGTTCTCAGCGCAAACCAGAAACCACGACTGACAACTGAGAGCTCATAACTGACAACTAACTGACTGAGAACTAAGAACTGGTTGTCGACTAACTCGCCATGCGGAAGCTGGTGTCCCGATACGCTGCCTTGTCCCGCAGCAGGATCGCCGCCCCGGTGAAGGTGACCCGGGTCAGCTTCCAGATTTCCGCCCGCATATCTTCCACGCGCGCGTCGGCAATCTCGTAACTCATGCCCATCTTGTCGGGAGCATGGCCCAGGATGGCCTCGGCTACGTCGGGAAAGTCGCGCGCATAGATATACCCGCGCACCGTCAGCTTGCGCCCCTCCAGGTTGGCCTCGGTCAGCAGTCCGATCTTGCGCCGCGCGTCGTGCCCGTCCCACCCCGGGCGATAATCCACCGCCATGCCCAGCAACGAAGGCAGCGCCTTCTCCGCGGCTTCCCGGCTCAGCATCACCCGGTGCCCGCGTGCGCCGGCCGGAGCCTTGTCACTGGCCGTATCCACCATCGTCAATGTTCCTTCGAATGCCACCCGGTTGGGGTGCCCGTCCACCACCGGAATTCTTACCGCCATCGCTTCCAATCGCATGTTCGCTCCGAAAAACTGGGAACAAGGGACCAAGGGAACAAGAAAGCCGCTGAATCGGCTGCCATTGCCCTTCAGATTCCAGATGTCCGGTTGACTGCCCTGCTCGCTTGAAATTCGTCAGTGTGTTGTCCCGTGGTCGCCTTGCTTGCCTGGTCCCTCGGTCCCTTAGTCCCTAGTCCCCGCTTCTTCCATCGGCCCCAGACCGCGCATGGCCCGCACTTCATTCACGGTCAGCACGCCGGCCTGGAGCAGTTGCACCTGCACCGCCAGCTCCGTCTCCTCGTCGCGCGCGTTCAGGTCGTTGAAGACGAATTCGAATTCCCGCCAGCCGATGCACTTGGCGAACAGGTCGCGGCGTAATGTGGCCGGCCAGCAACTGCGCCAGCGGCTGAATGGCGCCGCGAAACGCTTCGTCGGCCAGTTCCGCCGCGGTGGCCCGATTGACATCGCCCTCCAGTCCCAGCAACATAGGCGGCAGGCCGAATGCATTGGCCACCATGCGGATCAGGAACTCCTGCCAGGCCAGGCGCAGATCGGCGTCGGTACCCTGGGCAAAGCGCAGCACCTCCGGCTTCTGCTCGGTCGAGAGCAGCGGCACGCGCCCCGTGCCTTCGATCTCGTCCTGCCACCAGCGGATCAGCCGTTCATGCTGCACGGGCGTCGCCTCGTTGAGCCACAGCGCGTATTGGGCCACCGAGTTGGCCGCCAGCTTGCCGGCAAACCGGTGCGCGCTCAGGAACTGGTTCACGGTTTCGAACGCCACCTCCAGCGGCCCCAGCCCGAAAGGCGTGAAGCTGCGCGGGTTCATGCGCACATACATCAGCTGGTCGTCGCGCAGGTCCACCGCGCTTGATTCCAGCTGTCCGGGCAGCGCCTGCGCATAGCGGGCGGTGTCCGGCTGGCCGTCCCATTTGGCGTTGATGCGGATCGATGCGCCGTCCACCGCCCACAACATCGCCGGACGCTCGGGATCGCCGGTCGGCTCCATCTCCATCGCGCCGAAGCCGCCGGTCAGCGCGTCTTCAATCACCTGCTCCATCAGGGTGCGGAAGCTGTCGGTGGCGTTGGGCTCTTCCAGAGTCCTGCGCAGCGCTTTCTTCCTGGCTTCGGAGTCGGGAACGTCGGCAGGCGGGCAATCCCGCCGCAGGCGCACCTGCCAGTCCATGGACGCGATCCGGTCCTTGATCACGTTGATCGCGCGGCGCACGACCGGCGTCTCGGCGAAGCGCCGCAGGTTCATCGGCGTCGGCTTGGGCAGCAGTTTCGTCGGAAACTGCACCGGGCTCAAGATCGCAGGCATGGCCAGCGTTCTGCGTTCCGCCTTCCGCGTCCACCGCGATCCCCCGCCCGCCCGGGACGAGCGACCGCCTCGCCTGCTGCCACATCTCCCGCAACTGTTCTCGCACCTTCACGCGCACCACTCCTCTCAAAAACAGGGAACAAGGGGCCGCAGGGACCAAGGGAACAAGGAACCCCTCTGCGCTCCATCCGACCCTTGGTGCCGCAAACAAAACGGGTGAGCCGCCGCAGCAGCCCACCCGTTCCTGTTCCCCAGTCCGTAGTCCTTGTTCCCTTGTTCCCTTGGTCCCTTGTTCCCTTGGTCCCTTGGTCCCTGCCTTTCACACCCGCAGTTCCCGCCGCGCCGTCTCCGCCACCCGCTGCATATCCGAGGTCGTCAGCACCCGGATCTGGTGCTCTTCCATGGTCTCCACGCCGAAGCGGTACATCTCCAGCCGCTCCGGTTCGTCATCGGTGGCGCCGATCTTCGCCGCCGGCTCGATCACCGCGGTCAGCTCCAGCGCCGCCTTCTCCACCCGCTCCACGCCGGCGCGCAGGCCGGCGACAGAAAACGCCAGCACCTTGGCCATCTCCACCCCCGGCTCCAGGCTCACGCGCATGAAACATTTGGATGACCCCATTCGGCCGGTATCCGACGTCGATCCGCAGCGGGTCTCCCGGCCGCGTGTACTCGCAAGCCGGAATCTGCTTGCGCAGCAGGTCCCACACTCCGGCGCGCTCGAACTCGCCCCGCATCACGGCCTGGATGCCGGCCCGGCCGCGCAGGCGCGGCAGCCGTTCCCGCCGCGGCGGCTCCACGTACAGCCGCATCAGCTCTTCCACGCCCGCCAGCAGGCTCTCCGCCAGGTAGGCCTTGGGCGCCGTCATCTGCACGTTCAACGAAAGCGACTCCTCCAGCAGCGTGCATCAGCTTTCCCTGCGGCTCTTCGCCCAGCAGCCGGCGCAGCTCGCTCTCCATTCCTTCCAGCAGCGCGGTGTCGGCCTCGGGATCGAGGCAGCGCACCCGCCGCCAGTCGCGAGTAAACCGCACCTGCACCGGCTCCGCGCCGCCCGGCTCGCGCAGGATTACGCCGATGTGCACGTATTCGTTGCGCACCGCGTCCGGCACGTAGCGCAGCAGCTGAAACTCGCAGTTCCGCCGATGGATTGCGCCGCTCATAGCTCCAAGTGGTCAGGGCTCAGTGGTCAGGGCTCAGTCGTCAGTGCTCAGTCGTCAGGGCTCAGCGGTCAGGGATCCGATGTTGCCCGTCAGCTTACCAAGGCTCGAGAACTATCCCCTCAACACTGACCACTGCCCTCAATTCACCTTCCCCGTCATCGTACTCCATCGCATCCCCATCCAAGCCCTTTCCCCCGCCTCTCCTCCCCCGGTCTCCCATTTCGGAAACGGCCGCCGCTCCGATTTCCCGAACATCTCGATCAGTTCCCGGATGCGGCTGCGGCGGGCCAGCAGCTTCTCCACCAGCGTTTCCATCTCCCCCAGGTCGCCGCCGTACCACTCCGGCGGAACTTCGCCGGCCGCCGCCCACACCGTCTCCGCCGCCATGGTCTCCAGCCGCGTCAACCAGGGCTCGAACGACTCCCACCCCGTAATCTCCCGGTAAACATCGTTGCGGTAATACACTCCGCGCAGCGGGGAATCCTCAAAGCGCCACTCGCCGGCGTGAAAGCAGTACCCGAAGTCGATGAACACCGCCTGGTAGCGCCGCTCCCTCTGCCGCTTGCTGAAGACCGCCTGTCGCCCGTTGGCGTTCGCCGTCCATTTGTCCAGCGCCAGGATCCCGGCAAACTCTCCCCGGTTTCTCACCTCGGCAAGCTGTTCCTCGGGCAGATAATCCACCACCTGGCCGGGCATCAGCCCGCCCACGAACCGCGACCCGAACTGCAACCCGGCCTCGCACTTGACCCTGCGTTTTTCCCAGGTCCATCTCCAGCTCCGGCGTATTGTCGATCAGCCATCGGGAGACATCGACCAGCTCGGCCTCCGGCGCCGTCAAACCCGCCGCGCGCGCCAGTTTCGACGCCAGGAACTCGTTGGCCAGCACCCGCCGGTGCTGGGGATTGTTCTGGAACTTCACCACGTACGCAAGACCATCGGCGCCCAGCATCAACTGCCCCTGCGCGCCGCCCCGCATCCGCCGGATATGCTGCACCGCCAGAACTGCCAAGCCTGCCCCTGTCCCTGTTCCGGATACTGAAGATTCTATCCGGTCGAAGAGGAGGTCCGTCACCCGTCGTTAGTGGTTCGTGGTTAGTGGTTAGTGGTCAGGGCTGGTGGCGAGTGGACCGTTCCCAATCCCCATGCCTAGTCCCTAGTCCCTAGTCCCTAATCCCTAATCCCTATGTCCCCGCCTCTCCATCATCTCCGCCCTTGCCGCCAGCCCGATGGCCATGGCCATCACCCGGTCGTCATGCGTTCCGGACCGCGCGCCCGTCCGCCCGTCCGGCAGGCGGACAAAACTCCGGCACTCGCCAAGCAGCCGGCGGCTCATGAAACACTCCGGCCGTTCCACCAGCGCCGCATCCAGGCGGCCGATCATGGCCGGCCGGCTCACCGAGGTGGTCAGCCAGCCCGCCTGGCCCCCCTGCTGATAAATCCGTCCATACCCGCACACGCTCTCCGCCAGGGCCAGCACCATGGCCCCATGATTGTTCCGCTCCACCACCAGCCACGCATGGTTGTACTCCGCGGCCAGGTCCGTCACCAGCTGGGCCAGCTCCCGCCCGCCCACGTGACCGGCAAACTCCGCGCACTGCAATCCGGTCTCCAGCTCCAGGACCTCGGCCGCCGAATAATCCCCTTCCGACCCGCCGCCGGCGGGATCGACCGCGATCACGTATTTCTTCCCCCGCAGGGCCGGCAGCCACACCACCAGCTCCCCGTTCCTGCGCTGTTCCCCCTCCTCCGCCAAATCCGCCAGCCGCGCCTCGATGGGCTCCAGTTCGAAGACCGAGTCTCCGCTGGCCCGGAAGCAGCTCTGGTCGTCCTCGGCATACTCCTGCCGCGCCAGAGTGCGAAAGTTCGCCCGCACCTGGCGCCGGAACCCGATCTGCTTCAGGTCCAATTTATGGCGCGAGATCAGCTCCCGTTCTTCCCCGGTCAGGGTGTCTGCATCCACGGCCGCCGTACGATAGCGCGGCTCCATCCACCAGGGAAAGAAATGCCGCACCAGTCCCGTCTCCCCCGCCTTCTGCCATTCCTCGTGGAAGCAGCCGCCTACCCCGTCCGGAGTCGATTCGAGGATCAGCTCCGCGTCCGGCGCCAGGGCCGCGCGCAATCCGGCCAGCGTCTCCGCCGGATTGCCCGGCCAGCGCGCCAGTTCCGAGCAGTGCAGGTTCTGCACCGTCAGGCCCCGCCCCGCGTTGCGATCGGCCGCCGACTCCACCCGGTACTGCGCGTCGATCTCCGGAAACACGATCTGCCGCACATTGTCCCGCGAGGTCCTCAATGATCCTTCGCGTAGCGGCTCCGGCAGGCAATCCAGAAACCGATGAACGATGCGAAACATCTCCTCCGCGGCTTCCTGCGTGTGCGCCACTTCCAGTGTCAACGTGCCCGGCCGGGTAATGGTCTTCAAAAAGAACCGCGCCGCCGCCCAGGTCGTCAATCCCATCTGCCGCGCCTTCAGAACGATGTTCTGCCGGCCCCGGCGGCGCTCGAACTCCCGCTGCGCGGCGTTCGCCCGCAGCGCCGCCGTCCTTCCCGCGCGCGTCCTGACCTTGAGCCACTGCGCCGCCAGCGCCATGCCGACGGTGCGTCCGCCCAGGCTCGACGGCCGCTCATCGAGGATTCCGCCCAGTCGCTCCAGTTCCTGTCCATCGATCCGTTCCCACGTGGATTGCGCGGCTGCCGAGCCCGGGGCCACGCCGCTGGCCAGCAAATCGATAACAACGTCCATGGTCTCCGCTCATCGCTGCTTGAAACGAATCTGGCCGATGGGACGGCTCTCGGTCCACGATCACCCGGCCGCTGCTGGTCACGCTGTCGAGAGGCCGTCAAATCCTGACGGCCTTCCCTGCCGCCCTCGTGCCGCTGGCGACGGTGGTCGTGCTGTGGAATGCTCGGCATACCTTTGTTATTGCAGCCGCTCCACCGTCACCAACAATTCGTAAATCGGTGCTGGTGTGATCCCCGTGAAGGTCACCGTCGGAAACGCTACTGCACAACCCCCATATCCAGCAGCTTCACGGCGTAATGGATCGTTGGCGTCCCGGTGCTCACGCCCCCCAGGATGATGTAGATGCTCAGAGTCGTATTAGGATCGGCGACGATGGTCGAGGCCGCGTTCCCAATGTTGTTGAGCGTCGTGGTGGCGATGTTGCCCGTTAGGCGAGTGCCATAGAAACTGGTGCCGTTGTAGGTCCACGATTGAAACTGCGCGTAACTGTTTCCGCCCGACGTAGAGGCTGTGGTGATAACCTCCCAATACAGGACCTGGTAGACATGCTTCTTGCCGTCGTTGGCGGTTGTGTAGGTGAGGATCGTTCCCGGATCGGTGGTACCGGTGTAAGCCGTGTCGTTGACTGTGGCGACGACTGCCGGGAGACCGGCGGTACTCACAGATGCGCAGGTCGGACCACCGGTCGTATCTCCGGTTTCGAACTGCCCCGCAGAACAAGCGCCGGTACCGGCCTTACCTGCCGCCGCCCCGCTGGCGTCATAGACCCCGGAACCTATCGCGGATTGAATCTGAGCTGAAGACGCAGACACCGGCTGGCCGCTGGCGTTGGAGCCCAACACGTTGGCGGAAGCCGGGACGGTGCCTCCATTGATCCGATTGGCGTTTTGATAGGGGACAATTGCAATCCATGCAATTCGCGCGGTGTTGCTGCCGTTGTTGCCAAAGCCCAAAGCACGACCAAGAGTCACACCGCTCAAATCCGCCGTCACCGAATAGGTTTGATACGCTGTGGTGCAGGAACTGGTTTGATCGAATTGTAAGCCGCCCCCACCCGTGACCCACCCCGAAAACTGGAAGGATGGGCCGCTGGGGCACATCCCCGAGTAGTAGATCGTGACCTTGGTCGCCGGGATGCACGCGCCCACAACAGCGTTATAGTTGGTTCCGCCGCACGCCTCAAACTGCGCCCACGAATAAGTTATTAACCCACTACCGCCGTTTGGAGTCCAGTTGAGGTATGCCTTGGTGATCGGAACGGTCGAGTCAGCAACCACGCAACTGGTGTAACTAGTGCATCCGTCCACTGTGTTTGCAATCAGGTCTTGCGGCCAAAGCCACAAGTCGCTGTTGTTCTTCCACGGCGTAGCAGCGTTGCCGCTGGTGAGGAAATCTGTGGAAAGTTCGTTTGCAACTCCGTCACCTTTGTAGATATTCCCTGCAATGCTCTGTGACTGGTTGCTTCCCCCAGTGTAGGGGTAGGTGTTCTCCACTTTGTTGCCGCGCCCCATATCCGTAATACCTGGCGAACCCGGCTGGATGTTGATGTCCATCTTATTGTTGGAGCCGTTGATAGTTACCCCACCAGGGCCGGTTGCGCAATTCAAGCAAGAACTTTGCGATCCTCCAAAAATGCCCTGCAAGGTTCCCGGACCAGCCAAGATGGAGTTATCAAACCTTCCATTGACTTCTATGCGCGTACCGGCAGCGCCTCCGCCACCTTCCTGCTCCTTCCACTCAATCACGTCGCCACTGCAACCACCTGCCCAACGGTCAGAAATGTCGCACAATATCTGTGGCCCGTTCCCCGTAGTGGCTTCCACATCTTTAAGCTCCAGGAAACCGCCGCCGTAGCTGATCCACGGATAGCCGCCGCCTTGGAATCTGATGTGATTCCAAACCTCAAAGTCCGCCATTCCTCCGCCCTGATAGTAGGAATTCAATTCGTCTGTACTGAACACGGCTCCAAATGGCTGTATCCCGGTCATCACATCCTGCGCCGACATCTGATAGAATCCCCATCCACCCTGAACGTAGATGCTGCACGAATTATTTGCATTAGTGGTCGATGCAAAGACCACGTTGTGCAGGTGATCGCGCCAGTTGCCGATGATGTTGGAATTTGTCGTCGCCCAATTGGATGGGTTGCCATCTGTCATATCCCACGCCATGCCGCAGGGGCCGACGTTAGTTGTGACCGGAAGGCCGCCGATTGATACATAGGTATGCGCATTGCTGCTGCGCGTGGTGGAAGCTGATGCTGCGAGGGTGACTGTCTGCTGTCCACCCACCACAGGAAAACACGGGATCACTGACGCGACCGTGGTCACTAAATCCGCGCCGCTCACGCCCGCTCCAACAATGCGAATGGGCTGCCCGATGTCGCCGCAACTCATCCCCTCGTTCCCCGGCGTGTAAACTGCGCTCCCGGATGCGATTGAGCCTCCGTCGCCCCAGCGTCCCGGCCAACGGTGAGGATAACTGCCCGCCGCCGAATCGTCCACTTTAAACGTGATGTAATCAATCGACCACGATTTCTGATAAGTTGTGATGTTATTGCTCGTGGGGTCCAGTCCGTGCATCACGTCCACGCCAGGGGTATACCCCTGGATGATGACGTTCTGATTCCCATTAGCATCGAAGCCGCTCGGCTGTCCCTGCATCGATGCCCCATAGAACGTGAAGTTGGCTTTGTAGCAGCCTCCCGGTGGGGTGGGGACTTCAATGGTCATATGGCGGGGAGCAGCATACAACTGCGCTTGCGTAAAGGCTGTCGAGTCGTCGGTGCTGCAATCACCCTTGGCGGCAGTATTGCCCGATCCAACAGGCGGGGCCATCGGGTTGTACTTGCCATTCACGCTTCCTGTCACCGTGCTTGCCGTTAAGTTACCACTGACAGTCATACCCGATGCCCCGTCTGTAGCCACTCCCGCCATAGCAGGCTGTGCGCCCAGATTCTGAAGAGCCTGTCCCGCTGTGGTCCCGCCTGTGCCGCCCGCCGCGATGGCGACCGAGGTGGTGCCCGCAATCACCGTGCCATTGCTTGCGTAGTATGCGACTTGTCCCGCGCTTCCCGCGTTGACGGTTCCATTGATGCCGCTTCCCGTGCCGCATGCCGCCCCGCTATTCGAGACGTACCCGGAGTTATCGATCTGCAGGCAGCCATGCCCGCTGGAAGCTGCAAGTCCCGGAAACTTGATCGCCGTCGTGCCCAGAAACGCCGCTATCAGACCTGAACTCGATCCCGAATAGATATCCGTCTCGTTTCCCGATCCCGTTTCATAATTGAGCCGTATGTGCCCTGTCCCATTGCTTGCATTGATGTAAGTGTCGCCGCTGTTATTGCTCTGGTACGCTTTAAAACTATCCAGCCCGCCCGTCGCCGAGTTAAGCGCCCAGTTATTGTTCGCATCCTTCACCATGTACCATTGGCTGGCGCCGGTGTAATCCTTGTAAGTGAACGACTCTTTTTGATTCGCCGTCGTTCCCGCCCACAACACGCTGTCTATCTCCGCGTCCGCCTGATTCTTCACCGTGGTCGTGCTGGTAAAGGTCGAGGGACCGCCCACCGCCAACGTGCCGCTGAACTGCGCATTGCCTGCGTTGTTAATGGTGGCGACCGCTGCTCCGGTCGATCCTCCCGCTCCAAAGATCACTCCACCACTCCCCGAGTTCGCCGACCCGTTCAGGACGATCGCTCCCGTCCCAGCGGCATTGATGACCGTCTGGTTGTTCGTGCTGGATTGTCCATGATTGTACTGCCCGATCGAAATCCGATATACGTTATTGAGTTCATCAAGTATCTGGTAGAACTGCTCTCCGGCCATGCCATCACTCAGTCCCGTGGTCCACCGATATCCGTAATCGGTCTGGAACCGGTTCAGCAGCCCGCGCTCATTTCCCGTTCCCGTCCCCATCCGGAAATGATTCGTAACCGTGGCATCCTGCTGGCTTCCGTACCAGTCACCATTCAATGAGTTGAAACTGCGGTGAAACGTATCGAGGAAGCTGTTGCGCGTGCCATTGTCCGTCAACTTTCCCGTAAACATGGTGCCGCCGGTAATCCAATTGTTGTAGGAACTGCCCGCGTCGGCTACCACCTGGCTGCCGGAATTCTCGTTCCGCAACCCAATAATTGTATTGTTCTGGGCATTCGATCCCAGGTGCAGTGCGGTCGCGCATCCTTCCACATCCCCCCCGGTAAACGTGTTTCCATCTCCCTGCGCCAAATTGATTCCATACGTTCCCGCCACCGGACTGCCTCCGTTCGTCGGGCAGTCGATGTGCAGGCGAACGAATGTGCTCGCGTTCAACCAATCCGTAGCCGCTGGATTTGTAACTTGATGCCCTATACCGTTCACGGCAGTGCCAAATCCCCCGAACTCCAGATCCTGGAATGTCCCGCCCGTATAATTCCCCGTGCCATCCAGCGTCATCCCGGTTTGATTCGAGTTACCCAGGAAATAAATGCTCTCCAGCTCTAACTCCTGGGTGCGATATGCTGCCAGCCCCTGCGCCCCCGCATCCGCCGATGCCGTCGTATTGATCACCACGTTATCCAGGTGAAATCCCAGCGTATCCGTTGCATATGCAGAATCTCCAACCTGGATCATCGGCCCGCTTCCGGAGTAGAGGAAGACCGTCCCGCCCTGGCTCCCGCTGGCATTGCTTGCACCGCGCAGCGCACAGCCGCGTAGCGTGACGTTCCTGGTCCCCGCGCTGATCTGTACCTGTTGCGCCGTGGCAATCGTAGCGCACGGCAACTGCACCGTCGCGTTCGCGGTCCCGATCACAACGGGGGCGCCCATGGACTGGGTCCCGCTAAAATTCCGCGCATCGCAAGTGCCGCCATACACCCCGTCGAGTCGGTTCAGACATGACTGCAGACGAGCTCCAAAGTCGGCGCCCGAAAATTGATCCACCTGGTAGGCTGCTCCCAGTTGCACGCTCGTCAGCGGTCCGCTCATAACCGCGCCTGTCAGCGGCACCGCCATGGAAAACTCGTTATCCACGTAACGTTTGGTCGCAGCCTGCATCGGCTGCCCTGGATCTCCGTTCAGAAACAGGGGTCCGCTTAACGTTCCGCCCGATGACGTCAATAAGCTTTGCGTCAGTTCGGCAATCGATTGATCGACATACCCTTTGCTCACCGCCTGCACGGCTTGCGCGGCTGGCATCACTTGCGCTCGCACCTGCGATAAGCTGGCCTGGGCCGCCGCCGGAACTGTCCAGTATTCCGTGCTCGTGGTTCCATCGTTCAGATGGTAGACCGCGGTGTAATACAGCCCCGCCGGCGTCGATCCCTGGTTCGGCGCCAGGGTTACACTGACGTATCCATCCGCCCCAATGGCCACATTGGTGCGCCCCGCCGCCACCGCCTGGTTATTCGCCGTCGTGAATGCCGGCCAGCTCAACTGTAACGTGCCCGATCCTGGCTGCCCGTTGGCTTGATATACGGTCCCCTGCACCGTGGTCGTCGTGAATCCCTGCGCACCTGCTCCTGCATTCATCAACATCCACGCCAGCCAGACACCCAGCCATACCGCAGTGCGTATCCGATTTTGATTTGTGAGATTCATGTGGTTTCTTTCTTCCCCAGACTTGCCGCGGGACATCTGCGCAGATTATCTCGCATCCGCGCACGCGCGCCGCTCCACGGGGATGCGCGCTTTCCGTCTCATCCCTTCGAGGAACGTCGGCCTCCTGTGTGTTCGGTGATCCCGCCTGGCGGGGCAGGTTTATATCAATTGGTTCTCGACTCCATGCCATCGCCTGGCTGAACCCGATCGGATTCCCACCAGGTCTTTCGCCCGCAGCGGTATCCGATAACTCCGCCGCGCAAAGCAGTCCGGTCTTGATCAGGAGGTTATCTCCTGTCTATGAGTATTTCGCAATGAATATACTTAGCTTAGTTACATCACCCATAATTATCTGCAAAACTAACTAAAAAATATTCTATTCCTCTAAACTACGGCAATTCAGTAATATGCCATAGGAACGAACCTCCTCGAAATCGATTTGGCGGTTGCATCACTTAGTTTGCTCCAAACACTTAGGACCTCTGAACGTTGCGACTTAATAGTCTGCCGCGAGAAAAGCCGATTCCGCGCTGCCGCTGGCAAACCGCTTGCCCGCGCGGATTGCTCCGGAATCCGCAGCGCCCGCCTGATGGACTACCATAGGCAGGTGATCTCCCGTTCCACCCACGCCCCAACTCTTCTCGTCCATGGCGGCGCCTGGGCCATTCCCTCATCGGAGGCGCCCGCGCATGAGGCCGGTGTCCGCACTGCACTTGAAACCGGCTACGCGGTCCTCGCCCGTGGAGGCTCCGCCCTCGATGCGGTCGAGGCAGCGGTTGTCGTGCTTGAGGATGATCCCACTTTCGACGCGGGCCGCGGCAGTTTTCTCACCTCCGATGGCCGCGTCCAACTTGATGCCCTGCTCATGGACGGCGGCCGCATGAAGGCCGGTGCCGTCGCCTGCGTAGAGCGCATCCGAAACCCCATCCTCGCCGCGCGCCTGGTGCTCGAGCAGAGCCCGCACGTCTACTTTGTCGGCCCAGGGGCTGAAGCGTTCGCCGCCTCCCACGGCATGACTCTCATCGACAACAGCGAGCTCGTCCTCGACCGCGAACGCCGCCGCCTCGACCACGCGCAAAAACGGCAGGCCGCCGGTCTCACCGACGAAACCTTTTCCGGGCATGTCCACCGCGACGACAAGAGCCCCGAAACAGCCGCTGTCGCTGTAAGTGGCGATGAGCCGGAATGGCGCCGGCCGGAGAGCCACGCTTCGCATGATACCGTCGGCGCCATCGCCCTCGATGCTCGCGGCAATCTCGCCGCCGGAACCTCGACCGGCGGCACGCTCAACAAAACCCCGGGCCGGGTGGGCGACTCCTCGCTCATCGGCTGCGGCTGCTATGCCGACAACCTTTCCGCCGCAGTCTCGCTCACCGGTTGGGGCGAGCCCATCATGAAGCTGGTCCTCGGCAAGTGGGCCAGCGACCGCGTCGCCGCCGGATCCGCGCCGGAGTTTGCCGCTCGCGAAGCCATCTCGTATTTGTTCAATCGCCTCGGCGGCCACGGCGGCATCATCCTTCTCGGCCCCGACGGCCGCTTCGGAATCGCCCATAACACCCCCGCCATGGCCTGGGGTCTCGCCACCGCCGCTGGATTCCAGACCGGTCTCAGCATCTGAAGCAAAGAGCACGCCCGTGCCCCATCCTCGCGACATCTCTTTGTCGCGAGGGCAGGAGACCACGGACCTCAATCCGCGCCTGCCATAATCCCTCTATGCTCGTTCTTGCCTCAGCCTCGCCCCGCCGTCGTGAGCTTCTCACGCAGGCCGGCTTCTCCTTCACCGTTCATCCCGCACACGTACCCGAGGATCCAATCCCCGGCGAAGATCCCATCGCCTACGTCACACGCCTGGCGCGCGAAAAGGCCGAGGCTGTTTTCGCCGAGCTCTCGTCCAAAGAGTCGGCCCCACCGCAGGTGGTCCTGGGCGCTGACACCACCGTGACTCTCGATAACCAGATCCTCGCCAAGCCCGCCGATCCCGCCGATGCCGCCCGCATGCTTCGCCTGCTATCCGGCTGCACCCACCACGTCATCACCGGCGTCGCCGTGGTCTCCGCTGATTCCACGCAGGTCGCTGCCGAAGTCACCGCCGTCCGCTTTCTCTCCCTCTCCGACCAGGAGATCGAAGACTATGTCGCCACCGGCGAGCCCATGGACAAAGCGGGCGCCTATGCCATTCAGGGCCGCGCCGCCCGCTGGATCCCCCGCATTGAGGGCTGCTACTTCAACGTCGTCGGACTCCCGCTGGCCCTCGTCACCGCGTTGCTCGAGCCGCTCGGGATTTTCTAACCCGCCGCGGTCCCCGGAAAGTACGCAGCCGCCTGAATGAAGGGGACCGGCAGTCTCAGACTAGATTTCTGCAACCAACCTCAGCCACTCACCACTTCTGGAACTCCACTCGTTCCTGGCTGGTCAAGACAGAGTGTTTCAGAAACTCCTCGTCATCGCGCTTTGGATAATCGCTGCGAAAGTGCGCGCCGCGGCTTTCGGTGCGCGCCAGCGCCGATTTCAGAATGGCGCCGGAAATGGAGCATAAAGACCCGGCTTCCATCAGCCGCCGGCTCGTCTTTTCCTCTCCTGCGACGCGGTGCAATTCGGCGGTGCACTCCGAGAGCGCCTCTGCCCCCTGGCGCAGTGTATTTTCTTCGCGCAACAGCCCGGCAAACTCCCACATCGATCGCTGCAGGCAGGCAATGGTCCGGTCGATGCCTTCCTCATCGAGGGCCGTCAGCCTGATCGGCCATTGTTCCCGCCCGTCAACCGGCTCGCGCGCATTTGCATCCGCCAGCATCGCCTTCGCGGCCCGCGCCCCGAACACCAATCCCTCCAGCAGCGAGTTCGATGCCAGCCGGTTGGCTCCATGCACGCCGGTGCACGCCGCCTCGCCGGCCGCGTAGAGTCCGCGCACGCTGCTCCGCCCCTCCAGGTCGGTGCGAATGCCGCCCATCAGGTAATGCGCCGCCGGGCGCACCGGAACCAAATCGCGCTGCAGATCAAGCCCGTACCGCGCCAGCAACGCGCTGATGCCCGGAAACCGCCGGTGAAGATCGACGCCGCGCACCTGGCGCATGTCCAGATACACCCCGCGCGGTTCTCCGCCGCCTTCGCTCATTCCTTCGCGAGCCACGGCGCGCGCCACCACGTCCCGCGGCGCCAGTTCCAGGCTCGCATGATAGCGCTCCATGAAACGCTCGCCGCGATCGTTGCGCAGGTACGCTCCTTCCCCGCGCAGCGCTTCGGAAAGCAGAAAGCGCGGCGCTCCGGGTAACGACAGCGCCGTAGGATGGAACTGGTAGAACTCCATGTCTGCCAGTTCCGCGCCCGCTTCCGCAGCCAGTGCAATCCCGTCTCCGGTGGCCACCGGCGGGTTCGTCGTTTCGCAGTACACCTGCCCCGCTCCGCCTGCCGCAATCAGCACGGCGCGTGCGCTCACGCGCTCCGCATTCTGATCGCAGTCCAAAAGATCGACGGCCACAACACGCCCATCGCGTGCCACGAGCCCCGTCACCGTGGTCCACTCCGCAAAGCGGCTCCCTGGTTGCGCACGCGCCAGCGCTGCCAGCGACCGGCTGATCTCCGCGCCCGTCGCATCGCCATCGGCATGAAGAATACGCGGAACCGAATGCGCCGCCTCGCGCGTCCGCAACAGCTTGCCGCTGTCGCGATCGAACCGTGCGCCCCACTCGATCAGTTCTTCCACCCGCTGCGGCCCTTCGCCCGCCAGCGCCTCGGCGGCAGGCCGGTAGACGAGCCCATCGCCGGCAGCAATCGTATCCCTGAGGTGAAGCGCGATGTCCTCGCGGCCGTCCAGCGCCACCGCGATGCCGCCCTGCGCATAATGCGTGTTCGATTCGGCCACCGCCTCTTTCGTGACTACCAGCACTTCGCCGTGCCTGGCCAGTTCCACCGCGGCGCGCAGACCTGCGACCCCGGCTCCCATCACCACGAAATCCACTTGCTTGGGTAACGCCATCACTCTTGAGGCTATCACCGGCAAGCTGCACCCTTTTGACGTCGCGCCAGAGCTCGGAACTCGGGGATGGAAAAGCCTGCAACGCTGGAATTATGCGGTGTTCGCGCTGGCCGGCGGGTATGCGCTGCTCTACCAGGAAGCAATCGAGAAATTGCGCTCCTGGTTCGTGGCGCTGGTAATCCTGTGTATCGCCGTCACCATCGCCTTGCAGATGCTGGTCCTCTTCAAGCGCCGGCGAAATCAACCTGACGAGGCGGGCTAAACTTCCACCAGGTTTGCCTTGGCCTTGATATCGATCCCCAGCATCTCCGCCGACTTTTTCAATAGATTATAGGGCCCGGCTTCCATCATCATCGCCAGGCCTGCCACCGGCTCCTCCGGCGGGCTTCCCATCGGGTTCAGTACCAGGATCTTTGGCCGCCGCTTCCGGTCGGTCACCAGGTCCATCACCGCCCGGCACTCCGGTTCGCACAAGGTATAGCAGAGAACGATTAGGTCGAATGAATATCTCGACATCAATGCCTCTGCTTCGCGGACCCGGCCCGCGACGTGCACCTCGAAGAAGGCCCCAAGGATAAGCTGCCGCGTTTGCAGAAGCATTGCATCGCGGCTTATTACCAGGACGTGCGGAGTCATCTTTCCAGACCTCCCAAATTACAGCCGCTCGGGATTTGCGGATAATTCAGGGGAAAAAGCATAGCCTGCTCAAAAGCGGATTTCGGTCCCGTACCGGACAAAACTAGGGATACTCCTAGTATCCAGTACAGCTTTACGGGCGTACTGTTTGGTAATGGACATAGGCTTTGTCCGTCGCTGACTCATTCAGTTCAAATTCGCGAGCCACGATCCCCGATGCTTGCAGGTCGAAAAACCAGGCAAGACCGTTCCGAATAGAAAGGCCCAAGATGCTCGACCAGTCCTCCAACCAGTTGCTGGCTTCTCTGTCTCCCAAATATCGCGCCTTTCTGACCTCGCGGATGAGACCGGTAACACTCCCGGCAAGGGAATCATTGTATGAACCGGACGAAAGCCCGAAATTTGCCCACTTCATGACATCGGGTATCGCTTCGATCGTGGGAACGATGTCCAGCGGCGCCAGCGCCGAAGTGGGTATCTGGGGTAAAGAAGGACTGGTGGAGTGCTTCCACCTTCTCGGCACCGCGCGCATTCCCACGCGCTGCTTCATCCAGATCGAAGGGTCCGCCCTGCGCATGCCGTTCAAGGATCTGCAAAAGGAGTTCCACGAGAACGACGAGCTGCGCGAATGCATTTTGCAGAGCGTGCAGAGCCAGGGCGCCATCCTTGGCCAGCTTGCCGCCTGCAACCGGCTGCACGAGGCCGAAGAACGCCTGGCGCGCTGGTTCCTTATGGTGCGTGACCGCATGGAAAGCGACACCTTCTATCTCACCCAGGAATTCCTGGCCGTCATGCTGGGATCGCGCCGGACCACCGTCACCGCCGCCGCCGGCGCCTTGCAGCGCAAGGGCCTCATTCGCTACAGCCGCGGACGCATCCATATCGTCGATCCCGTTGGCCTCGAGAAAGAGGCCTGCGAGTGCTACCAAACCGTCCGCGACATTTACCAGAACTTCTACACCGGCGTCGCGATGAGCTGATGCTCCTTCCGCGGAATAATTGCCCCCGAACACAGGTTCTATCGCTGATGCGGTCCTGATCGGCGATCCGCCATGTTGTATCATGGCCGCGATTCGTCGCCATGATCCTGCATTCCCCCAGAACCCGTCCCTCGCCTTGGAGCGCGAGAAAACACGGTCTCCGCGCCCGCTGGCTCGCGCCCCTGGCATGGCTCGAATGGCTGTGGGAGTGGGCCGCATTCGGCCTGAGCAACTGGGCATTCCTCGAAGTGCTGGAATACCTGGGCACCTTCTCGGTCCTGGTCGTCGTGATCTTCTATTTCTCCGAATCGGGAGATCGCGTCAAGCTGCGCCATTACCAGGCATGGCAGGTCATTAATACGGCCCAGGGCAAAGGGGGCAGCGGAGGACGCATCGAAGCCCTCCAGGAACTGAACGCCGACAAGGTTCCGCTGGTCGGCGTCGACGTGTCGTCCGCCTTCCTGCAGGGCATCCGCCTGGAGCGCGCCAACCTGCTCCGTTCCAACTTCAGTTCCGCCGATATGCGCAGCAGCGATCTGGCCTGGTGCGACTTCACCCTGGCCAATCTCAACTCCGTAAATCTTCGCGACGCCCGGCTGGACCATGTCAATTTCGCCAACGCCACTCTGAGCGACGCCGACCTGACCGGCTCAAGCCTGGCAGCCGTTGATCTATCCGGCGCCTTGCTCGATAACGCCGATCTCCGCGATGCCGATCTGCGCGATGCCAAGTGGCAACTGATCCGAAGCATCAAGGATGCAAATATCGCCGGCGTCAAGAATGCGCCGCCCGGTTTCGTCGCGTGGGCTCTCAATCATGGCGCCGTCGATCGCGCCACCGCCCACGAGTAACTAAAACGAGATGAACCTCCCGTGCCCCATCTTCGCGCCTTACCGGGGCCCCCAGCGACAGGTCTTCGTCGCTGGGGTGGTCGGGCGCGAAGGTGGGAGACCACGAACCCCGACTGTACCGGTCTTCGCAAGTTCTTTCTGTCGCGAGCATGGGGAGACCACGCGGCCCTCCTCCGATGCAGTGCTTTACGATAAGAACAGCGTGCAAACCATACGAGTCGATACACCTTCGGCCCGATACGACGTCTTTGCCGGCGCCGGCCTGATCGCCGCGCTCGCGCCCCGCATCGTGCGCGTCATCGGCCGCCTCCCGCGCCGCGTTTTCGTCGTCACCTCACCGGAGATCTGGGCCCTCTGGGGAGAAACCTTTGGTGCTTCTTTTGCCGAGCCGCCCATCGTCCTTTTTCTTTCCGCCGGCGAAAAACGCAAGACCCTCGGCAACGTCGAAAAACTCCTGCGCCAGATGGTCGCCGCCGGTGGCGATCGCAGCTCGTTGCTGATCGCGTTCGGAGGCGGCATCGTCGGCGATGTGGGCGGCTTTGTTGCCGCCGTCTTCATGCGCGGCATTGGCTACGTGCAGGTCCCCACCACCTTTCTCTCCCAGGTCGACTCGTCCGTGGGCGGCAAGACCGGCGTCAATCTGCCCGAAGGCAAAAACCTCGTGGGCAGCTTCCATCATCCGCGCGCGGTCTTCGCCGACATCGGCGTTCTCGGCACCTTGCCCGACCGCGAACTCCGCGCCGGCCTCATGGAAAGCATCAAGGCCGGTATCATCCGCGACCGCGCCCTCTTCCGCTTCATGGAGGAGCACGCAGACGAAATCCTCCATCGCGACCCCCGCGCCCTGGAACGCGTGATTGCCGCCTCCATTCGCATGAAGGCCGACGTCGTCAACAAGGATGAGCGCGAGAGCGGCCTGCGCATGATCCTCAATCTCGGTCACACCCTCGGCCACGCCATCGAGCAGGTTACGCGCTACAAATTGCTGCTCCACGGCGAAGCAGTCGCCTGGGGCATGATTGCCGCCCTCTACATCGCCCACCGGCGCGGAACCATTACCACCCGCCAGGCCGAGCGCATGGAGAACCTGATCCATATCTATGGTCCTTTGCCCTCGTTCAACGTGCGCGCCGCCAGGCTGGTCGCCGCCACCGGCGCCGATAAGAAGAACGTCGGCGGTGTCCGCCGCTTTGTATTGCCCATCGGCATCGGCGATGCCGGCGTGGTCGAGGACGTAACGCCTCCCGAACTGGAAGCCGCCGCGAAATTCATGCTGGCCCGGGCAGCATCGCAACCCGCCCAAGGCAACCGGCTCCATGCCGCGGAGCAACCCGTCGTCATCGCTTCGGGACGCTGACATGACCACCACCGGCGCCAAACCCCTCGGCGCGCGCGATGAGACCAGTGCGGCCCAGGCCGTCCGCCAGATGTTCAACTTTATCGCCCCGCGCTATGACCTGCTGAACCATGTGCTCTCGGCCAATGTGGACCGCCTCTGGTGGCGCCGGACCGCGCGCCGCTTCCGCGACCTTCTCTCCAACCCCGACGCCGCCGTGCTCGACATCTGCTGCGGCACCGGCGACATGACCATGGCCCTGCTGAAGCACCGGCCCCAAAATGCCCGCCCCATCCTGGCAGCCGACTTTGCCCATGCCATGCTCACGCGCGGCGCGCGAAAATTCCAGGGCCGCGGAGCCATCGCCCTGGAAGCCGACGCCCTCCATCTTCCGCTCCGCAGCGGATCGCTCGACCTCATCGTCACCGCCTTCGGCTTTCGCAATCTCGCCAACTACGAAGCCGGCCTCCGTGAGTTCCACCGCGTGCTCAAACCCGGCGGCCAACTGGGCATCCTCGAATTCAGCGAGCCCGGCGGCCTCATCGGCAAAGCCTATGCGATCTATTTCCGCCGCGTGCTTCCGGCCATCGGCCGCCTGATCTGCGGCAAGGACGGCCCCTACAACTATCTGCCAACCTCGGTCGGCAGCTTCCCCCCGCCCCCCGCCATGCTTTCCCTCATGCAGGCCACCGGTTACGCCCAATGCGCATGGCGGCCCTACACCTTCGGCATAGCCGGGTTGTACACCGCCGTAAGGCCGCTAGTACTCTAGATCTATGACGGTTTGACTTTGTACCCCTCAGTGGGTGCCCCAGGTCCCCGGTTTTGGGACCTGGGAACCACGCGACTCAAGATCCGAATTCAAAGTGGTCAGAGATCTGAAAACCAATGACATCGGCAGTCTCCAGCCTCGCCGGCTTCTCCGCTGAAAAGCGGCGTGTAGCCCTCCATTCCATGCTGGCGGCGGCCGCCATGACCGTCCTCAAGCTCGCCGCCGGCCTTTTCTCCGGCTCGCTGGGCGTGCTGTCCGATGCCGCCCATTCCGCCCTCGACCTGGCGGGCGCAGCGCTCACTTTCTTCTCCGTCCGCGTCTCTGACAAGCCCGCCGACGAAGATCACACCTACGGCCACGGCAAAATCGAAAATATTTCCTCCCTCGCCGAAGCCGGCCTCATGGCCGTCTCCTGCGCCTGGATCATCTGGGAAGCCCTTTCGCGCATCATCAATCGCAGCGTCGAGTTGCACCACTCCCTCTGGCCCGTCCTGGTGCTGCTCTCATCCATCGCCGTCGATTACTGGCGCTCCCGCCAACTGCGCGCCGTGGCCCGCCGCACCGGCTCTCCCGCCCTGGCCACCGACGCGTTCCACTTCGCCTCCGATATATGGTCCACCCTGGCGGTCCTCGCCGGCCTCGGCGCCAGTTGGCTCGGCGTGCATTTCGATATTCGCTGGCTGCGCTACGCCGACCCCGTCGCCGCTATCGTCGTTTCGGTCATGATCCTGCGCATCACCTTCAGCCTCACCCGCGAAACCCTGGGCGTTCTCATGGACCAGATCTCGGCAGATATCCGCCGCCGCGTCATTACTGAAGTGGAACAGGTCCCGGGCGTCCTGGCCGTGGAGCAAGCCCGCGTGCGCCGCGCCGGCGCCGCCCATTTCGCCGACCTCACCCTCGCACTGCCGCGCCATTTCACCTTCGAACACACCGGCGAACTGGTGCGTGCCGCCACTGATGCCGTGCACCGCACTTTGCCGCAAGCCGATGTGGTCATCCACACCGTTCCCCGCGCCGCCCGCGCCGACAGCATCTTCGATCGCGTCCGCGCCGTGGCCGCCCGCAACAACGTCAGCGTCCACGAACTCAGCGTGCAGTCGCATCATGGCCGCCTGCGCGTCGAGCAGCACGTGGAACTCGACGAGAACATGCCCCTCCTCGACGCCCACAACTTTGTCACCGCCATGGAGGCGGAAATCCTGCGCCAGACCCCCGAAGTTGATTCCATACTCACCCACATCGAAAGCGAGCCCGCCACCATCGAGCAGCCTGAAGAAGTCGTCGTAGAGGATCGCCGCATCGAAGTGGCCCTCCGTTCAGCGGCCAGGAGCCTTCCCGAGATCGTCGACGTGCACGAGATCACCGTCCGCCATGCCCGAGACCACATCGACCTCTCGTGCCATTGCACATTGCCAGACGACCTGCCCATGCACCGCGTTCACCATGTCATTACCGACCTCGAAGGCCGCTTCAAGATCGAATGTCCCGAAGTATCCAAGGTGACCATCCACCCCGAACCGGCCACCGATAATTTGCGCTAAAGGGAACTACAAATGATCGCCCACAGCGAATGGAAGCACGACGAAGTCTTCGAAGGCAAAACCGAAAACGGCAAAACCGTCCTCTTCGACGCCGATGCCGCGCATACCCACGGGCCCAGCCCCATGGAAGCCGTCCTCATGGCCCTCTGCAGTTGCACCTCCGTCGATGTCGTCAACATCCTTCAGAAGAAGCGCCAGCCGTTCACCGGCGTGCGCGTCTCGGCAATGGCAAACCAGGCCGACACTTGTCCGCGCGTCTTCACCCACATCAAGCTCACTTACGCTGTTCGCGGCGTCGGGCTCTCCCGCAAGGCCGTGCAAGACGCGGTTTGCCTTTCCAAAACCAAATACTGCTCCGTGTCGCTGATGCTCGAAAAGCAGGCCCCGGTGGAATACGAAATCGTTTATCCCGATGGGGAGCCCGAGCCATGAGCCCGGATTCCATTGCTCGAGGCCGGCTGCGGCGCCCGCTCGTGCATTTCTTTGAGATCGCCTCTCTCGTGATGATCCTCATCGCCGTCGCTTTGGGCGCGGCCATCATCACCATGCACTTTGCCATCCACGGCGCCGAGGTGCAAGTGCCGTCTCTCAAAGGCATGACCGTGGCCGATGCGCGCAGCCAGACCACCGGGCTCGGCCTCAATCTCGAGGTCGACAATCGCTATTACTCGTCCGATGTGGCCCCCGGCCACATCCTCACCCAGTCTCCACCGCCGGGCACGGTTGTCCGCCGCGAGTGGCGCGTGCGCGTCGCCGAAAGCCTCGGGCCTCAAAAGGTCGAAGTGCCCGATGCCGTCGGGGTCGACGAACGCGCCGCTGCGCTCAAACTGCGGCGCGTCGGTCTGGCGGTTGGTAACACCGCCCACTTGCCCGACGCCCGCGCCCAGGCCGGCACGGTGCTCGCCCAGGATCCGCCCGCGCACGCCCAGGGAATCGCCGGGCCCAGCATCAACCTGCTCGTGGCCGCACCGCCCGCCGAAACCCCCGACGGATATGTCATGCCCGACCTCACCGGCATGCCCATCGTTGCCGCCCAGGCTGCTCTGGTGCGCGTGGGCCTGAAAGGACCCACACCCACCTTTATCGACGTGCACATTCCCGATATCGGCGCCGCGAATACTCCACCCAAACCGCCCGTCGCCCCCGGTTCTGTCGTCGCGCAACAGCCTCCAGCCGGCGCCCGCGTCGACCAGAACACCCCCGTGAAACTCACCGTGGCCAAGTAACGATACTCGTGTTTTTCAACCGCATCTAACCGACAAAACTTCCGTGCCCCATCTTCGCGACTTCTTTCTGTCGCGAAGGTGGGAAACCACGAACCCCAATAGCACTACGGGCAACGACCCCATGGAACCCCAACCATCCCCATCGGCACTCAACACCCCCGGCCTCTCGCATGCCTGGCGCGCCCTCCGCCACCGGAATTTCCGCCTCTTCTTCGGTGGTCAGACCATCTCCCTCATCGGCACCTGGATGACTCGCGTGGCCACCTCGTGGCTCGTCTATCGCCTCACCAGGTCCTCGCTGCTCCTTGGCGCCGTGAGTTTCGCCGGGCAGATCCCGACATTCCTCCTCGCTCCTTTCGCTGGCGTCATCGTCGATCGCATCGATCGCCGCAAGGTGCTCGTCTGGACCCAGACATTGGCCATGGTCCAGTCGCTCGTGCTTGCCTGGCTCACCCTGTCGCATCGCATCAACATCGCCGAAGTCCTGGTCCTCAGCGCGCTGCAAGGCACCATCAATGCCTTCGACATGCCCGGCCGGCAATCATTCATGATCCGCATGGTCGAAGATCGCGCCGACCTGTCCAACGCTATCGCCATCAACTCCTCCATGGTCAATGCCGCCCGCCTCCTCGGCCCCTCGCTCGCCGGCCTGGTCATCGCCGCCTCAAGCGAAGGATGGTGCTTCCTCGTCGACGGCATCAGCTACATCGCCGTGATCGCCTCGCTGCTGATGATGCGCGTCTCTCACGAGCGGCAGCAACACCATGGCGCCACCATGCTCGAGCAACTGCGCCAGGGATGGGATTATGTGGCCGCTTCCGTCCCCATTCGCAGCATCCTGCTGCTCTTCGCATTGATCAGCCTCATGGGATGGCCGTTCATGGTGCTCATGCCCATCTTCGCGGGGCAGGTCCTGCGCGGAGGGCCGCATACCTTTGGCTTTCTCATGGGCGCAGTCGGCGTCGGCTCACTCATCTCCGCGCTTTTGCTGGTCGTCCGCCGCTCCGTTCGCGGCCTCTTGAAAATCATTCCCATCGGGGCGGCATTATTCGGTGTGGGCCTGGTCGCCTTTGGATTCTCTCGTTTCCAGTGGCTCTCGATTGTTTTCATGTTTCTCACCGGCTTTGGCATGATGCAGGGAGTCACCACCAGCAACACCATTCTGCAAACTCTGGTCGACGAGAAGATGCGCGGACGCGTGATGAGCTACTACACCATGGCCTTTGTCGGCATGGCCCCCTTCGGCAGCCTTCTGGCCGGCGCATTGGCCCACGCTATCGGCGCCCCGCGCACTGTCATCATCAGCGGCATCGCCTGCATCGTCGGCTCGCTGTGGTTCTGGTCGCGCATGACCGGGATCCGCGCCGCGATGCGGCCCATCTATCAGCGCCTCGGCATCGTCCCCCCTACCGCTGTCGTCGTGCAAGAACCCGCCGAAGGATGATCTCTTGGCGTTTTGAAAGAGCACGGCTTTTGCCGTGCCCAAGACCCTCCCTGAGAGGATCCGGGCTTTAGTGTTTGCGTGAGAACTGGACTTTCGCGCTGACTTGCTGACTCGCTATGCCGCGCAGCGGCGCTGACTTGCTGTTTTTGTCATTAAAAATAGCCGATTCCACGCCCGGAACGAGTTCTCACGCACACTCTTTAGCCCCTGAGGGAAGCTTTCGCAAACCCATTTTCATGCCTGCTGGATCGAACCCGTTTCATCACCGAGTGCAGGCCTTTCCAATGCCGTCCGCCCACTCACGTACCATGTCAATGAGGACGTGACCAATGGGTTTGAACGAAGACCTCCAACGCATCGAGCTGCAGGAGCGCGAATTGCAACTGCCCCGCCTCGATGCGCAGATCGCCTGGGAGCTCGGCTCCCGCTTGCGAGCTCTGGCCTCCGAGCGCGGCTTGGCCGTCGTCATCGATGTACGCCGCTTCGGGCAGCCGCTCTTCTATGCCGCCCTCGATGGCACCAACCCCGATCACCCCGAGTGGGTGCGCCGCAAAAGCAATATCGTTGCTCGCTTCCACTCCAGCTCCTACATCGCCGGTCTGAAGGAGAAGCTCAGAAATCAAACCCTCGCTGACAGCCAGGGCCTTCCCGTTGCCGATTACGCCACCCACGGCGGTTCATTCCCGCTCGCGGTCACAGGCGTCGGCGTTGTCGGCAGCGTCACGGTCTCCGGCCTGCCCCAGCGCGCCGATCATGAACTGGTCGTCGAGGCCCTCTGCGCAATCCTCGGCCGTAACTACGCCGACCTCAAGCTCCCGCCCGAGTAACGGAAAGGAACGAACCTGCGTGCCCGATCCTAGCTTTGCTAGGGTGGGGTTTCAATCCAGCCGCGTCAAAAACGCCTCGCCCTCCGAGGGCCGCAATTGCCGGACAATCAGCTCTGCCTTTTCGCGATTGTCACCCTGCGGCCGGATGCGCACCCAGTAACTGCTCTCCTGCCCCGGAAACTCGATCACGTTCGCCTCCGGGTACCTGGCCACCAATTGCGATTTCAGCCGGATCGCCTGCTGCTCACTGCGGAACGCCCCCACCTGCACGCACCAGCGTCCGCCGCTGTCGATGGGCTTCGGCGTCTGGAACACATCCAGCCGAACCTTCACCAGCCCCGCCCGGTACACGCCCGTCGCTTTTGCCGATGCGATCGTGAGATCGACGATCCGGCCCTCCACAAACGGTCCCCGATCGCTGATCCGCATCGCCGCCCATTGCCCCGTGGTCAGGTTCGTCACCACGACCAGCGAACCCATGGGCAAGGTCCGGTGCGCCGCCGTGAAAGCCGAGTCCTCGAACACCTCGCCATTGGCCGCCCGCCGCCCCTTGTATGGCGCCATGTACCAGGTCGCAAGCCCTACCTCGCTAACGATCGGCTCGTGCGTGTTCACATAACGGATGTCTTCCGGGGTGATGCCGCCCCGGGGCAGCGGAGTGGGAGGAATGCGACCGGGGGGAAGATTTGAAGCACTCTCGGCCGGAGCCGCAGCACTCGGTGCGGCCGGCGCTGGCGGACTGGTTTCCTCCAGTTCAGGCGCCGTCTGCGGAGCCCGGCTCGCCGACTGCCGATGATGCGCGCAACCCGACACCAGCAGCACCGCCGCCGCAAAGGCAGCCCACCCTCCCGAAAACCACCTTCGCCGGCCGGCTTCTGCGCTCATCAGGACTGCGGACCCTTCGGCGGACCCTGGTCGTTGGGGTGATTGGGCGCTCCTTGGCGCCGCTCGATCCGATCCGCCAGGTTGCGCAGTGTTTCCGACAGGCTGCGCATGGCGCTGATCGATTCCCGCCGAACCTGCGGAATCACCGCATCGTTGACGTACGCGATGGCATGGCGCAGCTCCATCTCGATCAACTCCATGGCTTCCTCAAGGCGCCTGCCGACCCCTCCCGGACCCGATGCCGGACCAGGACTCGGCGGAGGATAAGTATTCATAACGTTCCCTCTTCCACCACACCGGACCGTGGTAGTGCTCCGTTCCCAGTCTGCGGCGCACGATGCAACGCGTCAACCGCGCCGCCGGCGGATGTGCCGCGGTAATCACTAACGTTGGTACTGCCCCGGTGGCAGGCCCAATCCCCTCCGTGCCCCGTCTCGCGGCTTACCGGGGCCCCCAGCGACAGGTCTTCGTCGCTGGGGTGGTCGGGCGCGAAGGCGGGAGACCACGAACCTCAACCCGCTGGCGCTTCCCACCCCGGACACACGTTCCCCGCGAAACGAACCCCGGACGCTTGACTTTCCACAAGACGATTCCGTCCCAACCTGTAGATAGTAAGAGTTCGTTTTCATCATGTTCGGTTGGTCGGGCTTCACCTTACCTGGTATCCGGATGGCCTTCCGAAGCGTCCAAACAACCAACCGGTCTGCCCCGTGATCGAATCGGGAGAGTTATGTCGCTCGAAGTGTTGCCAATCTACAACCACAGCGCTCAGCTCCCTGCAAAGCGAGGAGGGGTCATCGCGGCAACCTCCAGCCAGCCCGTTCGGCATATGCACTTGCCTCGGCATACCGGGATCATCCTGGCCTCGCTGGCTTTTTCTTTTTTCTCCCCCGGCCTGGGCTTCAGCCAGCCTTCGACTGACGTACTCCCGGCGCCGGCCGTGCTCCCCGATGCGCCTGACCCCCAGACGCCGGCGGCCAGCCCGCCTCCCAAACTCAAGCCCTGCCCTTCGCCCAGCAGTTCTCCCGCCAGGCCACCCGAAACCGGCGCGAAATCGGCCATTGCCCAGGGCGGCCGGCAGCCCGATACCGGCCCCTGCAAAGTCACCTGGGCCAATCGTTACGAAAAATTCGTGAACGGCCCCCAGGCCAAGCCGCTGACTCCCAAAGACAAGGCCTGGCTGGCCGCGCGCAACGTCGCCGATCCCTTCAACAGCATCACCATCCTGGGTGACGCGGCGATTGCCATAGGCTCCAATTCTCATTCTGTGTATGGTCCCGGAATGGCCGGTTATGGCCGCTACGTCGGGGTCAGTTATTCGCAGGACATGATCGGCGAGTTCTTTGGCACATTTCTCATCCCCTCCATCGCCCATCAGGACCCGCATTATCTCTAGCCTGTAAATTACGCCGGGGGCTTTCACGAATTGCTATCCTCCGGCTAAGAAGGCGCGCGCGGCGCCAAGTATCTGCGGACCTACGGTCTCCACATCCCCTTCTCGCAAAAGCCGGGCGGGCACGCGATCACCGAGCTCTGGATTCAGACCCGTAAACCAAGCCTGAACCACCCGTGGCCCCTCATGATCGCTAATCGCTTTCGCCAGCCGATAAGCGAGCCGCAATCTTTCATCGACTCCCTTGTACGGCTCTGAGCCGGCCATCCAGCGCTCGATTGCTCTCGCGTCTTTGACCGAAGCGATGTAGGCCGTCAGTTTCTTCCCCAGAATTGTGGTCAACTCCGTGATGAGTTTGGGAAAATCCAGAGTTGTCGCTTCCCGATACGCCAACAAATCCGGTCTTGCCGGGGTCGATACTGCCATGTCTTGGACCTCCGAACCCAATGCCAGCGTATCACAATGACGCTAAAATAACAAGATAATTACCAGCAAATACCACGACCGTTAAGTCGGCGTAAAGCATTGAAAACAAGCGCATAGACCGCGATGTCCCATCATAATATGTGTCTATGCTCCATCCCTTAACGATCATGCCGGGTCAGACAATCATGGATCCAACCGTTTCATCGGCGACAGAATCTCATGTTGCCGCTCATCACTCCGATCGTTCAGATCGTAGTGGGCAACAGTTCGTTGCACGAAACCCCCTTACCAGGAGGGATTCGTGCAATGTTACAAAATCCGCTTCGCCCGTTCTTTCCATTCACTTGGTTCGCTTGTTTTTCTTCCATTTTGCCCAGCGTGCACGCTGGGCCGCCGCGATTTTCTTGCGAGCGGCCGCTGACATTGGCCTCCGCACCTTGGGCGCGCGAGAGCGCTTAGCCTTTCCCTCCGGACCTCCGAGACTTCCCAGGGCCGCCAACGCCGCGTTCAGCCGCTCCATTTCTCCGTGCACGCGCTGTCTTTCCTTCCGCAATTGTCGGATTACTCCCGTCAGGTTCGTCATAGTCCCCCTCGGACAGGCATTGTAGCAGCCCATCTGAAAGACTCTCCGTCCCGATTGCCACACAGCAACGACTGACTTCTCAGGCGACATCATAGAGTTCCGGATCGATGCAGCAATCAGCATCGCCGCTCACACTGACGCACATCTTCACGTCCACCATTAAGGTGATCCCGCGAAACATTCTTGCCTCGTAACTTTGGGCACGTCCGTGAGTGCCGTTCGGCCGCGTTGGAGAAGTGCTTCGTTGGCGACCACGATTACAAAAGGGACCGTCTTTATTCTAATGCAAGCCACTAAGCAAGGCCCCTAGCTCAGATTGGAATTAGCCCCCGCCGGATTCCCAGGGTAACCGCTTCGGTACGGGTGGAAGCTCCCAGTTTGTCGAGAATCGAGCTGATGTGGAACTTGACCGTATGTTCGGAGATACCTAGACGCGCCGCGATATCTTTGTTCACGAGCCCCTCCGCTAACATTCTGAGCACCTCGGTTTCGCGGGAGGTGATCTCCTCAGATAATTCATCGTCAACCTCCGCCAACTGATCACCGAAGACGCCGGCCAAGCTCTCTGCGGTCGCTGTGCTCAACAACACTAGTCCGTCATAGGCGGCGTAAATCGCGGAGAGAACGTCGTCCGCGGCGCTCTCTCGGGACAGAATCGCGCGCACCCCGCTCCGCAACAAGCGAGCGATCGACCGAGCGTCGCTGACCTCCGTGAGCAGAACAATCGCGGCGTCCGATGTCGGCTCACGTAGTAAATCGTGGATCGAATCGGAGTCGATGACAATTACATCCAGTTCGGTGCGGGGCAAATGACGCCAGGCTCGCCACCGCGCCAAAACTTCCCGCCAAATGGAACTCAGCGTGGCTGCGGACGATGCTTTCGAGCCCGGCACGGCGGACGGCGGAGGTCGCGACGACCGCAATCTTGATCGCGCCTCCGCCGTTTCGCTTCGACATTCGTTATCGCGCTCCTCTCGCCCAAAGTGATCGACACCGGCTTGATCTCGCCGGCTCGAATGATCCTGACCTGGAGAACATCACCGACCTTCGCGGTGGCAAGCGAATCCTGGATCGCATCCACGTGTTCGACTGTCTTTCCGCTACTTCGAAAAGAACGTCTCCCAGCAACACTCCGGCCTTTTCTGCGGGCCCACCGTTTTCGACGTGCACGACGAGCAGCCCGGCTCGCGTTTCAGCAGGCAGCTTCGAACGCATATTTTCCGGCACCTCCACCGGCTGCATAGCAATGCCCAAATATGGCCGAGCGATATGCCCTGTTTCCAGGAGTTCTTCGACAACGCGATTGACGGTTGCCACTGGCACCGTCACAGCTCGTCCTTGGCCTAGGCCCTGCGTGTTTATGCCGACAACCTCGCCTCGGGCATTGAGCAGCGGTCCGCCGGAAAATCCCGGATACAGGGCGAGGTCGAGCCGGATGTGCTGATCGAGTTGTCCACCCCGCCGGTTCCTCCACTCGCCGCTGATGCCGCCAATGATCCCGCTACTCGCCACTAGATCCCCGCGGCGCGTGCGGCCGAGCGCGAGAACAAGATGGCCGAGCCTCAGGCCTGTCGAGTCGCCGAGTTGGGGCGCACCCGAAGATCCCTCCTCGATCCTCAGGACGGCTATGTCCGTACTAGGATCCCGTCCGGCCAGTTTCGCAGAAACCGCGCGACCACCACCGAGCAGAACTTTGATGTCTTCGTCCCGCTGCACGCCGTGATGAACCGTTACGACCACGCCCTTCTTCCATTCGATGCCACTGGTCGGCATCCAGCGTCGGGCATGGACGGCAACCACGCTACTGCCTACCTTCTCCGCGGCAGACGCAAATTCGCTTGAAATTGTTTCTAGTATTGAATTGGCCATGTCTAGCAAGACCCCTTTCCTGAACTGTGAGAACAGGATCAAGGATAGGCGCGGAAGGCGCATCCGCCAGACGGCTAGGTAGAACCCAGACGGTTGGCTACACAAGCCTCTTTCGGCGTGTGGGGAAAGCGCTCCAGGCCATGCGATCTCCAGACGAAGTGCGGACTATCTGAGTCATACACGTAACGGGGCGAATCACGGCAACTGTGCAATGGTCCCAAGATGAGGGCTGCCCACGATCCGGAAGTGAGGGATTTCCGCCAATCGTCGGACTAGTTGCTTTGGGCCGGACGACCCTTCAGGGCTGAAGCAGTTGCCTTCGACGGAGTTCTCTCAGTTCATCGAAACAGGGAGCACACTGTCTGATGTGAACCAATATGGAGGCGTCGTGGACGGCCTGAGGTTCGACCGCCAGTTTCTGCAGGGCGGAGTGTCCAGGACAGTTGATGCGCTCGGGATTGGGATAGTCTTCATGCACAACCCGGTCAAACGCATCAAACAGCTCCTTCTCCAGATTCACTAATTTCCCTCATCCCGTCAAAATCTTCGCTCGTGCTTTCGGGGGTCATCCTATCGCACAAGCCTCCTTTGGGCAAAAACAGAAGTCTCTTTCAACCGCCTCGCCAGAAGCTGAATCTCGACAGCGTCCGCCAAGAAATCAGTTTATGTGTGAGACACATTTCCGTTTCGTCGCCATGTATAGATAGAAGGGACTGTGGGGTCTGGACTTCAGATCTGATCAAACGTGGAAGAAGGCAATCAGTCGAGGACAGCGCCGCGTATTCCGTTGGTCGGGGGCTAGCAAGAGAGACCGCCAGAGCCTACCTGAATGCCAGGAGGCACTCGGAAGAGCTCCAACAAGGCCTTCCAACCGATTTGAAGTCACTCATCGCGAGGCTGGTTGAAGTCTCTGGAAACCCCAGGGACGCGTGTCGGAGATTCGTGCGCCAGATCGGTGTTCGAGAGAAGCAGGCGTATCGGCCGTGGACCAACAAGGAGCAACAGAAGCTGCTCGACTTGATCGTGTCTCATCCCCTGTCCATGAAGTGACACTACTCCTCCGTCGGTCGCCGGCCTCCATACACTCCATGCTGCGGCGGCTAGGTGCGAACGGCCGCATGGGGCAGGATTGGTTCACAAAATACACGTTGGCGGAGGCGCTTCATGTCCGTGCCCAAGAGGTACAAAAGTGGATTGATGGCGGACAGCTCAAGTGCCGAATCGTCGAGACCGGGAGACTCAAGAAGGAGATTATCGACGCGGCCGATTTCTGTGATTTCTGCAAGCACCATCGTGCCGAGATCGTCGGACGAAGGTTGAACTTGGACCGGCTGAGCTTTGTCCAGACGTTTGTCTTTCCGCCCGGTCACATGGAACTGCTACCCGTGAGCGAAGCCAAGAAAGAACAAGCGGAGTACGAAGCCCAGATGAAAAAGGAAAACAGTTCCTGCAGCGCCGGAGTTTGAGCCGGAAGACGATTTGGGCATCACAGCCTAATATTGAACGTCGATACTGATACTCTTGCGGCGTCAAGCCTGCTCTGAATGGTCCGGTTTCGCCTGCTCTTGAGGCAGACGATGGTCAATCCGATGTCTCTGTTTCTCATCAACTTGGAGCTTCCGTCTCACCTCTCTGACTTCGCGCCAGAAGCTGTTGCGAACAGTAGCCACTGACGTTCCGAGCGACTGGGCAACTTCCTCCCAGTTGTGGCCAGCCGCTCTGAGAGCCAAGACGGTGCTGTTTCTGTCGCTCAGTCTTCGAACGATGTTCTCCAAATCCAATCGCGCGTCTACTTGACGGCTCCAATTACGGTCTACGATGCGACTCGACAGCTCAACCGCCCCACCGACGAGTTCAAGGCGACGAGACTTGGCGGCGAGTCTCCGCAGCGACCGCGAGAAAGCCAACAAGAGCAGTCCGTTTTTCGGTGACGACGACGGGGCGCCGATCCGGTCCAGGTAGCGAGAAACCTGCGCAACGGAGTCTTCCATCAGCTCGGCGAGCTTGTGCAGGGTCTGCAAGAAGTGATTGAGTCCGACGGCAGGCTTCTTTCCAGACTTGATGCGCCGCTGATCGCACATCACTCCTGATCGGTCTTCCCTTACGATCGACTTCCTGATCCCACCAAGAAAGAATTCTGTCCGGCCTTGCCCATACTGCACCCTTGAGTGAAGACGAAGGGCACGAAGAAACCACTATCCGGGCCAGGCGGAGGCGGCAAACTCCGAGCGCGACGACAACAGGAGGCGGTGGCGGGATGTCATCGAGCCGCAGAAGGAATTGGGCCGCCTTCCGATCTGACCGCAGAGTACTAGCGTTTGTCCCAGGCGACGACCGCGGAAGTGTCGGGTCCAAAGCGGTCGGGAAACCGGACAAAACGTCGATCTTCAACCCAGTTCGGAAGCATTTCTGGGCTGCTGGAACGATCCTGCGACCACTCCAGTCACGTCTGCACTCTGCACTCCCGCGGACCAATCGTCCATCCATAGCGAAACACCAGCCCACACGCTGTCTTGCCATAAGAGAAAACGGTGCATTTCCAGAAACCTGCCCAAGGCCAGGGCCGCACCGCAGCTCCGATTGGACCCGGCTTCGCCCGACACCTGTTCTTGCCTGCTTGTCCACGGCTGCCTGCGCACCGTTATCTTACGCACAAAGGTAAGTACTATCGTGGCGCGCTTCGATCGAGGAGTGGTAATTTTTCTTTTTCACGGTCGGAATTCCGGACACCAGAAACACAAGAGAGAGAGAAAGGTCAGAGCCCGGGAGTCGGCCAACTGGGTGCGAATCTGGGTCGTCGACGGCGCTCGCACGTTTCAGATTGTGCCCAAGGATGTTCAGTTGCCTGGCTGCTGCGCAGAATCAGGAAGATCTCCTGAGACCGCCAAAATGCAGGATTGGCCGTCGAACTGGATTTTGTCTGCCGAATAAGTTGTGGTCTTGATTTGGCCGGACTTTGTCCTAACGCGGGTAATGACATTGCGAATGGGGCCGCGCTGGAGTTGCGCGACCATCAGCGCGCGGTCAGACACATCTTCCCAAATCCTCAGCTCATGGACCGTCCGGCCGAGTACTTCCGCCCGGGAATAGCCGTATCGGCACTCGAATGCGGCGTTTACATCGACGAACCGTCCATCCGCCACCGTTGTGATGGAGAACGGGACCGGGCTCGAACGAAAGACCTTCTGGAACCTGTCCTCCAGAGTCGGCGCCCCTCTCCGATTGCACCAGCGCCGCTTGCGCTCGTCGAAGATCTTCTATCCGCTTTTCAAGTTCCTCCCCATAAATCGCAGCCCGTTCGTAGAGACGGGAATTCTGGATTGCCGCCGCCGCGGGGATGGCCAACAATTCCGCCCGGCGGAGATGGTCTTGCGTGAAGCGGTTGGGCTCCGCGTGCCCGACGACAGAAAACCCAGGTACTGTCCGGAGGCGACCAGAGGAACGCTGAGCCAGGAGCGCAGATGATCATGTCCTTCGAAGGTCTGCCACGATTGTTCTTTCGTCGTATCGGAGATCAAGACACTCTTCTGGGCCGCTAGAATCCGCTGCAGGAACGGAGAGTCGTCGGCATTCAGAGTGAGAGGGAATTCCGAACGCGGCTTTGGAGTTTGTGGGCAGAGCCTTCTCTCCTAACGACAGCACGTGGGGACCGCCCTCCGCAATTAAGACCCGAGCGCACGTGTAGGGGATCAGGTCTGCCAGCGATTGGAGAAGCGCCTCGAGAACGAAGTCCATCCGGAGATCCTGCGTCAGACCAAAGGTCGCTTTGCGCAACGCTTCGGCTTCAGCCCATGAGGATCGCGCCAGGGCAAGATTGGTTGCGACTTGTTCTTCTGCTTCCTTTTGGGCAGTAATCTCAAGGACAGTGCCCGACGAGGCGGCGAATCTTGCCTTCAGAATCGCGCACCGGGAAACCGCGCGCCCAGACCCAGCGCACCTCGCCGCCTGGCCTTACGATCCGGAACCTCTCATTGAACTGCCCGTTCTGGGCCGCTTCTTCGAGCTTCCCAAGCACATGGACACGGTCATCGGGGTGGATGATGTCTTCATAAGACGACGGATTCTCCATTAAAGACCGGCACGAGCGTCCAGTGATGGCCTCATAGGCCTGGTTGACATAAAGGGCTTTCTTACTGTCGGCATCGATCATCCAGAAGATTTCCTGGATGTTGCCGGCCATCTGCTGGAATTCATGCTCTGCCGTTTGGAGGACGCTGGCCGCGTTGCGTTGATCACGGCGCAGTTGGAGAAACACCTTGGCCAAAAGAAGACTGAAAATACAAAAAGCAGCCGTCATGCCGCCCAACAGCACGACTGAGACCTTTGGCCTTTGGAGGTTGGAGACCAACACGGCAACGAAGAGAACGACGGACAGCACCATCAAGGCGATCGAAGCGACCTGCCAGACGCGCCGTGACGCCCATTTAGCAAATGGTTCGCTGCGGGGTGGGTCAACCTGATCCATGGCTCTACCAAGGATGAACTTCTGGACTCGTGGCTATCGGGCGTCCGGCAATCAGACAGTACTTGCGCCGGAACGGTCGACTCTGCCACGTTTTTGAGCCAATGCTACCACAGCAGTTTGCCGCCGCAGGGTTTAGGCTGACCTAGTGTGATATGACGCAGACAGATAGGAAACTCAATACGATGGTGAGAGCCGCTCACAATCTATTTTGCGAGAACGACCGGCGCTGGCGTTGGGACACTATGCTGCTGAGCTTGGATCTACGGTGATGTCCCACTCCTTGAGCAGCCATTCTGGGACATAGCAGCGATTCCTATTTCGCTCACACCAGGCACGGAGCTCAGCTGACGATGTGTACCTCTCTGGACTGAGTTGCAGTTGGCTGACCCGCACTTCGAACTCGGTGGGGAGAGCGGGGACAGGCCGGGGCGGATGTCCCCAGTCGGGGTTTCCGCGTTTGCGAGTAAGCGCCCCTGGTATCGCCATAGGCCCCGATTCTACTCCGCCTGAGGTGGATACGCGGGCAGAATTCGTCGGCATGGTTGCTGGGGATTTGCGCAGCCGGGAACAGGGTGATATTTTCGGGCAGTATGGCAGTTTCAGTGGAGATGCAACACACAGGAGATTCTGGTCTGCAAGCAGAAGTTCGAGCGATCATCGAACATGTGCTTGCCGATCGGCTCGGAGATTGGCGGGTTTCGATCGTCGGGTCGCAAGCGAACGACCGATGGGAGATGAAGATTGTGGGCCCAAAGGCTTCGAGCGATCCTATACGCTAGAGGGTGCTGCCGGCGAGCATCGGCCGGAAGTGATTCAGGTCATTCTGAGTAAGATGTTGCCGGGAAGAAAAGCTTGATTGAAGACCGCAATTTCGCGTAACCATGCGAGGATCCCGGACGCCGATGGCGATAAAGAAACGTCTCACAAAAGCTGCGTCGCTTGAGGTTGAGTTCTTTGGGAAATGGGTGGGTGCCGGGTAAGCCCACGATGTCAACGCTTCCGCTTGAAGCGCTGCTGGCATTCAAGAGAGCGGGAAAGTTTCATTTGTGCCAAGAGTTCGTGTGCTATAACCCAGCAAGGCTCCCAAGTCCAGCGCAGTGGGTAAACGTCGAGCGTTGCAGGGTGAAGGACGCGTTCACTCGAGTCTGGTGGCTTTCACCAACGCCACGCCCGAAAGCGGACAACCGCAACGTTCTCACTGCTTATAGCGATAGCATGCTTAAGTTGCTTGAAAGCGGCACATACAATCCTGGGCATCGACCTTCAGAATACAAAATTGGCGCGAAATCATTCCTGAAGAATAATCGTGGAGCGATTCCGCCAAATGTCCTTGCCGCTTCAGTCGCAAGTGTGATCGAAGAGATAACTGCTGAACCTGCGAATGTGTTCGCATTTGCGAATACCGGCAGCACGGACGCGTATCAGGAACACTGTAGAAAGGAAGGTATCAGGTTACATCCGGCACGGATGCCAGCCAGACTAGTGGAATTCTTTATCCGGTTTCTTACGTCAGATGGCGATTTGGTAGTCGATCCGTTCGCGGGAAGTAACACCACCGGAGCGGTCGCTGAGAGTCTGGGGCGCCGCTGGAAGTCGATTGAAATTAGGCAAGACTACATTGACGCATCATGCGTTCGTTTTGACCCCGCACAATCGAAGTTGTTGACATTGCCCGCCGCGGCCACCGGCAAGACATCCGCGACTAAAACGAATCGATCCCGGTAGGCACGAGCCGGGATATCACAATGATCCCGCGAAGCTCTTGCCAATGAGTCCGATCAGAATCTCACTTTTATTAAGTTCCTATCTTTGAGTACGCCGTCAAACCAGCTTCCCGAGTTGCCCACAACAGGAAGAAGTGTTCCCCCAATCGCAGACCTCGTACTCGACGGGCCGTAAGCATGTCGCATCCAAGTGCATCCTCGCCGATGGTCGTCGGAATAGCGGGAGCCGGTGCTACAGCCGGCTCAGGCCCTCTACCTCTACCGCGATGGCGCAATCGGGCCGGCGTGCTGAAACCTCACACTCGTCGTTACAAGCGAAAGGAACTATATGAAGAACCAAACCCAGCGAAATGGACCGAAACTGCCGCCACAACCCGCACAGCCATGCTCTGAGCTCACGAAGCTAGCCGACGTAGGTCATTTGCTCTCTGTGCCAGAAGCGGCTTCTCGACTAGGCGTTAAACCCGCAACGATTCGAGCTTGGATTCTCCGTCGTGAAAAGCTTGAAGTGGTCAAGATTGGCCGTTGTGTACGGATTACTGAGCGATCGGTCAACACATTCATCAACAACAATCTGATCCCGCCCACAAATAAAAAAGAGACCGGCAGGCTGCGGAGCCTTTCGCGATACTTTCTTTCGATGAAGTTTTGTTCTACGTTGTCTGAAAAAGGCAACGATGGCATCTGGCGATGATGATCGGATTGGAGTGGATTTCATCGATCCGCTCTTCGCGGTCGCACTGAGTCTCAACTTCGAAGAACTGAAGATTGAGACTTGGTTCACCGACTGGTCATTGATTATTCGCAGCACAGAGAACTTTTTTGTCTTCCTGACTTTGATGCTAGCCTGGGCCACGGTGATTTTAAGCTGGGTTGGATATCACCGGTCCATCAAAACGAACCCAATCAGGGTGCGGACCCTCGGGGGATGGTGGAGATTTGTTCTCGACGTTCTGTTGCTAATCTTCTACTCCATTCTGCTGATTAAATATGCGGACTTCAAGCGCGAGCTTCGAGTGCTTGCAGTGGTTTTCTTCTTGTTCGTTCTGTGGGACATATTTAAGAAAATAGAGCATCCGAGAAAAGACTATGACAGACGGTTCGATAACGCAGCCGAGGCTGAGGCAGCGTGGAATAGAGCGGGCCAGCAACGAGGTGTGACCGTAGTGTGGTTTGTATTCTTTCTTTTCTTAGCGATATTTTACGCTTTGCATCCGCCGCAATCACACTATGGGTGTGAAGACTGGCTTCTTCTGGTGTCGGCCTTGACGGGGACATTCTTGTATCGGGCGCACAAGGTACAATTGTGGTGTCCACGGCTGTTGACATTCTTGGGGTACTAGATCGTGTCAAATTTGAGGATTTACGTTGCCGGGCCGTACAGCGCGCCGTCTGAGCGCGAACGCGAGATGAATACTCGAAGAGCAATCGAAGCGGGGCTGGCGCTTTACAAGCTAGGGCATATTCCGTTTATCCCTCACCTGACACACTACGTGGATCTGCATGCGCATCGCACCGGCGTTGTGATGACTTGGGACGACTATATCCGGCTTGATCTCGAGTGGCTGGACGTCTGCGACGCGCTGCTCTACTTGGGACCCTCGAAGGGAGCGGACTTGGAATTGCAACATGCTCTCAAGAAAGGCAAGCAAGTTTTCCGCTCCCTATCGGAGATCGAGCCGGTCAGTGTTCGTGCCGCAGTATAGATGCGAGCACAACCCGCTTGAAGGTTCTTCCATGAACTAGATCTTCAAATTCGAACCTCGCGAAGTATTCAACTCGAAAAAGCCGAGAGAAAAATTCCTTCAACTCCGTCTCTTCGTATAGTCGCTTTGAGACTCGGTTCGTCGGATCAAAGACGATCCTGTTTCCGTCTCTCGCTCGAAACTGGGCGTAGTACGAATCATCGGTCGAAAAGGCAATGCTCATTAGGTAGCCATCGAGCCGGACAATCCGCTTCATTTCCGTCCAGAAGCCGATGGCAAGAACCTCGTCGAGAAAATGACAAAATGTGTAGGCATCCAGCACGAAATCGAATGAATTACTGATATACGGGAATATCGCGGAGAGATCAACCTTTTCCACCGAGATCCGGTCGTTGACGCCGGCCGCGTTTGCGCGCCTCCTGGTCTCCGTAAGAGCTGCTTCAGCAAAGTCAGCCGCGGTGACTTCACAACCTCTCTTGGCCAGATAAACAGCGTTTCGCCCATTTCCGCAGCCCGCATCCAGGACACGTCTGTTCTTGAGGTCAAGCAAATCAGCGAACAGAACGAGAGCCTTGGCGGGCTCAGATCGCAAGGAACTGGGAATAGCCTGAAACACCCTGTACTCCTGTTCCCATGCTTCCTTCGCAACTAGGGTGATTGGTCTTTCGTTTAACTCAGCTCTTGGCAAAATAGCCCCCAATCCGCCGTACGCAGAACGGTCATTCCAAACTCAGTGTGAGGAACTCGCTCACCTACCATAGCATTCTGTGATACGGCGTGAGCAAGGGTCGAAAGGGCGCCGCAGAATGCTTGGGAGATCACCTCTACCAGTTTGGGTGAATCGTGTTACCGTGGATCGCGATCTGATGGCGAGGCGCTATTTTCGAGATAAGCAAATTTGGGCATCAAGTCCAATACCCTCGTTAAGGTTTCCACGGGAGACACTTTGAGAGCTTTGGAGATCTCTATCATGGCCGTCAAT